>JAILRB010000057.1 GCA_024698585.1 Eubacterium sp.
TATCGAGCTTTTCAAGCCTTTCGTTATGCATGAGCTTGTAAAGCAGGAGAAGGCATTAAACGTTAAGCAGGCAAAGAAGATGGTTGAGAGACTTGAATCTGATGTTTGGGATGTACTTGAGGATGTTATTACAGAGCATCCGGTTATGCTTAACCGTGCACCTACACTTCACAGACTTGGTATTCAGGCATTTGAGCCAATCCTTGTAGAAGGTAAGGCTTTAAAGCTTCATCCACTTGCATGTACAGCCTTCAACGCCGACTTCGACGGTGACCAGATGGCCGTTCACCTTCCACTTTCCGTAGAGGCTCAGGCAGAATGTAGATTCTTATTACTTTCTCCAAACAACTTATTAAAGCCTTCAGACGGTGCACCGGTAGCCGTTCCTTCACAGGATATGGTACTTGGTATTTACTACCTTACAATGGAAAAGATGGTTGACCATTCTAAGGATGAAGCAATTGCAGCGCAGGCATACGAAACTGTTTTTGAAACCAAGGAAGAACTTTACGAAGCAATCAATCAGGGAACTGTTGATGCGGACGCTTATATCAGATTCCAGGATGAAGACAGAGTTGTAATCTGTAAGCCAATGGATGTTTTCGGACATTCCTTCAGCTCTGTAAATCAGGCAATCCTTGCTTACGAAAACGGAGAGATCACACTTCACCAGAAGATTCGTGTTCATAAGACTGCATTTAATGCAAATGGAGAAGAAGTATCCGGTATTGTTGATACAACATTAGGACGTTGTCTCTTCAATGAAATCCTTCCTCAGGACTTAGGATTCGTTAAGAGAGAAAACGATGAAGACTTCTTGAAGTTTGAAGTAGATTTCCATGTAGGAAAGAAACAGTTAAAGCAGATTCTTGAAAAGGTTATCAATAACCACGGAGCAACAAAGACCGCCGAAGTATTAGATGATATTAAGGCAATGGGGTATAAGTTCTCTACTAGAGCTGCCATGACAGTATCCATTTCCGATATGACCATTCCGGAATCCAAGAAACAGATTCTTACAGATGCGGAAGAAACAATCGAAAAGATTACAAAGAACTATCGTCGTGGATTTATGACTGACGAAGAAAGATATAGAGAAGTTATTGGAACATGGCAGAAAGCCGATGATAAGTTGACTGACGCTCTGTTAACAGGTTTGGACCGTTATAACAACATCTACATGATGGCCGATTCCGGTGCCCGTGGTTCTAACCAGCAGATTAAGCAGCTTGCCGGAATGCGTGGTTTGATGGCTGATACAACCGGTAGAACCATCGAATTACCAATCAAGTCAAACTTCCGTGAAGGTCTTGACGTATTGGAATACTTCATCTCTGCCCATGGTGCTCGTAAGGGTCTTTCCGATACAGCGCTTCGTACAGCCGATTCCGGATACCTTACAAGACGTTTGGTTGACGTATCACAGGATTTAATTATTCGTGATGTTGACTGTTGTGAAAACAGAGATGCAATCTCTTATATGGAAATCGAAGCATTAATGAATGGTAACGAAGTAGTTGAAACCCTGGAAGAAAGAATTACAGGAAGAACTGCTGCAGAATCCATCTTTGATGCAGATGGAAATATGATTGTTAAAGCAAATCATATGATTACACCTAAGCGTGCAGCAGCAATCGTTGCAACAGGTGTTGATAAAGTTAAGATTCGTACAATTCTTACTTGTCGTTCACACATCGGTGTTTGTGCTAAGTGTTACGGTGCAAACATGGCTACCGGACAGAGAGTTCAGGTTGGTGAAGCCGTTGGTATCATCGCAGCTCAGTCTATCGGTGAACCTGGTACACAGCTTACCATGAGAACATTCCATACTGGTGGTGTAGCCGGTGACGATATCACTCAGGGTCTTCCTAGAGTAGAAGAATTGTTTGAAGCAAGAAAACCTAAGGGTCTTGCAATTCTTGCTGAATTTGGTGGAAGAACTGAAATCAAAGAAAACAAGAAGAAACGTGAAATTATCGTAACAAATCCGGAAACAGGAGAAGAAAAGGCATACCTGATTCCTTACGGATCTCGTATGAATCCGAAGATTACAGACGGTGGAATGATTGAAGCCGGTGATGAACTTACCGAAGGTAGTATCAATCCACACGACTTACTTCGTATTAAGGGACTTCGTGCCGTGCAGGATTACATGATCCGTGAAGTACAGAAGGTTTACCGTCTTCAGGGTGTAGACATCAATGACAAACATATCGAAGTTATTGTTCGTCAGATGCTTAAGAAGATTCGTGTAGACGCAGCCGGAGATTCTGAATTCCTTCCGGGAACAACTGTTGATGTATTAGACTTCAACGAAGTAAACGAAGATTTAGAGAAGGAAGGCAAGGAATTAGCAGAAGGTACACAGATTATGCTGGGTATCACAAAGTCATCTCTTGCTACAAACTCATTCCTTTCAGCTGCATCATTCCAGGAAACAACAAGAGTTCTTACAGATGCTGCTATCAAGGGTAAGGTTGATCCACTCCTTGGTATTAAGGAAAATGTTCTGATTGGTAAGTTAATCCCAGCCGGAACAGGAATGAAGCGTTATAATGGTGTAAAACTTGATACTACAAGTGCTATCCCAACATTTGAAGGAGAAGATGAAATCTCTTTTGATGAAGGCGAAACATTAGAATTTGAAGAAGTATTAGAAGTTGAAGAATCATCAGAAGTAACAGAATAAGATAAAATTTAAGGGAGTATCCGATTGGATACTCCCTTTTTTGATTCCTTAAAATTTATGGAATACGGGTTTTGTTCCTTCCTTGTAAGTATCTAAGTTTACTACATATATTCCGTTATCTCTGTCAACAACATAGAAGTAATTGTTGATATAGAATCCGCGAACACAAGCTTCGTCGAATACACCGAGGTTTTCGTTTTCAGATAATTCAATGTGAAGAACTCGTTTAAACTGTTGATTCTGATAGGTGTATAAGTCGTAGAATGTATAGCTATGCGGGTCGCAGCCTGTTGGTGAATCGTTGTAATAGTCATCAACACAATATCCCAAATAGATACGCTGCGTGTAGGAAAAACCAATCAGGTTCTTTTCCAGATCAATGAGTAGTGCCTTATAATCTGATATTGCATCTGAGGAATAATCTGAATATTCCGAATCCGTACCAATCAGCAATTTGCCCTGTTGTTTTGCATTGTTCTCAGAAATATCATACATTTCAAGTTTCAATAGATCGTTTCCGTGGTAATCTTCTTCGCCCAAACCGAAAAGCAGGTTGTCTTTATAGAAATGTAAATAACTGGAGTATCCAGGCATCTTTAGTTCTGAGGCAATTTTCGGATGCTTCATATCTGAGAAATCCACTGTAAACAATGGATCAGTCTGTTGGAAAGTTACAAAGTAACCATAGTCCCCCAGGTATCTGGCGGCATAAAGGTCTTCTCCGTATGCCAGTCCGTTAATGGAAGCTACTTTCTTTAAGCTAGTATCCAGGACAATAACAGATGTGGTGGAATCCTTATCCTCTGAAGCGGTGTAGGATATGGAATCGTAATAATGATAGAGTTCTTTGCCTTTTTCATCAAAGAATGTGTAACGGTATCCTAAGGACCTGGAGGATGAATTCGTTGCCACAAAACGAAGGTAATCGTCTTTTTCGTCAAAGAACAAATTGTTCTCGGCGTTTCCTTCCGTTTCCGTTGTGGCGACGAATTTTACAGTTCCTTTGTTATAAGAAAATTTTACAATGTCCATTATACTGGTATAGTGACACTGTTTCTTATCGCGTTTTTGAACAACCTCATCCAGGTTAACGTTGGGATATTGTTCCTTAATGAAATCGTATGCATAATCTTCTTCGTCAGAATTCCTGTAGGAACCTTTCGGAAAATATTCGTCTTTGTCAGGTTCGGAAAGTTCCTGTTTTTCGTAATTATTGATGACATAAAGATTGTTCTGGCTTGCATAAATCTGTTCTGTATTACCTAACACGGATTGTACTGAAGAAAAGTCGGAAGACTTTGTGACATCCAGTCCTGTTATCACAGTAAATCCGTTGGCGGACCCATTGTCTGAAAGGTAAATATTAGAAGAAGAAATTTTCTTCTGATTTATTTCAGGAATGAAGTGTTCTTCGCTGAAAACAGTTCCGGAAAATACCATTTTTGAGGTGATCGTGTAGAGATATTGTTCCTTCATCCGGGAAGAAATATAATAACCATCCTGAATGTTAGTGCTCTCTAATACCGGCTTTTCAGCGTCGGAAATATTATAGGTGTATACTGTGGTCTGACCGGTGATTGCCTTCTTTGATGTATCATAATACTCTGAAGCAGTTGTACCGATGGTCATCAGGTAATCTTCATAAACATACAATCCGCAGAAAGTTTCAATATTATTTATTGGAAGGTCAATGGTAGATACTGTGGAAACAGCTTCTCTATCAACCTTTGAAATCGTTATGGTGTACTTTGGGGTAATCCCCATAAGAGAAGTCTGGTGCAAGGTAAAAATATAATTGCCATTGGTGCGGATAATGTCTTCTTCGTCAATGTTTTCTGTTTGAACATTGGTCTGGCTGTAATCCTTTTCCTCGTTGGAATAACCTGCTTCAGAAGAACTGCCAACAGTAGATTTGCTGACATCATTGGTTTCTCTGAAGGATGCGTCCTCCTCTACAATCATGTTTTGGGAATGTCTAATGCCGTAGTCTTCTCTGCTCTGAGGCGAGAGGGATAAATAGTTTGATTTCAAAATGTTGTAAATCTGGTCGTAGTCCGATGCCGTTGCAATTGCCTGTTTTTCCGAAAACAAGGTTCGTCTTTGATTCTTGTGACTATTGAACAGGAACACAGAGGAACCAACACCGATGGCTACTACAAAGCATGCAGCAATGGTGGTAAGTCGGCGGAAGTTTACCGACGTCCTTTTTGGTTGCTTTGTTTCAGCTTCTTTTAATAATTCCTCAAAAGCAATTGGCTCCTTAATAGGAATCTGATGACTTTCTTCTTTTATTTTCTGAGCAATCTCTAAATTTTCATTATCAATATCGTTATAAGAATTCATTTTATTCATAACCGTTTTCCTCCAATTCTGTTTTCAGTTTTTTCAAACCTCGATTTAATCGGGAACGAAGGGAAGAAGCTTTCATGGATAAAATCCTTGCTGCCTCTTCGCTGGTATATTCTTGGATGACGCAAAGGGAGATGATTATGCGGTCAATGGACTTTAATGAAATCATTGCCTGTAAAATGTCTGTTCGGAAAATCCCTCGCTCAGAATGATCCGGTGAACTGAGTTCTGTATCATCCAAAGACCGAGCCATAGGATTATGAACGGAAAAACTATTGTAGTTTTTCTTAAAGGACCGCTTTACTTTTGCAGACAGAATCTTCATAATCCAAGCTTCGAAGTTCTCTGCATCTTTTAAATTGTGAATTCCTTTATAAGCATCTAAAATAGTTTCACTTACGATATCCTCAGCCATACCGGGGTTTCCACACATATAAAGTGCCATTCGATATAAATCAGAATGAATCTCCTCGTAAATTTGGGAAAAGGCATTCTGGTTGCCGGTCATGGCAAGGGATAGATTTTCCTTGTTGTACGTCATATGGTTCTCCTTATCTATCATCAAGTTTCGTTTGATTTCGGTTATAAAGCTTTACACCTTCATATAGGTAGTGTAGTATATTTCGAAAATTGTTGCATTAATAAAAAAAAAAATTATATAATGTTTTTTACAAAGATTTTAATGAGAGGAAAGATAATGGAAAAAGTCAGGAAACATATCTTCTTTTCGGGAAGAGTTCAGGGGGTGGGATTTCGATACAAGTCCTACTATATTGCTCAATCTTTAGGTCTTACCGGCTGGGCGCGAAACTGCTATGACGGTCGGGTAGAAATGGAAGTGCAGGGCACCGAAGCCGATATTGACCAGATGATTCTTCAACTGGAAAAGCAGCGTTATATCTGGATTGAAGACATTAGCGTGAAAAGCATGGACGTGATTCAGGAAAATAGTTTCTCGATTCGGGGATATTAAAAAAGAGAGAAGCCATATGTTTGGGAAAAATGAGTAGATTAAGGTACGCTTGGAGTTTGGGATTTTTATGGGTGTACCATACGTTTGGACGAAAAGAGTAGGTCAAGGTACAGTTGGAGTTTGGGATTTTTACAGGTGTACCATATGTTTGGACGAAATGAGCACGTCAAGGTACAGTTGCAGAAAGAATTTTTTATGGCTGTACCATAAGAAGTGGAAAAGGTAGAAATGTAAGGTACACGCTGAAAATTAACTTCTTAAAAGTGTACCATACGAGGCAAGGAAATGAGAAAAGTAAGGTATGCTCGCCGAAATGTAATCTAAAAAGTGTACTATGCAAAACAGGAAACTGAAAAAGATAAGGTAAAAGTCGCAAAAACAAATGAAATAAAACTCCACATTCTTTCGTTTCAATGGTATAGAAAGCTGAAGGAGGCACAGTATTATGAAAAACGAAAGACTCAGAAAAGGAATCCTGGTGGGAACCATGCTGATGGTATCCGTGGGAATGTTCAGTGGTTGTACACCGAAGAGTGCAAAGGAGAGAGCATCGAAACGCATTGAGGCGGAAATGAATAGCAGTGAAGAGGTTGTTTCGGAAACAACGAGGGGCGCAAAGGAAACAACGTCAATGAAGGAAGAAACCACGAAGAAGAAACAACAGAAATCTGAAGAGGGGAAGAAGCAAAGTTCTGGTGGAAAGCAGATAAGTTCTTCTAAGGAAACGAATCATGCATCCGAAGACGATTATATTGGGTTAGAAAAAGCAAAATCTATTGCGGTAAGTGCATCGAAAATTAGCAGGAGAAAGGTTTATGTAGCGTCTGCATATCTTTCTAACCAAAATTATCATATCATCTTAGGCGGCGATGGGGATAAAGAACATATTTTTACGATTGATGGAAAAAGTGGAGATGTGATCAGTCATAGTGTTAGCTATCCGGAGGATAATTCTGATGAGGAGAAAGAAGACTATGAGGATGAAGACGACTGGGATGACTATGACGACTATGATGATTGGGACGACGAGTACGATGAATAAATAAGAGGGTAACAGTTCAGCCCCCCAGCGATTCGCAAAACAGTGCCTGTGGCACAGAACATCTGCTGCGCAGATGAGTTTTGCTCATCATTGGGGCGCTCGATACATAAAAAAGCAGTGGCACCGGAAGCATGCGAGCATGCTTCCGGTGCCACTGCTTTTTTATGTCTGAACTGTTACTTGAAAATCGTACATAGTTTAGATATAATAATAGGTACGCACGCCTAAAAGTGGGTTTTGGGGATGTGTGGTTTGAATGACTCAAATATGAGAAAGAAGGATAAAAGAAATGAACAATACTCTTGAAATCAGATGGCACGGTCGTGGTGGCCAGGGTGCCAAAACAGCAGCGCTGCTTTTAGCGGAAGTGGCATTTAAAACTGGAAAGAATGCACAGGGATTTCCGGAATATGGTCCGGAAAGAATGGGAGCACCGATTACTGCATATGACAGAATCAGTGATACACCGATTCGTGTACATTCTAATATTTATGATCCACAGTTTGTTGTGGTTGTAGATGAAACATTACTCGAGTGTGTTGACGTTACAAAGGGATTAAGAGAAGACGGAGCTATTTTGATTAACACAGCAAAAAGCAAAGAAGAAATTATCCCACATTTAAATGGATATAAAGGAAAAGTTTACACGGTTGATGCAAGACAGATTGCGATGGATACCTTAGGAAAGAACTTCCCGAACTCTCCAATGCTTGCAGCCATTGTTAAGGTGACAGGTGTAATTGATGATGAAACGTTCTTAAGAGAAATGGAAGGATCGTTCAAGCATAAATTCGCTAAGAAGCCAGAAGTGGTTGAAGGAAACATGGAAGCACTTAGAACAGCATTAAGGGAGGTAAAATAAATGGCAAAGTCAGATATTACAAAACTTGGTCAGGATGTCGCATGGCAGGACGTGACCAGAGGAAATACCATTGTTGGTTGTGGAACAACCAAACATTTCATAACAGGAGACTGGACCAATGTAGCTCCTGTTGTTGATGAGGAAAAATGTAAGCAGTGTTTATTGTGCGTACCGGTTTGTCCGGACAGCGCAATTCCTGTAAAGGATTACAAGAGACAGGATATTGATTACGATCATTGTAAAGGATGTGGAATTTGCGTAAAGGCATGTCCTTTCGGAGCATTAAAGATGGAGGTGAAGAGCAATGCCTAAGAGAGTACTTTTATCAGGAAACGAAGCGGTGGCTACAGCACTTCGCCAGATTAATCCGGATGTCTTTCCGGCATTCCCGATTACACCATCCACAGAAATTCCACAGTATTTCTCAAACTATGTGGCAAACGGATTGGTGGATACAGAATTTATTACCGTAGAAAGTGAGCACAGTTCTATGTCAGCAGCAATGGGTGCATCTGCGGCAGGTGCCAGAGCATTGACTGCCACATCATCTGCAGGTCTTGCGTTCATGTGGGAAGTGTTAGGTGTTGCAGCATCCAGTAGATTGCCGGTAGCTTTAGCAGCAGTTTGTAGAGCCTTGACAGGACCTTTAAATATTAACTGTGACCACTCTGATACTATGGGGGCCAGAGATTCCGGATGGATTCAGCTTTATGCGGAAAACAATCAGGAAGCTTACGATAATATGGTAATGGCATTCAATATTGCAGAAAATGCAGATGTCATGCTTCCAATTATGATTTGCCAGGACGGTTTCATTACCAGTCATGCGGTAAACGATATGGAATTATTAGATGACCTGACTGTTAAGGAATTCGTAGGAGAAAGAGAAGCAAAGGAATATCTCTTGAATCCGGAAGAAACCTTTGCAGTGGGACCTTATGCAGTATCAGATTACTATATGGAATCCAGAAAAGCACAGGCACATGCAATGGAAAATGCAAAACAGGTAATTCTTGACGTTGCAAAAGATTTTGAAAAAATTTCAGGACGTAAGTACGGTCTGATTGAAGAATATAAAATGGAAGATGCAGAATATGCAGTAGTTATTATTGGTTCGGCAGCAGGAACAACAAAGGATGCCATTGACCAGATGAGAGCTAATGGAGAAAAGGTTGGTCTTGTAAAGATTCGTTCCTTCCGTCCATTCCCTGGAAAGGAAATCGGCGCTGCATTAAAGAATTGTAAGGCAGTTGCAGTGATGGACCGAAGCGAAGCCTTCTCCACAAATGGTGGTCCGGTAGGTGCAGAAACAATGCAGGCAATGTACACAGCAGGATGTACCGCAAAGACTATCAATATTATGTACGGTATTGGTGGTAGAGATGTTCGTGTGGAAGATATGATTGGCGTTTACGAAACATTAAAGGAAATTGATAAGACCGGTGAAACCGGGGAAACCTACAGATATATGGGATTAAGATCAAAGGAGGAAAACTAAGATGGGTTATAATTTTAAGGAAGTAATGAACCAGCCGGAACGTTTTGCTCCAGGTCACAGAATGTGTGCAGGTTGTGGTGCAACCATCGCAGCAAGAAACGTTCTTCGCGGATTAAAACCGGAAGATAAGGCAGTTATCGGCTGCGCAACAGGATGTTTGAATGTATCTTCATTCCAGTATCCGTATGTGGCATGGGAAGACAGCTACATTCACAGTGCTTTCGAAAATGCCAGCTCAACTATGAGTGGTGTGGCTGGTGCTTATGCAGCAATGAAGCGTAAAGGAAAAGTAAAAGATGATTATCGTTTCATTGTATTTGGTGGTGACGGTGGTACTTATGATATTGGTATTCAGTCATTGTCAGGAGCGATGGAACGTGGAACAAACTATACTTATGTTTGTTACGATAACGGTGCTTACATGAACACCGGTACACAGCGTTCTTCTGCAACACCAATGTATGCAGATACAACAACTACACCGGTTGGAAGTCAGAGTGTTGGTAAGGAACAGTATCGTAAGGATTTAGCTGCAGTATTGGCAGCACATGACATTCCTTATGTAGCACAGACTACATTCTTCAACGGAATGAAGGATTTACATACAAAGGCAGAACGTGCCATCTATACAGATGGCCCTGCATTCTTAAACATCATGGCTCCATGTCCAACAGGTTGGAAGTACAAGACGGATGATATTATGGAAATCTGTCGTCTCGCTGTGGAAACAAGATATTGGCAGCTTTTTGAAGTGGTTGAAGGAAAGTGGATTGTAAACTACGAACCAAAGAATCCATTGCCAATCGAAGAGTTCTTAAAGACTCAGGGAAGATTCAAACATCTTTTCAAACCGGAAAACGAGCATCTGATTGAAAAGTATCAGAAGGAAGTTGACCGCAGATGGGAAGATTTAATGTTTAGGGCAAGCAGATAATGAAGCAGTTTACATATAATCAGGAAGAAAGTTCCTTAGTGAAAGTCATTCAGGCGAAAGCAGAGAAAAAGAAACTTCAGGTGATTGCACAAAATCACAAACTTCAGATTTTCCTGAAGGCGGAAGAGTTTCATGGTGGCGAGGCAGATGTCCCGGTTAGTTTTCGTGGGAAGATGACGGCAAAGGAAAATGGCACAGTTTTACTGGGAAGATTCACTTATGGATTTTATTTGTATACCATGGTGATTGTGGCAGCATTGCTAATCGCTGCCAGATTCATTTGGTCAGCATATCAGAATCAGAAAGAGAATATGATATTGTGTGGAATTGTAACGGTGGTTCTCGTCTTTGTGATGATGTTCGTCCGTTCGAAATCCAAGAAGGCCAAAGGCATTATGGAAGAATTTTTGAACGATTTGAATAAGAAATAAGAGACAGGAGAGTGGTTGCAAGTACAGCTACTCTCTTTTCGGTTGATACCGGAAATGAAAGAGGGAGGTTTCATGGATATTGCAAAGCTATTAGAGCTTGTGGACGAACAACTGGGCCAGGTCATGATGGTGCTCATTTTGGGAGTGGGAATCTTTATGACAGTGAAACTACGATTTCGTCCGCAGAGAAATTTACCATATGCAATTAAGAAAACGTTAAGTAAAGAAGCAAGAAAAAAAAGCGAGGGGGAAGGGGATGTGTCTCCGTTTGCGGCACTGACCACGGCGTTGGCGGCAACCATTGGAACAGGAAATATTGTGGGGGTTGCCACTGCGATGGTTTCCGGGGGACCGGGAGCATTGGTCTGGATGTGGGTATCCGCCTTCTTGGGATTGTCCACAAAGTTCAGCGAATGTATGCTGGCAATTAAATATCGTGAAAAAAATGAAGATGGGGAAATGGCTGGTGGACCAATGTACACCATGAAAAATGGATTAAAAAATAAAAAGCTCGGAGCGGCTTTGGGAATGAGTTTTGCGATTTTTGCCGTGTTTGCATCCTTGGGAATCGGGAACATGACCCAGGCCAATTCCATTTCTTCGGCACTGAATAGTACCTTTCAGATTCCAGTGGAACTGGTGGCAGTAATTTTGGCAGGGGTAACGTTGCTGATTATTTTCGGTGGAATCCAATCGATTTCAAAGGTTGCATCAGTGATTGTCCCGGTAATGGCAGTATTTTATATTTTGGCAGGACTACTGGTTATTATCATCAATTATAAAAATCTTCCGTCGGGAACTTGGATGATTTTAAAAATGGCAGTTCAACCAAATGCAGTGACGGGAGGAGCCCTAGGAACCATTGTGGCATCCATGACACGGGCGATGCGTTTTGGTGTGGCTAGAGGAATTTTTTCCAATGAAGCAGGCTTGGGTTCTGCGGCAATTACGGCAGCTGCGGTAACAACGAAGGAACCGGTAAAGCAGGGATATATTAATATGACCGGAACGTTCTGGGATACCATTGTGGTTTGTACTATTACCGGACTTTGCATTGCATCGTCAGGAGTTCTTGGAATGACCGATGAAGCAGGCAAACTAGTTATGGGAGCTCCGCTGACCATTGCAGCGTTTTCCAGTGCACTGGGAGGTGTCGGAAGACTTTTAGTAACTATTGGAATAACATTCTTTGCGTTTTCCACGATTCTCGGATGGGAATATAATGGGGAAAAAGCTATCGAGTATATTTTGGGAACAGACCGCTATCATATGGTGTATCGTATTTTCTTTGCCTGTGTTGTTTTTCTAGGAGCAACAACAGCTTTGGATGTGGTTTGGAATTTTTCGGATATTGCAAATTATCTGATGGCAATTCCAAATCTGATCAGTATGGTGCTTCTGAGTAATGTTGTTAAGAAAGAAGTAGAGAGTTTTCAGAATGGTATAGCAAAAGAAAAGAAGTAAGGTGAAAAGAGAATTGTTAAAATGATTCGTTTTAGCAATTCTTTTTTTTACTTTTTTGAAAAAATGTAAAACTTAGTTGAAACTAACACGGAAAGAAAGTATAATGAAGTGAAAATGACATAAAAAATGTGATGCAAATTAGGGAAAAGCATTAATAGAGATAGGAGATATGAAATGACGAAATTTTGTGTAAAGAAGCCGTTTATAATTATCGTAGCAGTAATCGTAGTGATGATTATCGGTGGCGTAAGTTTGTCAAATATGCAGACAGACTTGTTACCGAATATGGAACTTCCGTATATGCTAGTAATTACTACGGAGCCGGGTGCGAGTCCGGAAAAAGTGGAGAAGGACGTAACAGAAGTATTAGAGAGTAAACTGGGAACTATTAATGGTGTGGAAAAAATTCAGAGTACTTCTGCAGAAAACTATAGTATGGTTATGCTAGTGTTTGCAGACGATACAGATATGAATGCAGCATTGGTACGTATTTCCCAGGCGGTGGATACAGTGGAACTTCCGGAAGAATGTGGAAAGCCAAATATCATGGAAATTGGTATGGATATGCTTGCCACGATGTATGCCAGCGTGGAATTCAAAGGGAAAGATATTAAGGAAATCACAGAATTTGTAGATGAAACAATGATTCCGAACATTGAACGTCAGGAAGGTGTTGCCAGTGTTTCGGCATCCGGTGGCGTGGATGATTCTGTGGAAATCCGTTTGAGCAAGAAAAAAATTAAGAAGATTAATGATAAGATTCTCTATCAGACCAATGAGAAACTGGCAGAGGCTCAAGATAAGATTGATGACGCTGAAAGTGAATTGAAGAGTGCCAAGGGTGAATTGGAAGGGCAAAAGGATAAACTTTCTGATACCCAGAGTTCTACCAATGGAAAACTGGCAGAAGGATATGTGAAAATTTCCAATGCCCAGGCTACGAAAGCTGCATATGAATCTTCTTTAAACAGTCTGAAAGCTAGCAAGGCAGCGTTGGAAGCAGAAAAGAAGATTTATGAGGATGCGAAGATTGAGGATGCTTATAATCAGATGGATAAAGCATTGGCTCAAATGAAAGAACAGGCAGGTGCCATGGCTTCCGCAATGGGAATTGAAATTCCGGGAAGTATTGAAGAAGGGTTAAAGGATAAGGCGAACTTCAAGAAGGTTATTGACTTTATGAAGCAGTCTGCCCCGAGTGACCAAACAAAAGAATTGTCTGTGGAAAGTATGGAACAGCTTTACAATATTGTAGAGGTTCGTCTCCCACAGATTGATACAGAATTAGCGAATCTTGCAACTGAAATTAAAGCGGCAGAAATGGTTGTAAACCAGATGTCTTCGAAAATGGAGGGGTTAGATGATACACAGGAACAGCTCTTCTCCGGTGCGTTGGATGCCGCAGTAGGATTTGGCTCTGGTCAGGCCCAAATGGCAGCTGGTTTGACACAGATTGAAAATGCTTCCAAGGAATTGGAAGATGGTAAGAAGAAATTAGAAGATTCCAAAAAGGCAGCTATTGAAAATTCGAACATTGAAGCATTATTGAGTCTGGATACCTTATCAGGAATCATTACTTCTCAGAACCTTGCAATGCCAGCAGGTTATGTGGAAGATAAGGATGGAAAGCAGTGGCTTGTTAAGGTTGGTGAAAATTACAAGGATGAAAAAGATTTAAAGAATATGGTTCTTACAAAAATTAAAGGAGTTGGAACCATTCGCTTATCGGATGTTGCGAAAATCACCATGATTGACAATGCAGGAGAAAGTTATGCGAAGATGAACGGAAAAGAATCCGTGCTACTTTCGATTTATAAATCAAGTACAGCAAATACCAGTGAGGTGTCTGATAACTTAAAGGATGCCTTTGAGGAAATGCAGGAAAAGAACAAGGGGCTGGAAGTTACAGCCATCATGGATCAGGCAAATTATATCACCCAGATGATTGAGAGTATTTTGACCAGTATTCTGTTCGGTGCAATTCTTGCCATTATTGTCCTGGTACTTTTCTTAAAGGACGTGAAGCCAACGATTATCGTTGCATTCAGTATTCCGTTTAGTGTATTGTTCGCCATTGTAATTATGTACTTCTCCGGCATGACATTGAATATGATGTCATTGTCTGGTTTGTGTATTGGTATTGGTATGCTGGTAGATAATTCTATCGTAGTGGTGGAAAATGTTTACCGATTAAGAAATAAAGGTCTTTCGCCGGCAAGAGCGGCAGTTCAGGGCGCAAAGCAGGTGGCAGCACCAATTGTTGCTTCAACTATGACTACAATTTGTGTATTTATTCCGATGGTATTTGTAAGTGGTGTGGTTAGTCAGATTTTGATTCCGTTTGCATTGACAATTACATATGCCTTGGTAGCATCATTAATCGTTGCATTGACTGTCGTACCGACATTTAGCTCTTATGCACTGAAAAAGACTTCTCCAATTAAGCACAGAGTCTTTGATAAGATGAAGCGTGAATACGCAAAGGTATTAGAATTTTGCTTGCGATTTAAGATTGTTCCGTTAGCAATTTCCATCTTATTATTAGTGGTTTGTACCATTCAGGCATTCAGTACCGGATTGGAAATGATGGGTGAGAGTGTCAGCGAACAGGTAAATATTACATTGACATTAGATAAGAATGTTAAGAAAGAAGAAGCATATGAAACTGCTGATCAGGTTTCTGATATTCTTGCAAAAATGGATGAAATTGAAAAGGTTGCTGTAATGGATGGCGGTGCTGCTTCTGCAGCTACAGCTTTAGGTGGTGCAGGCACAAATAATTATACATCCTTCATGTTCTATATCATTCCAAAAAATGATGTGAATACAGTTTCAGAAATTAAGGACTTACAGAAGAAGATTGAAGAAAAGACGAAGAATGTGAAGTGTGAAGAACTGGCAGTTAGTTCCTCTGGAATGGATATGTCAGCAATTTCCGGTTCCGGATTAGAAGTTCATATTTATGGAGATGATTCCCAGAAATTAATTGAAATCAGTAATGACATCGTGAAGATGATGGAAAAAATTGACGGGACAGATAAGGTATCCAACGGAATTGAAGAAGGGGATAAGCAGATTCATATTCTGATTGATAAAAATAAGGCATCGAAGAAGGGACTGACTGTGGGTCAGATTTTCCAGGAATTGGCAGGAAAGATGACTACAGAAAAGAGCTCTATTACTTTGACAAAGGGCGCTAAGGATGTGGAAGTCAATATTGTTGATAAGAGAAATGCGTTAAATGATAAGAATCTTCTTGATATGAAAGTTACTGCCACAAAGATGAATGAACAGGGAGAACAGGTTACAAAGAAGTATAAACTTTCCAAGTTCGCAAAGATTGTTATGGAAGATTCTCCAAAACAATTAACGAGAATGAATCAGACTGGTTACATTGCAGTTACTTCAGAAACGAAAGATGGTTATAATACCACATTGTTGTCCCGTGAACTAGAAGATGAATTAAAGAATTATAAAACTCCGGAAGGATATAGTGTTGAAATTGAAGGGGAAACAGAGCAGGTTATGGACATGGTAATCCAACTCCTGAAGGCGATTGCATTAGGGTTTGTATTGATTTACCTGATTATGGTGGCACAGTTCCAGAGTCTCCTTTCGCCATTCATTATTTTGTTTACCATTCCATTGGCATTTACCGGTGGTATGATTGGTTTGGCAGTTTTCGGAGAATCTATTTCGGCAATGGCATTGATGGGATTCATGATTCTGATGGGTACCGTCGTAAACAATGGTATTGTGTTTGTTGATTATGTAAATCAGCTGCGACTGCAGGGATTGACAAAACACGAGGCATTGATTGCAACAGGAAAGACTAGAATGCGTCCAATCCTGATGACAGCAATGACAACGATTCTTTCCATGAGTGTTATGATTATTTCTCAGGATGCCGGTGGAGCAATGCAGAAGCCAATGGCCATCGTTGTTTGTTTCGGATTGATTTACGCAACGTTTATGACATTGTTTATCGTTCCTGTAATTTATGATGTTCTGTATCGTCGTCAGCCACATAGCATTGATGTGGGAGATGATTCTATTGATGACGTTCCGGATGAAGTAAGTGAATATTATGATGAGCTTCAGGTAGAAAAAGAAGAAATCGAAGAAGAACAGCATAAGAAAGAATTGAAAAAACAGAAACATCATAAATAATTTCGATTTACAAGAAATTTAATAGGCATTAAAATAAAGGAAGTAGGGAAAAATAACAATCCCTACTTCTTTTGTTACATAACGAGGAGGCAAAGATGAAATTAGTAGAAATTAAAGAATTATATAAAAAACAGTCACAGTACCTGAACCAGACCATTACTGTGGGAGGCTGGGTGCGAAGTATCCGCGATTCCAAAACCTTTGGGTTCATTACCTTAAGTGATGGAACCTGTTTCTCCACCTTGCAGGTAGTGTATAGCGATGCACTAGAGAACTTTCAACAGATTTCCAAAACCAATATTGGTGCAGCACTGGTGGTGGAAGGAGAACTGGTGGCAACGCCGAATGCGAAGCAACCATTCGAAATTCAGGCAACAAAGATTGCAGTGGAAGGAGAAAGCACACCGGAGTATCCATTGCAAAAGAAGCGTCACAGCTTTGAGTATCTGAGAACCATTTCTCACTTGCGTGCCAGAACCAATACCTTTCAAGCGGTGTTCCGCGTTCGTTCCTTATGCGCTTATGCCATTCATCGGTTCTTTCAGGAGCAGGGCTTTGTCTATGTTCACACGCCAATTATTACAGGTAGTGATTGTGAAGGGGCTGGGGAAATGTTCCAGGTAACCACTATGGATCTGGCAAATGTACCAAAGACGGAAGAAGGAACGGTGGACTTCGGGGAGGACTTTTTCGGAAAGCCAACGAACCTGACGGTATCCGGACAGCTCAATGGCGAGACTTACGCTATGGCTTTTAAGAAGATTTATACCTTTGGCCCGACCTTCCGTGCAGAAAATTCCAACACCACCCGCCATGCCGCAGAGTTCTGGATGATTGAACCGGAAATTGCCTTTGCAGATATGCAGGATGACATGGAACTGGCAGAAAAAATGATTCAGTATATTATCAAGTATGTTCTGGAACAGGCACCGGAGGAAATGAATTTCTTTAACCAGTTTGTGGATAAGGGATTACTGGACCGACTCAATCTGGTGGCAAACTCAGAGTTTGGCCATATCACATATACGGATGCCATTGAATTATTGGAACAGCACAATGACCAGTTTGAGTATAAAGTTTCCTGGGGATGCGACCTGCAGACAGAGCACGAACGCTATCTGACAGAGCAGATTTTTAAAAAGCCTGTTTTTGTAACGGATTATCCGAAAGAAATCAAGGCATTCTATATGAAACTGAACGATGACGGAAAAACAGTTGCAGCCATGGACTGTCTGGTGCCGGGAATCGGAGAAATCATTGGCGGTAGCCAGCGTGAAGAAAATCACGACGTGTTGCTTCAGCGCATGAAAGAGTCCGGATTGACTCCGGAAGACTATCAGTTCTATCTGGACCTGCGTAAATACGGAAGTACCCGTCACGCTGGTTTTGGACTGGGCTTTGAACGAATGATTATGTATCTCACCGGAATGGGAAATATCAGGGACGTGGTACCATTCCCGAGAACAGTGAATAATTGTGAATTGTAATCTTAAGAAAGACTTAAGAATTTCACTACTTTTAAATTAAAATTTATTGTTTATTCTATTACTGCATGGGAGTGATGCCCATGCAGATCTTTTTGGATTACACGACGAGGAAAATGCTGAAAGCTTACTTTCGAGCATTTGTCGACGGTGATACAATCCCGAAACAAGCGTAGCGGTTTCGGTGATTATGGAGGGAAATATGTACAACATTTTAGTGTGTGACGATGACAGGGAAATCGTGGAAGCAATTGAAATCTATTTAACCAAGGAAGGGTATCATGTCATAAAAGCTTATGATGGCGTGGAAGCAATGGAGAAACTTCAGGAGAATGAAATTCATTTATTGCTCATTGATGTGATGATGCCGCGGTTGGACGGGCTTCGCGCCACACTGAAAATCAGGGAAAACAGTAGTGTGCCGATTATTATCTTGTCTGCAAAATCAGAGGACAATGATAAAATTATTGGACTGGATGTGGGAGCAGATGACTATATCACTAAGCCGTTTAATCCGTTGGAACTGACTGCCAGAGTGAAGTCCCAGCTTCGCCGCTATACAAAGCTTGGAACCATGGTCCAGAAAAAAAGCGACGTATATGTGGTGGGTGGACTGGAAATTGACGATGAAAGTAAAGTGGTGACGGTAGATGGAGAGGAAGTGAAACTGACGCCATCCGAGTACAATATCTTATTGCTTTTGGTGAAAAATGCAGGAAGAGTTTTTTCCATCAATCAGATTTATGAGCAAGTATGGAACGAAGAAGCGGTTTCTGCAGACAACACGGTGGCAGTACATATCAGACATATCCGAGAAAAGATCGAAATCAATCCAAAGGAACCGAGATATTTAAAAGTTGTTTGGGGACTGGGATATAAAATTGAAAAACAATAAAGGGAAGTGAATGAATGATGAAGACAAAACGAATTCTAGTGTATGTATGTGTGATTGCACTGGCAGCGTTTAGTGTTTTTTGCGTAGATAAGGCGGTAGGACTTCAACGAAATTTAGAAGAGAATACTGAGGATTTAAAGATTGAGTATAGTGAAAACTACAACGAAGACATGGATGCTGTGCTAAGTTATGCAAAGGCAGAGAAAATTTATTTGGAGAATTACAGCAATCCGGAAAAAGTGGTTGTAGAAAATGAAGAATTTGGAAATGTGACAGTGAAGGATTTAGCAGAATTTTTCAATTTACAACGGGACGAATGGGAAAAAACTCTTCCGGGAATAATGGATAATGTAAGAGCTCATTTAGAGGATGTCAGAGAATGGTTATGTGCTCCTGATGACGAAGGAGATGAAAGCGCAAGGGACGAGTATGAAAAAGAGGAAGAAAAGTTAGAACGGGAATGGGAGTATTATAACCAGATAGAGAAGGTCTATGCTCCTTTTGCGGATTGTGTGGATGAGTTACTTTGTGAAATCGACGAAATTGATTCTTCGAAGCAACCGTTGAATTTAGAAGAATTGCAGGAGACTTTTCGAACAGAAAGATGGGGGTGTTCTCCAGGATTTTTCTATGATGTGGGATTTAAAGTCGGAGAAAAAGAATATACCCTTTCCAATGTGGAAAATGGAGATACAATTCATGAGGGGAAGTTTGAATCGGTTGTCACATTCAATGATGGAAAATTTCTTGTTACGAAAAACAATTACGATTTGTATGTCTGGGATGCTATGGACAAGAAGGGGACAATAACCAGTGCAAGTTTTGGCGTGAAAATCAATGAAGATACGGCGAGATTCTATGAAAGTACCCTGGAAAACTATGGAAAACTCGATGCAAAAAGTTCCTATGTCTATGCCTATTGCAAGGACCAGATTGAAAATGCCCCATCAGATTCAGAAATAAGAAGGATGAAAAAAGAAAATGTTATCTGGATTTGTAGCCTTGTTTTTGCTGTAGTGGTTTCTATTGTATTGTTTGTGATTCTGATGTTACTGGCAGGACATGAAAAGAAAGGAGATCAGCCAAAGGCGAAAGGAATTGATAAGGGATGGATAGATGTAGGATTCCTGATTGCAGTCATTCTATATACGGTGGTTTGTCTTTTGGTCTTTGAAGATGCCTATAGTATCATTGGAGCAGGAGTGCGTTTTCATGATATTACCATGGCTTGTGCGTATATTATAGGGGTAAGTGGTGCAGTATGTCTGATGCTGTTTGGAGAAAGTTTTGCAAGAAGAATAAAGACCAAAACCCTGATAGATACCACGTTCCTGGGGAAAGTTTGGTTATTGGTCAAAAAGACTGGTAAAAGATTTGGGGGATTTGCAAAACAATTGCTAGAAAATACCGGGCTTTTATGGAAGTTGGTTATTGTTTTTGCAGGAGGAATCCTTTGCAATATTGCGATGCACCGACTTGTAGAAAATTTTGCTGCATCAAATCATACAATCTTCGGCATGGTAGTTATATATGGAATTTTTATGGTTACAATCTGTTTTGTTTTATGGAAGTACTATTCCGAAAAAGAGCAGATTGTTCAGGGGACGAAGCAAATTTCAGAAGGAAGTCTAAAATATCAAATTGATGAGGGGATGATGTTTTCAAGCAATCGTGTTCTGGCAAAGCAGGTAAATTGCATTGGCGAAGGGATTAGCAAGGCAGTAGAGGAGAGCGTTAAAAATGAACGAATGAAGACAGAGCTGATTACCAATGTATCCCATGATTTAAAAACGCCGCTGACATCCATTATCAATTATGTTGATTTATTAAAGAATGAAACGGTGACAGAAGAACAGAGAAAAAAATATCTGGATGTATTGTCTGCAAAATCATTGCGGCTGAAAAATCTGACGGAAGATTTAGTGGAGGCATCTAAACTGAATTCCGGTGTGGCAATAATGGAATTGGAAAAACTGGATCTGGTGCAGTTGGTTAACCAAAGTCTTGCGGAATATGAAGAACGGTTTGCCGCAAGAAATCTTCAATTAATCAAAAACGTTCAGGAAGAACCGATGATAGTGATGGCTGATGGCCGTAAGACCTGGCGCCTGCTAGATAATCTTTATAACAATGTATCGAAGTATGCAATGCCCGGTACCCGTGTTTATGTGGACTTGTATACCGAGAATGGAAAAGCGGTCGTGGCAGTGAAAAATATTTCTGAGAATGCATTGAACATTGATGCAGATGAGCTGATGGAACGGTTTGTTCGAGGCGAGGCATCAAGAACGACGGAAGGCAGCGGCTTGGGACTTTCCATTGCGAAGTCTATCGCACAGCGTCAGAGTGGGGACCTGGAGATTACATTAGATGGGGATTTATTTAAAGTGACATTTGAAATTGATTTATATAAAGAATGATTTTAAAATCATAAAGATTAAATTGTTATTGCATTGAAAAAGAGTAAGAATTAATCTCCAAAACGATAGGCCGGATTTCGTAATTTTCCGAGCATAGCATTGCGTTCGGAGCACTGTTTGAGCCCGGCAGGGCGAGTTTGCGGAGAA
>JAILRB010000002.1 GCA_024698585.1 Eubacterium sp.
GCAGAATTAATAGATTCTTCTGATGTTGTATTGGAATGTGCTTGTGGGACAGGAGCAATCAGTATTCCAATAGCAAAGAAATGTAAGAAGCTGGTTGCAACTGATTTTTCAGCAGGCATGCTTCGTAGGGCATCAAAAAAATGTAGGAAATTTACAAATATAGTATTTAAGAAAGCAGATATAACAGATATAAAATGTAAAAATGAAAAATTTGATAAAGTGGTTGCAGGTAATGTAATACATCTTCTACCTAATCCTGAAATGGCAATGAAAGAACTTGAAAGAGTAACTAAGCCTGGTGGAAAGATTATAATACCAACATATATAAACATGTCAAAAAGGACCGGAGTGGTGGCAGTAAAATTTATTACAATGCTCGGAGCAGATTTTAAAAAGCAATTTGATTTGGATACATATAAACAGTTTTTTGATGATATGGGATATAAAAATGTTGAGTATTATGTTGTCGAAGGAAGAATGCCTTGTGCAATAGCAATTATTTCAAAGTAGTTCGATTTCGTAAAAATGGAGATGAAGATAAAATTTAATTTGTGGAGGTAAAGCATAATGTTGGAAATAATTAAAGCGAGATTTTCAGAACATATGGAACTGCATCCGGATTTGGAATGGTCCGAGTTGGAACGTAGGCTACGCGAGGCTCCTAAGGCCGTAGAGGTTTTGCAAAGGATGGAGAAAAGTGGCGGCGAGCCAGATACAATTGGCTATGACGAAAAGACGGGAAAACTTATTTTTTGCGATTGCTCAAAGGAATCGCCCACCGGGCGCAGAAGCCTGTGCTATGACGAAAAGGCATTGCAAGGGCGTACCAAAAACCCACCAGCAGGCAGCGCCGAACGAAAAGCGAAAGAAATCGGCATTTCGATTATGACGGAGGAACTCTATCGTAGACTGCAAAGTCTCGGTTCATTTGATCTGAAAACATCAAGTTGGATTGCTACACCGGATGATATCCGTAGCAAAGGTGGTGCACTTTTCTGCGAGCGGCGCTATGACACCGTGTTCACTTTTCACAATGGCGCGGATTCATACTATTCTGTTCGCGGATTCAGAGGGTATATTCTTGTCTGAATACTAGACTCAATGATAAAATCGCTGAGAACTATTGAGCTGTAAGATTAACAACTTCGAATTTGTGCAGAAACTGAAGGCGGCGCGAGAAAAATATGGATGTTCATATGAATGGAGATAGAAATTAAGTAATGGAGGAAGCATATGAAAGTATTAATTATTAACGGGAGCCCGCGAGTAGGCGGAAATACAACCATTGCAGTAAATGAAATGGTTAAAGTGTTTGAGAGGGAAGGAATTGATACCGAAATAGTACAGGTTGGCAATAAGGATGTCAGAGGGTGTATCGCCTGCGGAAACTGTTCTATCAAAGGAAAGTGTGTTTTTGATGATGTGGTCAATGAATTGGCACCAAAGTTTGAACAGGCAGACGGTTTGGTTGTGGCTACACCGGTTTATTATGCTTCGGCCAATGCTACATTGATTGCAACGTTAGACAGATTATTCTACAGTACGCACTTTGAAAAGACCATGAAGGTTGGAGCAAGTGTAACAGTGGCACGGCGCGGAGGTTGCTCTGCAACGTTTGATGGGTTAAATAAGTACTTTACAATATCAGGGATGCCGGTTGCTTCCAGTCAATATTGGAACAGTGTCCATGGAAGGGAACCGGGGGATGCAGAGCAGGATTTAGAAGGATTGCAGACAATGAGAGTCTTGGCAAGAAATATGACGTTCCTCATGAAGAGTATTGCTCTTGGAAGAGAAAAATATGGGTTGCCGGAAAAAGAAGAATGGCAGCCGACGCACTTTATCCGATAAAGGAATAGATTTTCACAGGCAGTTGATGTATAATCAGAAGCGTGTTTGAAAGAAAGGAAGTACAAGATTATGAAGACAAAAGTATTTATAGATGGTAGCGAAGGAACGACTGGACTTCGTATTAATGAAAGATTTCAAAAACGTGATGATATCGAATTATTGAAAATCAATCCGGAGTTGAGAAAAGATCCGGAAGAACGAAAGAAAATGATTAATGCATCAGATATTACATTTTTATGCTTGCCGGATGTGGCTTCGAAAGAGTCTGTGTCTTTAGTGGAAAATGATGATGTGGTTATCATTGATGCTTCTACAGCACACAGAACAGAAGACGGCTGGGCCTACGGATTCCCTGAATTATCAGAGGGGCATAAAGATGCCATTAAAAACGGAAAGCGAATTGCTGTTCCGGGATGTTATGCCACAGGATTTATTTCTTTGGTGTATCCGCTAATTGCCGGTGGAATACTTCCAAAGGATTATCCGGTCAGCAGCTTTGCGCTTTCAGGATACAGTGGTGCAGGAAAGAAAACCATTGCTGCCTATGAAAGTGAAGACAGACCAAAGCAGCTGTCTGCCGGAAGAGAATATGCTCTGACACAGCAGCATAAGCACTTGAAAGAAATGAAGGCTATTACCGGTTTGGAGCGTACTCCGTTATTCTCACCAATCATTGATGATTATTATAGTGGAATGGTGGTTTCCGTTCCATTGTTTACAGATATGCTGGAAAAGAAAGTGACTCCGGAGGAACTGCTGAAGTTCTATGCAGATTATTACAAGGGTCAGCAGTTTATCGAAGTCAGCGCTGCAGATGATGAGATTGCAGCCAGTGGATTCTTAGCAGGAAATGAAAAGTCCGGCTGGGACGGGTTAAAGATTTATGTTACTGGAAATGAAGAACGAATTGTTGTTTCTTCCCAGTTTGACAATTTAGGAAAAGGTGCTTCCGGAGCGGCAATCCAGTGTATGAATATTGTACTTGGATGTGATGCAGCAAAGGGACTGGATTTATAATTAAAAAAGAAATGGGCAGAATGATTGGAATCGTTCTGCCCATATTTCAGATAAGAGGAAAGCATGAAGTATCAGAACATTATTCACGGAAAATTTCAAAACAGACCGAATCGGTTTATTGCAAGGGTGCTGGTAGAAGGGGTGCTGGAAACAGTTCATGTGAAAAACACAGGACGTTGCAAGGAATTGCTTCTTCCTGACAGTGAAGTGATTTTGGAAATCAGCGATAATCCGAACCGGAAAACAAAGTACGATTTGATTGCGGTTTATAAAGAAGGGTTAGGACTTATTAATATGGACAGTCAGGCACCGAACAAGGTGGCTTTTGAGTGGCTGAAAGAACAGGATTACGACTTTATTAAGCCGGAATACACCTATGGAAATTCCAGAATTGATTTCTATATGGAAAAAGGTGAGAAAAAATATCTGATGGAAGTGAAGGGATGTACCCTGGAAATAGACGGTGTGGGTTATTTCCCGGATGCACCTACAGAGCGTGGGGTGAAACACTTGCGGGAACTTACAAAGGCAGCAAAGGAAGGATACGAATGCATTACGGCTTTTGTAATTCAGATGGAAGGGGTTCATCAGGTGTTACCAAATGTAGAAACCCATCCGGAGTTTGGCGTTGCTTTAGAGGAAGCGAAAGACGCAGGAGTTCGGGTTTTGTTTTTAGGATGTCACGTGGAAGAAGACGAATTGCGGGTGGACCGGTTTTCATTTGGGGCATGACCTATTGATGGGTCATTGCATCAATCAGTTTACCGCCGTTGTCCTTTAACCACTTTCTATGGATTTTATAGTCCGGTAAAATCTTTTCCACTTCTGCCCAGAATTTCGGTGAGTGGTTCATTTCTAAACGGTGACACAGTTCGTGCACCACAACATAATCAATGACTTCTTTCGGGGTAAGCATCAGAAGGCAATTAAAGTTCAAATTTCCTTTGGAACTGCAGCTTCCCCATCGGGTTTTCTGATTCCGGATAGTGATGCGCCCATAATTTACACCAATCAAAGGCGCAAAGTAGCGAACCCGTTCCGGAATATAGGAACAGGCGTCCTTGGCAAGCATTTGCACATCGGCAGGTGACAAAGTCATTGCCGGTGTGTTTTCTTTTTCCTGAAGTTCGTCCATACGTTTTCGCACATGCTTTAGAATCCAATCTTGCTTTTCTACAATGAATTTCTGGATTTCTACCGTAGAAAGGCGGTAAGGAGCACGGACAAGGACTTCTGCTTCCTTGGTAATTTCTATGGCCAATGTTTTTCGTTTGGAACGAATAATTTTAATTTCACTCATAAGTACCTCTATGGTTCGAAAGAATTATAATTTTTTTGAATCATAAAATAGTATATCGGAATTGAAACGAATAATCAAAGAATCAGGGTGGGAAAGACAGGCGTTGTGTGATAAAATTGTGAAAGAGAAAAAATAACATTTTTATGGAAAGGAAAAAGAAATGAAACTTGTAAAGAAAATCATGAGAAAGATCATGCTTGTTTTGGAAATTGCGTTGGTGATTGTATTGGCCTGGTCGGCTTATGTTTCCTGTGCATCGTATCATTATTTGAAAGAATATGGTTACGGAAAAGGAGAAATCCCAAAAGTCCTGGCAGTATATTATCATCTAAGTGATGGATTTACCCTGAAGAGCAATAAGGATGGAAGTAGTGAATTTATTGGTAATGCAGATTTTTCCTACTATCAGGATACCTGGAAACCAAAGCGCTATCAGTGCGTTGATCGTGAAGGACAGGATTTGTTCTTTGAAACAAAAGTCGGTACACCAAAACCGAAACAGTTTGAGATTAGTACCACGAAAAAATCTTGTCATTGGTTTGGAATATATTTGATGTCTAACGGACAAACTATAGAGAATGCCAAGGAATAATCATATTAAGGAGACATCACAAATGAATGAGAGTAAGTGGGAAAAATTACCAATGATGATTTTTGGAGCGATGATTTGTTGTTTCCTTTGGGGTTCGGCGTTCCCTTGTATTAAGATTGGATATCAGTTATTTCATATTGCGGGAGGAGATACTGCTTCCCAAATTTTATTTGCCGGATGCAGATTTACCATAGCGGGAATGATGGTGATTTTGTTTTCCAGCGTAACAAATCGGAAATTTATTAAACCGAAACATCCGAAACGAATTGCTACTCTTAGTGCATTCCAGACAATTACCCAGTATGTATTTTTCTATATTGGACTGGCACACACCACAGGCGTGAAGTCATCCATTATTACCGGTTCGGGAACTTTTTTGACCTTGCTGGTTTGCTGCTGGGGATTCAAGCAGGAGAAACTGACAGTAAGAAAAGTGCTGGGAAGTATCCTTGGATTTGCAGGAATTATTTTGGTGAATCTGAATGGAGAGAGCATTGATCTGGATTTCAGTTTACAGGGAGAAGGTTTTGTGCTGATTGCAGCCTTTTGTACGGCAATGGCATCCGGGTACATCAAAAAGTTTTCTGCAGACTCTGATGTAGTGATGCTCAGTGGATATCAGTTCTTTTTCGGTGGTCTTGTGATGGCGATTGTCGGTGCAAGCGTTGGTGGACATTTAAGCGGATTTTCCCTGGGAGGCATGTGCCTGTTATTATACATGGGATTTATTTCGGCAATGGCGTATACCCTTTGGGGAATCCTTTTGAAATACAATGATGTGTCAAAGGTGTCCACTTGTAAGTTTATGAATCCGGTGTTTGGTGTGATTCTTTCCTTCTGGCTGTTAGGAGAAAGCAACCAGTTAGGATGGCAGGTATTGGTCGCATTGATTCTCGTTTGTATGGGAATCTTTATTGTAAATTATAAAAAGAGAGTAGATGTTTTAGACAGAACCGTTATGGAAAAGGAAACTATAAATTCATAAAACAATAAAAGAAAGAGGTGAAATTTATGAGTAAAATGTTAGTAACATATTTTTCGGCAAGTGGTGTAACCGGAAAGGTTGCTAAGGAACTTGCTAAGATTGGAGATGCAGATTTATTTGAAATCAAACCACAGGTTCCTTATACGGACGCGGATTTGAAATGGATGAATCCGATGGCACGATGCAATAAGGAAAAATTTGGTAAGAAGGACGTACCGGTTGAAGGACGCGTGGAGAATATGTCAGAGTATGATCTGATTTTGATTGGTTTTCCAATCTGGTATTATGGAGCACCAAATATTATCAATACCTTTGTGAAGGACTATGATTTTTCCGGAAAGAAAATCGCATTATTTGCCACATCAGGTGGAAGCGATATTACAAAATCTCCGGAAAAACTGAAACCATATTTGAGTGATACGGCGGAAATTGTTGGGGCGAAACTTTTCCGTGGAGCGGACGAGGAAGAAATGAAACAGTGGCTGGAAAGCCTGGTATAACAACAAAGGAAAGAGGTACCTATGGGAAAAGAACTGTTGGATATTTTAAATAAGACAGATGAAATCATGTATTATCCAATTTTAATTGTGGTAATGGCAGTGGCAGGAATTTATTTTACAGTCTTAACGAGAGGCGTTCAGGTTCGAATGTTTCGGGAATCCTGCCGATTGGTCATGGAGCCTTCCGGTGACGGGAAAGTATCGGCTTTTCAGGCATTGATGGTATCCACGGCATCCCGTGTCGGAACCGGAAATATTATTGGAGTATCCACGGCGATTTGCTTGGGTGGTCCGGGTGCATGCTTTTGGATGTGGGTGATGTGCATCATTGGAGCATCGTCAGCCTTTATGGAAAGTACCTTGGCACAGATTTTTAAACGAAAGGATAAGGATGGAGCCTGTTATGGTGGACCGGCATATTATATCGAGAAAGCATTGAATGCGCATTGGCTGGCAGCATTATTTTGCGTGTTTTTGATTGCAACCTATGCTATTGGGTTTAATATGCTTTGTTCTTACAATCTCCAGTCTACCTTTGCAGTATATTCTTTTTATGATCAGACCATGACGCCAATGATTGTGGGTGTGATTCTGGCAGTGACGGTAGGATATTGCCTCCTGGGTGGCGGCAAGAGAATTGTGAAACTGACCAGTGTCATTGTTCCTGTTATGGGAGTGTCTTATGTGATTATTTCTTTGGTTGTCATACTTTTTCATATTCAGCACGTTCCGGCAATGTTCATGGAAATCATTCGGGATGCCTTCGACTTTAAAGCAATCTTTGGCGGGGTAGCAGGTTCCTGTTTGATTTATGGAATAAAGAGAGGATTATATTCCAATGAAGCAGGCGTCGGTTCTGCACCGAATGCCTCTGCATCAGCTCACGTTAGTCATCCGGTGAAGCAGGGACTGGTACAGACCCTATCTGTTTATATGGATACCCTGTTATTATGTACGGCAACGGCACTGATGTGTTTGGCCAGTGGCGTTCCACATACCAAAGAGGTTTCCGGAGCAATGTATGTACAAAATGCCATTTCCACGGTTTTTGGAAAAGTCGGTCCGTTGTTTATTACCGTTGCAATGGTTCTGTTTGCATTCACCACATTGTTAGGAAATTTATATTATGTGGATAATGCATTGATTTTCTTAAATCACAAAAAGGAACCGTCCAAAAGATTTCGGATAATTTTCAAGATTATCTGTGTCGGTGTGATTTTTGCAGGAACCCTGGTATCCATGGATGCAGCCTGGGCAGTGGCAGATATTACAATGGGAGGAATGACACTGATTAACTTGCCGGCATGCATGCTTTTGGGAAAAGTTGCCATTGACGCATTAAGAGATTACGAGAGACAGAAAAAAGAAGGAAAAAATCCGACCTTTAGAGGTTCTAATATTGGGCTGGATGAAAGTACAATGGAGTATTGGAACGAATAAGGATTCCAAGGATGTGACGCCGGAGCAACATCAGAAAACTGGCGATAGTCAGGTCGACGAAATACGGATTGTTTAAGTTTTACTTTCGTGTTAAGATAATAGACGTTAAAAAATGAAAATAAAGGAGAATTAAAATGGAAGCATATAAGCAGGAATTTATAGAATTTATGGTAGAAAGTGATGTATTAAAGTTTGGAGAATTCACTTTAAAGAGTGGACGAAAGTCTCCGTTTTTCATGAATGCAGGAGCTTATGTTACAGGTTCTCAGTTACATAAATTAGGTCAGTATTACGCAAAGGCCATTCACGAACATTACGGGGATGACTTTGATGTATTGTTTGGACCGGCATATAAGGGAATTCCTTTGGGCGTGGCAACATGTATCGCCTTCAGTGAGTTATACGGAAAAGAAATCAGATATTGTTCTAATAGAAAAGAAGCAAAGGATCACGGTGATGCCGGAATTCTTTTAGGAAGCAATATTAAGGATGGAGATAAGGTTGTTATTATTGAAGATGTAACGACATCCGGAAAATCCATTGAAGAAACATTCCCAATCATTCAGGCACAGGGAGATGTTGAAATTCTCGGGTTAATGGTTTCCTTAAACCGTATGGAAAAAGGTCGTGAAAGTGATAAGAGTGCTTTGGATGAAATCAAGGAAACATATGGATTTGATGCAAATGCCATTGTAACCATGGAAGATGTTGTGGAATGTCTTTATAACAAGGAATGCAACGGACGTGTTGTAATCAATGATGAAATCAAGACAGCGATTGATGCTTATTATGAACAGTATGGAGCAAAATAATGACAAAAAAGACGAGAAGAGTGACAATCATCGGACGAATGCTTTTCGTCCTGTATATGATGCTGGCACTTTACTTTATGTTCTTTTCTGAAACACTGGATCGAACGCTGATTAGCAAGAATTACCGATATAATTTACATGTGGGTTCAGAAATTCAAAGATTCTGGAATATGCGTGGCGCATATGGATGGCATGTGACATTAATCAATTTATTGGGAAATGTTATATGCTTTATCCCATTTGGCTTTTTGTTGCCGACATTGTCTCATAAGCGTGGCTATAAAAATGGGGTGACGGTAACCTTGTTAGCCTGTGTGTTTAGCATTCTGATTGAGACAGCACAAGTGATTGCAAAAGTAGGTGCGTTTGATGTGGATGATATTCTGCTGAATACGCTGGGGGGAATGATTGGATACATTATTTTTGTAATCAGTAGAAAAATAGTAAAGAGTAAGAAGAGGTAACTCCATGATCTTTTGGAAGAAAAAAACGAGAGAAGAAAGAGAGGCGAAGAAAGCCAGACATATTCCTTTGACAAAATATACCGAGGGGGGACGAATTGCAACACTGATGGGGCTGATTCATATCTTCCTGATTATTTTGACTATTACCGCTTCGGTTTCGAAACGGGGACATGCGGGGATTTATGTGGGAGTTATGATGCTTCTTGTTATGATTTCTGCAGCGGTAGGATTTGTGATTGGAATCAACAGTTTCAAGGAAATGGATAAGTTTTTCCGTTATTCCTACATTGGGACGATTTTGAATGCATCCATTTGGATTGGGATCCTTGGATTGTATATGACCTATATTTAAAATGGGAGAGCGTGATGGATATTATTAAAGAAAGATATGAAATTTCAATAGAGCGAATTAGGGAGATACAAAAGGAAGGTGCTGTTAAGGCACCTTTTGCAGATTTTTTCAATAAAAACGCAGCTCTTTTGGAACAGATTGACGGGGTGTACCGGATGGTGCAGTCAGGAACTTATGGAACTTTGTCCATGGAGGAACTGGAAGAAATCAATCAGTCCCTATATGAGGAACTGATAAAAGAAAATTATGAGAAAAGTTATGCGAATCCGGCCTATGCTGTGGAACAATTGGGAGAAACCTATGGCGCATTGCTTTGTTACCTTCATGTAGGCAATCGCAGACTGATTCGGAATGCAGTGAAGCAGGAAACGGAGCGAATGGTGCTTCAGATGGAATTGTTTATTGAAATCTACAATTACTTTGAAGAACTGGATGATGTGGAAGAAAAAGATATTTTTGAAACGATGTATTCCTATGAAAAGGATAATACGGAAATTTTTGTGGACCAGCAGGTGGACGCTATTATCAATCCGAACAACGATTACTATACAAAAATCGTCATGGAAAGTGATTTAGAGGACTTGCGCTATTTATATCGATACGGAGAGCATATTGGTGACAATGAAAGAAAGATGGCGCAGTTTTTGAATGGACTTTCCGAGGAGAAGATTGAACGGATTGCTTCTACTTATACGGAAGGATATCGTGTGGGATTTGTAAAAGCCGGAAAGCCATTGGACCAAAAAGAAACCGTACAGGTTCGATACTATATTGGGTTTGAGCGAATTGTCAGAAAGGCCATCGAAAACTTTGCCCGGATGGGACTGAAACCGGTAATTTATGCCGGTGGTGTGGTTTCTACAGAAGTGAATCCTCAGTATTCCTTCGACCATAAAAATGATCAGGGATTGTATCTGGATAAGGCTTATGTGAAGCGAAGCCTGGAAGTGCGAAAGCAGGCCTTTGAAACCCGAAAGAAAATGGCACAAGGAATGGCTGGACCGGCGGTGATTGAAATTTTCGGAGAAACACCTTTTGAGCCGGAAAGCAAAAAAGAAGCCATCAGTCTTTCGGAAGAACAGCAGAAACTGAAAGTACAATACATGAACGATGCGGCACAGATTACTCAACAGTACATTAAAGGGGAGGAGCGAAGCTTTACTATTATTGCCTTTCCGATACCGGAGTTCGGAGAAAACTATGAGGAAATGTTCGAGGAAACCATCCGCATCAATACGCTGGATGCGGAAAAATACGAGAAGGTACAGCAGAAAATCATTGATACTTTGGATCAGGCAGAATATGTTCGGGTTGTTGGTCGCGGAGAGAATCAGACTTATATGAATGTGCAATTACATCCGCTGAAACACCCGGAAAAAGAAAGTAATTTCGAAAACTGTGTGGCAGATGTGAACATTCCGTTGGGAGAGGTATTCACGTCTCCGCAACTGACGGGAACTAATGGAAAACTCCATGTGAGTCAGGTTTATTTAAATGGACTGAAATTCATTGACCTGGAAATCGATTTCGAAGACGGAAAGATAAAGTCTTATACCTGTGGTAATTTCGCAGAGGAAGGTGAGAACAAGAAATATATTCAGGACAATATCCTGTTTAATCACGAGACGTTGCCGATTGGCGAGTTTGCCATTGGCACAAACACCACCGCCTATGTGATTGCAAATAAATATGATGTGGTGTATAAATTGCCAATCCTGATTGTGGAAAAAATGGGTCCCCACTTTGCCGTGGGAGATACCTGTTACAGTTGGGAAGAGGATGTGCCGGTGTTTAATCCGGACGGAAAGGAAATTATTGCAAGAGATAATGAGATTTCCATTCTGAGAAAAACAGACCTTTCTAAAGCGTATTTTGGTTGTCATACAGACATTACCATTCCATATGATGAACTGGGTGAAATTACAGCAGTGACAGAAGAAGGAAAGGAAATTGTCATCATTAAAGAGGGCAGATTCGTTTTAGAAGGAACGGAATTTTTGAATGAACCCTTTGAAGAATCGAAAAGTTTTTCAGAATAAAGGGGATTTCGGCTTCCTTTTTTAAGGGAATATGTTACAATAGAAAGAGCGTTTAAATTTTAACAATAATGATAAATAGATAAAAAGGAGAAAACGAATGGCTAAAGTAGGAATTGTTATGGGAAGTGATTCAGACTTACCAATCATGAGTAAGGCGGCTGAATTTTTAGACAAGGTGGGAGTTGAATATGAAATGACCATTATTTCAGCGCACAGAGAACCTGATATTTTCTTTGAATGGGCAAAGGGTGCTGAAGACAGAGGAATTAAGGTAATCATTGCTGGTGCAGGAAAGGCAGCTCATTTACCGGGAATGTGTGCAGCATTGTTCCCAATGCCGGTAATTGGTATTCCAATGAAAACTTCTGACTTGGGTGGAGTAGATTCTCTTTACTCAATCGTACAGATGCCATCCGGAATTCCGGTAGCAACAGTAGCCATTAATGGCGGACAGAACGCAGGAATTCTTGCGGCAAAGATTCTTGCAACTTCTGATGCTGAGTTATTAAAGAAATTAAAAGAGTTCAGCGAAGAAATGAAAAATTCTGTTGTAGAAAAAGCAGAACGTCTTGATGAAGTAGGCTATAAGAATTATTAAAAGAAACCATAGAAATTATTTTTAAACAAGAGAAGGAGATTATCATATGGATTACAAGACATCCGGAGTAGATATTGAAGCAGGATACAAGTCAGTTGAATTGATGAAGGAAAGCATTAAGGGAACCATGAGACCGGAAGTATTAGGCGGAATCGGTGGCTTCGCAGGTGCTTTTGATTTATCAGGGATTAAGAACATGGAAGAACCAGTTTTATTATCCGGTACAGACGGTTGTGGAACAAAGGTAAAGTTAGCTTTTGTTATGGATAAGCATGATACCATCGGTATTGATGCTGTGGCAATGTGTGTAAATGATATTGCGTGCTCCGGTGGAGAACCATTATTCTTCCTGGATTACATTGCATGTGGAAAAAACTATCCTGAAAAGATTGCTACTATCGTTAGCGGTGTGGCAGAAGGATGTAAGCAGTCCGGTGCAGCATTAGTTGGTGGTGAAACCGCAGAACATCCGGGATTAATGCCGGAAGATGACTATGATTTAGCAGGTTTCGCTGTTGGTGTTGTAGATAAGAAAGATTTAATCACAGGAGAAAACATTAAGCCGGGTGATGCATTAATCGGTATTGCATCCAGTGGTGTTCACAGTAATGGATTCTCATTGGTTCGTAAAGTATTTGATATGACAAAGGAATCTTTGGACACTTACTATGATGAACTTGGAAAGACTTTAGGAGAAGCTTTAATTGAGCCTACAAGAATTTACGTGAAGGCATTGAAGAACGTAAAGGAAGCAGGTGTTACCATTAAGGGATGTAGCCACATTACCGGTGGTGGATTCTATGAAAATATTCCTAGAATGCTTCCGGACGGTGTCAAGGCAGTCGTAAAGAAAGACAGTTATGAAGTTCCTGCAATCTTTAGGCTTTTAGCAGAAAAAGGAAATATCTCAGAAGAAATGATGTATAACACATATAATATGGGTGTTGGTATGATTCTTGCAGTGGATCCTGCAGATGTGGATACAACTATGAAAGCCTTAGAAGCAGCAGGAGACAAGTGCTTCGTTGTTGGACATATTGAAGCTGGAGAAAAGGTTGCAGAACTGATCTAATAGAGAAGGAGTAAGACATGATACGTGTTGGTGTAATGGTATCCGGTGGAGGAACAAACCTTCAGGCAATTTTAGATGCTGTTGATGCCGGAAAAATAACAAATGCGTCCATTGAAGTTGTGATTAGCAATAAGAAAGACGCATATGCTTTGGAAAGAGCAAAAAATCACGGAATTGAAGCGGTGGCAGTTTCACCGAAGGATTATGAAACAAGAGAAGCATTTAATCAGGCTTTGATTGAGGTGACAGATTCCTATAATTTAGATTTGATTGTTCTTGCGGGATTTTTAGTTGTCCTTCCAAAGGAATTCGTGAAGAAATATGAAGGAAAGATTATTAATATTCATCCTTCCCTGATTCCATCATTTTGTGGAGACGGATTTTACGGATTGCATGTTCATGAAGCAGCACTGGCTCGTGGCGTTAAAGTTACCGGAGCTACCGTTCATTTCGTAGATGAAGGAACAGATACCGGACCAATCATTTATCAGAAGGCAGTGGAAGTCTTGCCGGATGATACTCCGGAAACATTGCAAAAGCGTGTGATGGAACAGGCAGAATGGAAGATTTTGCCGGAGGCAATTCATGCCATTGCAAATAATTTGTTATAAAAGATTCGTTTAGAAAAATAGCAGAGGAGAAAATAGAATGAAAGTTTTAATCGTTGGAAGCGGCGGAAGAGAACATGCCATTGCAGCAGCTGTGGCAAAGAGCCCAAAGGTAGATAAAATTTATTGTGCACCTGGAAATGCAGGAATCGGTCAGATTGCAGAATGTGTAAACATTGGTGCTATGGAATTTGATAAATTAGTTGCATTTGCAAAGGAAAATGCTATCGACTTAACCGTTGTAGGTATGGACGATCCTTTAGTAGGTGGAATTGTTGATGAATTTGAAAAAGAAGGACTTCGTGTTTTCGGACCAAGAAAGAATGCCGCCATTCTGGAAGGATCTAAGGCATTTTCAAAGGATTTAATGAAGAAATACAATATCCCGACAGCAACTTACGAAAACTTTAATTCTCCGGAAGAAGCAAAGGAATATTTAGAAACATCAAAATATCCAATCGTATTAAAGGCAGACGGTCTTGCATTGGGTAAGGGTGTGTTGATTTGTAATACCAAGGAAGAAGCAATGGACGGCGTAAACGAACTGATGTTAGATAAGAAGTTCGGTGATGCAGGAAACACTATTGTTATTGAAGAATTCATGACAGGTCGTGAAGTATCGGTATTATCTTATGTGGATGGAAAAACCATTAAGATTATGACATCCGCGCAGGATCATAAGAGAGCAAAGGATGGAGATCAGGGATTAAATACCGGTGGTATGGGAACCTTCTCTCCTAGCCCGTTCTACACAGAAGAAGTTGATGAATTCTGTAAGAAATATATTTATCAGGCAACAGTAGATGCCATGGCATCAGAAGGAAGAGAATTCAAGGGAATCATTTTCTTCGGTTTAATGTTAACAGAAGAAGGACCAAAGGTATTGGAATACAATGCACGTTTTGGTGATCCGGAAGCACAGGTTGTATTACCAAGAATGAAGAATGACATCGTGGAAGTTTTTGAAGCTTGTATTGACGGAACTTTGGATCAGATTGACTTACAGTTCGAAGACAATGCAGCAGTTTGTGTTGTCCTTGCCAGTGACGGATATCCGGTTGCTTATGAAAAAGGTTTTGAAATCAAGGGATTGGAACAGTTTGAGGATAAAGAAGGATATTATGTATTCCATGCAGGGACAAAACTTTCTGATGGAAAGATTGTCACCAATGGAGGACGTGTGCTTGGTGTGACAGCAAAGGGAGCAGACTTAAAGGAAGCCAGAGCAAATGCATATGAAGCGACTAAATTAATTGATTTTGAAAACAAATATATGAGAAATGATATCGGAAAAGCAATTGATGAAGCTTAGGAGATAAGGAAGGATAGTCATGAAGCATTTAAAAGGTTTATTATTAGCGATGACGATGATGGTATTCGGTCTTGCCGGAACTGTTGTAGTTTCAGCCAGCCCTACCGACTTATCGTCAATGACGATTTATGCAGTTGATGCAGCTGGAAATAAGTCAGAGGTACCGATTCAGTTTAATTCCACAACATACAATTACGATATTACTGTAAAATCTACAGCATTATCCATTGATGTTCAGTTTAAAACAGAAGATGCCACATCGACCGCGCAGGTTGTTAATGCAGCATATTTTACAAAACTGGATATTGGTTTGAATAAGACACAGGTTTTAGTTACCGCTGCAGACCGAACTACAGGAACTTATACCATTAACACTACCAGAGTGACTGCTGATAAAGATTCTCAGGTTTCTTACGAAAAGACCGATGAGGACAATAAGGAAGAAAAGAATGAGAAGAAAAAGGATAAGAATGCAGTAAAGGTTAAGGTAGGAAAAAGAACGCTGAAAATCCAGAAGAAGATTACAGCGGAAGTTCCTAAGGGATTTGATCAGAGCACCTTTGAATATAAAGGAAAAGAATATGACTGCATCGTAAAAGGTGATGCAGAACATTTGGTGGCATTATATCTGTATAATTCGAAAATCGAAGGCTTTTATGTTTATGACCAGGATAATGATACATTCTATCCGTTAAAGAACGTTAATGTTGCCAGCAGAATGTATACAGTAATCAATTATAATGAGCCTTCCCCAGTTTTAAAGAACTATCCAAAGCAGAGCATTGAAATGGGTGAAGAGACAGTCAAAGCTTGGGTGCTTGATGCAGAAGAAGGCGTATACCTTGTATATGCAATGAACTGGGACGAAGAAATTAATCTGTATGCTTACGATTCTCAGGAAGGTGTATTCCAGAGATATATGATTAATGAGGATGCTTATTCCCAGCAGGAAGCAGCAGAAGTTGCTTATAAGAAATTACAGAAAAACAGAACAACATTAGCAAATAAATATAACCGTCTTTTAAAGGTGGTTGCAGGATTGCTGATTTTCATCGTAATGCTAATCTTCGTATTGATTAACATGAAGCTGGATCGTAAAGCGAAAAAACTTCAGAAAGAAGAACAACTTTCCGACGATGCACTGGATGAAGAAGAGTATAGTGCAAAGCAGAAAAAGAAAGAAGAAAAGAAGCAGAAGAAAGCTGCAAAGAACAATGATGCCGCTGAGATTCCGGAAGAAGAGGACTTAAGAGAAGTTCCGGAAGATGCGGAAGCAGATGTGGAAACAGAAGATTTCACAGAGTATTCCGAAGAAGAGGATGAACTGGAAGAAATGCCAAAACGTGGAATTTTCGGAAGAAAGAAAGCCGCTGGTGGGGTATACGGTGATATGCCGACCTTTGGTTCTGAATTTGAATCCACGGAAGGTTTCTATGGTGGTGAAATCATAGAAGAAGATGAAGTGTTAATCGACATTACAGATGATAATGCGGAAACAGAACCGGAAGATTCCTTTGAAATCTCAGAGGATGCATCAGAAGAACCGGTAGTACAGGATAGAAAAGTAACACCGGAAGAAATTATGAAAAGTGAAGAAGAGGACTTAAAGGAAACTTTAAAATCTATGTTGCCACCGGAAGAAGATGAAGATGACGACGATGATGATGATTTTGAGTTTATCGATTTAGACTAAAGATAAGTGCTCATATAAAAAGAATGCTCTGGGCGGAAGTCTGGAGCATTCAGAGTATTAAGACATATTTTGCAGGAAACAGCCTGCAAGAAAAATCAGGACTGGAGGGATTGTTATGCAGACCGGAAAATTCACAGCACAGATGCAAAAAGCCATGGAAAGCGCAAAGGAATTAGCAAGCGGAATGGGAATGGCATATATCGGAACAGAACATATTCTGGCAGGATTAGCAGGCGTAGCAGATGGTGTTGCGGCAAATGTATTGTATAACTATGAATTGGTTTACAATGACATCGTTTCTGCCATTGAACAGGATATGGATGTGAAATACAGACAGAAAACCCGGAGCAAGGGGAGAAATATCTCTTTGTCTAACCGCGGACAGGCATTGGTAAACAGAGCAGAAACCGAAGCGCATAAAAGCGGTATGAACCAGATTGGTACAGAGCATATGCTGTTGGCAATTATCGGGGAACCGGATTGTGAAGCACATGCCATTATTGATAGTTACCGAATCAGCTTTAAGAAGATGTGTGGTGATTTATTAAAGGTGATGAATCGTGATCCGGCGGAAGTGAAATTATATGTTCAGAATCCGAAAAAGGGAAAACGGAGACAGAATGCTTCTGCAACACCAACTTTGGATAAATATGGAAGAGACATGACGGCGGCTGCTGCCAGAAAGCAGCTTGACCCGGTAATTGGCAGAGAAACGGAAATCGAAAGAATCTTACAGATTTTGAGCAGACGTACGAAAAATAACCCTTGCCTGATTGGAGAACCGGGGGTGGGGAAAACAGCCATCGTGGAGGCCATTGCCCAGAGAATCTGTGAGGGAACCATTCCGAAGAGCATGGTGGGAAAACGTCTTATCAGCCTGGATTTATCAGGAACCGTGGCAGGCTCTAAGTATCGTGGAGAATTTGAAGAACGATTAAAGATGATTATTGATGAAGTGGAAGCGGCTGGAAATATTATCTTGTTTGTGGATGAAATCCATACCATTATCGGTGCCGGAGGCGCAGAAGGTTCCATGGATGCTTCCAACATTCTGAAGCCATCCCTTACTAAGGGAAATCTGAAGATTATCGGTGCCACCACCATTGCAGAGTATCGTAAATACTTTGAGCGGGATGCGGCGCTGGAACGTCGATTCCAGCCGGTAAATGTGGAGGAACCGACGGAAGAGGAGGCCAGGGAAATCCTGAAAGGACTCCGTACATCCTATGAAGATTATCATAACGTAACTATTTCCGATGAGGCAATTGACGCAGCAGTACAGTTGTCTGTTCGATATATTAATGACAGAAACTTGCCGGATAAGGCCATAGACTTAATTGATGAGGCATGTTCCAAAATTCGTATCCGGGAAATTCCAAAGCCGAAGAGTCTGATGGACAAGGAACTGGAAGTGGAAGAACTGAATCTTCAGTTAGAGATGGTGGTACGTCATTCCGATTTCAAGGCGGCAACCCAGCTGAAGAAGGAATTAGAGAAAGCAAACGAAAAGTTGAAGAAGGCAACAGCGAAATGGGAAGGCACTGAACTAGCTTACCGACCGGTCATTGTGGAGGAATCCATTCAGGAAATTGTTTCTATGTGGACCGGAATTCCGGTTACAAAGATGGGCAAGAATGAACAGCAGAGACTTTTGAAGTTAGAGACTATTCTTCACAAGAGAGTTGTAGGACAGGAAGAAGCAGTGGATGCTGTGGCGAAAGCCGTTAGAAGAGGAAGAGTCGGACTAAAAAATCCAAATCGTCCCACAGGGTCATTCCTGTTTTTGGGACCGACCGGTGTAGGAAAGACGGAACTTTCCAAAGCGTTGGCTGAAGCAGTGTTCGGAGCAGAGGATGCCATCATTCGTGTAGACATGTCTGAGTACATGGAAAAACACAGTGTGTCTAAGATGATTGGTTCACCTCCGGGATACGTGGGATTCGATGACGGCGGTCAGTTAAGTGACAAGGTTCGTAAAAATCCTTATTCCGTAATTCTTTTCGATGAAATTGAAAAGGCACATCCGGATGTATTCAATATCTTGCTTCAGGTACTGGATGATGGGCAAATCACGGATTCCAAGGGCAGAAAAATCAACTTCAAGAACACCATTATCATTATGACTTCCAATGCAGGAGCCGGAAGAATTGTTGATCCGAAGCATTTGGGATTTAGCCATGGAGACACGGAAAAACAGGATTATGAAACAATGAAGTCTAACGTTATGGAAGAAGTGAAGAAACTGTTTAAGCCGGAATTCATTAACCGAATTGATGATATTATTGTATTCCATGCGTTGACCCAGAAAGAAGTGAAGAGCATTGTGACGATTATGCTTAATAACCTGAAAAAACAGGTGAAGGGACAGATGGATATTGAGCTGAAATTCCAGAACAGTATCAAGCAGTATCTTGCTACGGAAAGTTATGATAAAAAGTATGGAGCCCGTCCGTTGCGCAGAATGATTCAGAATAAAATCGAGGACGCATTGGCAGAGGAAATCCTTGCCGGAAGAGTGAACAAGGGTGATTGTGTAACTTTTTCATATAAAGGAAAACAAATTGATATTTCGGTTGCCGAAACGGTATAAAAAAAGGTATAATAGACGTAGGCTCAGGGGAGCGGAAGACGAAGTCGGAAGAGACTTGAAAAACAGGAGGATAAAATGGCAGTAGTAAAAGAATTAATCAGAGAAGAGCGTAACGGAACAATTAGCTTTGGTAACTATGAATTACCACAGAAGACCAAGAAGGCAGACTTTGAAGTGGCCGGAGATGTGTACAAAGTTAAGACCTTTAAAGAAATTACAAAATTAGAACGAAACGAATCTTTTGTATACGAATCCCTTCCGGGAACTGCAGTAAGTGTCTTTAAGGAAACAGATACGGAAGTAAGCTTTTTTGTAGATGGTACGACTCAGACTCAGATTACATTAGAGCTGGAACCAAACAAAGAATATAAAGTGGTTGTTGGTCAGTCAGATTTAGGTATTTCCAAAACAGATATTGGTGGAAAACTTACATTTGATGTGGAATTAAGTGAAGGGAACTTAGTTCAGGTAAAGATTACAGCTGCATAATTATATGGAGGCATTATGGTAAAGATGATAGTAGGCATTGAGGGGATGATGTGCGGGATGTGCGAAGCCCATATGAATGATGCCATTCGAAATAATTTTAAAGTGAAAAAGGTTCAGGCTTCGTCAAAGGAAAAGAATGCGGTGATTATCGCGGAAGAAGAAATTCCAGAAGCAGAACTGAAATCGGTGATTGAAGAAACCGGTTATACAATGTTACAGGTGGAAACAGAACCTTACGAGAAAAAGGGACTGTTCGGATTTAGAAAATAATATGTGATTTAGGAACAATTCGTATGGAATCATGCGGATTGTTTCTAATATACCAATAAAGATGGATCGAGAGCGGAGAACAGATGGCAAAGGGGAGTAAGACAGTATTTTTTTGTAAGGAATGTGGATTTGAATCTGCTAAATGGTTAGGACAGTGTCCGGGATGTCATGAGGTAGGCAGTTTTGTGGAAGAACCGGTAAGCACGGGAAAGGCGAAACGCAGCGTGAATCGACTGGGAAATAAGCCGGTGCTGCTTAATGAGGTTTCCGCAGAGGATGAGGAGAGAACCACTACAGGATTTAGTGAACTCGACAGAGTACTGGGTGGTGGCGTGGTTCCCGGCGGATTAATTCTGGTAGGTGGAGACCCGGGAATCGGAAAGTCGACGCTGTTATTACAGGTTTGCAGAAATATGGCCGGGAATGGAAAACAGGTACTTTATATTTCCGGAGAGGAATCCTTAAAGCAGATTAAATATCGTGCCAACCGTATGGGAGAATTTACGGATAACATTCGATTACTTGCAGAAACAAATTTGGATGTAATTGAATCAGAAATTCTGGAATTAAAACCGGAAATTGTGGTGATTGATTCCATCCAGACAATTTACAGAGAAGATGTCAGTTCGGCTCCGGGAAGTGTCAGTCAGGTGCGGGAATCCACAAATACATTGATGCAGTTGGCGAAAGGTCATACGATTCCTATTTTTATTGTAGGGCATGTGACAAAGGAAGGGGTGGTCGCAGGACCTAGAGTGTTGGAGCATATGGTTGATACCGTCCTTTACTTTGAAGGGGATAGACACGCTACATTTCGGATTATCCGGGGAGTAAAGAACCGTTTTGGTTCTACCAATGAAATCGGTGTGTTTGAAATGAGAAACGAGGGACTTCGTCAAGTGCTGAATCCTTCCGAATTTATGCTGGAAGGAAGACCGACGGACGCGTCCGGTTCGGTAGTTGCCTGCCTGATGGAAGGTACCCGCCCGATTTTAGTAGAAATTCAGGCATTGATTACCCACACCAATTTTGGGATGCCACGAAGAACCGCGGTAGGAACGGATTATAACCGCGTAAATCTTTTAATGGCAGTGTTAGAAAAACGTCTGGGAATTCAGATGGGTGATTATGATGCTTATGTAAATATTGCCGGTGGTTTGAAAATTAACGAACCGGCATTGGATTTAGCTTTGGTTATTGCGTTGCTTAGCAGCTTTAAGAATAAGATAGTGGATTCTGAAACGATTGTATTCGGAGAAGTTGGCTTATCAGGAGAAGTCCGTGCGGTTTCTCAGGTGGAGCAGCGTGTTATGGAAGCAAAGAAGCTGGGATTCAAACGTTGTATTATGCCAAAGGTTTCCTTGAAGGGACTTTCAGATGTGGAAGGAATTGAACTTCTAGGAGTTGCAAATGTTCAGGAGGCGGCAGATAAGATTTGAGTGACCGAAAAGGGAGGAACAAATGAATCTAGAATGGAAACAATTGAGAAAAATTGGATTTGCTATTTTTCTTCTATACTTAGCAATTTATTATTGGAAAAACATTGCCGATTTAATTGCAACAGGAATTAGTGCTTTTGTTCCGGTCGTTACTGGAGCGGTGATTGCATATATGATAAATATTCTGATGGATATGTACGAGGATTATTTCTTTAAAAAGATGAACAATCCTACCATTGATAGAATTAGAAGACCGGTTTGTCTGACGGGATCAATATTGACAATTGGCGCTATTATTGGTGTTTTAGTCTATTTGGTGATTCCGGAATTAGTCACCAGTGCAACAATTCTGGTAGAAGGGATTCCAAACGGTGTCAGAGCACTGGCGAAATATGAATGGTTCCAGAAAATTGTTCCGGACGATATTATTGAAAAGTTGTTGGAAATGAACTGGAAGGACTATATTGATAGTGCAATGAAATTCTTCAAAGGTGGAGTGAGTGGTTTTGCAGGAAGTGCGATGAATCTAGCAGGTTCTGTATTCTCTAAATTCCTTTCCGCGTTATTAGGAATTGTATTCGCAATTTACTTTTTGGGAAGCAAAGAAAAATTTCAGCTGCAGGCACTTAGAGTGATTCGTGTTAATATGAAAGAGGAATACTATAAAAGAGTACTGCATTACTTAAGTGTAGGGAATTATTGCTTCCATAATTACATCGTTGGAAAATTGGTGGATGCAGTAGTGGTAGGAGCTCTTTGTGGAATCGGAATGTCAATTTTAAGATTACCGTATGTGCTGATGATTTCTGTATTCGTTGGGTTTACGGCATTGATTCCGATTGTAGGAACCTATTTAGGAATTGCAGCGGGTTCGATTATCATCTTAACCGTTTCTCCGATGAAAGCGTTAGAATTCCTGATCTTTATCGTCATTATGATCCAGTTTGAAGCGAACGTAATCTATCCGAAACTGATGAGTGACTCCATTGGTCTCCCAGGAATTTGGGTTCTGGCTGCAGTGACTGTTGGCGGTACATTAGCTGGTATTCTCGGTATGTTAATTGGAGTGCCGATTGCAGCAACGTTCTATCAGATTTCCAAGGAAATCATTCAGGAACGCGAGAAAAAGTTAGGACTGGAGCAACTTCCGGAAATTAAAAACGTTACGCAGGAACGCTGGACCAAAATAAAAAACATCAAAAACAAGGCAATGAAGCAAACCGAACAAATGAAAGAACGGAAAGAATTAAAAGGGAAAGAAAAGGATTAACCCGTAAGAGGCGTTTGGAACGAAAAATCTCTTGACAAAGCCTATGAATTTATGGTATAAATACCCTTGTGCAAATCGCATAGGGGCATAGTTCATCGGTAGAATAAGAGTCTCCAAAACTCCAGAGCTGGGTTCGATTCCTAGTGCCCCTGCTGAAAGAATCAGTCGTAAGACTGGTTCTTTTTTTGTGTCCACGACGAGGAAAATGCAGAAAACTTGTTTTCGTGCATTTGACAACCGTGATGGGACGACGAAATGGAAGTGTGCAGCTTCGGGAGTATGTGTTTTTGGGGCGTTATGGGGTGTCGAGGTGATTTCCGGAGCGTGGGCTGGTGGATTACGAATGGAATTTGGAAAGTGTGAAATATATTCGTAGGTAGTTGAAGGCTTTTACGAATGAAAAATGAAAATAGGGAAATTGTATTCGTAATGATGATTATTCGTAGTGGTAGGAAAATTGCGGAATAATTTGTACTGTGATTTCAGAACAAGTATGTTATGACGGATTTGAGAAAAAAATTTATATTTATAGAGATATAACAAGTAAGAGGGAGATTAAGTGAAACGGTTGATTCATATTGTGTTGAGAAAAAAATGATTAAAATGACGAAATATAACTAGAATAAAAAAGAGAGTTGCATAGGTGTTTATATTATGTTCATGTAAATTTACCTAAAAGATTTGCAACTCTCTCTTTTTATGTATTTTATGTCGCTGCAAAAGATAGATTTTCGCTACAGTTTGATATATAATAAAATAAATATACAGAGTTCGGATTATTGATAAGAAAGATGAATACAAATGAGATGTGTTTTTAAGGAGGTGTTGATATGAATAAAGATATGCCTGAAATAAACAACGTTGAAGAGGAAATGACAACTGTAAATGCGACTAAAACATCAGATTCTGGCGATGAAGGGACAGAATCTTTTATCACAGATGACACTACTCAAAAAAATATTGACATTGAATCAGTAAAAGAAGATTCAGATGGAAAAAGCATATGTTATTGTGTTAAATGTGGATATCCTATTCCTAAAGATTTTAAACTCTGTCCGAAATGTGGAGCAAAAACAGTTGGCAAAAAAGCTGTTAATAAGAAAATAATTATTGTTCCTGGAATTGTAGTTATTGTTATAGCATTATTGGTAGGTGGCTATTTTGGTATTAATTACTATCAAGATAATTCCGTATATCAGAAAGCAAATAAGTATGTAGATGAGGGAAAGTTTGATGAGGCTTTGAAGCAATATAATGCGATTCCTGATTTTAAAGATGTAAAGACTAAAATAAAAGCTACTAAATATGCGAAAGCCGAAAAATTATTTGCAGAAAAAAAATACGATGAGGCAATAGAGGTGTTAAAAAATATAACAGATTATAAAGATGTGAAGACCAAAATAAAAGCTACTAAATACGCGAAAGCCGAAGAATTATTTGCTGAAAATAAATATGACGAAGCGATAGAAGTATTTAGAGAAATATCAGATTATAAAGATGTTACATATAAGATAAATGATGTAAAAGAAGCCAAAGAGAAAGCAGCTGAATTAGAAGAAATAATGGAATTAAAGAATACGCTTGAAGCTGCAGCGGATGAGTGCACTAGTTCTGGAACACAACTTAGTAGTGATGGTATGTCTATTGAGGTTGATGGCAAAGATGAATATGATGCTGATAGTTTAATAGACATATATACAATTGCAGCCAAATTAAATTTACCTGAATCATTAATGGATGAAATGTTGGGAACCAATGCATTGATGGGCAGGCAAGAAGAAAGTTTTGATCATATTAGTGTATCGTGGTCATACCATCCAGATAATGGACTAGATGCTGTATTTAAGATTATCAAATAAAAGGGAAAAGAACAAACACGAAGATGATTGCTATTGGTTTTAAGTTAGATGATATTTCTAATGCCCAACTAAATGTAGATGAAACAGATTTTGTAAAAACATATAGTTGTGCATATGGTTTTAGCTCATAAAAATGGAGGTATTTATGGCAAGAAGTAATCATAATGCAGGATTACATTTAATGTATATCTCAAAATACGGAAAACCATTTAATATTTATACCTACAAAAAAAAGAAGAAACAAAAAGATATAATTGAGAATACTGATGTGGAGGAGAGGAAAATACTCAATTTCAAAAAAATAAAAATTGATTTTTTTGATGCAAAAGATAGAGAAACCATTGACATAATCGGACGCTATTATGGAATAAAAAAAATCAAGGAATTGATTAAGAGTTATAATAGTGAAATTGGTCAGGAAAAAGAAAAACTAAAAAAAATGGAGATAATGAGGTATAAGTATTCCAGTAATGAGCGAAGGAATCAAAGAAAACGTATAGAGGCGATTAATAATAAAAGAGGAAAGGCATATGAAGAGATTAAGAGACGGGAAAGGGAGATGTTCAATCTAATAGATGACGCAAACTTATACAGTGGACTTTTCGGAAAATCATATCAGTCCGTTCTTTCAAAATGGTTTGCTAGCCTAGGAATCAACTTGACTAAATCGGCGTATGATTATTTTGTGAAGAAAACAATTTATGATGAGTTTACGTATACTTCAAAGGTAAAATTTATAAAGTGTTTTTCAGATGCGTTAAGTGAATTAGCATTTCAAAAAGGTATTGCAAATAATAAGAAATATGAATGGACTCCGTAGTGTATTTATAGAAAAGAGACTTACACCAATTGGTTGTAAGTCTCTTTTTAAGATGTGTCAAATAAGTAAAAAATTGTACTTTTTAAAAACTTACTCGGGAACCATAGTATTCAGGTAAAATTTCCGGGTGAAATATTATTATTACTAATCTACAAGAAGATCATACTTCTCTTCAGGAGAAAGTCTGTCATTGTCTAGAATGGAAGTAATGTCTTTCAGTCGTTGATTATCTTCTCCTTTATACTGGGCTGAGAGCATCTGAATGCCTAGGATTGAAATGGTGTGATATTGATTTCGAAAATGATACCATTGATGTTCGCAGAGTGCTTACCTATTATAAAGAGCGGTCAGACAATGGACGACCAACAGGTAGTATGATTGCCTCATATCAGACCCCCAAGACTGTAAATTCTGTGCGAACTATTCCGATGAGTCCAGAAGCAAAGGAAATCCTTTTACAGATTTATGAGCAAGCTTATTGGGGAGCAGAAGCGCCGGTCATAGCAAGTGCGGAGGGGAATCCAATTTACTTAACAGCCTTTGAAAAGACCTTTCGGACAATTGTAAGTAATGTTGGGCTTACAGGAGTTACTCTTCATACGTTACGACATACATTTGGTTCTTACTTATATGAAGAAACACAGGATCTTCTGTTAGTAAGCAAGATGCTAGGACATGGAAGTGTTCAGATTACGGCAAACGTATACTTACATGCAAGAGATGATAAAATGAGTGCAGTAATGAAAGAGTTTCAACTCGGTGTGGGAGAAATATAGAGATGGTAAAAGAAGAACGAGCAGAGACTTGTTCTTCTTTTTTATTGCATAGAGGTCTTGTTCTTGTTATGCTATAAAAGAAAATAAGAAACCCTTGACAAAATATTTGTCAAGGTATATTCTGGTAACATGGGAGGCACGATATGATAGAAATTGAAAGATTACAAAACAATTTACTTGTGATTCGAAGAGCTGTTGGCTGGACTGCTGAAGAGTTTGGTGAACGTATTGGTGTTACAAGACAAACCATCAATAATTTGGAAGCAAAAAGAAATAAACTGAATAAGACACAATATATTGCAATGAGAGCTGTGTTGGATGCAGAAATGGAGGAATTCCCTGATGATACGCAAATGTTAAAGTGTCTATTGGAGGTATTAATTGACCATCCAGAAAACTATAAAAAAGAAGACAGAGAAACATTGTTGGCCAAAGCAAATATGTTGACGCCTTCTATTTTGGCTGGTTCTACCACAAGAAAGGAGGTTTCAAAAGAATTGATTGGAGTTGTTGCCGCTTCTTTAGGTCTTGCAGCAGCTTTAGGAACATTACCGGCAGTTGTGGCTGGTTCTGTAATTGCTGAAAAAACTAGTGACTGGCTGAAAAAAGCACTTTCAAAGAAAAAAGATTAAAATCTTAGAGAAAATGATGAGCAGTTGTTTAAAAGGAGGATTTTGTATGAATAAACAAGTAAAAAAGGAACAAAAGAAGGAAAAGTTTGGAACAGTGAAAAACTGGGCAAAGAAGCATAAGAAGGGATTGGTCTCTGTAGGCGTAGGAGGAACAGCAGCAGTGATACTGGGAATTATAATGAAAAAGAACGGGGGCTCTATCTTCTTTGAAAAAATATTGGTAGATGGAAAGAATCTTAATGAATTTTCAAAAGAAGGATTGATTGGAGAATGTGAAGAGTGCGGTACAGAATTTGATTTGGAAAACACGAGAGAAGAATTTGAAATAGAGAATTCTCAGTTTTCGTATGATAATTTTCGGAGAATTTTGTGTAAAGATTGTGCTGGTGAAGTGTTTGAACAAGATAAAGAAGGTGAGTATTTTGAAGAATGCGAAAGATGTGGATGTAAATTTGATCCTATTCAAGCTAGTAGAGAATTTCCAAGTGTAATAAATAATGTTACAGATCAAAGATATTGGGATACGTGTCATGATGATATTTTATGTTTGGATTGCGCAATAGAGAAGGAAGAAGAATATTACGAAGAAGATTGTGAGGATTTAAGCGATTACGATGCGGCAGAAATATGGGCGTCGAACGGAAAAGATGAAGATTATATGTTTGGGTATACAGAGGAAGAATTAGAAAACGCATTGAATAAATGGTAGTAAGGTGATGTGTACTGTTTTTGAAGAAATTAAAGAATGCAAAGATGTGTTTTATGGAGTAAGCATTCTTGGAAAAAGATTTTTAGAAAGAAAAGAGATGGAAAAATTGGAGGAGGTGTTCGTATGAAACAATATGATGTTTTAGTTGCTTTATATACCATTCAAAAACTTATGGAAAAGGAAGAGTATGAAGCTGTAAATGAACTTGTTGAAAACCTTATTAGCGTTTACGATAAATCTGAAAAAATTAGAGTTGTCAATTCCGTAAAGAAAAAGAGTCAAACTGTGAATAATATATCAAATGATAACTGGAATGATATATTAATCAGATTTAAAGAAGAGTTTGATATACCAGACATCTCATATAAATGCTGGATTGTCCCGTTGTCATTCGAATCTGTAGACAATGACGTATTGCATTTACAATACAATGGTGATATGTCAGATTGTGCAATATCATACATAAAACGACGTTATTTGGATCTTTTAAGTATTACCATAGAGGAAATAACTGGGAATACTTTCCAAAAGATAATAATCTCGAAACCTGATTAATGAGATACGACCACAGATATTATTATCAATATCTTTAGAAACAATAACCATTATTAATTATCAGAAAGGAGAATTATTATGACTATTTATACCACAACTGAATGGAAAGAAGATGAACGCGAAGAAGAGTTGTAAGTAAATAAATGGCTATTATAAATCAGCGCAGGTGAGTAGTTTAGTCACCTGCGCTGATTTGCTTTAGAAGAAGTGAATTGATGAAAATGTAAGTATTATATTACAGGATTTTTGTCTTTTATTGATAGACTTTCAGATGTGCATAAAGTATAATTAAAACAT
>JAILRB010000029.1 GCA_024698585.1 Eubacterium sp.
AAGATTTTTTCTACGAATGAAATTTGAAAACAGGGAAATTGTATCCGTAATGATATGGCGATTGCTACGTATGAAAATGAGCGATAGAGAGATGTGTTCGTAGAAACTAGGAATTTGCTACGGATGAAAGAGGAGAAGACATGAATTCATTTGTAGAGAACGAGGTTTTTCTAGATGATTTCATACCAGTCGCCCATAAGGCGACTTTTTCACGCATTAATGGACAGCATTTAACAAATCAAGTAAAATAGAAAAGGACGAAAACAGAACGGAATTATGGGGGGATCAGAGAATGGTTGAACTTAAAATAATGAATGATGAAGAATACAATTCCTATATGGAGGAAAGTACGCGAATTCATATTGAGGAATTGATGGAATGGGAAAAGATGTCCTACGAGCAGGCAAAGGAAGCGGCTATCAAGGAATTAGAAGAAATGCTTCCGGAGGGGCTTTGGACGAAGGATAATTTTTTGATGAATATTGTGGATGAGGAAAATCAGGAAATCGTTGGATTTATTTGGTTTTTGCATGAACTTTGCGAAGGAAAGAAGCAGTCTTTCGTGTGCGATTTTGAAATCTATGAAAGGTTTAGAAGAAACGGTTTGGGCAAAGCAACGATGGAAGCCTTGGAAGAATTTGCGCGAAAACATGATTGTGAAGAAAGTGTTCTTTGGGTGGAAGGAAAGAATACGATTGCCATCAGGTTATATGAGCAAGGTGGTTATGAGAAGACAAGAGATATGGGAAACGGATTTTATATGATTAAGAAATTGTAGTGAAGGACGAAAATGATAAAGGCATTTTTTGTAGATTTCTATGGCACGCTGGTGCATGAAGATGGCGAAGTGATAAAGAAAATTGTTGAGAGTGAAGAATTTGAGGGGAAAGAAAAATGAACATAACAACAAAACAATTTCAGATATTAACTGATATTAATTTAGTATGGGATTTTATGGTTGAGACTTATGATGCGGAAGCGGATGGCGCACAGGCTCCGTTTTTTGAATATGCGATTCAATCATCTTGGATGGATACATCCTATTGCTACTTGGACCGATTGTGGTTTGATGGAGACAAGGTCGTTGGATTTGTCTTCTATGAAAATCCCATTACGGATATTTATTTTAAGATCCGTCCGGGTTATGAATTTTTGGCAGAAGAGATGATTGATTATGCTGAGGAAAATATGCCGGGATTTGACGGAAAGCAGCAGATGATGCTGTTTAACGGTCAGGAATATCTTATGGAGCTTTTGAAAAAGCGAGGCTACCATTGTGAATATGATTATGAAGAACTTCATTTTCATTTTTCCAAAGAACTGAATGCAGAATTGCCGGAGGGATATCATTTTGTGGATCCAATGACTGCAGACCCATTGAAACTGGCGAAGATGTTCTGGTATGGTTTTGACAATCATTTGGAAAACGGTCCTTTTGAAAATTGGGACAAGGAGGATGCTTCCTACCAGTGGTCGCCGGCGAAGTCCTACAAAGGAGTCATCGGTCCCATTATTGCACCGTCACCACACTCAACCCATCAGTATGATGTAATCATTGCAGATGAGAATGAGGAGTATGTATGCTTTTCCGGAATGTGGTGGGTGGAAGAAAATCAACTGGCATATATGGAGCCATTATGTACGGTACCGGAACATCGAAAGAAAGGCTTAGCGGTTGCAGCACTTTCAAAACACCACCACAGGATGAAAGCTCTTGGTGCAACGGTAATGACGGGGGGCGCAAATCCGTTTTACGAAAAAATAGGATATGGAAAAGGAACCCATTGGTATTGTTTTAAAAAATAAGATGCCTTGGAAATGAGCAGTAAAAGCGAGGAATATTATGAGATTAAGAAATGTTTTGATTGTAGTAGATAATATCGAAAAATCCAAGAAGTATTACCATGATTTGTTCGGGCTTGATGTGGTTCTGGACAATGAGGGCAATGTAATTATGACAGAAGGACTAGTCCTTCAAGATAAGTCAATCTGGGAAAAGTTTCTGGATAGGAACATTGCCGGAAAGAGTAATTCCTGCGAATTATATTTTGAAGAAAATGACCTTGAAGCCTTTGCAGAAAAACTGGAGCGACTTTATCCGGAAACGGAATATGTGAATCAGTTGATGACTCATAGCTGGGGACAAAAAGTTGTTAGATTCTATGATTTAGATGGAAATTTAATTGAAGTGGGGACACCAGTGTAGAGTGGGTTCAAGAGAGAAAAAAGTCTTCCTCTTGCTAAAAAATATACAGAACACTCTATGTATGTAAAAATACAACAAGTGCTAGTATATTTGTCTGTGGTCTGATAAAATGGATAGGGGTTTATGAACGCCACTAAATAAAAAGGAGGATGCACTATGAGAAGTGTAAAGAGAGGCATTGCCATAACGATGGCAATGGTACTCATGGCAACGGGGGGAGTATTTACAAACTTAGAGCACAGACAAGTTGTGGCAGCCGCAACATATACAGAAGGAAGCACTGTTATGGCAGGCGGATACATCGGCAAGGTAAAAAGCGCGACGGAAAAGACAGCAATTCTTCTTGGAACAACCTGGGGAAGATATGCAGGAATTTCGGCAGAACTTCCATCGTCAATTGAAGGATATACCATAACGGAAATTGCTGATGATGCTTTCGACAGCACGGACAAGCGTACGCTGCTATTTGATTCTTCCATCTTAACAATTCCTGATACCGTAAAAAAAATCGGGAATAATGCATTTAAAGCATGTGAAAGAATTAAAAGTGTCGTGATTGGAAAATCCGTGACCAGTATTGGAACAAATGTGTTTCAAGGGTGTTCATCCTTGACCACTGTTGCAATTAACAGTAATTGTTCTGTAGGAAGTGGAGCTTTTGGAAGCAATGTTAAGACTGTTTACTATAATCCATTATGCACCAATATCTCGTCAAAAATCCCTGGAACAGGGGTAAGTTACAGTAAGATTCCGACAGGGTATTCAGCGCGGATTGCAGATGAATATATCTATTATCTCGATGGAAGCGGTAAAGTGACATATGGATTTCCGACGGATCAAACAGTGCTTTCTTATACAGTTCCGGAAGACATCAATGGTCAGCCGGTATATGGCCTTGCTGAGGGAGCTTTTAGAGGTATGTCTATAACCGGTACAGTATATTTCAATAATCAGTTAGAGGTAATTGGAAAAGAAGCCTTCAAGAATACAACTATCAGATATTATGCAAATGTCTCTCAGATTTATCTTAAAATAAACACGCATGTGACAAAAATTGAAGACAGAGCCTTTGAGGGATTTGCAGGACAGAGTTATATGTATATCTATGGAAATCCTGAATTTGGAGCAGATGTTTTCAAGGGATCATCCATCAAAAAAATCTATTGCTATTCTTTTGCTAGCAATGTAAAAAAATATTGTGAAAATAACAATCTCCAGTATGAAGTGATTCCTGGACCGGAACAACTCACGGTGAAAGCAGGAGCTAGAAAAGACGGCAGAATGGAAGTATACACCAGTGGCTCAGACCCACAGCAGGTGGTTAAGGTGTCCGAATATCAGAACAAGGATGTTACTGGTTTCAATGTTTATTACGGAGGAACCTCCTCAGATAAATTGGAATCACGGGTTAGCTTTACCGGAAAAGAAAACGGGCTCAAGACAGGCGAATATATTGCAAAACATCCGGGAAAATATTATATCAGAGCAGTTGAAAACAATAGTGCAGAAGTCGGCGCGTTCTACCCGCTTGAATTCAGCAAGGTATTAATATCCTATCCATTTAATTCAATCAGCTATGTATTATTTGAAAAGAATACAACTGCATCAGAGATTATAGATTATTTTACCAACAATTATGCAGTAGGTAATTCCATATACAGTAATGAAGTTGAAGGACTTTATTTGACATCTGACTTCTCGAAAAAACTGACAGGAGCAGTTGGTGCACCGGGAACAATCTATCTTAGATACAAACTGGCACATAATTTAGGATATAGTTTTTGCAACAGTAGCTATGATTTTAATTATAGTTCTACCTATCAGATTCCGTTACACTCTTATGAAATCATATTTGGACAGACAGCATTGGCAAAACAGCTCAAAGAATCCAATGACAAACAGTGGATTGTTGATAATAACGGACATTATGAGACGAAATACTGGTGGGGAAACTGTTCCGGTATGACTACAACAGCTAGTATGATTCACATGAGAGATGATAACCTTGACATTTTTGATTTCAGTAATGTGTCTTATTCAGCTGACTTAAAGGTAACAACAAACAACAAAAAAATGAATGAATCATTGACGACAATCATTGAGGCAATGCAGGTTGGACAGGTAGCATTTTCTTTAGACAGAGTTTACGGACCGGAGAATGTTCGTAGTATTGTGTCTAGTGAAACGAGTAAAAGAAATACAGTATATCTCTCCATTGGAGATCATGCGCTCTTAGCATATTACTATGACAAGCAAAATGACAGAATCAGAGTGTTAGATCCGAACTATCCGAGAAATCCGAACAAATACATTCAGTTAAGTAAAACAGATAAAGATTTCTGGCATTATGACAGCAAGCACGGTTCTGATATTACAACAACAGGCAATGGCGATTACAATAGCATGAACGGTTCAAGTACGAGCGAAAACAATTACAATAAGAAATTAGCTTGTGTTAAATTCGATGCATATAATAATGTGTGGAAAAAAAGAGGAACTGTTACGACAGGTAGAAGTTATCTCAATGCTAACAGTATGAACTTCACAATCTACGATGCAGATGGATCCATGGTGGCAAAAATCAGAGATGGCGCAATGGTTACCGGAAGCAAAAAGGTTAGCATGATTCATTTGGATGATGGAAAGTATCTGGGAACCCAGCTTTGGATTGACGCTGATGACATCACTGTAGTAAATGATGATAAATCCATTAAAGAGTTTGAATGTAATCTTGCTGATGTGGATAATGCAGCAAGTGTTGTGACACAGGCTGATGAAATCTCATTCAATGTAGATGATGAAACAAATACGAATGACGTAACAGTCGACACCGACGAAGGAGACAGTTATAAGATTGTACTGAATTCAACGGATGATAAAGAGAACGAAAAAGTAGTAGTATCAGGAAAAGGACTTGATCAGGACGTTAATGTAGGACAGCACAGAGGAAAAGTAACTAGAAAGAATTGTCCAAAGTCCAAGTATTCAGTCAAGAGATAAAACCAGGGATTATTTTCCGAGAGCCTGATATTATATTTGGCTGGGGGAGTTATTCTGAAATGAAATAGAAATCGAAAACCATCAGGCAATAGAAATAGAGTCTGGTGGTTTGACGCAATGGACCAACCTCCCGCTGAGAGGCAATTGAAGTTAACAATATTCAGGAGGATTAAAAAATGAAGAAAAATAACATAATTATTCGATTAGAAAAAAGAGAAGACCATAGAGAAGTAGAAAATCTTATCAGAGAATCATTTTGGAATGTGTATTGCCCAGGATGTAAGGAACATTACCTGATGCATGTTCTCAGAGACGATGATGTCTGTATTAAGGAATTGAATTTTGTCATGGAAAAAGATGGTGAAATCATTGGGCAAAATGTGTTTGCAAAGACAATCATTAAAGCGGATGATGGAAGAGAAATTCCTGTGTTAACAATGGGGCCAATATGCATTACGCCGGAACTGAAACGCAAGGGCTATGGGAAAATGCTATTGGATTACTCTTTAGAAAAGGCTACTGAACTTGGATTTGGTGCGGTCTTGTTTGAAGGCAATATTGATTTCTACGGTAAAAGTGGATTGGATTATTCCAGCAAATTTGGAATCAGATATCATGATTTGCCGGAAGATGCAGATTCATCGTTCTTTCTATGCAAGGAATTGGTTCCAGGATATCTTAATGGAATTACCGGTGTTTATCAGACCCCGGAGATTTATTATGTTCCAGATGATAAGGTTGACGAATTTGACAAAGGTTTTCCACCTAAGGAAAAGTTAAAACTTCCGGGACAAATTTTCTAATCGGAAAGCAAAGATAAAAACGCAATGTGCATTGTAAAATGTGCTAGAGCCGGTAGGTAGCCCGGCCGTCCTGTGAAAACAGGGTAAGTAACCTGCCCCTCCGGGTTGTCCATTCTTTGTAATTATATGACACTTCAAAGGAGGGATGATTGTGGACAAAGAAAGTATTAAGTTAATAGTGTTTTTTGAAGATCCGTTTTGGGTTGGTGTTTTCGAGAGAATTGAAAACGGCAAATTATTTGTGACAAAGGTAACCTTTGGTGCAGAACCCAAAGATTATGAAATTAACAAGTTTATCACAAGACACTATTATCAATTACATTTTAGTCCGGCTGTTGAAACTGTTGTGAAGGATGAAAAAAGAAATCCGAAACGTCTAAAACGGGATGCTAAAAAACAAATGCAGGAGACTCCGATGGGGACGAAATCCCAGATGGCGTTAAAGTTGCAACAGGAACAGAACAAACAAATTTCGAAAGCGAATCATCGACAAAAGAAAGAGGCTAAAAAGCAGAGATTGTTTGAACTAAAGCAGCAAAAGAAAAAGGAGAAGCACAGGGGGAGATAGTTCCCCCATGTTTCTCGAAATCTTCTAGTCATTGGGGATTGATATGGCAAAAAAGAAAAAGTAGATAGTTAAAATATAGTCTTCTTAACTTAGGAGGTGTGTACATATGGATGAAATTGAATTTGTCAGATGTTCTGGGACAAATGAAGACTTCATCGAGAACTGCCAACTATTAGATATGGATTTAGACAGGCGAGTTGGAAAAGTTATTAAGAGAGAGAAATATGAACAGTTTAATCAGCTGGATGAAATAAAAGAGGTTGTAGTGGTGTATGTTGCTGGAAAAGCCGCAGGTGCTGGGGCAATCAGAGAGTATCAATATAATGATATCGATAATGCAACGGAGTTAAAGAGAGTATTTGTTAGAGATAAATTTCAGGGAAAAGGAATAGGAACTAAACTGGTTCTTGAGTTAATCAAGTGGGCGAAAGAACTAGGATATAAGAAAATGATTCTTGAAACGGGAGAGTTGCTACAAGAATCATGTCATGTGTATCGAAAAGTAGGATTTAATGAAATAGAAAATTATGGTCCTTATGTTTCAATGCCAGAATCATTGTGCATGATGAAAGAACTGTAATGAAAAGATGTATAAAATGAAAGGAATATGATGGACATCAAGCATTTTTTTATAGAAAAAGGTAAGGGAGAACCAATCATTCTGCTTCATGGAAACGGAGAGAATAGCAAGTATTTTCAGGGACAGATTGATGTGCTTTCAAAACAGTATCATGTTTATGCAGCTAAAATTATAGGAGGAATTGACGATGAAAATAGCGGTATTTTCAGATGTTCACGGAAATCTGAAAGCATTAAATGCAGTACTTAAACAAATTAAGGAATAAAATGTAGATATGACAGTATTTTTAGGAGATATTTTTCAGCGTGGAAATGAAGAGATAGAATGCCTGGAATTATTAAAGGACAGCGGAGTACTTTGTATAAAAGGAAATTGTGAACTCTATGCGGAGCATGGAGTGGATATTGATCCTGATGTAGAATATTTGAGAGACTATTATGACGGAATAAGGGAAAAACTTACAGAGGAAGAAATGCAGTTCATTAGCCAGATGCCGTTGTTCTATGAAAAAGAATACAATGGTCTTATCATTCGCTTTTCGCATTTCTTATTTTTGGACGTTGATGAGGCATATCCATTCTTGCCATTGTCAAGTTTAAAAACAGGGGCGTTTGATGAAGCATGCAAAAGCGAAGAGGTCAAACAATATGATCTCTGTGTGATTGGTCATTCTCATCAGAATTTTGTGAAAGGAAATGTAGTTTCCGTTTCTGCTACCGGCTTGGAAGGCGCTTCTTACCTTTTGATTAATGTGGATGATTCCATTGGTTTTGAGCATGTCGGGATTGATTAGTTTTTTATAAAATCCAGTTTTTAAGGAGGAAGACAATGAAAATTAATATTGCTTTTTTGCAGATTTTACCCGGAAAAAATATAGATGAAAACCTTATCATAGGGAAAGAGGCATGTGTTAAAGCAAAAGAAAAGGGAGCTGATATAGCACTTTTTCCGGAAATGTGGAGTGATGGGTATTACCTGCCACAGGAAAATGGTGCTATAGAATCATTAGCCATAAAGAAGGATAGTGATTTTATCAATGAATTTCGTAAATTGGCTGCAGAGCTTCAAATGGCAATTGGTATTACATTTCTTGAAACACACGATACCAAACCATTAAACTCTATTATTGTTTTTGATCGGTTAGGAAGAGAAATCCTGCATTACTCCAAGGTGCAGACATGTGCATTTGATGAAGAAAAAGTATTATCCGGAGGAGATGACTTTTATGTTGCTGATCTGGATTTTGGAAGAGGTACGGTTAAGATTGGATCTATGATTTGCTTTGATCGTGAATTTCCTGAAAGTGCAAGGATATTGATGCTGAAAGGAGCAGAGCTTATTTTGGCTCCCAACGCTTGTCCTATGGAAATCAATAGATTATCAGCACTACGAACCAGAGCATATGAAAACATGTTGGCTGTTGCAACATGCAATTACCCTGATGGGCAGCCTGATTGTAACGGACATTCTACGCTATTTGATGGTGTTCCTTGGCTTAGTGATGAACCCGATGTTCGGGATATGTGTGTGATGGAAGCATCGGGAGAGCCTGGAGTTTATATTGCAACACTTGATCTCGATATGCTTAGGACACACAGAAGTAATGATGTCATGGGCGATAAATATAGACGTCCGGAAACTTATGGTGTTTTGGCGGATGTTAATGTAAAAGGAATTATCGGCGGTGAGTTTGTACACTGGTAATTGTTATATAGATTTTAACTGTAAATATAAACGAGTGTGACAAATAGCGGTTTATAAGGAGAAACAGATCTGATGGTTTCACAGATTATGGAGAAAATGATTACTTTTTCAAATGGATATATCCATGACATCGACCATCTGATACGAGTATGGACATATTCAAAGACAATAGGTGAGCTGGAAGGCCTTGATGCGCAGACTCAGATCATTCTGGAAGCAGCCGCCATAACGCACGATATAGCCTGCCCCCTTTGCCGTGAAAAATACGGCAACACGAACGGAAAGTATCAGGAGCAGGAAGGCGAAGTAATGGTCCGGAATTTTCTGGCGTATACAGGGTTGTCGGAAGAGCAAATTAACCGAGTTGCCTATTTGGTCGGGCATCATCATATCTTTATCGGTATTGATGGTATTGATTATCAGATTCTTGTGGAAGCGGATTATATCGCCAATGCAACAGAAAACGGTTATAGTCAGCAGAATATTGAGACGTTCATGCAAAAAATCATGAAAACAGAGAGTGGAAAAAGAATCCTCAGATCTGTTTTTATGCTTTAACAATTAATTACAGCTCGTTGCGATATCTGGTGAAACGAAAAATCGGAAGATAGCAGAACAGGGAAATGAGGTAAAACAGTGGATAATGTATTTGAACAGGTGGAAAAGAATATAGACAATCTGGTCCTGGGTAACGCAGACTGGACGGCATCAGCCACAAAGGATGAACTAGAAGCAGCCAGGAAGGGAGAACTGCATCTCCGCTTCTGGAATAGTGAAGTGCCGAGAGAATGGCTGAAGGGTATCAAGGGTAAACGGGTGCTGTGTCTTGCGGGCGCTGGCGGACTGCAGGCACCGCTGTTTGCCTGTGCCGGGGCGAAGGTGACGGTGATTGATCTCTCCGGCAGGATGCTGGAAAAGGACCGGGAAATCGCGGAGAGGGAAAAGCTGGATATTGAGATCGTGAAAGGGAACATGTGCGACCTGTCCCGGTTTGCGGATGAGTTCTTTGACCTGATCTACAATCCGCCGTCTCTGATGTATATCCCGGACGTCAGCGTGGTATTCCGGGAATGCTTCCGGGTGCTGGCGAAAGGCGGAGAACTGATGGTTATAGCGCCTGCTCCCATCAACTATATGTGTGACTGGGTGGAGGATGAGCAGGGCAGCTATTACAAGACGGTTCACCGG
>JAILRB010000048.1 GCA_024698585.1 Eubacterium sp.
ACCCCAAAGAATATTATTGAGGAGGTTCATACTGAATGTCAGAAGAAATGAGTTTTGAACAAATGTTAGAAGATTCAATTAAGTCTATCCATAATGGTAGCACGGTTGAAGGAAAGGTAATTAGCGTTAAGCCGGATGAAGCAGTATTAAATATCGGGTATAAGGCTGATGGTATCCTTGCAAGCAATGAATACTCTAATACACCAGTAGATCTGACAACTGTAATTTCAGTAGGCGATGAACTGACAGTAAAGGTTCTTAAAGTGAACGATGGCGACGGTCAGGTTGCTCTGTCATATAAGAAGCTTGCTGCAGAGAAGGCAAATAAGAGAATTGAAGAAGCTTTTGAAAATAAAGAAGTTCTCAAAGCACCAGTTGTACAGATTTTAAAAGGTGGTTTGAGTGTAGACGTAGAAGGTGGAAGAGTATTTATTCCAGCGAGTCTTGTATCAGATACTTTTGAAAGAGATTTAAATAAGTATTTAAATCAGGAAATTGAATTTGTTGTCACAGAATTTGATCCTAGAAAGAGAAGAATCATTGGTGACAGAAAACAGTTAGTTTCAGCACAGAAAGAAGCAGCAAAGAAAGCTTTATTCGAAAAGATTGAAGTTGGTCAGACTGTTGAAGGTGTTGTAAAGAGCGTTGTTGATTTTGGTGCGTTCATTGATATCGGTGGCGCAGATGGATTATTACATATCTCTGAAATGTCTTGGGGACGTGTAGGAAATCCTAAGAAGCTCTTTAAGGTTGGTGATCAGGTCACTACATTCATCAAGGAAATCAATGGTGATAAGATTGCATTAAGCTTGAAATTTGAAGATACAAACCCATGGGCAAATGCTGAAGAAAAATTTGCTGTAGGTGTTATCGTAACAGGTAAGGTTGCAAGAATGACTGACTTTGGTGCATTCGTTGAAATCGAACCAGGTGTTGACGCATTACTTCATGTTTCACAGATTGCAAAGCATCATGTTGAAAAACCTGCTGATGAATTAACAATCGGTCAGGAAATTGAAGCAAAGATTGTTGACTTCAATGAAGAAGAAAAGAAAATCAGCTTAAGCAGAAAAGTATTACTTCCAGATGAAGAAACTGAAGAAGTTGCTGAAGAAACAGTAGAAGCTCCAGTGGAAGAAGCTGCTGAAGAATCAACAGAAGAATAATTTTTAAACTGATTATATTAGCGAAAAGCAAGCGTTTTGCTTGCTTTTTGTTATATAAGGAAGATGGTAAGGGGTAACTTATGAGAGTAATTGCCGGAAAAGCAAGAAGTGTTACGCTAAATACCATTCAGGGAATGGATACCAGACCTACCACGGACCGAATCAAGGAAACATTGTTTAATATGATTCAGTATGATGTTCCGGAATCTGATTTTCTGGATTTATTTAGTGGAAGTGGTGCGATTGGAATTGAGGCACTGAGTCGTGGAGCAAAGACAGCAGTGTTTGTTGAAAAAAACAAAGCGGCGGTTCGATGCATTCAGGAAAACTTAAAAAAATGTAAATTAGAAGATGATGCCACGGTTATGGCGGTGGATTATATGAGTGCCCTGAAGGCATTGGAGCGGGATAAGAAACGGTTTGATTTGATCTTTTTAGACCCTCCGTATAATCATGAGTTCGAGAAAGAAGTGTTGATTTATCTTTCGAAATCTGATTTAATTGATGAGGAGTCCACCATCATTATTGAAGCTTCCATGGAAACGGAATTAACCGATGTGGAGGCCCTGGGCTTTGAAATAAAAAAAGAAAAAAGATATAAAACGAATAAACATTATTTTGTACAAAGAAAAGAGATGAAATAAAAATGAAGAGAGCAATTTATCCGGGAAGTTTTGATCCTGTAACATTAGGTCATTTAGATATTATTAAGCGTTCTGCGAAAATATTTGATGAGGTAATTGTCGGTGTTTTAAACAATAATTCAAAAACCCCATTGTTTCCAGTAGAAAATCGTGTTAAAATGTTGGAGGAAGTCGTAAAAGATATCCCGAATGTCAAAGTGATGTCCTTTGAAGGACTTCTAGTTGATTTTGCGAAAAAGCTTGATGCGCAGGTTATTGTAAGGGGATTACGTGCGGTTACAGATTTTGAATACGAACTTCAGATGTCTCAGACGAATATGGTTTTAGATCAGGAGATTGACACCATATTTTTCACCACCTGTTTAGAGTATTCTTATCTGAGCTCCAGTACAGTGAAGGAAGCGGCATTTTACGGTGCTGATATAAGTAGTTTTGTTCCGGAATCTGTTATTCATCAGGTATATGATAAAATAAAGGAAAAAAAGGAGAACAGAAATGAGTAGTAAAATTGAACAGATCATTACAGAAATTGAGGAATATATTGATAATTGTAAATTTCAGCCTTTATCTACATCAAAGATTATTGTAAATAAGGACGACATTGATGAGTTATTATCAGAATTGAGACTCAGAACTCCGGATGAAATTAAGAAATATCAGAAAATTATTGCAAATAAAGATGCTATCTTAAATGATGCGAAGGAAAGATCTGAAGCGATGATTTCTGAAGCAACTGCACATATTAATCAGTTGGTAAGTGAACATGAAATCATGCAGAAAGCATATGCAGAAGCAAATGCTATCATTGAACAGGCTCAGAATGAAGCACAGGCTATTTTAGATTCTGCTACAACAGAAGCAAACGATTACAGAAATCGTGCAGTACAGTATACGGATGACATTCTTTCTAATGTTCAGAGCATCTTAACAACAGGAATCAGCAGCTTTGAAAATGCACAGAACACAATGATTTCTTCTTTAAACAATTCCTTAGATATTGTTTTAGAAAGCAGAAAAGAACTTGGTGCACAGGATGAAGATACTTCATCAGTAGCCGGTGACCAGGAAATCAGCGAAGATAATGATATTTCATTAGATTTATTATAAGAAATAAAAAAGCTCCAACAGTGCAGGATACTGTTGGAGTTTTTGCGTCTAATAAAAAAGAATTAGCAATAATAGCAGGATCCCAACCTGTTCTAATTTTCCGAGTATGTAGGATTTTTTCAAAATCGGCTCTTTTAGAAAAGAAAAGCATTGGGCCATAGAGGATGCACCTCCGAAAACAGTGCAAAGAAGGAGACTCCAGACAGTTGCTTTTGTTTTGGGAAAAGATGACAGAAACGAAAGCCCGGAGGTGATTTCTAAAAGAGGGCAGATTTTCGAAACTAACGGAAGGGGCAAGGATTCAATCCACCGGGTAATCATGGTAAAACAAATAACGAAAAAGGAAATCTTTACCAGGGCGTGAAAGGTATCGTTAATCACATTGACTTTTTCAGGGGACTCTGTAGGAATCCCGGGTGAAAAATGATAAAAGAAATGATTGATGATTCCGCAGACAACGGGTGGAAGATAAATGCAACAAAAAATCTGCATTGGATCTAAAATATTTCCGAGACAAAAGTATCCTAAATAGTTGATGGCAAAAGAAAAACTGCAGTTATTGCAAAAAGATGTGAGAAAGGATGCTTCTTCTGTGGACAGACATCCACTTTGGTAGAGATGGCCGATGTTCTTGGACGCCACGGGAAATCCGCATAAAAAACCTGTTAAGACTGCAAAGGAACCGTATTCTGTTACGCCAAATAAAAAGTGGAACAGTGGATGGAGTAGTTTTGACAGTGTCAGACATAGATTTTCGCGAATCATATAGTTAGACAGTAGAATCATTGGAAAGAGTGCAGGGATCACGTGATAAAAGCATAATTTCATTCCGGATATCATGGAGTCGGTAAAGGCTGCCGGTTTTGATAAGAGCAGAAGGATTGTCAGAATCGATAAACCAGTTAAACAATATTTTTTCATAAATACCTTTTTAACTATTTTATCCGTTTTTTTCGTTGATATGACTGAAACAGATTGTTGTTTCCCGGGAAAATAGGGAAATAAGGATAAATTGAAAGCAAGTAGTTGAAATATTTTAGAAAATACAATAAAATGGTTTGGGTAAAGTTTAAGGTCAACATAACTTTTACAATAGATTAGAGTGATTGAGGGATCAAATGATTATCGCACCGATTGCAAGCGGTAGTAGTGGAAACTGCATTTTTGTGGATGCAGGAGATGCGAAACTACTGGTTGATACAGGAATCAGTAAAATACGAATCGAAAAAGGCTTAAGTGAATATGGAGTAAATCCACAGAATCTGGATGGCATCCTGATTACCCATGAACATTTGGACCATGTACAGGGACTGGGAGTTTTTCTTCGAAAATACGATGTTCCGGTTTACGCCACCCGAAAGACCATTGAAGCTATTTTTTCTAATGATAAGCTGGGAAAATTAGATGATGGACTGTTTTTCTCTGTGGAGAAAGAACGGTTATTTTCCTTGAAGAATCTGATGATTCGTCCTATAGCCGTGAATCATGATGCGGCAGATCCAGTATGCTATCGATTTGATGAGCAGGAAAAGTCCTGTGCTGTCGTAACGGACCTTGGAATGTATGATTCGAAATTCGTATCGAAATTGCAGGATTTAGATACTGTCCTACTTGAGGCGAACTATGATATGAGAATGCTTCAGCTGGGGCCTTATCCGTATCACCTGAAGCAGAGAATCTGGGGTGAAAACGGGCATTTGTCTAATGAATCCTGTGGAAGGCTGTTAAGTGATATTATGAGCCCGAAATTAAAGCATGTAATCTTAGGGCATTTAAGTAAGGAAAACAATTATCCGGACCTAGCATATCATGCAGTCCGTAATGAAATAAATTTTGCAGACAATGATTACTCGGCAGAAATGCTTGATATCCATGTGGCAAAGCGTATGGAACCATCATGTCTCATTGAATTTTAGGAGGTAAAAATGAAAAAGACAATTATTACAGTTGTAGGAAAAGATACCGTAGGAATTATTGCAGGAGTATGCTCTTATTTAGCAGAAAACAATGTAAATATTATGGACATTTCGCAGACAATTGTTCAGGGATATTTCAATATGATGATGATTGTAGATTGTAACGATGCTACAAAATCAGCAGATGAATTAGCAGATGGATTAGAAGAATTAGGAAATAAGATTGGTGTTTCCATTAAAATGCAGCATGAAGATATTTTTAACAGTATGCACCGCATCTAATTGGAGGAAAAAATGATTAATAGATTTGAAGTGATTGAAACAAATAAAATGATTGATAATTACACGCTGGATGTACGTACCATTACTCTTGGTATTAGTCTTCTGGATTGTATTAGTGATGATTTAGATACCTTAAATCAGAATATCTATAATAAAATCACAGGATTGGCAAAGGATCTTGTTAAGACAGGAGAAGATATTTCAAAGAAATACGGGATTCCTATTGTAAACAAGAGAATTTCCGTTACCCCAATCGGATTAATTGGTGGTGCTGCCTGTAAGACTCCGGATGACTTTGTAACCATTGCCAAGACTCTGGATAAGGTTGCAAAAGAGGTCGGAGTAAACTTCTTAGGTGGATATTCTGCAATCGTAAATAAAGGAATGACCAAAGCGGAAGAAAATCTGATTCGTTCCATTCCAAAGGCTTTGGCAGAAACAGATTTTGTATGTAGTTCTGTAAACGTAGGATCTACAAAGACAGGCTTAAACATGGACGCTGTCAGACTGATGGGAGAAATTGTTAAGGAAACTGCGGAAATGACAAAGGAACAGGATTCCCTTGGTTGTGCCAAGTTAGTTGTATTCTGTAATGCACCGGATGATAATCCGTTTATGGCAGGTGCCTTCCATGGTGTAACGGAAGCAGATGCTATTATTAACGTAGGGGTATCCGGCCCTGGTGTGGTTCGCCATGCATTAAAGAAAGTTCGTGGAGAAAGTTTTGATGTTCTTTGCGATACCATTAAGAAAACGGCATTTAAGATTACAAGAGTCGGTCAGTTAGTAGCGAGAGAAGCTTCAGAACGTTTAAATATTCCATTTGGTATTATTGACTTGTCTTTGGCTCCAACTCCTGCAATCGGTGATAGTGTTGCTGATATTTTAGAGGAAATCGGTCTTCAGAGAGCCGGTGCTCCAGGAACGACAGCCGCTCTTGCCATGTTAAATGACCAGGTGAAAAAGGGTGGTGTTATGGCATCATCTTATGTTGGTGGTTTGAGTGGTGCCTTCATTCCTGTCAGCGAAGATCAGGGTATGATTGACGCAGTTAAGGAAGGTGCATTAACATTAGAAAAATTAGAAGCAATGACTTGTGTATGTTCTGTAGGCCTTGATATGATTGCAATTCCAGGAGATACAAAGGCTACAACCATTGCCGGTATTATTGCAGATGAAGCAGCAATCGGTATGGTAAATCAGAAGACAACAGCGGTTCGTGTGATTCCGGTAATCGGAAAAGAAGTTGGAGAAATGGTAGAATTTGGTGGATTGTTAGGTTATGCACCGATTATGCCGGTAAACAATTTCTCATGTGATGCATTTGTAAATCGTAAAGGGCGAATTCCGGCACCAATTCACAGCTTTAAAAACTAAGAAAATAAAAAGAATCGGGAGTTGATTCCCGATTCTTTTTTTATTCGATAACCATTTTTTGTTCGAATTCCGTAGGAATATATTCAGCCTGATGATTCATCTGAATCAGTCGATATAAATGATCGCAGGAGATGCATTTTGAAAGCATCTGTTTTGTTAATCCGGTGGACTCGTTATAAAAATCTGACAGCTTTCCGATAAACGGTAATGAACTGTTTTCTTTAATTTGTTTTAACACATTGGTATTTCTTTTAAATGCCAATATCTTTAGATAGAAATGATAATCTTTCGCAATAAATTGTTCCACGTCCTCTTTTCTGATATCCAGGCAAATATGTAATAGTGCTCTGGAAATCGTCGCATAAGTGTAATTTTTTGATTGAAGTAGATGCGCGTAAGACTCAAAGGACACATATTCATTTTTCGTATTGGAAATTCGATTCGATAATTCTTCACTGATTCCGTAAATGTCAGAAAAATGGTCCGTGGATAGCAAACGTTGTCCCAGTAATAAGTCTAAATCCTGTGGGAAAACCGGAATACTTTCTTCCAAAGTTCTCTGGCAGTTTCTTGGGATATGGTTTGCAACTTTATCTGCAAAACTGTTCATGACAGCGTTTCGAATCGCAGTCGAAGAAGCATAGTCTGTTTCCGTTTCCAAAGAAGTGTAAGCAGCACCCTGTCGTCTGATGGCTACCGGCTTAATGGTGGAATGAAACTGACGTAACGCTTTTAAATATTCCAATGCCAAAATATTATTGGAACCGGACATGACATTGTCGATGGAAAATGAATCTAAAATATTGTTTTTCTTGCAATAATATTGCAATGCTTGAACCCTTGCCTTAGGGAAGGAAAGACCCTTCCCGAGATAGTATTTTAAAGCTGCTTTAAAATATGGCGGTTCTTCGTGTAAAATCTTGGAAATCTGAGGAAGGGCTTTCATGTTTTCTGCCTCACATCCAAAACAAAGATAATCCACACAATTTAGTTGATTTAAAAATGATACTGCTGCCTGTGCAAACAATTCAGCAGAAGCGGTTGCATAGAAAACCGGAAGTTCAAATACCACGTCTGCTCCGTTAGAAAGAGCGGCTTTTGCTCGGGTATATTTATCGTATATGGCAGGAGCGCCACGTTGCACGAAGTTACCGCTACAGATGACAATCACATTATCTGCTCCGGTAATTTCCTTACCTCTTTCAATTAAGTATTTATGTCCATTATGAAATGGGTTAAATTCTGCAATGATTCCAAGTGTTTTCATGGGAACCTCCATTCGTAAATTCATTCTTTCCTATTTTATCATTAAAGAAAAAGTCATGCAATCCGTGGTTTTGTGAATCTGATACTTAAGTTAAAGAGGTTTTTCGTGAAAAGTCCCTGGAACCGGTTGAAGATAAAAAGAAGTTGCTGTATGATATAGGAAGTAGATTTTGCAGAGAGGTGTCTTATGAACTTTATAGATGAACTGAAAGAAAAAGCAAGAACATGTCGTAAAACAATTGTTCTTCCGGAAGGCATGGACCGACGTACCTATGCTGCTGCAGAACAAATCTTAAAGGAAGATTTCGCAGATATTATTGTTCTGGCAGAGCAGGAAGAATTTGAAAAATATAGTGAAGGATATCATGTGGAAGGATTAAAGATAATTAGCCCGAAACATTCAGAAAATCTGGAAGAATATACGAGTCAGCTTTTTGAATTGCGAAAAGCGAAAGGAATGACTATGAAACAGGCTCATGCATTGCTTGTAAGCGATCATATGTACTTTGCCTGTATGATGGTTAAGAACGGAGATGCTGACGGGGTTGTTTCCGGAGCGTGTCATTCTTCTGCGAATACCTTAAGACCATCCCTTCAGATTGTAAAAACGAAACCGGGCAGTAAGCTTGTTTCCGCGTTTTTTGTGATCTGTGTTCCGAATAAGGAAATGGGAGCGAACGGTGTTTTTGTTATGGGGGACTGTGGTCTGAATCAGAACCCTTCTCCGGAACAGTTAGCTGACATTGCTGCCAGCAGTGCAGAATCCTTTGAATTTCTTGTTGGAGAAAAGGCGAGAGTTGCCATGCTGTCTCATTCCTCTTACGGAAGTGCAGCACATGCAGATGTTACGAAGGTCGTAGAAGCTACGAAGATTGCAAAGAAAGAATATCCGCAGTTCTTAGTGGATGGAGAATTACAGACCGATGCAGCGTTGGTTCCTGAAATTGCGGAATTGAAAGCACCGGGAAGTCCGGTTGCCGGAAAAGCGAATGTTCTTGTGTTCCCGGATCTGGATGCCGGAAATATTGGATATAAATTATTACAACGATTAGGATTGGCAGAAGCTTACGGACCATTGTGTCAGGGAATTGCAAAACCAATCAATGACCTGTCCCGTGGATGCAGCGCGAAGGACATTGTAGGGGTTGTAGCCATTACAGCGGTACAGGCACAGATTTCATAAAAGAATGATTTTAGGAAAATAGATAGAAAGGAGTTCAAAAATGCATTTTAGGATGCATTTTTGTGTTGTAAGATGGAAATATTAGTGATTAATTGTGGAAGTTCCTCATTGAAATTTCAGTTGATTAATTCAGACAGTGAAGATGTGTTGGCGAAAGGACTTTGTGAACGAATCGGTATTGAAGGAAGTTGTATTTCCTATACCGCTTCCGGGAAAGAAAAAATCACGAAGGAAATCCCGATGCCTACCCATCATGAAGCAATTTCTGCCGTAATGGATTTCTTGACTGATGATACAGTGGGTGTCATTGCTGACATGTCAGAAGTACAGGCAGTGGGACATCGTGTGGTTCACGGTGGGGAATTTTTCTCAGAATCTGTATTGGTAAATGAACAGGTGTTAGAGCAGATTGCTCAGTGTAACGATTTGGCACCCTTACATAACCCGGCAAATATCATCGGAATTAAGGCATGTATGGATAAAATGCCAAATACTCCGAATGTGGCTGTTTTTGATACGGCATTCCATCAGACCATGCCGGAAAGCGCATATCTTTATGCTGTACCAAAGAAATATTATGAAGATTACAAAATCAGAAGATACGGTTTCCACGGAACCTCTCACAGCTTCGTGTCAAAGAGAACAGCGGAGTTGGTTGGAAAAGACTATTCTGATATGAAGACCATTGTATGTCATTTAGGAAATGGTGCAAGTATTTGTGCTGTTGAAAATGGAAAATCTGTGGATACTAGTATGGGATTAACTCCGTTAGCAGGTGTAATCATGGGAACCAGAAGTGGTGACCTGGATCCAAGCATCGTAGAAGTCATTGCAGAAAAAGAAGGTGTTGGTGTTCAGAAAGTATTAAATATCCTGAATAAGAAGTCCGGTGTGTTAGGACTTTCCGGAATCTCCAGTGATTTTAGAGATATTAATGGAGCTGTGGAACAGGGAGATGCACAGGCAAAGAAAACCTTTGATGCATATATTCGCAGTGTGGTTCGTTTCGTGGGTGCTTATGTGGCAGTTATGAACGGTGTGGATGCCATCGCGTTTACAGCCGGTGTAGGAGAAAATAATCCGAATATCCGTAAGGCGGTCTGTGACCATTTGGAATACTTGGGGATTCAGGTAGATGAAGCAAAGAACAATACCCGTGGAGAAGAAGTGGAGATTTCCACACCGGATTCCAAGGTGAAGGTTTTTGTTGTTCCAACCAATGAAGAGTTGGCCATTGCAAGAGAAACTGTTGCATTAGTAAAATAAAACAGAGTTGTGTAGGAAATAATAGTTGACAAACAAAGGTTGCCTATGTATAATTTATTAGGTGTCTTTATGGAAAGGATATTATGTTAATCGATTTATATCAGTTTATTCAGGAAGAGCAGGCTTCCAAAGTTCTTGCTCCTACCTTAGAAACAAAGGAATTCCGATTGAAGGATTCTACATATGATGTTGTTGATTGCGACTTGAAACTGAGCCTGAGAAATGCAGGAAAGAAAGTTGTGGATTGCAAATTGTCAGGAACTGTTGATTTGATGATTCCTTGTGATTTGTGTCTGGAACCGGTTTTAAGTAAGATTGATATTGATTTCGATAAAGAATTGGATATGAATAAGTCCATGGAAGAAAAAATAGAGGAATTAGATGAGGAATGCTTCCTTGTAGATAATTCTTTAGATGTGGATGCACTTATTCATAACGAGATTCTGGTAAACTTACCGATGAAAGTCCTGTGTAAGGATGATTGTAAGGGAATCTGCAGAAAATGCGGAATGAATCTCAATATGGGATCCTGTAAATGTGATCAGGCAGAATTGGATCCGAGAATGTCCAAAATATTAGATGTTTTTAATCAGTTTAAGGAGGTGTAAACCATGTCTATCTGTCCAAAGAATAAATCTTCAAAAGGAAGAAGAGATAAGAGAAGAGCTAACTGGAAAATGGAAGCTCCAAATCTTGTTAAG
>JAILRB010000065.1 GCA_024698585.1 Eubacterium sp.
GAATCAATGGTAATTTTAGCTGACGTGCTGTATAATTATCATTGATATTTTTATTTAGTAGCATAATTAATTATATCAAAAAACGGCTATGAGCGCGAGCTCATAGCCGTTTTTCTGTTAGGGGACTTTTTTTACAGCCCCCTTTTCAATTTATTTATCTTTTTTCTAGTAAACATTCACGGTTGCTGTCACACCGTTTGACTCAATACCGTTTAAAACGGATTTAAATACGACAGTTCTTGTTCCTGCGGAAAGTCCGGAAATCACGTAATATCCACAGTTCACCTGTGCCAATTTCAGTTCTCCGTCCACATAAAGATTGTACTGGCATCCGCTGGCGATTCTTTCACCGTCCTGGCCCCATACCACACCGATAGAGTTATTTCCAAGTGCTGATGCAACCTGCCCGATCACTTCTAATGGCTGTGGTCCGTTAACCTGTGCTGTTGTTGTTTCCACCGCGGTTGTTTCCGTCTGAGCCTGTGTTGTCTGTTCAACAACCATTGGCTTTGTTCCCATAATCTGAATTTCATAGATGGATGTTCCGTATGGTGTTGCACGATGAAGAGATGTCAATCGAATATAACGAACCGGTCTGTTAAAGAACATATCACTTGTAAAGTCCGTATAGAAATCAATCTCTCTATCAACTGCCTGACTCCATGTCACACCATCCTGAGACCATGAGAGCGTATAATTAGATGAATATGCTGCTTCCCAGTAAATTCCAACGGAACCAACATTGCAAATAGTTCCTAAATCAATTGTAATGGATTCCCCGTCACTGAATGCTGAAGACCATCTGGTGCCCATGCTTCCATCAATGGCATTACCTGCTGCATAGTTATCATTTTCAATACTTGATGCAGTCGCTGTTGCACCAATTGCAAGGTTCATAACTTCTGACATCTGTGTCTGCTGTTCTGTTCCCTGAACAGTTGTAGTTTCCGATGCAGAAGTCGTTGCAGGTGCTGCTGTTGTCGTTGGCGCTTCTGTTGTTGTAGGTGCTGCTGTTGTATTTTCCTCTGTAGTTGTTTCAATGACACCATTGATATCTTTTCCGTAGATTTCGATTTCAGAGATTTCCGGAGAAATAATGTAATTGTTTCCTGTCGATAAAATAGAAAGTCTCACATATCTTGCATTAGTGTTCAGTGCAGTTACTGTCAAGCTAGATTTTGTCGGAGAATAATTAACAGTTTCTACTGTAGTCCATGTCACACCATCTAAAGAAGTCTCAACGCTTCTTCTTGTTGCGAAACGAGAAGATGTTGGCCAGAAAACGTCCATGGCTTCTAATTCTTTTACATCACCTAAATCAATGGTAATTTTTGGGTAATTAACTGTACTTCCACTTGTTGTTTCCCACTTTGTATACTGAGATCCGTCTACCAGATTTTCAACAGGCGTTGTTGACGACCCATTTTCAACGGTAACTGTTTTTCCTAATGCGACATTGTAAGTTTCCGATGGAGCAGCCGTCGTTGTTTCTTCAACTCCTGCCACGTTAACCGTCTGTGTCACACCAGTTGTTTCTTTATTTCCAATAATCGCTGTAACTTTAACCGTTGCCTGTCCTGCATTAACACCGGAAATTGTATAGTAGTTACATCCTACTCTGTTTAATTTCTTTTCTCCGTTTACATAGACATTGTACTGACATCCACTGGCAATTCTTTCATTGTCCTGTCCCCACACAACGCTTACTGTATTTTCCGCAGGGCTTCCTGCTACCATTCCAATGACTTCTAACGGCATTGTGGCATTCTTCCATTCCAAAGCAGTGCTTACCGCTGCCTGTGCATTAACAATCCCTCCCTTTGCAGCCGGAGTGTTGTCATAAGCCGATGGAACTGCTCCTGATGTATTGATTAAAATTTCCTGAATTTCACTTCTCGTCAAACCAGGATTTACTGCCAGCATTTCTGCAACTACAGCAGAAATGATTGGTGCCGCAAAAGATGTACCATCTGAATAAATGTAACGGCTACTAGTAGTTGTGGAATATATATTTTCACCCGGTGCACAAATATCTTTTTGCGGACCATAGTTACTAAAATCTGCCAATTCATCATAATAATCTGTTGCTGCAACAGAAAGAACAAAGTCATAATCTGATGGATAATGGTTTAATGCAGAGGTGTCGTTTCCGGCTGCACCTACAAGGATTACTCCCTGGTTTGCCAGCTGACGCATTGCTTCTGTTTCTGTTGCACTGTAAACCTGTCCTTCTTTCAAGGTCACTCCATAGCTCATGTTAATAACTTTCTGGTTTCTACAACGGGAAAGTGCCTCAATGATTCCAGTGGTATCCATTTTCACTTTACCATCAATCACTGTTCCAACATGGAACGCTGTAATATCAACAATGTCATTATCGTATCCACTTGCGACACCGGCGATTCCCTGTCCATTTCCGGATTCAGCACCAATAATACCTGCCACGAAAGTTCCGTGGAAATAATTGTACTGTTCACTGGACTGGTTTAATGGTAATCCGTGAATACAGTCATAACTGTTGGAAGAAATGATATTTTCTAAATCCGGATGATCCAACTGAACCCCTGTATCAATCACTGCTACCTTAACTTTAGAGTGTTCTGTCTGTTCTAAAATATCCCAGGCACCCTTTGCATTAATGCGTCCTAAGTAATACTGATTATTAACTTTCTCATCATTTACAATGGTCGTATAATCTACATTATCTGAAACCTCTACTAAAGCATCCTCTGAAACGACCTTTGTAAGGGAATACTCTTCATATTCATCAATAGCCTGTTCCACAGTCTGTCCCAAAGAAATTTCTACTACTGCAAAATAGCTTTCCGGCATTTCAATAATTTTCTTGCAAACACCATATTCTTTTTTCACAAGTTCCTGAATTTGTTTCTTAGATACACCCTTGTTAAAGCAGATGATAACCTCTCCCGGAATAAACCCCTGCTTTGTTCCCTGCTCTCTTTCTTCTGCTGCATCCTTGTAATCTTCCACGATTTCCTTTGCAGCATCATCAATATTTGCTTCAAAGTCCTTCAGTTCGTTAAACTTTTCTTCTTCATAATAAGAAGAAAGGGCAGCATTTACTGCCGCATCAAATTTTTCCCCTGAATACTCATTAATTTCTTCTGCTGTTTTTTCTCCATCCAGAAGTGCGTCTTTCTGAATTTCCTTCCACTGGGAATCATTCATGACCATTTCTGTCTGGGTCTTCGTCTGAGCAATTACTGAAGTTGCAGGAATCCCTGAAACAGTAACTGCTGCCGCCAATGTGGTACTTAATAAAGTCTTTAAAATCTTTGTGTTTCGCATTGTCGTTTTCCTTTCAATTATTTTTTTCGCATACAGCTTTTATCCTATCATTGAAAAGATTTTCATACAACAATAAAAATATTTTTACCGCATTTTCTGTTTTTTTTTAAAAAAGAAAGCATTGCTGCTTTCTTATTTTAGTGGGTCACATACCAACCCGTCTTTTCCAATATATCCATTGTTGATTGCCCACACCGGAGATACACATGCTTTTCCGCTTTCATCGAATCCGATAAACTCATATCCGGCAAGCATCTCCACATGACCAATTTTTTTATATCGTCCTTTCGTCATCCCAACACTATAAAATAAACTTCCAACGGTATACTTCATTTTAAAGGTATTCGTAACCACGTTTCCTTTTACTTTCTTCTTATGTTTCACACACCATTTCGCGTTGTCCGCTGCTGTTGGTGCATAGTACTTGCTTCCGAAAACCATTCCTGCTTTCTTGTAAGCCTTCCAGACTGCCGCACTACAATCGTAGTAACCTTTCTTCATTCTTTTCGCCTGACTGTATTTGCAGGTTTTTCCAATCTTAATTGCCTCCTTGATGGCGCGGTATCGCTTTGCAGTCACTACAGAAATCACACAACCGATTTTACCGCCATTGACGTGGGCTGTAATCACAACATTTCCTTCCTTTTTCGCTTTCACTTTCCCACTGGAAGAAACTGATACAATTTTACTGTTGGAAGATTTCCAGCTAACTTTCCCGGTGGTTCCGCTTAGGGAAAGTTTTTTGATTTTCCCTTTCTTTAAGAGAAGAGAAGAATTCCCTTTTAACTGAATCAGACTCGCCTGAATTGTAAACGGAAAAACCTTGCCCTGAATGATTAGGTTTACCTTTGCGCTCCCCATTCCTTCTGCTGTAAAATGAATGACATCACCAGTAATCCAAAGATCTGTCAGCTTAATTCCCGCCTGCTCCACGGAATAACTGTATTCATCCTCTGAAAGGTATTCCGGATTGATTGCATTCAGAATTATTATTTCCCCAACAAATTCTCCTGTGGTCGAATCCCATGCACATTGCTTGAATACCGTATAAGAAAAAGTTGTCTGACTTAAAGCGGCATTACTAAAATCTGCCTTTTCCTCCCATGGATCCGTTGTTTCATCTTCCCAACCTCCTTCACTTTCATAAGGAGCACCCCATACAGAAGCCGGTTCCGTATGGTACAGAAATACGAAACCTAACATTATAATCATACTATATAGAAATTTTCTCATTCGTCACATTTCCACCTTATTTGCCAAATTTTTATACCTATGTTATAGTCGTATTATAAAAAAATAAAGGAGGATTTACAATGAAAAAAATCTTAGCATTAGTATTATCATTAATGATGGTACTCTCTTTAACAGCATGTGGGGGTAAAGATTACACTGGAAAGTATAACGCTGTATCTGTTAAAGCTGAAGGAATGGAAATCAAAGTTGGTGACGACACATGGAAGACTATCTTCCCAGATGAAAAGTCTATCCCTTACATTGAATTAAAGAAAGATGACAAATGTACATTTATGTTTGATTCAGAAAGCGAAGACGGAAAATATTCTGTTAAGGATGACAAGATCACTGTAACAATTGATGGTGACGATGCAAAGGGAACTATCAAGGATAACAAGATTACATTAAATCTTGAAGGTGCAGAAATCGTATTTGAAAAGAAATAGTTTTCTCGTGAAAAAATAAGCGATCCACCAAATGGTGGGTCGCCTTTTTTTGTAAGTTTCTAAAAACTTCAATTCTTATATATATCTTACACTAATAGATCCGGCATTCAAATCTCCGGTTGCACGAACTGTAACCAGGTTTTGTCCGTCGGGATTTCCCTCAATGGTGAATCCCATTTTATTGCCGATATTATTCTCAAAGCACCATGACTTTGGAAGATAAATCTTTACTGAGCCAAAGGAACAGTCAATTTCCATATCCACCACACCGGTTGGTGCATTGGCCTGATCCAAGTAGATTTCTCCACTTCCAAAAGATACGTCAACTAAAACACTCTTTAAATTCTGAGAAGTAATATATTTTTTCATTCCACCGTATCTGGATTTACAGGAAATATATTCCCCTGCATCATACTCCACGGTGCCACTCAGATTCTTGTTTCCCTTGATATGTTCTCCAAACTTATTAATGTCATTCTCAAAGTATTCCACATGACGTTTAAAATCGTTCATATGTTTTTTTTTAAATTTTTCGATACGAATTCTTTTAAACAATAATTCCAGTCCCATGGCTGCAAACAATGCAGCAATCAAAAGACTACCTGTCGGTATCACCGGCCATCCCATTGGCTTATCCCATATCAAATACAGGAACGCTGCAGAAAAAACAATATTGACTACGGAAAAATCCATAATTCCATCAATCAAAACAGCACAAAATACAATGGTCAGGAATATTGTCCAGAATCCCAATCCATGCAACAGGTCCAAAGAACTGGCAATGATTAAAACAGCAATTCCTATAAAGGACAATCCCCAAAATACACTTTTTTTCATTTCGTCATTCCTCCTTTAGTTTCTCAAGTCTTCCATTTTACTCATCAATGATTTGTAAAAACCTCTGGAAACATAAACCATTTTTGTGGTTCCATAAAATTCTACAGCGCTGGATGCAGTAATATTCTTTGTGATTGCATAAACTTTCTTCACATTCAAAATCGCCGACTTGGATATCCTTGTGAAGTACCACGGAAGAATCTGTTCCAATTCATACAGTTTATGCTTCGAAATAAATGTCTTCTCTTTGGTATGTGCACAAATAATATCACCATCCGACTCAAAGAACAGAATATCTTTAATCGGAATATAATATTCCGTCTTATCACGATACAGTGTAATCTTTGATTCCTGACTGGCAATCTCCGTGATGGCACGCTGAATCTGATTCACCGAATCATTCAGTTCCTTGCACTTAATCACCACTTCTTCCTCTATGCAGTTTTCATCCAATTCAACTGTGATTTTCATAACTGTCTCCTTATGTCTGTCATTATAGAGAAATGAAATTTCTATGTAAACACCTTTTCGGTAACAGGTAATTATTTACGGGTAACAGGTAAAAACTACTTTCCAAGCTCCCAGAAAGCAATGGCACTTGCCGCCGCCACATTTAGCGAATCCACTCCATGGCTCATTGGAATTTTTACGGTATAATCACATCCGTCGATGGTTTCCTCCATCAGTCCATCCCCCTCTGTTCCAAGAATAATCGCCAGTTTTTCTTCCTCTTTTAATCTTGGATCATCCATTTCAATGGTATCTTTCCGAAGAGCCATTGCCACGGTCTTGAATCCTTCTTTCTTAATTTCATCCATCAGTGGTTCCGGCCACTGCGATTGTTCTTCTTCCATAATTGTCCATGGAATCTGGAATACCGTTCCCATACTTACCCGAATTGCCCTACGATACAATGGATTGGTGCATTCCGGCGTCAACAGCACAGCATCCATATTAAGGGCTGCTGCTGAACGAAAGATTGCCCCCAGGTTGGTGGGATTCATCACCCTCTCCAGCACGGCAATTCTTCTTGCACCCTTACAGACCTCCTGCATGGTAGGAAGCGGCTTTCTTCGCATGGCACAAAGCACTCCTCGGGTCAGTTTAAATCCGGTAAGTTTAGTCAGCACCTCAAACTCTGCCGTAAAAACCGGCACATCTCCCACTCTCCGGAGTACCTCTTTCGCCTCTCCTTCGATATGCTTTTTCTCAACCAGCACCGACACCGGCTCGTATCCTGCATCCAGTGCCCGCTCCACCACCTTAGGACTTTCCGCAATGAACAATCCCTTCTCCGGTTCGTGGTGATTCAACAATTGATTTTCTGAAAGTCTGGCATACACGTCCAGCTCCGGCGCATTAAAATCTGTTATCTCTATAATATTCGGCATTTCAATCTCCTCCTGCTGCATTTAGTCTATCAAAAAACAGGCCTTTAAGAAAGACCTGTCCTAATCCAATATCTCTGCTCCACCACACCGTCTACGAGGATTTCATTTATCATTTCAAAGAATTGCTTTTTGTATTTCGAGGTTAGCTTTACTAATTTAATGTTCACTTACATTCTCCTTTCGAAATCTACTCTCTCCTTAAAATATCCAGTACATGATCCGATGCCCCAAGTAGTTCATAACGTTCACAGGTTGCCAGATGATACTCGATAAATAACCGATATTCTTCCTCTGTAAACTCCGGCATCTCATGTCTCAAATATCTTGCCGCTCCGTCTGTAGCGATAATCTTATCTCTTTTTACCGGAAATCCTTCATTGACTAGATTGATATCTTCAATTCTAACAATATCTATTATTTCCTCCGGCTTGGATTTACATTTGAACCCCTCTTCAAACATATCATTTTCCATGTAACCTGTAATCATTTTTTTCCCGAACATATAATGAATCATCACTGCTTCGTTCATGCAGTATGCCACCATAATGACACCGCCCTTTTTCGTTACACGAACTGCCTCTTCCATAACCTTTTTCTTATCCTCAAGGTTATATAAGTGATACATTGGGCCAAGCACCAGCGTCATGTCAAAGGACGCCTCTTCATATCGGGATAAATCCATAGCATTGCCCTGCTCTGCTACAATGCGATGTTCCGGTTTGATTTTTGACTTCAATACTTTCAGATTATGTTCCACCAGTTCCACAGCGGTCACCTGATATCCCATATCTGCCAGGGCAATGCTGTACCGCCCTGTGGCCGCTCCTAATTCCAGAATTTTTGCATTCTTGTCATCTCCCAAGTATTCCTTGATGTACTTCATCGTGGTCACAAATTCCACATTTCCATGTCTGCTTAAAAGTCTTTCCTCTTCATTACAATGATTCTCGTAAAAATTGACAAGTATATCATTTTCCATCATAGTCCTCCTTTAATATGCCATATTCCACAATATCTGTAATCCCCTGCTTGCTCCATCCGGCTTTCCTTCTGGTACCCTCATAGGTCATTCCCATTTTCTGCATTGCTTTCCCTGATTTTTGGTTGTTTACCTGATGCTGTGCCTGAATTCTGTTAAATCTGATTTCCTCAAACAAATATTTGATTACGGCTTTCCCTGCCTCCGGCATAATTCCATTGCCCCACCATTTTGAGCCCATGCAGTATCCAATCTCTGCGCACAAAATATATTCCTTGATTTGAACAACGGAAATATTCCCAACAATTTCCCCGGTTTCTTTCAATTCAATGACCCAGTTATAATAATCCGGTCGTTCATATTGTGCAGTCCAATCAGTCAACAATCCTTTCGTAAATTCCGGGCTCTCGTGTGTGGGCCAGGGCAAGTAACGAGTTACCACATCTTCCGATGCCCAGTTGTTGTACATCCTCTCTGCATCTTCCAGCGTAAACTTTCTAAGAATTAGCCGCTTCGTTTCTAACTTTTTTGTTCCCTGATGATTCATTTCAATTCCTCCCTATTTCCATTTCAATACATTTCCATTGCTCGCCCATGCATTCAAAGTAAAGTATCTCTTCGTTTTCCTCAAACCCCACAGCCTTATAGCAATAATAAGCCTCCGGGTTGTTCTCAAACACGCCCAAGGTAATCTTTTTTGCCTGCAGGATTTCGAATGCATACTTCGTTGCCAACTGCAACATTTCTTTTCCGTATCCTTTACCTCTTATTGTATCATCCACAATAACAAATCCAAAGCGAATCGTGTCCTTGTCTGCACCGGGATAACGTAAAATCAGATGACCTACGATTTTGTCTCCATCCAGTGCTGTCATTGGGAAGAAATCATCTGCACTCAACACGGAACGATACTGTTCCTGCATATCCTCCGGAGTGATTGGATACTTTTCATATCGGTCAGCACTCCACTTTCTTTGGTCTTCCTCGCTGTGAATCCAGGATGTGATTACCTTTGCATCATCAGATTTATAAGGGCGAAGTCGAAGTTTGTTGCGGGTACCGTTCTTCGCCAAATCCTTTTCCATAATCTCATAAATCTGTGTTACTCCTTTTGCACAATCCCATACACCATGATCTTTTGTTTGATAACCAAGCTTGTAATACAATCGACATGCCGGCAAGGATGCATCCAGTTCTACCATTTTGTATTTTTTCCCAATTTTCTGTTCCAACTGATTCATAATGAAGGTTCCATAACCTTTTCCCTGAAATTCCGGAAGAACGTAAACTCTCACGATATGATTTTCATTCTTCGTTCCTGTCCCAACGATTTTTCCGTTTTCCAAAAGAACGTAGGAATCTCCATTTGCAACATCCTGATTAATTACATCCTGATTGTGAAATTTAGAAAACCCATCAACTATCTGGGGCAAATAATATCTCGGATAAATTGTCCGAATAGTTTTCTGAACAATCTCATAAATTATTCCTGCATCTTCTTTCGTTGCCATCCGATACTCCATAAGTTCTCCTTTCTTGCATTTTCCTCGTCGTGTAAAGAACAAAGTGTCGCTTGCGACACTTCGCGCGCGAGCGGATGCGTCAGCATAAATACATCTCCGCGAGCTGTGCATCCTTGCGGAGCATTTTTATTTCATGGGGAAGTTCAAAGAACTTTCCTATGAAATAAAAAAACCACCAAACAATATTGCTATTGCTTGATGGCATCTGACACTTGAATTTCTTTTTTATAATTTAAGAACCGGAATATTCTCCAATACAGTATCTTTTTCCATCAGCAATAGACCCGCAGTCGACGTAGACCACCGGCAAGACCATCCATTCATAATGCTGTGAAAAAGCTGTTCTGTTCTGCATTGTTCTGATTCCTTTCCTAAATTCTTATAACGTTATAATTGTGTTTAATTATACTCATTCTTAAGCGAATGTCAAATTCTTTTTTATTTTTTCCTGATTCTCTTTTACGAAATAGAACAACTTTGCAGATTCTCTTGCTGCCACTTCATCTTCTTCCCCTATAAAATATGCAACGAAAAGCAATTCAATGTTTTTCATTACCACTGGAATACTTTCTTTTTCCGCTTCAGACAATTTCATTACAGAATTATATCCCTTTACAACATATTGCAGTACCTCAAACCAACGATCTTCACTAATATAGTTTTCTTCATCTTCTAACAACAGCCCCAAAAGAAAATAACATAGGTCGAAAATTCTGATATTCTTCTGACACAAATCAAAGTCAATATATCCTGAAAATTCTCCCTGGCAAAACAAAAAGTTTCCCAGGTGCACATCTCTGTGAATCAAGTTTCTCGGCAGTTCTCCATCATTTTTTCTAAGTTCTTCGATTGCTTCATCCACATCCTTTTGCTCCAGATAATCCAATTTCTTTTTTTTCAAATTATCACGAACCCAGCTTTCCATTTCTCCTAACAAACTGTTGTTCCAATACTCAATTTCATTTTCGCATCGCCCAAATGCCTGATGCAGTTCTCCTAAAATCTTTCCCATCTGCACAAACCACTCATCATTGCAACGAGACATATTGACAATATTGCTTCCTTTTAGTTTTGTTGTTAACAGCCAATACTGGTTTTTACCTTCTACATAATCCTTTTCATCAACGGTCTTTCTAATCTGTGGCACAGGAACCTGCTCCTTTCCTAATGCCTTCAGCATTTTAATATTGTTGATCAGTTCATTTTTATCTTCATATTTTTTCAACACATATTCTCCATCAATATCCCAAGCCGAGGTATATATCTGCTTCGTTTCTCCCTCAATCCCATAGTTCCTCAATATTTCATTCACGCGTATTTTTTCCATTTCCGATTTTTTCCTTTCCTCCAAAACAATTCTACGAATACTTTTTTCCGACAAGTGATACATTTCCGCTATTTCTCCATAAGGCATACCGATTAGAAAATGTTCATAAATCTTCTGATTTCTAAGTTCCATTTCCCTTCGGAAAGCTGTCTCATTACCCCATTGTTTTTTATTCTCTTCTTTTTTTGGAATATAAATGTATGTCCCTTCCACATACTCCATGATTTCTTCCAGCAGTTCTTCTGGCAAACAATCTTTTGCATTGATATATTTCATTTTTTCACCTCCACAGCCATCGTAACACATCTTATCCCACATATTTTCTCAATCTCATTTCTGCTTTATCTTTAAGACTTTAGCTGCTGCACAATCCCATCCAGTGTTCTGCTGTCTAATGGATTCCTTGAACTCTCCATGGTTATAAAGAAATTGTCCCCTATATGATATCCTGCGCTCGCATAGCGCTGCACTTTCGCTATTGCATTGCTGGAGTAATTTTCATCATCCATCATTCCAAAATGCTCATATATAATATTCCTCCGATTTTCCGCATCCAAAATCGTAAAGTCTGGATACACGACTCCCCATCCCGGTAACTCCAACGGATACTCATATCGATAATGAATTCCTTCCCGATACAATTTGTCCGCAATGATTTTTTCTGATTTTGACCGCACCCGTTCTCCCCGATCCGTATAAAATTCCGGGCTATTTTCATTAAAAGGCTTTCCTGTGTATTCTTCACTGAGCCAAGCTTCTATAAACGCATCCTTTGGCATAACGATTGGCGTTACCACTTTCTGCTTTCCTTTGCCGAGATTATGGTAAATATTCTCTGCCGACTGCTTTTCCAAGAAATTCTCTAATTTGCTTAATAATTTCACTTCCTTTTTAGTGCTTTCATATATTTTCCTATAATACTGCTGCTGTATGATTTTTATCGCATCATCCTTTTCCATTTTGGGAATATAGCGATACTCCCCTGTCTGGTTCTTTTTGTAAAATTGAACACCCTTCTTCCTTGAAACCACATTGATTTTTTGTTCATCCATTTCATTTAAAGATATCATTTGCTCCACTTTTTTCATCACATTCTCGGTGTTTTTCTGCCTTTTTTTCAATTCATCCATTAATCCGCTCATCAAACCCTCCTTAAAAACCACATATTTCATTTTTTCTCTTCTGTACCGTACTCTCATGGATTTTCCAAGTTTTTTCAGACGGTATATTTCACTTTTTCTCTTCTGTACCGTACGTTTCCAGCTTCCACGCGACTTTTCAGACAGTATATTTCATTTTTTCTCATCTGTACCGTACTCTCATAGATTTTCCAAGTTTTTTCAGACGGTATATTTCACTTTTTCTCTTCTGTACCGTACTCTTATGGATTTTCCAAGTTTTTTCAGACGGTATATTTCACTTTTTCTCTTCTGTACCGTACTCTCATAGATTTTCTAAGTTTTTTCAGGCAGTATATTTCACTTTTTCTCTTCTGTACCGTACATTCCCAGCTTCCCCGCGACTTTTCAGACAGTATATTTCATTTTTTCTCATCTGTACCGTACGTTCCCAACTTCCCCGCGACTTTTCAGACGGTACATTTCAATTTTTTCCTTCTATACGGTCTTCCGGCTCCCATTCATACATTATGTTGCGCAAATCATACCACATACCGCCCAAAACTTCAATACATACATTATGCAACATTTTATCATTGCATAGAAAAACCGCCTGCCAGTACGGCAAGCGGTTAAATACCCTAATGTTTATTCTAAGTAATAGACAATTCCATAACTTGGATTTACTCTTTTAATAATCGTATCATAAAGATAATCATGAGCCTTTACTCCACTCATGCTACGATTCCGATAAAGTTCCTCTGCTATGTCAAAAATATTGTATGTTGACATCTTGGAATAAACGTAACTTCCGTCAGATAATTTTGCGTAAGCTCGAACTTTCCAGGTAATCGTCCATTCCAAAGGTTTCTGCTTTACAAACTTCATCGTCATAGCATAGCTGCTAGCAATGTCCGAGTCGGATTTAACGTAGTCAAGCTTTGCCTTAGATTCAATCGCATCAAAGTTCTTAATCAATGGATTCGTACTTCCTACAACCAAATCATTCTCTCCTGCATCCTTGGAAATAGAATAAATCAAGCCTGATGCCACAACCTCTTTTCCATCAATACTAGAATCAACAGAATAAATTGTACGCATTCCTTCGTGTTGAGTGTTCACCTGATAGCCATTGATTTCAATTCCTCCTTCAATGGTTTGAACCATTGCACTGCTTGGAATGAATTGGAAGTAATCAACGTTTACTACATAGTATTCTGAACCTGTTGTAATATACTTGACAAAAATAGTATGCTCACCGGTTGAGATTTCCTGGTCAAGATTTCCTCCCAGTTCATCATACTGAGACCAATTGGAGGCATTATTTTCTAATACAACGGTACCAACCAGATGTTCCAAACTATCTACATAAATTTCTACATTCCCCTTTGCAACTGAAGTAGGGCTTGAATATTTAAATGAAATTGCGCCTGCAGGTTCTGAAAACTGAACATGGTCATATCGCATTGTGACACCATTTGTAATGCCACCAATGTTTTGGCCGTTGCTGGCATTTGCATTGGTATCAATGATGCCACCCTGATGGTCTGCAAAATGCTCTGCTTCAATCACATCAAAAGCATCAAAAGTTCTTGTTGTCGGTTCTTCTGTGGTTGGTTCCGGAGTCGTAGGCTCCGGTGTAGTCGTTTCCGGTTCATTATTAATTAATTCAAATGAAGTAATATCCATTCTAAAGTCGTCTGGCGCGTTTCCTAAATCAAAGTAGAACTGCGCTGCATCAGACGAAGTGAAATCAAGGACAATTTCATTTGATCCGTTTCTTAAACTTACTGTCTCGGAAGTCTGTGTTTTTTCATCTTTAAATACAATGTTATCTGCTGCTTTATTCGTTGTGACATTTAACTTGCAAGAATAATTCTTTCCGGAAACAACGGCAATTTCCTTTGTTTTCATTTGAACAGACCAAGCCGCTCCCTTTCCTCCGGAAGCAATATAGGTACTGAAGTTTCCGTAGGCATTTCCGTCCTTGTATCCACCGGTTGGGTTATTTCCCCAGCCTGATGCAAAATAGACTGACCAATAATTCAAATCATTCCAATTATCTCCTGCTTTAGTAAAGCCGGATGGCAAAGTAACTTCAGGTTTTGTAGTTGTTGGTGCCTGTGTGGTTGGTACTTCACCCTTCACTTCAACGTCTCCGGTAACACCATTTGTTTCCTTACCATTGTAAACTGCTGTAATTTTTACAATATGGCTTCCTGCAGGAATATCTGTAATTCGATGTTCTCCACAAGCTACCCCACTCAATTTTCTCTGGTTATCTACATAAACATTATAAACCTGTCCTAATGCCTGCATTCTTGCGTTGCTTCCCCAAACAACAGAAATTGTATTGTTCGCTGGGCTACTAAACACTTGACCAAAAACCTCTTCCGGACCATTGCTCTGTGGTTGAGTTACCGGCTGAGTCGGCTGATCTGTTGAACCGCCGCCAGCCTTCTGAACTGCTACTCCGGCATTAATTAAACCATATGCATAATAATAGTCTCTTCCCGGATCACCTAAATCCTGGGCAGTTTCTTTTAAAATCGTATGAACCTGATTTTTGTTCAGGTTTGGATTGACACTGTACATCATTGCAACTACGCCGGCACCAATTGGGGATGCCATAGAAGTTCCATTTGACATACTAACTCCATTTCCAGGGGCACATACTCTAATATTCGTACCCGGTGTACAGAAGTCACATTCCCATCCAAAGTTACTGGTTCCTCTTCTTGTTTTATCTTCATTGGTTGCAATAATCGAAATAACATTTCCATAATCGGAAGGATATCCATCTAAATCCGTTCCGTTGTTTCCTGCTCCTGCAACAACGGTTCCTCCCGCAGCAGTAAACCGGTTAATTGCCTGCTCTTCCGAAGCATAAGTTCCGGTATGGAATAAACTAAAGTTAATGACTTTTGCTCCAATATTGTTTGCGTAGTCAACCGCTAATGCCATTTTATCTACATATAAAGGAATCGCAACATTTACCAAATCAACAATACTGTTGTCGGTTCCGGCCGCAACCCCGGCCACCTTAGCGTTATTGTTAGATTGTGCTGCAATTAATCCCGCGCAGTTTACCATATGCGTATTTCCGTCTGCAATGGAATCAGGAGCGTTCACCATTGGATAATAACTGTTGTCGTCATTATAAATAATGGACTGGCTTCTGTTGGAAACATTCTTTAAGTCTGTGTTTGCGTTAATATCAACACCGACTCCGTCAATAATACATACCTTTACCTTGGAATGACTTCTGCTGTTGAGATAACTCCACGCATCCCCAACTTTCAGATGACTTAAATAATATTCATCATAACGAAATGGATCATTAACCATATCCCAAGCTTCCGCAATCTGCTCTACCTTTCCATTGATTTCTGAGGTATTTGTCTGGGTATAACTGTCATAAGCCTTTGCAGCCTTCTCTGCTGTCAATCCATAGGACTTCACTTTAACCATATAAGTATCATCCGGACATTTGTGAATATATTCACATTCTCCATATTGATCTGCAACCACTTTCCGAATAGTTTCTTCATTCATATCAGAACCAAAAGTCAAAATTGAAACATTTGGTTCATATTTCAATTTGTTTTCGTTCGCGCGCTCTTTTGCTGCTTCCTGATAATTTGCAACTATATTTGTTGCCTCCTTGCCAAGTTTTTCTTCAAATTTTTCTCTTTCCTTGTCATTTCCTTCTTTATAATATGAAGTCAACACTTTGTTTACGGCTGCTTCATAATCATTTCCTTCAAGTTGATTAACAATTGTTGCAGCTTTTGCACCGTTGTTCTTTGCTTCTTTTACAATCTTCATAAAATCAGCATTACATACTTCATAGCTTTTTAACTGCGTCTGACCTTCAACTTTAACTGAATGTTTTTCTCCCATAAAGTTTGGCATTAACAGACCAGCTATTAAAGCAACACTCAAAATACCCCCAACAATTTTTGTTCCTCTCCTTTTCAACATAACTTTCTTCCTCATTTTCCGTTCAATTTTTTGGCAAAGAAAAAATGAACTCTTGTGAAAGGCAATTGCCACTCTCAAAAGTTCATTTAATCTAAACCCTTTTCAATCGT
>JAILRB010000011.1 GCA_024698585.1 Eubacterium sp.
ACCAATATCAGATAGTGAGTTGGAATATCTTGAAAAGTATGGAGACCAAGCATTTGAAGAATTGTTAGAAGAAAAAAATACAGAAGTATTTGACATTTATAGAGATTCAGTAGTTTAAAAGAGTGGAGAATTGAGAAAATGAGAGGGAAAGAAATATATTTGAACGAATCGGACGAAAAAATAACTACTAATGAGATAGAAGCATTCGAAACAGAGATAGGAATGGTATTTCCGTTAGACTTTAAGAATTTTTATCTTAAGTCAAATGGTGGTTATCCAGAAAAAGAGTTGTACACCGGACCGTTTCTTGAAAAAAATCCTAATACAGGTGATGTGTTTGAACAAGATACAGATGTGGATAAGTTTTTTTCATTAAATGAGATAAAATTCGAGTACGGAGATATTCTTGATGAAGAATATATACCAAATGCATATGTACCTTTTGCTAGAACTTCATTCGGTAATTTACTATTAATTAGAATAGATGAATGTGACCTATATGGACATATTTTCTTTTCTAATCATGACTTGTTTGATTCTAATAAAAATCAATTTACAATATCAAAGGTTTGCAATTCTTTTGATGAATTTATTGATAGATTAGAAGAAGAGTAGGAAATGAATAATGTGGAAAAATGTGCAATTGATTGAATTGATGATAACGATTTGATAAATAAGTGAAAGAGATTTACAGAGAGGAACCAAATGGCAACGAAAGAATATAAAGAAATCAGTCTTCCGTTTAGACTGATTCAAAGTAAACAAGATATTGATGATGGTGCAATTACCATAGAAGCCAAGGGAGTGGTAGATGGGAAAACTCACTATTTTCTAGCTTGCTTTATGAGTTTAAATCAGGAATCCGATTATATAGAAATGCGTGAGTTGTTAAGCAATGTCTCCAATAAAGAAGTTCATCTGACATTGATTTTTAAGAAGAGTCAACTGAAAGACTTTAAGCTGGATACAGAGAACTTGGCTGAAATTATGGGGGATGAACGTTTTAAGAATATGGAATTGCTTCTAAGGGGAATTAATGAAACACCACAGGAAGATAATCCGAAGGAAATGCTTCAAAGAAAAACAGAGGAAAGGGAAGAAAAACCGAAAAAAAGAAAACATAAAAGAAATGAGTTTACGGTATACAGTAAAGGTGTTATACCGGGAATTATGGTGTGGATCACTTTTTTCTTGATAATTTTTATTCCGTTCATATGGTTATATTTTATTGATAAAAGATCAATAGGTGTCGCCTTCTTTGTCTCCATAATATTTATGATAATAACTGGTGGTTATTCTTTATTTGGTTTATGTACTTTTTGCAATAAGTGTTACATAAAAGATAAACAGATAAAAATAAGAAAATGGTATGGCACTTCAAGAAGTTGCTCGGTGGAAAACATTGATAAGGTTGTCTTTGAACGAGTTGATAATAGACTATGGCATGCAACCATTTGGATTAAAAAATTTCATATCGCGTATAATGATGCAATGGAAAATTATGGCGCTCTGAAAGATTTTCTGTGTGAAAATGTAGATGAATCAAGAATTGAAATCATAGAAAAATAAGATGGGGCAAAAATGTGATTGAAGAATCTGATTCAATAGATATTTCGTTACTGAATGATTTCACACTTTTACAGAGAATCAAAGAAAAGGTTCTTTACAAACCCTTGCAACTATGTTATCATACTTTGGTATGTTAACCGGCACACAGTATCCGGATACTCCAACCGATACTATAGTGTCAGGGGATATTAAAATTTAAGGAGGATGTAATTATGATTACAAAGGAAATCAAGGCTCAGTTAGCAGCAGAATATGGTAAGACACCTACAGACACTGGTTCACCAGCAGTTCAGGTAGCAATCTTAACATACAGAATTAAGGACTTAACAGAACACTTAAAGGTAAATCAGAAGGATCACCACTCAAGAAGAGGTCTTCTTAAGATGGTAGGTAAGAGACGTGGTTTACTTGACTACATCAAGGAAAACGATGTAAATGAATACAGAGAATTAATCGAAAAGCTTGGAATCAGAAAGTAATTCTGAATCAGGCAGATTTCAAAAGAAAAGAATATCCAGTATGGGTATTCTTTTTTTGTGGAAAAATACATTATGCCGCTTGTGGAAAAAGGTGTATAATGAAGGGGAAATATTGCCAAGGTGAAAGAATATGAAAAGAATTGTATGGTGCACGGTGATGTTGGCCTTGATGTTCTTTGGGGGAACGAAGAACGTGCAAGGAAGTGAACTGAATCTCTCGGAACACCTTTCTATTACAGGATTTCAGATTTCCACCAATGTAATCTTAAGAGGGGAAAATGTTGGTGTCGGTGTCAGAACCGTTTTTGAGGCGACGTCTGAAATCCAAGGAAAGCACGTGGAACGCGTTGGATTAATTTACGGTTTAGTAAATGATTCTAATCGCCACAGTGAACTGAAGTTAGATGCGGGTCGGAGTGATGTTCAGCCCATTGAAACACCGGAGAATGGGAAAATATCAGAAAGAGAAGAAGATGGCGTGGTGATAGATCGTTACGCCATGATTATGCCGGTTTATCAGGGATTAGAACAGGCTTATTACGTGCGCCCTTATGCATTGCTGGAAGATGGCAGCGTGGTTTATGGCCACAGTGGAACCTACAGTGCCTTTGTCATTGCAGATTATCTGTATCAAAGATGTTTGCTCCCAAACGAACAGGTACACCGGGAGTACTACGAAAGGGTTCTACAGCGTGCTCGCATGGATTATGAAAAGGTGGCATATCAGCCAATAGATCATCCGGAGCCCACAGTGGAACCTGTCTATTATGAAAGTCTGGAAGTGGCATTGGAAGATTTGAAAAATGAAACGGAGGAGAATTCATTGCAGAATCCGGAACAGGCGAAACTTCTTCTTCGGCACAATGAGAATGGTGTGGTGCTGAAACTGTTGGCGGATTTGGAATTGGATACAACGGTTACAATCCCGGAAGAGATGATTGTCAATTTAAATGATTATACGATGTGGACGGACAATGGTTCTACCTTATCCTTCGAAAAAGATTTGACCATAAAAAACGGAACCATGGAATTTCAGGATGCAGTCATTGCCATCAATGATGGTTCGGCAGAACCGAATCATTTGACCTTGCGCCAGGTGAAAATCAAGCATGATAATACTGTGGAAGGAAAGAAAATAGTAACTGTGAATGCAGATAATCTAACGGCAAATAAGGTTACGATTCATACGAATGGAATGCAAAACACTCAGGGAGTAGTTGTAAAGGGTGAGAACTCTGAAATAAATAATTCGGAAATCAATGTGAAGAGCATGGCGAGCAATGGATTTGGAATCGTCGCAGCAGGCGGTGGGACTTTGAAGGTAACTCGTGTGAAGGGGTGTGTGAATGCTGCCCAATGGAGTATGGGTCATTATGTTTCGAATCAATCCAAGGTTCAGCTATGGGATTGCGAAATCCTATGCGCTGGAAAAGAAAACAATGTTCCGATTTATGTGGAAAGTTATGCTGAGGCTAGCGTTTTTAGTGGACGATATGAAGGGATTCCGGTACCGTCTAAAAACGGGGATTCTTATGGAACAGGGATTTTTAATCTCGGAACGGTTACTGTAAGTGATGGAGAAATAATTGGAGGAAACTGTGGAATTTCATGTAAAGAAGGAAGCAACACTGTGATTACCGGCGGAACTTTTCTGTCGCCAAATCATGGAGGAATCTATTGTTCCTGTGGCTCCACGGGAACGTGTAAAATCAATGGTGGAACCTTCCGGTGTAACCGAGGAGATTACGAAGAAGAACAACTTGGGGATATTGTATCTTTCGGTGCGGGCTATTTTGGGTGTCAGGGAAGTTCCGAACAATGGTATGTAGAGATTCATGACGCAGTCTTTTCTAATCCATACGGAAATGCGGTGGTTCAGAAATCGAATAATAACTATATCCCGGCAACTCTTAATTTATATTACTGTGAAATTGAAGCGAAGAATTACGCTGTATGGATTCAGAATAATGAATCAGTAGACCAATATGATGTGATGGTGAATCTGTTCTTCTGTCAGCCGGTGAAAGGAAGTTTGTGTGATGACCGGTATCGGGTAACAGGTATTTCGCGTATTTCTTTGATGTATTAGAAAGCAGGTTTTGGTAAAAGCATTTTTTGCCGAAACCTTGCTTTTTTTGTGTGCATTTATTATAATATTTAAGATTGCGTGCATTTTGTTAATTGCCGAAGCCACTGCAAGGTGCAAAACCGGTGTTTTGCCTTTTGCAGTTGTTTCGGAAACAATGTGGAAAACTTCCACGGAGGCACGAATCAAATATAAAAGAAGGAGAAAGTTACGCGAGGTAACGAAAGAAGATTATGTTTAAGAGTTTTAGTATGGAACTTGCCGGCAAGACACTGACTGTTGATGTAGGACGTGTTGCAAAGCAGGCAAACGGTGCAGCATTAATGCATTATGGTGATACAACAGTATTATCTACAGCTACGGCTTCTGATAAGCCAAGAGATGGGATTGATTTCTTCCCACTTTCTGTAGAATTCGAAGAAAAGATGTATTCTGTAGGAAAGATTCCTGGAGGATTCAATAAGAGAGAAGGAAAGGCGTCTGAAAACTCTGTTTTAACAGCCAGAGTTATTGACCGTCCAATGCGTCCTTTATTCCCTAAGGATTACAGAAATGATGTTACATTAAATAACCTTGTAATGTCTGTAGATCCTGAATGCAGACCGGAAATCGTTGCTATGCTTGGTGCAGCAATTTCTACATGTATTTCAGATATCCCATTTGACGGACCATGTGCTATGACACAGGTTGGTTTAGTAGATGGAGAATTCGTGGTAAACCCAAGTCAGAAGATTTGGGACGAAGGAGATCTTCAGTTAACTGTAGCATCTACAAAGGAAAAAGTTATCATGATTGAAGCAGGAGCAAACATCGTTCCTGAAGATAAGATGATTGAAGCAATTTACATGGCTCATGACATCAACCAGACAATCATTGAATTTATTGAAAAAATCGTGGCAGAAGTTGGTAAGGAAAAACATGCATACGAAAGTTGTGCAATTCCTGAAGAATTATTTGCTGCAATTAAGGAAATTGTTCCTCCGGCTGAAATGGAAGAAGCAGTTTTCACAGATGATAAGCAGACAAGAGAAGCAAACATCAAGGCAGTAACTGAGAAGTTAGAAGAAGCGTTTGCTGAAAATGAAGAATGGCTTGCAGTTCTCGGAGAAGCAATCTATCAGTATCAGAAGAAGACTGTTAGAAAGATGATCTTAAAGGATCACAAACGTCCGGACGGAAGAGCAATCGATCAGATTCGTCCACTTGCAGCAGAAACAGATATCATTCCTAGAGTTCATGGTTCTGCAATGTTTACAAGAGGACAGACACAGATTTGTAATATTACAACATTGGCTCCATTATCAGAAGCACAGAAGATTGATGGATTAGATGAAAATGTGAAGACAAAGAGATATATGCATCATTATAACTTCCCTTCATATTCCGTAGGGGAAACAAAGCCATCCAGAGGACCGGGACGTCGTGAAATCGGACATGGTGCTTTAGCTGAAAAGGCATTGATGCCGGTTCTTCCTTCAGAAGAAGAATTCCCATATGCAATCAGAACTGTATCTGAAACATTTGAATCAAACGGTTCTACATCTATGGCATCTACTTGTTCATCTTGTATGTCATTGATGGCAGCAGGTGTTCCATTGAAGGCAATGGTAGCTGGTATTTCCTGTGGTCTTGTAACAGGAGAAACAGATGATGAATATGTTCTTTTAACTGATATTCAGGGATTAGAAGATTTCTTCGGAGATATGGACTTTAAGGTAACCGGTACTACAGAAGGTATCACAGCAATCCAGATGGATATTAAGATTCACGGATTAACACGTCCAATTGTTGAAGGTGCTATTCAGAGAACAAGAGAAGCAAGATTATTCATCATGGATACTTGTATGAAGAAAGCAATCGCTGAACCACGTAAGGAACTTAGCGAATATGCTCCAAAGATTGAAACAGTACAGATTGATCCGGACAAAATCGGTGATGTTATTGGTAAGAGCGGTAAGGTCATTAACGCAATTATTGAAGAAACCGGTGTTAGCATGGACATTTCTGATGAAGGAATGGTTTCTATCTGCGGTGTTGATAAAGATATGATTGAAAAGGCTAAGAAGTATGTTGAAACAATCGTAACAGACTTCGAAGAAGGTCAGCTTTACGAAGGAACTGTTGTAAGCATTAAAGAATTTGGTGCGTTCGTTGAATTCGCTCCTGGTAAGGAAGGAATGGTTCACATTTCTAAGATTGCTAAGGAAAGAGTTGAACATGTAGAAGACTTCTTAACACTTGGTGATAAGGTTAAAGTAAAATGTCTTGGAAAAGATAAGATGGGAAGAATCAGCTTCTCCATCAAGGACGCTCAGTAAGAAAAATAAAAGTGATTTGAGAGGTGCCACATTATGTGACACCTCATTTTTATTGCATAGGAAAGTTCATTGAACTTTCCTGTGTAATAAAAATGCTCCGCAAGGATGCGCAGTTCGCGGAGCGGTATTTATGCTAACGCATCCGCTCGCGCGCGAAGTGTCGCAAGCGACACTTTGCCCTATTGTCCTACTTTCTTGCTAGGAATTGGACGTTTTTTGTATAATGTCATAGGTGAAAATTCAGCCCAAATAGAAAGTGGCTGATTGATTGGAGATTAAGATGATTTACAATAATGTATTAGAATTTGTTGGACATACTCCGATGGTTCGTTTGAATCATATGGTGGATGAGGATTCCGCAGAAGTATTAGTAAAATTTGAGGGACTGAATGTGGGTGGATCCATTAAAACGAGAACCGCATTACAGATGATTAAAGCAGCAGAAAAAGAAGGAAAGATTGATCAGGATTCCATTATTGTGGAACCGACCAGCGGGAATCAGGGAATTGGTTTGGCACTGGTTGGTGCGGTAAAAGGATATAAGACCATTATCATTATGCCGGATTCCGTTAGTGAAGAACGAAGAAAACTGGTGAAACATTATGGGGCAGAAGTGATTCTGATTCATGATGATGGTGATATTGGAAAATGTATTGAGACTTGTCTGGAAACTGCATTGAAGATGGCGGAAGAAAATCCAAAGGTCTTTGTGCCACAGCAGTTTGAAAATCCGAATAACATTCGAGCACATAAGCATCATACCGGATTGGAAATTATGGAACAGGTGGAAGGCCCAATTGATGGATTTTGCTCCGGAATCGGAACCGGTGGAACTATTACCGGAATCGGAAAAGTATTGAAGGCACAAAACCCGGATATTGAAATCTGGGCAGTGGAACCGGAAAATGCTGCAATCCTTGCCGGTGGAAATATTGGAACACATTTACAGATGGGAATCGGGGATGGAATCATTCCGGAAATTCTTGATCAGAACATTTATGATGAGATTTATATTGTAACAGATGAGGAAGCCATTCGGACCGCACAGGACCTGGCACGCAAGGAAGGGCTGATGTGTGGAATTTCCAGTGGAACTAATGTGGCAGCAGCATTAAAGTTGGCAAAGAAACTGGGAAAAGGAAAGACTGTTGTGACAGTTCTTCCGGATACGGCAGAGCGTTATTTCTCTACACCGCTTTTTGAAGAATAGGGATGTCGGGGAAATATTGGTTGTAAATTTAGATTTCCTAGAGTAAAATAGGGAAGTGGAAAATGTTAATAACCGGTGTGAGAAGGAGTCGTGAGGATGACAGAGGAAAAGAAAATTAAGATAGGTTTGATTCTGAATAAAGTTTGTACGGTATTGGCCGTTTTGTTTTTTCTGGTGACCTGCGTGGTTATGACGTTGGTAAAGTTTCAGGTCTATTTAATTTTAGTTATTTCCATTGCAGTGCTATTTGGTATTTGTAGCGTAACATCTCATTTCCTGTTAAAAGACTATAAACCAGAGAAATAAAGAACAAGTTAGAAAGTTGAGGACAGAATTATGGCAAAGAACAACAAGGGAACAATTTGTGTACAGGGAGGATGGCAACCAAAGACCGGTGAGCCAAGAGTTCTTCCGATATATCAGAGTACAACATTTAAATATGACACTTCAGAACAGATGGGAAAATTATTTGATTTAGAGGCCAGCGGATATTTCTATACCCGTTTGCAGAATCCTACCAATGATACTGTGGCACAGAAAATTTGTGATTTAGAAGGCGGTGTGGCAGCGATGCTGACATCTTCCGGACAGGCTGCAAATTTCTATGCAGTATTTAACATATGTGAAGCAGGAGATCATTTCATTTGTTCCTCTAACGTATACGGTGGAACATTTAACTTATTCGGAATTACAATGAAGAAAATGGGAATCGACGTAACTTTCGTTGATCCGGAAATTTCTGAAGAAGAATTAGATAAAGTATTTCAGGAAAACACAAAGTGTGTCTTTGGAGAGTCCATCTCGAATCCGTCTTGTGTTGTATTTGACTTTGAAAAATTCAGTAAGGCCGCACACAGTCATGGTGTGCCATTGATTGTTGATAATACCTTTGCAACACCAATCAACTGTCGTCCTTTCGAATTTGGAGCAGATATCGTGACACATTCCACAACAAAGTACATGGATGGTCATGCAATGGCAGTGGGTGGTGCGATTGTTGACAGCGGTAATTTTGATTGGGCTGCACATGCAGAAAAATTCCCGGGAATGACAGAACCGGATGAATCTTATCACGGATTGATTTACTGCGAAAGCTTTGGTAAAGCGGGTTATATCACAAAGGCAACAACACAAATCATGAGAGACTTAGGCTCCATTCAGTCTCCAATGAATGCCTTCCTGTTAAATGTAGGATTGGAAACATTACACCTTCGTATGAAGAAGCATTGTGAAAATGCACAGAAGGTAGCAGAATATTTAGAAGCAAATGAAAATGTGGCATGGGTTAATTATCCGGGGCTTAAGAGTAATAAGTATTACGAAAGAGCACAGAAATATATGCCGGACGGAACTTGTGGTGTTATGTGTTTCGGAATCAAGGGTGGTAGAGAAGAATCAATTAAGTTCATGGATTCTTTGGAATTCATCGCAATAGTTACACATGTTGCTGATGCACGTTCTTGTGTATTGCATCCGGCCAGCCATACTCATAGACAGTTGACAGATGAACAGTTAGAAGCCGCAGGAATTCCGGCTGACTTGATTCGTTTCTCAGTTGGTATCGAAGATGTGGAAGATATCATTGCTGATTTGGAACAGGCATTTGCAAAATTAAAATAAAAGGTTTGGGTAAGCAGAAATGATTCGTTTCTGCTTATCTTTTTAGGAGTGAAAATTATGAAGTTTAGACCATGTATTGATATTCATAACGGAAAAGTGAAACAGCTTGTAGGTGGAAGTCTGAAAGATGAAGGAAACCAAGCAAAGGAAAATTTTGTGTCAGAGCGAAATGCTCAGGATTTTGCAAAACTTTATGAAAAAGATGGTTTGAAAGGTGGTCATATCATTATTTTAAACCATAAGGATTCCGAATATTTTGAAGCAACCAAAGCTCAGGCAGTCAGTGCCTTGAAAGCTTATCCCGGTGGAATGCAGATTGGTGGTGGAATCAATGATGGAAATGCAAAAGAATTTATTGAAGCAGGAGCGTCACATGTGATTGTGACTTCTTTTGTGTTCCGTGATGGAAAAGTTGATTATGATAATTTAGAAAAATTGGTTGCAGCAGTAGGAAAAGAACATATCGTCCTAGATTTGAGCTGTAGAAAAAAAGAAGGGGATTACTATATTGTTACCGATCGCTGGCAGAAATTTACCGAGGAGAAAGTTTCAGTGGAAATGCTGGAAAAATTAGGGGACTACTGTGATGAATTCCTGGTTCACGGCGTGGATGTGGAAGGAATGGGCTCCGGAATGGAAGAAGACCTGGTAAAACTTCTGGCAAAGTATGACGGGAATGCCATAACTTATGCCGGTGGAATTGCATCCATGGAACAGATTGAACGCTTTGGTGCATTGTGTGACAGGAAACTGGATTTTACCATTGGAAGCGCTTTGGATTTGTTTGGTGGAAACCTCTCGTACGACATGGTAAAGGATGTTCACTAAGTGAAGTGCATAGAAAAAGCATAAGTGGTCTGAATCTATGCGTTAGTAGAGGCGGTCTGAAACGTTGTATGCATAGAAAAGACGAAAAAGGTTGGAATTTATGCAACTATCTAGGTTATTTGAAGTGCGGAATGCATAGAATTCGTACAAAAAGCAGAAATCTATGCATTTATTTAGGAAATATGAAATGTCGTATGCATAGAAGAAGCAAAAACGATGAGGATCTATGCATTGATTGATCTGATTGGAAAAGTTGCATGCATAGAAGACGTGAAATTTGTTAGAATTTATGCACTAAAAAAGAAAAAACGGTAAGTTGTATGCATAGAACAGGCAAAATAAGCTGGAATCTATGCAATGGACGTGAAAAAATATTGAATTGGATGCATAGAACACGCATAAAAAACAGAAGTCTATGCATTCGAAAAAGAATAAAAAAGAATATCTCCTCCATACTACAAGGTATGGAGGTTTTTTATGGATAGAGAAAAAGAGTATGGACAGGAGAAGCTGGATCAGAATCAAAAGGGAAAGAATATTCAGCTGATTAGTATTATCGGAGAGGTGGAAGGACATGAGCAACTGGCTTCCGGGATGAAGGCAACGAAATATGAGCACCTGCTACCACAGTTGGCGAAAATCGAGGATGATGAAGAAATTGAAGGGGTGCTCATTATTATTAATACGGTAGGAGGAGACGTGGAGTGCGGTCTGGCCATTGCAGAGATGATAGCAGGGCTTAGCAAACCTACGGTGTCGTTGGTTCTGGGAGGGAGCCATTCCATTGGTATTCCTCTGGCAGTTGCAGCAGATTATTCCATGATTGTGGAGACGGGAACCATGGTGGTACACCCAGTACGAATGGACGGAACCTTTATCGGGGTAAATCAGACGTTTCGCTATTTTCAGAAAATACAGGAACGGATTAACTGGTTTGTCACCCATCATAGTAATATAACAGAAGAGCGGTTCACGGAACTGATGAAAGAAACCGAAATCATGACAAAGGATGTGGGAAGTATTTTGGTGGGAAAACAGTCAGTGGATGAAGGGATTATTGATGAACTGGGAGACTTGAAAAGTGCATTGAGAAAACTTTATTGTATGATAGAAAATAAGCAATGATAAGAGAGGAAAGGCTTGCCAAAAGGTGAGCCTTTCTCTTTGTGGCATATTTGCTGTTTTCCTTGAATAAATAATCAAAAAATAGTAAAATATTAAACGACTATGGTCATTTAAGAAGATAGGAGAACACAATGAGTATTTTTAAAGCAATTTTAATGGGAATTATCCAGGGAGTGACAGAGTTTCTTCCGGTTAGTAGTTCAGGACATCTGGCGATTTTTAAGAAGGTTTTTCATATGGCAGACGTGGGAACATCCTTTGATGTATTTCTGCATTTGGGAACCTTGTTAGCGGTATTTATAGTTTATTGGAAAGATATTGCAAAATTGATTTCGGATGGAATTGGAATCCTGGTGGATTCATTCCATAACCTGGCAGAATGGATTATTGAAAAGAGAGGACTTCGTGAGCCAAATTACCGAAAGGTGATTAACTCATCTTATAGAAAGTTTGCAATGTTGGTAATTGTATCCACCATCCCGACAGGAATTATCGGTGTGATGGGAGAAAAATTGATTGATGATGCAGCCACATCCCTTCTGGTTCCGGGAATCTGTCTGATTGTGACAGCAGTATTGCTTTATGTTTCAGATCAGTTAGAAGACGGAGATAAGACACCGAAGAAGACTACTTATGCCAATGCGGGATTTATCGGTGTGTGTCAGGGAATCGCAACTCTTCCGGGACTTTCCCGTTCAGGAACTACCATTACAGCCGGTTTGCTTTGTGGATTGAAACGAGACTTCGCAGTGAAGTATTCTTTCATCATGTCAATTCCGGCAATTTTGGGCGCGGCAGTTTTTAAAATTCCTGATATGAAAAATGATATTGCGGCAACCAGTCCGGCAGGATATATTGCAGGAGCGATTACAGCAGCCGTGGTAGGATATATTTGTATTAAGACAATGCTGGTCATTGTTAGAAATAAACAGTTTAAGTATTTTTCAATCTATTGTGCAATCGTCGGCCTCGTGGCAATTGTGGCAGCGTTTATTGTAGAATAGAGCGAATTCAATGAAGTTATTGAGGTGAAGTGAGTTGGCGAATACAAAAAAGAAAAGTGGAGCCAAAAAATCAAATACGAAAAGCAGAAGCAATTCCAAGAAGAAAACCTCTCGCAGAATCACGAAGGCAGAACTGGAAAAGAGAAAAAAGTTAAGGGCAGAAATTGCTGTCTGGGTATTTCTGGCAATTTCCATCTTCCTGTTCCTGAGTAATTTTGGAATCTGTGGTTATGTGGGAAATGTTTTCCGCAGCGTAATGTTGGGATGCTTTGGAACTCTGGGATATATCTTTCCGATTATTCTTGTGGTTCTGGTTGGATTTATTGCATTTAATGAAGCGAACACAAGAGTATTCGTTAAAGTATCCGGTATTGTTTTGTTATATGTGGATCTTTGTATTCTGTTACATCTGCTGAGTTATGGAAGTGCCACCGGAGAATTGTCATACTTTTATGAAAATGCTTCCCATGGAGAATTCGGAGGCGGATGGATTGGCGGAGCACTGGGCCGTATCTTTTGCAGTGGTCTTGGAATCGTTGGAGCATATCTGCTGGTAATCATTCTGCTGATTATCTGTCTGGTGGTACTAACGGAAAAGTCTATTATGGATGGTCTGAAGGATAAAGGGCAGTATGCTTTGGAAAATGCCAAGGAAGAAGCAGCAATCCGTCGGGAAGAAAATCAGATCCTCCGGGAAAAGAGACGGGAAGAAAAACGTCAGGCAAGAAACAGAGCGCGAGTAGTGGGCGTGGATTTTGGTGATACCACCATTACACCGGGAGCAGATCAAAACAAAAAGAAAAAGGATTCACTTCAGGAGGTCCATGAAATACATATCGAAGGATTTGATGAGGAACCAAAGGAAGAGCCAATTCAGGATCCAGAGATTTACACGTATGATGCAAAGAAGCCTTCTAAGCAGATGAAAATCGAAGGCCTAGAAGAAACACCAAAGGCTTCTGAACACGCCACAGACGGAGAATTCCAACCAAAGGAACGGGTGATTGTCAGCGAGGAAGCAAAAGCTGCTATGAACAGAAAACCTTATGGAATGGGTGGAAGCGATGGAAGTGCACAGACACCGGATGCGGATGGTCAGATTACTCCGGACGCTGTGACAGAAATTCAGAAGAAAGCGTCCAATGAGGGAAAAATCATTGCACCAACGAAGAAGAAAATGGTTTATAAGAAACCACCGTATTCCCTCTTAAAGGACAATCCTGGAGGAAAGAGTGGTACCACAAAGGCTGAGTTGATGGCTACTGCCAATAAACTGAAACAGGTTTTAGCAAACTTCGGCGTCAATGTGGAAGTAACCAATGTTAGCAAAGGACCATCGGTGACTCGGTATGAATTGCAACCGGAATTAGGAACCAAGGTTAGCAGAATTACCGGACTGACAGATGATATTAAATTAAATATGGCGGCAGCAGATATCCGAATTGAAGCACCGATTCCGGGAAAGGCAGCCGTGGGTATTGAAATTCCAAATGAAGGAAGAGATCCGGTTTACTTAAAGGAATTATTGAATTCACCGGATTTGAAGAGTCATAAATCGAAACTGGCATTTCCGGCAGGAAAGGACATTGCCGGTCGTGTCGTGGTGGCGGATATTGCAAAAATGCCACATATGCTGATTGCAGGAACCACCGGTTCCGGTAAATCCGTATTTACGAATTCGATTTTAATGAGTATTCTTTACCGGAGCACCCCGGAAGAGGTTCGATTAATTGTGATTGACCCGAAGGTGGTGGAATTCCAGGTATACAATAAAATTCCGCATTTGCTTTATGATGTGGTAACGGACCCGAAAAAGGCAGCAGGAATTTTAAATTGGGCAGTGGCAGAAATGACGACCCGATATAAAAAGTTTGCAAACCTTGGGGCAAAGGATATTGGAAGCTATAATGCGAAGGTTGCCAGCGGTGATTTCCCGGCAGATGGAGAAGCACCGGAAAAGATGCCGCAGATTCTGATTATTATCGATGAGTTGGCAGACTTAATGATGGTAGCAGCTAAAGAAGTAGAAGAAGCAATCTGTCGTCTGGCACAGCTTGCCAGAGCGGCGGGAATTCATATGGTCATTGCAACCCAGAGACCTTCGGTGGATGTCATCACCGGATTGATTAAGGCGAACATCCCGTCCCGTGTTGCATTGACGGTAGCATCCGGTACAGACTCCAGAACCATCATTGATATGTATGGTGCGGAGAAACTGCTGGGAAATGGTGACATGCTGTTTTATCCGGCAGGTTATGTAAAACCGGTACGATTACAGGGTGCGTATGTTTCTGAAGGAGAAATCGCAGAAACCGTACGCTATATCATAGATCACAGTGGTGAGGCTGAGTATGATACATCCATTGACGCAAAGTTAGTGAACGATCAGGAAGCTTCAGCTGGGGGCGGAGATGAGCGAGACCCAATCTTTGCAGAGGCAGGTCGACTTTGTATTGAAAAACAAAAGGGGTCAACCAGTATGATTCAACGACAATTTAAAGTCGGCTTTAACAGAGCCGCCAGAGTTATGGAACAGCTTTATGATGCCGGTGTGGTTGGACAGGAAGAAGTCAATAAACCACGAAAGGTCATTATGAGCATGGAAGAATTTGAAGGGTTATTACAAGGAGGATCAACGAATGAAGAGTGATATTGAAATCGCACAGGAAGCGGTAATGAAGCCGATTAAAGAAGTAGCAGCAGGATTAGGAATGACAGAAGATGATCTGGAATTATACGGAAAGTATAAGGCAAAGATTTCCAATGAATATTTCGAAAAAATCAAGGATCGTCCGGATGGAAAACTGATTCTTGTAACAGCAATCAATCCGACACCGGCAGGAGAAGGAAAAACGACAGTAACCGTTGGATTAGGAGAAGCTTTTGGAAAATTAGATAAGAAAGCTGTGATTGCATTAAGAGAACCGTCTCTCGGACCTTGCTTTGGTATTAAAGGTGGTGCTGCCGGCGGTGGATACGCTCAGGTTGTTCCAATGGAAGATTTAAATCTTCATTTTACTGGAGACTTCCATGCGATTACTGCAGCTAATAACCTTTGTGCTGCAATGTTGGATAATTCCATCCAGCAGGGAAACGAATTAAACATTGATCCAAACCAGGTTGTTTGGAAGCGATGTGTAGATATTAATGACAGAGTGTTAAGAAACATTATTGTTGGGTTAGGAAGAAAAGTGGACGGTGTGGTAAGAGAAGACCATTTCGTAATCACTGTTGCTTCAGAAATCATGGCAATCCTTTGTCTTGCAACAGACTATGCAGACTTAAAGGATCGTCTTGGTAAGATTGTTTTGGCTTACACCTATGATGGACAGCCGGTTACAGCAAAAGACATCAAGGCTGTTGGTTCCATGGCAGCATTATTAAAAGATGCTATGAAGCCAAACCTGATTCAGACCCTGGAACATACTCCGGCATTGGTACATGGTGGACCATTCGCAAATATTGCACACGGATGTAATTCTGTTAAGGCAACAAAGACAGCATTAAAGATGGCAGATTACGTAATCACAGAAGCTGGATTCGGTGCAGATCTTGGAGCAGAGAAGTTCCTTGACATCAAGTGTAGAAAAGCCGGATTAAAACCGGATTGTGTGGTATTGGTTGCGACAGTTCGTGCATTGAAATATAACGGTGGTGTGGCAAAAGAAGATCTTTCCGAAGAAAATCTGGATGCGTTGGCAAAGGGAATTGTAAACCTAGAAAAGCACATTGAAAATCTTCAGAAATTCGGCGTTCCTGTCGTAGTAACATTGAACCAGTTTATTACAGATACTGACGCAGAATATGAATTCATCAAGAACTTCTGTGAAGAAAGAAATTGTGAATTCGCTCTTGCAGAAGTTTGGGCAAAAGGTGGCGAAGGTGGTGTTGCCTTAGCAGAAAAGGTTATCGAAACCATTGAAACAAAGCCGTCAAACTATGCACCGCTTTACAGTGATGAATTATCCATTAAGGAAAAAATCGAAACAGTTGCAAAGGAAATCTACGGAGCAGATGGTGTGACTTATTCACCGGAAGCCAATGCAGCAATCAAGAAAATCGAAGATATGGGATACGGTGATTATCCGGTATGTATGGCAAAAACACAGTACTCCTTATCTGATGATATGAAGAAGTTGGGAAGACCAACCGGATTTACAATCAATATCCGTGAAGTTTACATTTCAGCAGGTGCCGGATTCGTTGTAGCAATTACCGGAAGTATCATGACAATGCCGGGACTTTCCAAGAGCCCTGCAGCCTTCGGAATTGATTTAACAGATGATGGTAAAATTACAGGATTATTCTAAGAATCAGAGAGGATAAAAATATGGCTAAGATTATTGATGGAAAAGCAATTTCATTGCAGATTAAGGATGAATTAAAGAAACAGGTTGCTGCCTATAAGGAGCAGGGAATCGAAATTACAATGGCTGTTGTAAAAGTCGGAAATGATCCGGCTTCAGCAGTTTATGTAAGAAACAAGGAAAAAGCTTGTGAATATATTGGAGTGACTTCCAGAACCTTAGCGTTACCGGAAGAAACAACAGAAGAAGAATTATTGAATACCGTGAAGGAATTAAACGAAGATCCTTCCGTAAACGGAATTCTTGTTCAGCTTCCCCTTCCAAAGCATATCGATGAAAGCAAGATTCTTCTTGCCATTGATCCAAAGAAGGACGTGGATGGATTCCATCCGGTAAACGTAGGAAAAATGGTGATTGGAGAAGATTCGTTCCTTCCATGTACACCGGCAGGAATCATTGAAATGCTGAAGCGTTCTGATATTGATATGCAGGGCAAGGAATGTGTGGTCATCGGAAGAAGTAATATCGTAGGAAAGCCAATGGCAATTCTGATGCTTCGTGAAAATGCCACAGTAACCATTGCACATTCCAGAACAGCAGACTTAAAGGAAGTTACCAAGAGAGCAGACATCCTTGTAGCTGCAATCGGAAAGGCAAAATTCGTTACAGCTGATTATGTAAAAGAAGGTGCAGTTGTCATTGACGTAGGAATGGACCGTGACGAAAACGGAAAGCTTTGCGGAGACGTGGATTACGATGATGTATCCAAGGTTGCTTCTGCAATCACACCGGTTCCGGGCGGTGTTGGACCGATGACGGTAACCATGCTTATGGTAAACTGCCTGCGAAGCGTTGAATTAAACAAATAGTTTTTTAACAGGTCAAAGAGGGAGGAGAAGATTTGAAATTTGCAAATATTATCATTGATATTTCTCATGAAAAATTAGATCGTCCCTTTGGTTACATCATTCCGGAAGCACTGGAGGATGTGATTCAAGTTGGAAGCTCCGTGAAGATTCCTTTTGGAAGAGGAAACCGGATGATTCGCGGTTATGTGATTGAAATCGTGGAGCAGCCATCCTTTGAACTTCAGAAAATGAAATATATTGATTCCGTGGAAGAAAATGCCACAGCCATTGAAGGTCAGCTAATTCAATTGGCATGGTGGATTAAGGAAAACTATGGTTCCACCATGAATCAGGCATTAAAGACGGTGATTCCCGTGAAGCGTAAGATTCAGGAACGAACAGTGACGACCATTGTTCTGAACTTATCGGAGCCGGAAGTGGAGGAAAAGCTTGCGGCGTATGAAAAGAAAAATGCCAGGGCAAGAGTTCGACTTCTGACGGAATTAAGAACCACCCCACGACTTCCGAAAAGTCTGGTGGTGGACAAACTTAATATCTCTGACAGTACCTTGAAGGCAATGGAAAAACTGGGAGATATTCAGATTGAAAAAAATAAGCAATATCGAAACCCTGTAGAGCAGGTGGAAACAAAGGCTTATGGAATTATATTAAATGAAGAGCAAAAGACCGTGGTGGATAATATCCGAAAGACCATGGATTTTCAAAAGAAACCGGAACTGAACATTCACCTGATTCATGGTGTGACGGGAAGTGGTAAGACAGAAGTTTACATGGACCTGATTGAATATACCATTCAGCAGGGAAAGTCAGTGATTGTGCTGATTCCGGAAATTGCCTTGACCTATCAGACCGTGATGCGATTCACGAAACGATTTGGAAATCAGGTATCCATTATTAATTCAAGGCTTTCCCAAGGAGAACGATACGATCAATTTGAACGGGCAAAAAACGGTGAAATCAAAATCATGATTGGTCCTCGCTCCGCATTGTTTACTCCGTTTTCAAATTTGGGGCTCATTGTAATTGATGAAGAACATGAAGGGGCATATAAGAGTGAGTCGGTTCCGAAATATAATGCCATTGAAGTGGCACAAAAGCGAATCGCAGACACCGGAGCTACTTTGGTTCTAGGCTCTGCTACACCGTCCATGGAATCCTTCTATCGGGCGGAAAAGGGATTGTATAAGCTTCATCAATTAACACGGCGTGGGAAAGGAAAAATGGCGGAGGTTTCTGTAGTGGACCTTAGGGAAGAATTACAGAAAGGAAATAAGTCCATTTTCAGTGAAGAATTAAAAACATTGATGGAAGAACGTTTGCAGAAAAAAGAGCAGACTATGTTGTTTATTAACCGGCGAGGGTATGCAGGGTTTGTTTCTTGTAGGGATTGTGGAAAATCATTGCGCTGTCCCCACTGTGATGTAACCTTGAAACTTCATCGCAACCGGAAACTGATTTGTCATTATTGTGGACATACGGAAGATTTGCCGGGATTGTGCCCAAGCTGTGGTTCCAAGTATCTGGGAGGGTTCGGGATTGGAACCCAACAGATTGAAACCATGTTACGCAGGGAATTTCCACAAGCAAGGATACTTCGAATGGATGCAGATACCACCAATGGAAAGGGAGGGCATGAAGAAATTCTTTCCGCCTTTGCCGATGGAAAAGCAGACATTCTGGTTGGAACCCAGATGATTGTCAAGGGACATGATTTCCCAAATGTGACATTGGTGGGAGTGATTGCAGCAGATTTATCCCTGTACGAATCAGACTTTCGTGCTACAGAACGAACCTTTCAGCTACTTTGTCAGGCGGTTGGAAGAGCAGGACGTGGCAGTAAGCCGGGAAACGCAGTGATTCAGACCTATGCACCGGATCATTACAGCATCCAGACCGCAGCCGCCCAGGATTATCAGGCATTCTTCGAGGAAGAGATGGCTTACCGCAGTCTTATGGGGTATCCACCGGTAGAAAACATGTTGTGTGTTCTGCTGATGAGTGAAAATAAGAAGGAACTGGATGAAGGCACGGAAGAACTGCTTGTTCATATCCGTAAGGTGAAAGAAAATCAGTTGGAGAAACTGATGGTGATTGGACCGGCCACTCCACCGGTGAGTAAAATCAAGGATGTGTACCGGAATGTTATTTACCTGAAAGATCACAGAAGACAAAATCTGGTGGCAATCAAGGACTATTTGGAAGGTATTACAAATGGTTCACAGAAATTTAAAAATATTCGTATACAATACGATTTTAATATGTAAATAGATTCTACAAAAGAATTGAAGGGAAGGTAAAAAAATGGCTATTAGAAATATTCGTGAATTAGGAGATGCGTCCTTACGCAAAATCTGTAAACCGGTAAAGGAAGTAAATTCTAGAACCATGGATTTGATTGATGATATGTTTGAGACCATGTATGAAGCCAATGGTGTGGGACTGGCAGCACCACAGGTTGGAATTTTAAAGAGAATCTTCGTAATTGACTGCGGGGATGAAGAAGGAAATTCAGTGCCATATGTTTTCATCAACCCGGAAATCATCGATCGTGAAGGCGTGCAGGTGGACTTTGAAGGTTGTCTCAGTGTTCCGGGAAAATCCGGAAAGGTTCCGAGAGCCTTAAAGGTAACGGTTCGTGCCTTTGACGAAAACATGGAAGAATTTGAATTAGAAGCAGAAGGATTATTAGCTCGATGCATTCAGCATGAAAATGATCATTTAGATGGAATTGTCTATGTAGATAAAGTAGAAGGTGAAATCTACGACAATTCAGAATTGTATGGAGAGGAAGAATAATTTGAGAGTTGTATTTATGGGAACGCCGGATTTTTCCGTGCCGGCATTGGAAAAAATAGCACAGGTACATGAAGTGGTTGGTGTGGTAACACAGCAGGATCGTCCAAAGGGACGTGGACACAAGATGCAGTTTACACCGGTCAAAGAAAAAGCAGTGGAACTGAACCTTCCGGTATATCAGCCGGAAAAGGTTAAGGCACCGGAGTTCGTTCAGGTTTTAAAAGAACTGAATCCGGATGTAATCGTTGTCATTGCTTTCGGACAGATTGTATCCAAGGAAATTTTGGATTTACCAAAGTATGGATGTATTAATGTGCATGCCTCCTTACTTCCGAAATACCGGGGTGCGGCACCAATTCAGTGGGCGGTTATCAATGGTGACAAGGAAAGTGGTGTAACCACAATGGTTATGGCAGAAGGCATTGATACCGGTGATATGTTAGACAAGACAGTGGTTACCTTGAGTCCTGAGGAGACCGGCGGAAGCCTGTTTGACAGACTTTCCGTAACGGGTGCGGAACTGATTGTGGAAACCTTAGAAAAATTAGAAAAGGGGACGGCAGTTCGTACACCGCAGAAGGAAGAGGAAGCAACGCACGTAGGGAAAATCACAAAAGATTTGGGACAGATTGATTTCCAAAAATCAGCAGTGGAAATTGAACGCCTGGTTCGTGGATTAAATCCATGGCCAAGTGCTTATACGAAATTAGAGGGAAAAACTTTAAAGATCTGGAAAGGGGAAGTGTTGGAAGGTGCATGCAATGAAGCGCCGGGAACCATCCTCTGTGCAGATAAGAAGGGAATTCAGGTTGCCACCGGCGATGGGATTCTTAATATTTTGGAACTGCAGGCGGAAGGGAAGAAACGTATGAGCGTCAGGGACTTCCTGAACGGATACGAAATCTCTGCTTCCATGTTAGGTGAATAGGGGGGAAAACAATGTTTTACGGTTATTATCTTGATTGGACTTATATCTTAGTAATTATTGGTGCAATTCTTTGTATGGTTGCATCATCCAATGTGAATTCGACTTACCGAAAGTATGCAAGAATCCGCAATCGTTCCGGTATTACCGGAGCACAGGCGGCAAAGATGATTTTGGATGCCCAGGGGATTTATGATGTGCGAATTGAACATATTCGTGGGAATTTGACAGATAATTACGATCCTTCGAATAAGGTGGTACACCTTTCGGATACAACCTACAATTCGGACAGCGTGGCAGCAGTTGGAGTAGCAGCCCATGAGTGCGGTCATGTAATTCAGCACCATAAGGGATATGCTCCGATTGCAGTCAGAAATGCTATTTTGCCTTTGGCAAACGGTGGAGCAAAGTTGTCCTGGATTCTGATTATTGTAGGCGTAGTCCTGACAGGAATCGGAACAGGAGGCGCAGGAAACCTGATTATCCACGTGGGAATTCTGGCTTTCTCCATGGCAGTGTTATTTCAGATTGTTACATTGCCTGTGGAATTTAATGCTTCCAGTCGTGCTTTGAAAATTCTGGGGGAATCCGGAATGTTTGACAGGACGGAAGTGGGACAGACGAAAAAGGTGTTAAGAGCAGCAGCGTTAACTTATGTGGCAGCAGCAGCATCTTCTATTTTGCAGTTGCTTCGATTACTGATTATCTTTGGCGGAGGCAGAAGTGATGACTAAGCAACCGATTAATTTAAGAAATGCCGTATTGTCCATGCTTTTGGAAACGGCAAAAGGTGAAAAAAGTCATATTGTCTTAAAGCACTATCTGGATCAGCATGGAGACCTGGAAAAACAGGAACGGGCATTTATTACCCGATTGTTTGATGGAACCATAGAACGACAGATTGAATTAGATTATATCATTAATCAAATTTCTAAAACGAAAACAAAAAAGATGAAACCGGTGATTCTTCAGATTTTACGAATGTCGGTTTATCAGTTGAAATATATGGATTCCGTACCGGAATTTGCGGTATGCAATGAAGCAGTGAAATTGGCAGGGAAACGTGGCTTCGGAACATTGAAAGGCTTTATTAATGGAGTACTTAGAAATGTGGCGAAACAGATGGACACCCTGGAACTGCCGAAAGAGGAACTGGAACGGTTATCCGTACAGTATTCCGTTCCGAAATGGATGCTGGAATTGTGGAAACAGGATTTTGGCATGGAACAGGTACGGGAGATTTTAGCGCATCTTTATGAGGAACGACAGACTACGCTTCGAATCCAGCTTTCTGCAAGGTCAGGAGATAAAGAGACATTCATTGAAGCAGTGAAAGATTCCCTGAAGGTGGAAGGGAGTACTGTTACGGATACCATCTTACCGAATGTAATCCGAATCAGTGATTATGATTCCCTGGGACGTCTCAGTGCTTTTCGAAACGGATGGGTTGTGGTACAGGATTTGAGCTCTGTTCTGGCATCAGTTGTGGCAGCTCCAAAGAAAGGGGCACAGGTCATTGATGTTTGTGCAGCTCCCGGAGGAAAAAGTCTTTGTGTGGCAGATTTGTTAGAAAACACAGGAAACGTTGATGCCAGAGACCTGACAGAAAAGAAGGTTCAGTTAATTAATGAAAATATTCAAAGAACCGGAATGAAAAATGTAACGGCAAAGGTAGCAGATGCCACAAAACTTGATGAGGCATCTATTGAAGCCGCGGATGTGGTTATTGCAGATTTACCATGTTCCGGACTTGGTGTTATTGCAAATAAAAGTGATATAAAATATAATGTCTCTTTGGAACAGATAGAGGAATTATCGAAACTTCAAAGAGAAATCCTGAAGGTGGTTTCTAAGTATGTGAAGCCGGGTGGAACATTGGTTTATAGTACCTGTACGGTGAACAAAAAGGAAAACGAAGAAAACGCTTTGTGGATTGAACAGGAATTGGGATTTACGCCGAAAGGATTTCCGGAGGAGTTTCCAAAAGAATTGCTGACTGACAGTAATATGAATCAGTTGCAAATCTTTCCTGGAGAACTGGGAATGGATGGCTTCTTTATTTCCTTATTCCAAAAGTAGTGAGAGTGTGTAAGATGGAAGACAAGAAAGATATTAAATCTTACAATTACATAGAGTTAGAACAGGAAATGAAGGCAATGGGAGAAAAAGCTTTTCGCGCAAAGCAGATATACCAGTGGCTTCATAAGGAACGGGTGAAATCCTTTGATGAAATGACAAATCTGTCAAAGGCATTACGGGAAAAACTGTCTGAGAATTTTATGATTAACACCTTGGAACAGGTGGATGTATTGATTTCAAAGATTGACGGAACGAGAAAATATTTGTTCCGCATTCAGGGAGGCTCCATCATTGAGAGTGTGTTCATGAAATATCACCACGGAAATTCCGTTTGTATTTCTACCCAGTCCGGGTGCCGTATGGGATGTAAGTTCTGTGCATCTACATTAAACGGCCTGGAACGAAATCTGACACCTTCCGATTTATTGGAGCAGATTTACCGGATTGAAGAAGATACGGGAGAAAAAGTTTCCAACATTGTGTTAATGGGCAGTGGAGAACCTATGGATAATTTTGACAATGTTGTGAAATTCCTGGGCATGATTACCGATGAATACGGAAAGAATCTCAGTCAAAGAAACATCACCGTTTCCACTTGCGGCCTGGTTCCGAAAATCAGGGAACTGGCGGATATGAAATTACAGATTACTCTGGCACTTTCCTTGCATGCATCGGATGATGAAACACGAAAGGAACTGATGCCGATTGCCAATAAATATACCATTGATGAGGTGCTGGATGCCTGTCGGTATTATTTTGACCAGACCGGTCGCCGAATCACCTTTGAGTATAGTTTGGTGGCAGGGGTCAATGATACTGTGGAAGAAGCGCAGAAACTGGCAAATCTCGTGAAAAGAATCAATTGTCATGTAAATTTGATTCCGGTAAATCCAATCAAGGAAAGAGACTTTGTGCAGTCAGAAAATAAAGCAGTTCAGGCATTTAAATCAAGGCTTGAAAAAAATAAAATAAATGCTACCATAAGAAGAGAGATGGGCAGGGACATTAATGGTGCCTGCGGACAGCTTAGAAATGAAGTTATGAAAAAAGGAGAGGAGGTTCGAAATGTCTGAGAATAAAATAAATGCATTTGGAAAAACAGATGTAGGGCTGATGCGTACGATTAATCAGGACAGCATCTTCATATCGACATCACCGGTTGGAAAACTTCCGAACCTTTTCATTGTTGCGGATGGAATGGGTGGTCATAAGGCCGGGGACGTTGCTTCCAGAGAAGCGATTGAACGATTTGTAAAGTATGCCTGTACGACCCATATGTCTGATCCGGCGAATGTGCTGGATTCCGGAATTATTTCGATTAACCAGGATATTTATGAAATGGCAAATTCCAATAAGGATTACAATGGAATGGGAACCACTTTTGTGGCAGCCTGCATTGTGGACCGCCATGTGTATATTGCTAATGTAGGAGACAGCAGATTATATCTGGTTAATAACGACATTCATCAAATTACAAGAGACCATTCTCTGGTAGAGGATATGGTGCGTATGGGAATGCTTCAGAAGATGGAAGCGAGAACCCACTTTAATAAGAATGTCATTACAAAGGCCATTGGAGTTGCAGAAGATAAAACATCCACCCCGGATATCTTTGAAATTGAGATTGAACCGGGCGATCGTTTACTGCTGTGTTCTGATGGATTGACCAATATGGTCGAAGATTATGAAATGAAAAAAATCATAAAGAACAGTGTGTCTATTGAAGAAGCTGTTACAAAACTGATTCAGCAGGCGAACGAGAACGGTGGAAAGGATAATATTTCTGCAATTATTGTTGATGCTTGTGTTGAGGACACATTGGGAGGGAATTCATGATAGAAAAAGGGAACTTTATTAATAACCGTTACGAGGTAATCAGCCGTGTGGGTGCCGGTGGAATGTCAGATGTTTACAAGGCGAAGGACCATAAGTTAAACCGTAACGTAGCAATTAAGGTATTAAAAAAAGAATTTAGTAACGATAAAAATTTTGTTTCGAAGTTTAAGGTGGAAGCACAGTCAGCTGCCAGCCTGATACATCCAAATATTGTAAATGTATATGATGTCGGGGAAGAGAATGGAACATACTACATTGTTATGGAACTGATTGAAGGAATCACCCTGAAAAATTATATTGAAAAGAAGGGACATCTTTCGGCCAGAGAAACCATCAGTATTGCAATTCAGATTGCCAATGGTATCGAATGTGCTCATAACAATCAGATTATCCATCGAGACATTAAACCGCAGAATATCATGATTTCCAGAGAAGGAAAGGTGAAGGTAACAGACTTTGGTATTGCCAGAGCTGCATCCTCTAATACCATTAACGGAAATGCCATGGGCTCTGTGCATTATATTTCACCGGAACAGGCCGGTGGAAAATATGTGGATGAAAAGAGTGATATTTATTCCTTAGGGATTACCATGTATGAAATGCTTACCGGAAGAGTTCCATTTGATGGGGAATCGACTGTAAGTATTGCTTTAATGCACATCCAGAATCAGGTTCCAAGCGTTCGGGAACTCATTCCAAATGTTCCAATCAGCATGGAAAAGATTGTTTTAAAATGTACACAGAATAAAGAAGATAACAGATATCCGAAGATTTCTTCGTTGATTGCAGACTTAAAGAGAGCATTGACAGAGCCGGATGTGGATTTTGTCCAGTTAGAACAGGACAATAAGGGAAACACCACCATCATGATTACGGACGAACAGATTAAGGAAATCCGTAAAGAATCCGGTCAGTCAGAAACTGCGACAAACATTAATGATTATACCAATGATGACATTGATGCAGTGGATCCGAAAATGGACCGCTTTATGACCATTGGTGGAGTTGTTGTGGGTATTTTGGCATTAGTTATCGTTTCTGTCATTGTAACGAATTTTGTATTCTCTTATGTCAATGATTCTGAATTGTCTTTACAGGCATCCATGGGCTCAAATATTGAACAGGAAACCTTGCCGGAAGGAAAAGCGAAGGTTCCGTCTGTTGTTGGATTAAGCCAGAGTGATGCAGAAGAAACATTGAATAAAGCGCATTTAGGATGTGACGTAACAAGCTGGGAATACAGCGACGAATATAAGTATGGACAGATTATCAGCCAGGATGTTACTCCTGGAAGCATTGTGGATACCGGTGCCACTACCGTAAAACTTGTAGCCAGCTATGGTAGTGAGAAAGTTCAGGTTCCGGGTGGATTGGAAGGCGAAAACGTTGCGAAAGCCATCAAGGAGTTAGAAGAACTGGGATTTGAATGGGAAGTGACCTATGAATACAGTGCCAAGGAAATTGACACCATTATTTCCTATTCACCAAATGATAAGGCAGAGGTTTCCAAGGGAGAAATCATTAAGCTGAAGGTCAGCCGTGGAAATGAGTCTTCCGGTGAACCAATCTCCATCGGTACTATTCCAAATGTGGTAGGAAAGACGCTTGCGCAGGCACAGTCTTCCATTAGTAATGCTGGATTTAACGTAGGCTCTAAAAAGGAAATCTTCAGTGAAGACGTGAAAAAGGGCGTGGTAATTCGCCAGAGCATTAAGTCCGGACGTGCACCATACGGATTGACTATTAATCTGGTTGTCAGCAAAGGTTCCGAAAAAGAAGATAAGAAGTATACAGCCAGCTGTACTATTGCAATGGAAAACTTGTTGGATGCAGAAGGAAATCCAATTACTTCCGGTGTAGTTACGGCGGTTCTGAATGGGGCTCCGGTTGAGGTTGATGAAGCATATCAGAATGTGGAAAACTGGCCGGGCGATTATACAATGAATTTAACCAGTGGTGAAAAAGGAAAAGCAACCTTATACATCTATATCGATGGCGTGGAAGCTTTTGAAACGACAGTAAAATTGAAATAACAGAAATTTGCCCACCTCATAAAGGTGGGCATCTGTGCGAATGAAAGGATTTCGATGGAAGGAAAAATCGTCAAGGGAATTGCCGGATTTTATTACGTTTATGTAGAAACATTGGGTCTATATGAATGTAAGGCAAAAGGAATATTTAGAAACAGAAAAGTGAAGCCTCTAGTGGGGGACAATGTTTCTATTGAGGTGATAGATGAAGCTGAGAAGAAGGGGAACATTGTGGATATTCTTCCCAGGGAGAATGAACTGATTCGACCGGCGGTTTCCAATGTGGATCAGGCAATGATTGTTTTTGCAGTGAAGCAACCGGATCCTAACCTAAACCTCCTGGACCGCTTTCTGGTTATGATGGAATATCAAAATATTGAAACCATTATTTGCTTTAACAAGACAGATATCGGGGACGATTCCCTTATGGATGAATTAAGAACTGTGTACAATCAGGCAGGATATCAGGTGATTTTCACCAGCACCACAGAAGAAACCGGTGTGGAAGAAGTAGAACGTCTGCTTCGCGGAAAAAGCACTGTGTTTGCCGGACCATCCGGCGTGGGAAAATCTTCCATGCTAAATGCATTGACGAAAGATTACACGATGGAAACCGGTCAGGTGAGCAATAAAATCGGGCGTGGAAAACATACCACGAGACATTCGGAAATTTTTCATATCGCAGAAAATACCTACGTCATTGATACACCGGGATTCAGTTCCCTGTTTGTGCCGGGAATGACGAAAGAACGCCTGGAGGATTGCTTTCCGGAATTTTATCAGTATACCGGTAGTTGCCGCTTCGTGGGGTGTGCCCACATTAATGAACCGGACTGTCAGGTGAAAGATGCCCTGGAAAATGGAAGCATTTCTGAGAGTAGATATCATAACTATAAATTGATGTATGAAGAATTAAAGGATCAGGAAAACCGTTATTAAGTTCGAAAACGAGAGGAGAATACTATGATTAAATTAGCACCATCAATTTTATCAGCAGACTTTGCAAACTTAGGAAAAGACATTGAACGCATTGACAAGGCAGGATGCGACTGGATTCATGTAGACGTTATGGACGGAATGTTTGTACCAAACATTTCCATTGGCGTTCCGGTTGTAAAAGATGCCAGAAAGCACACAGAGAAATATTTTGACGTACATTTGATGATTCAGGAACCAATCCGTTATATTGATGCATTTAAAGACGCCGGAGCCAATATGCTGACCATTCATGTGGAAGCATGTGAAGACGTTCAGGCAACCATCGATGCAATTCACGAAGCAGGATTGAATGCCGGGCTTGCATTGAATCCGGAAACTCCGGTAGAGGATATTACACCATTCATTAATCAGGTGGAAATGATTCTTATCATGACTGTTCATCCGGGATTTGGCGGACAGTCTTATATTGATGAATGTACAGAAAAAATCGAGGTTGTGAATGCCATTGTAACAGAATACAATTTAAAGACACTCATTGAAGTAGATGGTGGTGTAAAACTTTCCAATGTGGATATTCCATTGGAAGCGGGAGCAAACGTGATTGTTGCCGGTTCTGCGGTTTATGGTGGAAACGTGGAAGAAAACGTTCAGGAATTCAAGAAGAGCTTCGCAAAGTATGAGTAAGACGAGCGAATACTTCGTGTATATTCTACGCTGTGAAGATAATTCCCTCTATACCGGCATTACCACGGATGTGGAACGGAGATTTCAGGAACATGCCGAAAAAGGGGAAAAGGGGGCAAAATACACGCGAACCCGTGATGTGAAATGCATAGAGGCGGTATGGCGTTGCGCGAATCGTCCTCAGGCTTCGAAGTTGGAATATCGAATTAAAAAATTGGATAAAAAGAAAAAGCAAACCCTCATTGACGAAAATGATTTTTCGGTATTTCCGAAGGAAACCATTGACCCGGATCAATACGAGAGAGTGGAAGCATAAAAAAAGAACGGAACAATTGAGGTGACCCAAAAGGTTTAACTTTTTGGAGTTGCCTCACAACGTCCCGTTCTTTTTATATTATACGTTGAATCGGAAGGTGATTACGTCGCCATCCTGAACGACATAATCTTTACCCTGTAATCCAACCAGTCCTTTTTCCTTTGCCTTTGTGAAGGAACCACTTTCGATTAAGTCGGTATATTTTACAACTTCTGCGCAAATGAATCCGCGTTCAAAGTCTGTATGAATCTTTCCGGCAGCCTGAGGAGCTTTGGTACCAACCTTAATGGTCCAGGCTCTTGTTTCATCTTCTCCGGATGTTAAATAACTAATCAATCCGAGAAGAGAGTAGCTCGCCTTAATTAATTTATCAAGTCCGGATTCCTTGATTCCTAAATCATCTAAGAACATTTCTTTTTCTTCATCATCTAATTCAGAAATTTCCTGTTCGATTTCAGCACTGATTACAAACACTTCGCTGTTGTTTTCTGCAGCAAACTTGCGAACTGCAGCAACGTTTTCGTTTGTGGCACCGTCATCAGCCAAATCATCTTCAGAAACATTTGCCGCAAAGATAACTGGCTTTGCTGTCAGAAGATTGTACTCAGCCATCCATGCCTCTTCGTCCTCGTCATCTAATTCCATCTTAATCGCAAGATTTCCTTCTTCCAGGAAGGCTTTAACTTTTTCCTGAAAAGCCAATTCCTTAGCCAGTGCCTTATCATTTCTGGCACCACGTGTTGTCTTAGCAATTCTACGTTCCAGAATTTCCACGTCAGAGAAAATCAATTCATAGTTAATTGTTTCAATATCGCGGAGCGGATCAATGTTTCCGTCTACGTGAACGATGTTAGAATTCTCGAAACAACGAACCACATGTACAATGGCATCTACCTCACGGATGTTTGCGAGGAACTGGTTTCCTAAACCTTCTCCCTTAGATGCACCTTTTACCAATCCGGCAATGTCAACGAATTCGATAACAGCAGGAATGGTTTTCTTTGAATTATATAAAGCAGTAAGCTTATCCAGACGTTCATCCGGTACCGGAACAACTCCGACATTCGGGTCGATGGTACAGAAAGGATAGTTTGCTGATTCAGCACCTGCTTTCGTTAATGAATTAAATAAAGTACTTTTGCCCACATTAGGAAGGCCAACAATACCAAGCTTCATAATAAAAACCTCCAATAATACAATGCTGGTGAAAACACACTAAAGAACAGTTTACCATATTTTATTGATTTTGAAAATGATAACTAGTACAATGGAATAGCACAAAGCCGGGAACACAAAAGAAAAAGGAAGCCTTCGGGCACTTGTGCACGAAAACTTCCTTTTTCTTTTGTGTTGTTGGCGTGAGCCAACCAGCGAGAAAATCTATGAATTTCGAGCTGGCCCCCGGCTTTGTAGGAGTGGGAGGACAGAGCGAGAAAATCTATGGATTTCGAGCTGGCCCCCGGCTTGAGAGAGATGGAAAGGACGAACGAAACATGCTATTAACATCAATACAATTTCCAAATTTGCATATCACATTAAACAATCTTCCAAAATCAATTAATGTTTTTGGATTCGACATTGCTTTCTATGGACTGATTATCGCCTTTGGAATGATTATGGGAATTATGATTGCCTGTCATGAGGCAAAGGTAACAGGTCAGGATCCGAATGATTACTTAGATTTTGCAATTTATGTAATCATTTTAAGTGTGATTGGGGCAAGAATTTATTATGTTGTTTTTTCATGGGAAGACTATCGGGGAAATCTTAAGGAAATCATCAATATACGAAACGGTGGCTTGGCTATTTACGGTGGTGTCATCACGGCAATTCTCACCTGCTTTGTTTATTCGAGAATTAAGAAAATGTCATTCCCGAAGATGTGTGATACCGGAATTCTTGGCTTGCTTTTAGGTCAGATTATCGGACGCTGGGGAAACTTTTTTAACCGAGAAGCTTTCGGTCAGGTAGTATCGGATGACCACTTGTTTGCCATGAGAATTTATTTTGATAAATTTTATGACCGCTTCCAGGTTCCGGATGCTGTTGCGAAAGGAATGGAAAAAATGACAGGGAAACCCTTGGAAGAACTCGGTTATATTCAGGTGCAACCGACGTTCCTTTATGAATCTGTATGGAATCTTACCTTGTTATGTGTCATGCTGATCATGAAGAAATATAAAAAGTTTGATGGAGAAGTGATCCTTTGGTATTTGATGGGATATGGATTGGGACGCTTCATTATAGAAGGGTATCGCTCGGATCAATTAATTATGCCGATTACCGGATGGCCGGTGTCGCAGGCATTGTCGGCAGCTGTTTTTGTGGGCACGGCAATCATCTGGATTGTAAAGCGCGTGAAGTGTAGTAAAAAAGAAAACGACGACATAGTCGCAGAATCATAAAATGTGAGATGAAAAGTCTCCTCTTTACTGAATTCGATTGAAGAACAGTAAAGAGGGGACTTTTTATTTGGAAGTTAAAGACCTTACAAAACGAAAATGAAAAAATATAAGGTACAGTTTGAGAGATGAAAAAGTGGAGGCATACCATAAGCTGGGGAAAAAGTTGAGGAGTAAGGTACATTTTCAAATAGCAAAAAAGTAACGGTGTACCATATGAAATTAAAAAGTGTTGAGGACAAGGTACGGTCTCGATTTACGAAATGAATCAATGTACCATATGAAACTGAAAATTGATTGACGTAAGGTACAAAAGAAATGAAGGAAAAAATAGACCGTACCTTAAAAAATGAAAAAAGTTGAAATATATGGTTTGTACATACAAAAAGAGAAGTTGCGGTGTACCGTATGAAATGACAAAGTAGAAAAGTTATGGTAAGGCCGCCTGAAAAACAAAAAATAGGTGTACCTTACAAAATAAAAAAAGAAAAAGACGGGGTACTTCGTAGCAAAAAACTGAAAAAATGAGATGAATATTCCATCAAAAATGCAAAAAAGACACAAAGTGGAAAGGAAAATGCCAAAAAGTTGGGTTTCTTTTCCACTTTTTGACACTTCATCAAATTTCCCTGGATTTTCCCCATAAATAAAGGGAAAAAAAGAAAAATTTTTCTGAAAAAGGGGTTGCAATAGTGGTAAAAATAGTATAAAATTTGCTTATAAGTGGTAAATTGATGTCAATAAGTGGTAGAAAGTGGTAAAAAATACGAAAAAAGTACCATAAAATACCAAAACACGAAAAAAGAGGATCCCGAAATGTTTACAGGAGAGCATACGCAAAAAATGGATACCAAGGGACGTACCATTGTCCCAGCAAAGTTCCGTGAAGAGCTTGGTACTACCGTTGTGGTTACCAGGGGCTTGGACGGGTGTCTTTTCGCGTACTCAAAAGAAGCTTGGGAGGCACTGGAAGAAAAATTAAGCAGTTTACCATTTGCTGATAAGAAAGTCAGAGATTTCAATCGATTTTTCCTCGCAGGCGCATTTACCCTCGAAACTGATAAATTGGGACGAGTTCTCATGCCACCGGCTTTGAGGGGATTCGCGTCATTAGATAAAGAAGTTGTCTGGGTTGGCGTAGGAAACCGAATGGAAATTTGGAATATAGATAAGTGGAATGAGCAGATGTTTGCTTATATGGAAGGTGAAGACGTAGAAGCGAAGATTGATGACTTGGCTGCTTATATGGCTGAAAAAGGAATTTAATCAGTAGAGATTAAGAAAGAAGGCGTTGAGATGGATTTCAAACATGTATCAGTATTGTTAGAAGAAACCATTGAAGGCTTAAACATAAATCCGGATGGAATCTATGTTGACGGAACGCTAGGCGGTGGAGGACATTCCTATGAAATATGCAAAAGGTTGTCTGAAAAAGGCAGGCTGATTGGAATCGATCAGGACGGAGATGCATTAGAAGCAGCGAGAAAACGCTTAAGTGAATTTGAAGACAGAATTACATTGGTTCGAAGCAACTATTGTGAAATAGAGACGATATTAAAGGATTTAGGAGTCTCAAAGGTGGATGGGATTGTTTTAGACTTAGGAGTTTCTTCCTATCAGTTGGACAATCTAGATAGAGGTTTTTCTTATAAAAGTGATGCACCATTAGATATGAGAATGGATCAGAGACAGGTCATCACAGCAGAAAACATTGTAAATGAATACAGTGAAAATGATTTGTTCCGAATTATAAGGGACTATGGAGAAGATAAATTCGCAAAGAACATAGCAAAACATATCTGTATGGCGAGAAAGAAAAAGCCGATTGAGACGACACAGGAATTGAGTGAAATCATAAAGGGTGCCATCCCGATGAAGTTTCAGAAAAACGGACATCCTGCAAAGAAGACGTTTCAGGCGATCCGAATTGAGGTAAACAGAGAATTAACAGTTTTGCGGGAATCAATCGATGCGATGATTGAACATTTAAATCCGAATGGAAGAATATGTATCATAACATTCCATTCCTTAGAAGACAGAATCGTAAAGACAAAGTTCAGACAAAATGAAAATCCATGTACTTGTCCACCGGACTTTCCGGTTTGCGTATGTGGAAAGAAATCGAAAGGAAAAGTGATTACGAGAAAACCAATCGTTCCTTCCGAAGAAGAAATGGAAATGAACACCAGATCAAAGAGTTCGAAGTTACGAATCTTCGAGAGAGTTTAGAGTGAACAGAAGGGTTCGCTGGTAAGGAGGCAAAATGAATAATCAGAATATGGGTTATTACAAAAGTGAATATGTAAACGGGAATACTGTGAGAGAAGCAGCCCCAATTAGCAGACCGAATCCGCAGAGAAAAGATGAGAGAAGAGTTCACCCACAGAGTGAAAAGTCATTATCCATTAATGGAACATCGGTTTTTATTATGGGAATGATTTCACTTGCATGTATTGTCATGTGCGTTGTATACTTAGGAATGCAGTCTAAGATATCAGAGACAAGAACAAACATTTCAACATTGAAGAGCCAGATTAGCACTGTTCAGTCTCAGAATGATGCGTTGAATTATTCGATCAACAGCTATATTGATACAGACTACATCTATAAAACAGCAAAGAAGGATTTAGGAATGAAGCAGGCTGGAGAAGAACAGATTGTTACATATCATTCCAGCAATAATGGATATATGGTTCAGTATGGAGACATTCCTACAAAATAATTATGAGTAGAAGAATTAGAAAGAAAAAAAGAAGATTAAGATTTAATAGGAAAATGTATACAAAGCTAGCAATTCTGTTCTGGGCAGTGGTTCTAGCTTTGTTTGCATTGTGCGGAAGAATTGCATACCTTAACGTGAAAAAAGGGAATGAGTATTCCATTAAGGTATTGGCACAGCAGAGCTTTACCAGCACAACCATTCCGTATAAAAGAGGCGATATCAAGGATCGAAATGGAAACGTGTTGGCTACCAGTGTAATGGTTTACAATCTGATTGTGGATTCTAAAATCATTATGAGCAATGAAGAAAAATACCTGGAGCCTACAGTCAGCGCTTTAGCGAAATATTTTGACCTGGATAAGGACGATCTAAAAACGACAATTCGCGAAAAGAAAAACAATAGTTATTGGATTATATTAAAAAATCTGGAATATTCTCAGATTGAAGATTTTCAGGATTACCAGAACTATGAATTTGCTGATACGGACCATGACCGGGAAATGGTGGATAACACGAAAGGGGTATGGTTCGAAAAGAAATATAAAAGAATGTATCCTTATAATAGTTTAGCGTGTACCGTGCTTGGATTTGCGAACAGTGATAATTCCGCTACCGTGGGGATTGAAAGCAGTTACGGTGATTTCCTGAAGGGAACGGATGGAAGAGAATACGGTTATATGGGCTCCGATAACAATATGGAAGTCGTTGTAAAGGATGCCATCAATGGTGATAACGTTGTATCATCCATCGATATGAACATTCAGAGAATTGTTCAGAAGGCAATCAAGAAATATATGAAGAAGTACAATCCGAAGATGATTGCGGTGGTTATTGCTGACCCGAATACCGGAGAAATCCTGGCGATGGCCGATGATACTACTTTCAATTTGAATCAGCCATATGATTTAAGTGGACGATATAGTGAATCAGAAATTGAAAAAATGTCTCAGAAGAAACAGTCAGAAATCCTGAATGGAATCTGGAATAATTACTGTATTACGGATTCCTTTGAACCGGGTTCCACAGCGAAACCGTTTACTGTTGCGGCAGCATTGGAAGAAGGAAAGATTAAGAAAAACGATAAGTTCTTCTGTGATGGATATGAGCAGGTAGATGTCTTTAAGATTAAGTGTCACAGCTATGATAAGGGTGGACACGGAACATTGGATGTCAAAGGGGCGATTGCTGAATCCTGTAATGATTACCTGATGCGTATCGGAAAGTTACTTGGAAAAGAAGATTTTGTAAAATATCAGGCAATTTTCGGTTTTGGAACGAAGACCGGAATTGATTTACCGGGAGAAACCAGAGGTCTGGTTTATGGTAAGGATATGGGAATGTCTACACTGGCAACCAACTCCTTTGGTCAGAACTTTACTGTAAATATGATTCAGATGGTGGCAGGTTTTTCATCCTTGATTAACGGTGGCTACTATTATGAACCGAGAGTGGTAAAACAGATTGTGAAGCCGGACGGAGAAGTGGCGAAAAATTACTCCAAGACCTTGGTGAAGCAGACAGTTACTAGAGATACATCAAACTTTATTAAGCAGTGTCTTCGTGCGGTAGTAACGGACGGAACAGGTTCCACGGCTGCCATTGACGGATACACGGTTGGTGGAAAGACAGGTACTGCGGAAAAGGTTGATACATCCGGAAAAGGAAAGGGAAGATTGAGCAATCAGTACATCCTTTCATTCCTGGGATGCGTTCCTTGTGAAAACCCACAGGTGGTTTGCTATACCGTTATGGATACTCCAAAAGAAAATCCACAGGCTACCGCGTTTAACACGGACCTTTGGACATATATTATGAAGCAGGTTCTTCCTTATATGGGAATTGAAAAATCTGCTAAGTTAGAAAAAAAAGCGATTAAGCAAAAGTTAGAAACCGAATTCTACTCTGATGGAATCATCGAAGGGGATGACGGAAAACTAATCTTAAAAGAAGACGAAGAAGAATAGATCAAAAAAGAGATGAATAGATTATAATAAAAAAGTTGGAGAAGGCTTGGACACAATTAAAACAAGACAACGAAAACTTCTGTTAATCTATTCTTTTCTTATGATTATCTTTTTTGTGGCAATTACCGGAAGACTGATTTATCTCATGGTATTCCGGTCGGCCTATTACACGGAACGGGCGGCAGAAGTTCAGGAAAGAGAACGAAAGATTAAAGCCCCCCGCGGGAAAATACTGGATCGGAACGGAAACGTTCTGGCGTCTAATGAGACAGTATGTACCGTTTCCGTGATTTATAATCAAATTGAGAACCCGGAAAAGGTGATAGAGATTTTATCCAAGGAAATGGATTTGCCGGAAGAGGAAGTTCGTAAGAAAGTTAAGAAAAAATCTTCCCGGGAGAAGATTCAATCCAATGTGCCGAAAACTGTCGGAGATAGAATCAGAACCTATGAATTACCGGGGGTTAAGGTTGACGAAGATTACAAAAGGTATTATCCTTATGGAGGTCTTGCATCCAAGGTCCTTGGATTTACAGGAGCTGATAATCAGGGGATTATCGGTCTGGAAGTCCAATATGATCAATATCTGGAAGGTCAGGAAGGCATTATTTTAACTCCGACAGACTCCAGAGGCATCGAACAGGAAGGAGCCTTGGAAAGCAGAGTAGAGCCTGTTGCAGGTGGAAATCTGATAACTTCCATGGATTTAAATATTCAGAAGTATGCACAGCAGATTGCCGATTTTGCCCGGGAGGCGAAGCAGGCAAACTATGTATCCATCATCGTAATGAATCCGAAAAACGGTGAAATTTATGCTATGGTAAACAGCCCGGAATTTGACTTGAATCATCCTTATGAACTTCAAGGACAATCCGGAAAGGGGAAAAAGGCGGATTTGTTAAACCGGATGTGGAGAAATCAATGTATCAATGATACATACGAACCGGGATCTACCTTTAAGGTGATTACTGCTACGGCAGCGCTGGAGGAAAACGTTGTAACAACGAAATCCAGATTTTTCTGTCCGGGTTATAAAGTAGTGGATGACCGCAGAATTAAATGTCATAAGACCACTGGTCATGGCAGCGAAAGCTTTGTGGAAGGGACTATGAATTCCTGCAATCCGGTCTTCATTCAGGTGGGACTGGAATTGGGACCGAAGAAGTTTTATCAATATATGGGAAAACTTGGGTTGTTCCGGAAAACAGGGATTGACTTGCCGGGAGAAGCATCCACGATTGTTCATAAGATTCAAAAGGTGGGGGATGTGGAATTGGCAACCATGTCCTTTGGACAGTCTTTTCAGATTACTCCCATGCAATATTTGGTGGCCGCCAGTGCGGCAATCAATGGCGGAACTTTGGTAACGCCGCATTTTGCTTTACGGGCAGAAAAAGACAATGGCGAATTGATTCAGAACTTTTCCTTCGGGAAAGAAAACAAAGTAATTTCAGCAAAGACTTCTAAGACTTTGCGGCAGATTTTAGAAAAAGTTGTGGCAGAGGGAACCGGAAGCAAAGGTCGGGTAGAAGGATTTCGAATTGGAGGAAAGACAGCAACCTCGCAGAAACTTCCCAGAGGTTCAGGGAAATATATTGCTTCCTATATGGGCTTTGCTCCGGCGAATGATCCGGAAATCATTGCAATGGCCATTGTGGATGAACCAAAAGGGATTTATTATGGCGGTCAGGTGGCAGCACCGTTGATTAGCAGGTTATACGAAAATATTCTTCCATATATATTGGAAGAAAAGAAACAAGGAGAATAGAAATGAGTACAAGTACATCAATAATTGTTGCAGTAATTATGGCATTTGCGGTAAGTGTGATTTTGTGTCCGTTTGTGATTCCAATGTTGAAAAAACTGAAATTCGGACAGTACATCCGTGAGGAAGGACCGAAATCTCACCAGAGCAAAACAGGAACCCCGACCATGGGTGGAATGATTATCTTGGCAGGTGTCATTGTAACATCGCTTGTATTTATCATTTTTGCACATAATTATAAGATTGTTCCGGTATTATTTGTTACAATCGGATTTGGATTGATTGGATTTTTAGATGATTACATCAAAGTCGTAAAAAAGAGAAACTTAGGATTAACAGAAATCCAGAAGATGGCAGGACAGATTATTGTCAGCGGAATCTTTGCTGTTTATCTGATTTTTTATTCCGGAAACGGAACGAAGGTAATTATTCCGTTCACCCACGGAAATACCTGGGAAATGCCAATCTGGTTATTTGTAATCTTTACCATGATTGCAGTGATTGGGACCGTAAATGGTTCAAACTTCACGGATGGATTAGATGGACTTGCTACCAGCGTGACTATTGTAATTGCAGTGTTCTTTACTGCAGTTTCCGTTGGAACAGGGGTAGAACCGATTTCTGCCGCTTTCGTAGGGGCACTGATGGGATTCTTCTTATACAATGTATATCCGGCCAGAGTGTTTATGGGCGATACCGGTTCTCTGGCATTGGGTGGATATGTGGCAGCAGTGGCCTTTGTCTTAAAGATGCCAATCTTCATTATTATCGTGGCATTTATCTATTTAATTGAAGTAATTTCTGTAATGCTCCAGGTATCCTGGTTTAAGTATACAAAGAAGAAGTATGGGGAAGGACGAAGAATTTTCCGTATGGCTCCGCTGCACCATCATTTCCAGGAAGGTGGTTATACGGAGACACAGGTTGTCGCGGCTTTTGCAATTACCACAGCAATTCTTTGTATGATTGGATATTTAGCGTTATAATAGGAGCGTATGAAGCAAACAGAAAGGGAAGGTACTAAAATGGACGTAAAAGGATGTAATGTATTAGTGGCAGGTTCCGGAAAGAGCGGAATCGGAGCAGCTGATTTATTAAAAAAATATGGTGCCAATATCATGATCTATGATGGCAATGAAAAGTTAAATAAAGAAGATATCTTGAATAAGTTAGAAGATTCCACAGATGTGGAAGTGATTCTTGGAGAATTGTCTGATGATACGATTGAAATCGTGGACTTAATGATTTTAAGCCCTGGAATCCCTGTGGATGCACCTTTCGTTAATCGTGTAAGAGAAGCAGCCACACCGATTTGGGGTGAGATTGAATTAGCCTATGTGGCTTCCAAAGGAAAATTAGTTGCGATTACCGGAACAAACGGAAAGACAACTACGACAGCGTTGGTTGGAGAAATCATGGAAGCATATTTTGATAAAGTTGATGTGGTTGGAAATATCGGAAATCCATATACCACCACAGCGTATGATTCCACGGATGATACTGTGACGGTAGCGGAAATCAGTAGTTTCCAGTTAGAAACCATACATACTTTCCATCCGAACGTAAGTGCAGTGCTGAACATCACACCGGATCATTTGAACAGACATTATACAATGGAATGCTACACGGACTGTAAGATGCGCATTGCAGAAAATCAGAATCCGGATGAACCAATCATCCTGAACTATGAGGACAGTATTTTGCGTGAATATGCAAAGAAGTTAACCAATAAGATTATCTGGTTCAGCAGTCAGCAGAAGGTGGACTGTGGGGTATATTTAGATGGCGAAAACATTATGTACCGTGATGAACATGGTGACGTTTTTGTAACGACAGTTAACGATACTACGTTGGTGGGAATTCACAATACAGAAAATATCATGGCTGCCATTGCAATTTCCATGAGCATGGGAGTGCCGGTAGATGTGATTCGTGAAGCAGTTAAGAAATTCAAGGCAGTGCCTCATAGAATTGAATATGTAAAGACCGTAAATGATGTAATTTATTATAATGATTCCAAGGGAACGAACACCGATGCTTCCATCAAGGCGATTGAAGCAATGACAAGACCGACGATTTTAATTGCCGGTGGTTATGATAAGAAGGTTTCCTTCGACGAATGGGCAGACAGCTTCGGAGAGAAGATTAAATATCTGGTTCTTTTAGGGCAGACTGCAGAACAGATTGCAGAAACAGTGAAGAAAAAAGGATTTACCAACATTGTTTTTGCGAAGGATTTAAAAGAAGTTGTTGATCAGTGTTACAAACTGGCTGAGCCGGGGGATGCGGTGTTATTATCACCTGCCTGCGCCAGCTGGGGAATGTTTGATAACTATGAACAACGTGGAGATATGTTTAAGGAATATGTAAACGCATTATAGGAGTGGGCATGGCAAGAAGAGAATATGATCCGGTTACCGGGGAAGAAATCGAGCAGAAAAGAAAGTTAAACTATAGGGAACAGTATTTCGACTATAGTTTATTACTTGTGTGGATTTTTATCATGCTTCTCGGTTATGTGCTTCTATATAGTGCCAGTTCCTTTGTTGGCTTGACTGCCATGGTAGACTCTGCATTTTATCTGAAAAATCAGATTCGAGCGACCTGCTTCGGATTGGTTGGAATGATTCCTGTGATTTTTCTCGATTATCGTTGGTGGAAAAAGTTTGATAAATTCATTTATATCGTATCCATCGCATCGGTTGCTCTCGTACAAACACCATTGGGAATTGAAAGCCATGGTGCGAAACGTTGGGTAAAAATGGGACCGATTCAGTTTCAGCCGGCGGAGTTGGTAAAAATCGGAGTGATTGTGATCACTGCTTATATGATTTCAAAGTGCAGTGTGAATGCATTGAAAAATATTAAGACCTGTTATCAGATTTTCGCGGTGACTATCGTGGGAGCCGGGTTGATTGTTGTATTGACCTCAAATCTGAGTTCGGCAATTATCATTGTAGGAATTAGTACGGTGATGTTGCTGGTAGCGGGAGCGTGTAAGAAATTCGTGTTCTCCTTGGGAATTCTAGGAGGCGGTGCCATGATGCTCATTGTCATGGCGGGGGCCGTGGCCGGAAAATCATTCCGATTATCCAGAATCATGGTTTGGCTTCATCCTGAGGAATATTCTGATTCCGGCGGATATCAGGTGTTACAGGGCTTATATGCCATTGGTTCCGGAGGATTGTTTGGAAAAGGCTTAGGAAACAGCGCTCAGAAATTGGGATTTGTCCCGGAAGCAAGTAACGATATGATTTTTTCCATTATCTGTGAGGAGTTGGGAATCTTTGGAGCAGTTTGTATTATGTTACTGTTTGCTTTCATGATTCGTCGTATGAGAGTGATTGCAAGCAATGCTTATGATTTATACGGTTCCATGTTGGTAATTGGTGTCATGGCACACATTTCCATTCAGGTAATCTTGAATATTGCGGTAGTTACCAATAGTATTCCAAATACCGGTGTGTCATTACCGTTTATCAGTTATGGTGGAACATCCTTGGCGTTTTTGATGGTAGAGATGGGGATTGTTTTCTCTGTTTCCAGAAGAATCAGAAGGATTCGTTAGAGGAGAAATAAAAAGAGGAACAAATGGTTAGTAGAAGAAAGAAAAGAAGAAAATTAAAAAAGACAATCAAACGGATATTGATTGCGATTCCGGTTCTGGTCATTATCGTGTTGATTCTGGTTTATGGATTCCAATTAAAAACGGTGGGATACACATCAGATCTGAATCAGTTCACGGCACAGGAAGTGCAGGATTATCTGAAAGAACATAAGGTTAAGAATACTTTGTGGTTCTGGTTAGAAAGTGTGATTGGTCAGAAGGAAGAAATCGCTATGCTGGAAGACTACACAGTTTCCATCAATTCTCCTGTAAAAGTAACAGTTCACGGGAAAGAGAAGAAATTGAGAAGCTGTATTCAGTATGCCGAGAATTATTTCTATATGGATTCCAAGGGGATTGTTCAGAAAAATGAACCTTGTTCCTACATTGAGACAAAGAAGAAAAAGAAAAAACTGTTACCGAACTCCCTGGGTGTCATTCCTTACACCAATGTGGAAGTCGAAGAAGTGGTTTTTTATCAGAAATTGAAAACAAAGAGTCCGGAAGGCCTGGAAGGCATTGTTCGAATGACGGATGCTTTTGATGCCATGAGCGTTGCTTTAGACAAGGCGAAGGAACAGTATCCGGGACTTAAGGAACCTACTGTTGAAAAAGTATATTTCTCTAAAGACTATGATATTACCTTATTCCTTCAGGGCGGTTTGAAAGTCGCATTGGGAAAAGACAATCAGCTGAAGGAGAAGATGGAAGATTTTATTGATATTTACGGAAGTACCTATGAACAGCTTACGAAATATCAGGGAACCTTGCAGATGCAGTGGATTAGTGAGGATGCATCCTATACCTTCATTAAAGATGAAGTGAAGAAAGAGAAAAAGAAGAAAAAATAAAAGTGATTTTATTTGAAAATGAAAAATATTTTTATAAAATCAAATTTTCTTGTTGATATTTTTCTAAAAGAATTATATTATATACTTATGTGTAAATGGGTAGGACTATGCCCGTTTATAATTAAAATCAGGAAAATAGGAAACGAAGGAGGATAAACTCTTGTTAGAAATTACTACAAACGAAAGTGAAGCAGTTGCAAAAATTATTGTTGTAGGTGTTGGTGGAGCAGGAAACAACGCTGTCAACAGAATGATAGATGAAAATATCGGTGGTGTAGAGT
>JAILRB010000042.1 GCA_024698585.1 Eubacterium sp.
TTACAATGAACAAAGAATTAAAGAGAAACTAGGATGGATGAGTCCTGTTCAATACAGGCTCAGCCTCTTGGCTGCATAAAAACAGCGTAGCAGCCAAAAACTGCTACGCTTAAAAAGTCTAACTTTTTGGGGTCACCTCATGATTCAGAAGGTGTTTTTTTATGTTATAATGAATGCATCGGAAAACCATGGAAAAGGGGTAGATTTTATGGAAGAAAAGAGTATTTATGGAGAACATTTGCCACGAATGCTTCAAATAAAAGGGGAAATTGAAGAATACATTCAAAAATTGCGTGCTGAAATCAAGGAAGAGCAGGGGATGGATCCAATCGAGCATTGCCTTGCCCGAATTAAATCGGACAGTAGCATGCGGGAGAAATGTCAGCGAAGAGGTTTTGCGGTTACGACAGAAAGTGCGTTAACAGAGATTAAGGATGCTATCGGATTTCGCATTGTATGTGCATTCGTGAATGATGTGTATTTTGTACGGGATTATCTGGTACAATCAGGCTTGTTAAAAGTCGTTGAGGAAAAAGATTATATTAAGAAGGCGAAGCCGAATGGATATCGTAGTTATCATATGATTATGGAGACAAAGGATGGGTATTTTGTGGAATTTCAGATTCGAACCATCTCCATGGATACCTGGGCAGCTCTGGAACATCACCTGAAATATAAGAAGGGTGTGATAGCCAATGAACAGCTCATCGTCAGCGAATTGAAGCGATGTGCGGATGAACTGGCGTCCACCGATGTTTCCATGCAGACAATTAAAGATATGATTTTCACAAAATAGACATAGCAAAGGCTTATGATGAATGCAATGAATCAGATGGGAGGAGCCTATGAAATTATTATTTGCTGAAGATACAGCGGACTTGAACCGCACAATTACAATGGTATTGGAACACGAGGGATACGATGTGGATTCGGCACTGGATGGAGAACAGGCATGGGAATTTCTTCAGGAAAACAGTTACGATGGAGTAATTCTCGATATCATGATGCCAAAGAAAACAGGGATGGAAGTTTTAACGGAAATGCGTTCTCATCATATCCTGGCACCGGTGCTTCTATTAACGGCGAAAACGGAAATTGACGATCGAGTTGCCGGATTGGATGCAGGAGCAGACGATTATCTTGCGAAACCTTTTGCAATGAAGGAATTACTGGCGAGAGTGCGTTCCATGATTCGTCGCCATGAAGATTATGAAGAAAAGCAGATTCAATATAAGGATATTTACTTAAATGGAGAAAACTTTTCTCTGACCGCAGGAAATTCTATTCGTTTATCTACTAAAGAATTCGAATTAATGAAGGTGTTGATTACAAACTCGGAAGTGGAACTCTCCACAAAGTACATTTTGGAACATGTGTGGAATGGAGAAGAGGATGCAGACGAGGAGACAGTTTGGCTATATATTTCTTATCTGAAAGGAAAAATCAGAGCTGTCGGTTCCGTGGTGGATATCCAAGGGAAAAAAGGTGGAAGTTTTCAGTTGATTACAGGTTAAGACGGAGGTATTCGGATGAATACAGCGGCGATTAAACAATTACGAAGAAAATTTATTTTTGTGGCAATGATATCCTTGTTTTTAACAATGCTCTTTATCAGTGTCACGATTAATATTGCAAATTATAATACATCCAAGATGATGATTCGCGGAGTCATGGATCATATCATTGAAAACGATGGGGAAATGGATCTGGAACATGACCATTACAACAATTATTTAAAGGGTGGAATAGGATTCGTTGATGTGTTTAGTCCGCATTATGGGCGCTATCAGTATTATTCCTGCATCTTTGACAAATCTGGAAATATCGTAAAGAGCATTAATCGGATTGAAAATTCGGAAATTGATGATAGTACCTATCAGGATTATGCAAAACGGGTTATGGAAAATGATAAAATCTTTGTCCGATATGGAAATTACTATTTCATGAAAGGTGAAACCTCAGAACATCAACCGATTGTTGTCATTTTGGATGCTGCTAGTGAAATTGCAGCGATGATGCGTGTACTCTATCAGACTATTCTGATTTGTATTTTCGGAATTGCCATTACATTCATATTTGTATTGGTATTCTCGAAAAAACTGATTCAACCGGAAATTGAAAATGCTAAAAGGCAGAAACAGTTTATTACCAATGCCAGTCATGAGTTAAAAACACCATTGGCTGTGATTCGAGCCAATGTGGAAACAGAAGAAATGTTGAATGGGGAAACGGAATTGTCCCGGTCTACCATTAAGCAGATTGAGCATATGAATGGATTGATTCAGAATCTTGTTATGATTGCCAAGGCTGATGAACGGGAAGATAAACGGGTTATGTCCAAGGAAGATGCAACGAAACTGGTGGCAGAATCCGTGGAACCATTCCAGCCGGTTGTAACTCAGGAGCACTTACATCTCAATGTGAATCTGGAAGAAGACGTCTATATTCTGGCAGATGGCAGCAAAATCAGACAGTTGGTAACCATCTTACTGGACAATGCCATCAAGTATTGTGATGATGAGGGATTGATTAAAGTGGAATTGACTTCTGTGAAAAAGGGAAAGGGGATGATTTTAAAAATTTCCAATACTTATGCAGAAGGAGCATCCGTTGACTATCGAAGATTTTTTGATCGGTTTTATCGACAGGATAAAGCTCATAATATTGACCAGGGTGGATATGGAATCGGATTGTCCATAGCAGAGAGTATTTGTAAGCAACACTTAGGAACTATCAAAGCTGAGTGGAGCAATGGTGAGATATCATTTATTTGTAAGATATTATAGAATTGTTTGATAGGAGGAAACATTGGAAATAATTTTGGCATCTCAGTCGCCTAGACGAGAGGAACTTTTAAAACGGTTGGGAGTGGACTTTAAGATCATTACTTCATCGGTAGATGAAAATATAGAGGAAGAAAACGCAGAGGCACTTGTGGAAGAATTATCCTTCCGCAAGTCCATTGCTGTTATGGACCGGTTGGTGCAGGAAGATGGAACGAAGGACTATCTGGTTATTGGAGCAGATACCGTGGTAGCAGTCAATGATGTTGTGCTGGGAAAACCGGCAACGAAAGAGGAAGCCTTCGAGATGATTGACAGCATTCAGGGCTCTAGTCATTTTGTGTTTACTGGGGTTACGGTTAATTGTTATAAAAATGAAACGGGACGAATCATGCGAACTTCTTTTGTGGAAGGAACACAGGTTACGGTCTTTCCAATGACAGAAGAAGAAATCTGGGAATACATTGATACCGGTGACTGTATGGATAAAGCCGGTGCCTATGGAATTCAAGGAGAATTTGGAAAATTCGTGGAAATGATTTACGGGGACTACAACAATGTTGTGGGACTCCCCCTGGCAAGACTATATCAGGTAATAAAAGGAATGATTAAAGAATGAAAAAGAAAGAAAAAACAAATGTAATGCGTGTATTGGATAGCAAGAAGATTTCCTACAAGGAGCATTACTATGGAGATACCGAAGCCATCAGTGGAGTCGAGGTGACAGAAGCATTGGGACAAAACCCGGAGAAGGTTTATAAGACATTGGTAACAACCGGAAAAACGAAAACCCATTACGTATTCATGATTCCGGTGGCAGAAGAACTGGATTTAAAGAAAGCGGCAAAGGCAGTCGGAGAAAAATCCATTGAGATGTTAAAGTCCAAGGAATTGTTGGGATTGACCGGATATATTCACGGAGGCTGTTCTCCGATTGGAATGAAAAAATTATTTAAGACAATGATTCAGGCCGGAGCAGACCAGTATGACACCATTTTGTTTAGTGGTGGGAAAATAGGATTTCAGGTGGAACTTTCGTTTGCAGACCTGCAAAAAGTAGTACCGGTGGAAATGGCAGAACTGTGTAAGTAAAAAATATGAAAAAAATAGCAACAATTTATACAGATTTCCCTACGAAGTTTGGGATTCCAAGACAGGGAAATCTGATAGAAGAATTAAAAGGAAAAATAGTATTTGAAGAGGCATATCGAAATCGAGAAGCTTTTCGGGGATTAGAGGATTTTTCACATATCTGGCTTTTGTGGGAATTCTCTGAAAACCAACGAGAGGGTTGGTCTCCTACAGTACGTCCGCCGAAACTTGGAGGAAATGTGCGGAAAGGTGTCTTTGCGACCCGTTCTCCCTTCCGACCGAATTCCATTGGACTTTCCTGTGTGAAGTTAGAAAAGATTGAATTTACTAAGGAACAAGGACCGGTACTCCATGTGGCAGGGGCAGACTTAATGAATGGCACACCGATTTACGATATCAAACCGTATTTGCCTTATGTGGATTCCATTCCTGATGCGGCAAATGGATTTACGGAGCGCACGAAAGACCAAAAACTTTTCGTGGAGTTTCCGGAAGAGATGTGGGAAAAAGTTCCGGAAGGAAAAATGGAGGCACTAGTGAAGGTGCTGGAACTGGATCCTCGCCCAGGCTACCAAAAAGAAGAAAGTCGCATTTACGGATTTGGGTTTGCGGGAACTGAAGTAAAATTTATGGTAGAAGAGGAAAAGAGGATTAAGGTAGTTTCCATTGAGACGATAGAAGAGGAGTAAGAGACTCCTCTTTTTGGTTGTCATTATTGTACGATTGTGGACTCCTTTCTTGAGACGGTACCCCGAAATTTGAGAAAATGCGAATTCTAGGGTACACGTAAGTCGCTCATTTTTGTGTGGCGTACCCTGAAAATCGAGAAAGTGTGAAAATTAAGGTACACGCAAGTCGCTCATTTTTGTGTGGCGTACCCTGAAAATTGAGAAAACGCGAAAACCAGGGTACACCGCAAAAAACTCATGCCCGAAAGTGTACCCTGAAAATTGAGAAAACGCGAAAACCAGGGTACATAGCGTAAGATGGACCGCTTTTTGTTGACAGTCATTGGGTCCTATGGCAAAATGAAACTGCTGACTTGAATGAAAGGATTTGTAATATGAAATTCAAAGTGCGAATGACAAAACTGTGGAAACTTGTGACGAATAAAATGGATGTTTTTTTCCCGCGAATGGATCTGGTTTTGTCATGGTTAAGAAAATATAAAAATTTCTATTTGCTTCTTGGACTGTTTGCACCGGAAAAGAAGTACCCGGAGACTGATAAGAAGTATCGATATGGAATTATTATTTGTGCAAGAAATGAGCATTTGGTTATCGGAAACCTGATTGATTCCATTTATGCACAGACCTACGACCAGGATAAAATGGATATTTTTGTTGTAGCAGATAACTGCACGGATGATACAGCACAAATATGTCGGGACAAGGGATGTATTGTATATGAGCGATTTGATCAGGCACATGCCCGAAAGGGTTATGCCATGGAATTCTTATTTGATCGAATTATAGAAGATTATGGCATTGATAGTTATGATGGATATATTGTTTTTGATGCAGATAATTTATTGAATCCGACTTTTGTTGAGGAATTGAATAAGGCTTTTGATACCGGTGTAGGGATTGCAGTAGGGTATCGAAATACCAAAAACTTTGATACGAATTTTATTACCGCAGGGTATGGAATTCATTTTTATCAAAGTGTAGTGGCATATCATCGTCCAAGAGCCTGGTTGGGAATTAGTACCCATATTGCCGGAACCGGATTTGTAATTGCCTCCAGACTGCTAAAAAATGGTTGGCACTACACTTGTTTAACCGAGGATTCTCAGTTAACACTGAATAGTGCGGCTCAAGGGGAACGAATTGCATTTTGTGAAGCGGCAGAGTTTTTTGATGAGCAGCCTTATGAAGTCAAGGTTATGATGCGACAGAGAATTCGATGGATTCGTGGTCGATTGTATTCCTTTTTTTCAACATTGCCTAAAACAACCAAGGGACTTTTCTCGATTTTTGGAAAACAATCTTTGATTGTAGAAGAAGAGGAAGGAAAACGAAAAAATATTTTCTTAAGAGGTTGGAGAAAAACGCTGTCCTGTTACGATATGATTGTGTATGCGTTTCCGCATAGTACATACTATGGACTAAGGATTATCCTGTTTCCAATTCTTGCAAAGGTGATTAGTGTTATTTTGGCATTGATTGTTGGAGAAAAAATGGGAGTCGGAGATGGAGCAGGTGCGTCAAGCCCGGTATGGATGACTGCATGGGTAATGCTGACAACTCATTGGTTTACGATCATTAAAGCGGAACTGAGTGGATTCATCATCATCTTCCGTGAAAGAAAACGAATTCGTTGTTCAAAACTGAAGTTGTTTTTCTATACACTGGTGTTTCCGTGGTTTGACGCCATTGGTGCACCTTTGGCAATAATCGCACTGTTTTCTAAATCCCAGTGGAAGCCAATCAAACATGATGAGGCTTTGACCTTAGAGGATTTAAATATACATATAGAAGAGGAGAACTAAAATGGAAAATAAAAATAAACTGATTTATGTGATTGTACCAATTTTAACTTTTGTAATCGTTTTTTCAAAACACTACATTAGAAACTCTAATAAAGAGATGGAAAGCCTGCAGAATGCACAGCAGGAAGCCAGGGAAGCACGATCCAAGGCAGAAGAGGCAATGAAGCGCGGAAGGGATATCATAAATGGACAAACCGACCAGGAACAATCAGAAAATGGAATCGTGGAAGGAAATACATATAGTAATTCTTATTTTGGATTCGTTCTTACCTTACCGGAAGGTTATGAATTAGAGAGCAATTCAGATTCTGAAATAGTGGCAACAAATTCAACAGATAAAACATTTATAAAGCTTTCCATTGATAGTGTTTCAGAAGGAGTTACATCAGAGCAGGCAATAGAAGCCTATAAAAAAGTAATTGAAGAAAGTCTTAAAGGGTCAATAGATAGTGTTGTAGTAGATTATAAGATTTCAAAAGTTAAAACTTGTACATTGGCTAATGAGGAGTACGTTTATTTCGATTATGAACAAGTATACAGTGATGGGGATAAGAACTTGTTCAGAAGTATGATGCGATGCAAGGATGCGAAAGTTATTGGAATTACATTCAATGGAGATGAAAACCAAATGAAACAGATGATGGAATACTTTAGTGCTGAATAAATATCGCAAAAAGTGAAATAATAAAGTTATCAAAAGAAAAATCCATAATGGGTTTTTCTTTTTTTGTAAAAAAGTACTTGAAAAACAAGTTGAGGTTTGATATGATTAACTACGGTTAGTAAAGACTAACCGAAATGTGAATAATCATCTGAATGACCTTTCGGAGGAAATGCTGGCCTCCGAAAGTGTTGTTAGAAAAACAGGAGGTCGTGTAACATGAATTATTTAGAAATAGAAAAGGTTATTGGAAGAGAAATCATGGATTCCAGAGGAAATCCCACGGTGGAGGCTGAAGTAATTTTGGCAGACGGAACGATTGGAAGAGGGACTGCTCCAAGTGGTGCGTCAACCGGAGAGTTTGAAGCATTAGAACTTCGTGATGGAGATAAAGCCCGATATCTTGGAAAAGGAGTTCAAAAGGCAGTAGAGAACATTAATACAGTAATTAATGATGCTGTCCGCGGAATTGATGCTTCAGATACTTATGCAGTTGATCAGGCAATGATTGATGCAGATGGAACGAAGGATAAATCGATTCTGGGGGCCAATGCCATCCTTGCAGTATCGATTGCAGCAGCAAGAGCAGCGTCTATTTCCATGGATATGCCGTTGTACAGATTCTTAGGTGGGGTCTCAGGAAATAGACTTCCTGTTCCAATGATGAATATTTTAAATGGTGGTGCACATGCGGCAAATACTGTGGACGTACAGGAATTTATGATTATGCCTGTAGGGGCGCCTTCATTCAAGGAAGGATTAAGATGGTGTGCTGAAGTTTTCCATTCTTTGGCTGCGTTATTAAAGAGCAAAGGCCTTGCAACTTCTGTCGGTGACGAAGGTGGTTTTGCTCCTGACCTGGCAAGTGACGAGGAGACAATTGAGTACATTTTAAAAGCAGTTGAAAATGCCGGATATCAGCCGGGGAAAGATTTTATGATTGCTATGGATGCGGCTTCCAGTGAGTGGAAGGGAGAAAAGAAAGGGGAATATGTATTACCAAAGGCAGGTACAAAATTCACTTCTGAGGAATTAATTGAACATTGGGAAAAATTAGTTGACAAATATCCAATCATTTCCATTGAAGATGCTTTAGATGAAGAGGATTGGGAAGGTTGGAAGAAATTAACAGAAAGACTTGGGGATAAAGTTCAGTTAGTTGGAGATGATTTATTTGTAACCAATACCGAAAGATTGAAAAAGGGGATTGAAAATGGATGTGGAAATTCCATTCTGATTAAGTTGAACCAGATTGGCTCCGTTTCTGAAACCTTGGAAGCGATTAAGATGGCACACAAAGCAGGTTATACAGCGATTTCTTCACATCGTTCCGGCGAGACAGAAGACACTACGATAGCTGATCTTGCAGTGGCACTGAATACATGTCAGATTAAGACTGGTGCTCCAAGTAGAACAGAGAGAGTTGCAAAATACAATCAGTTACTTCGGATTGAAGAGGAACTTGGTTGTGCAGCAGTTTATCCGGGAATGGAAGCATTTAATGTAAAAAGATAGGGTGAAGTGTCATGCCAATTAGTGAAATGAAAAAAGTAATTGAAGGAAAAAATCGCGAGCAGCAGGTTGCTTTAGTTTTAGCAATGCATGGTGCGGCAATTCTGAGAGGAAGCAAGATTGCCAATTTATTTACCGTTTCCCAAAAAGATGCATTATTACTAAAAAAACTGTTGCAGGGAACAAAAATCAATTATCGAATCATTGTTCTAAAAAATCAGCGGGTTATGGTGTATTTATATCGCCGGGAATATTTGAAAAGCTATCTTTTCAACGAACAGGTCTTAAGCTTTATTGCAGGGTATGGATATTGCCAGATGACATTGGAAGAAATGCTTGATTTATTAATGACACGAATTACAAAATACAGACAGGGAAAAGCAGAGTTCCCTCATGAAATTGGGATTTTTTTAGGATACCCATTAGAGGATGTTTTGGGGTTTTTAGAAAATCGTGGAGAAAATTTTTCTTATGTGGGATATTGGAAAGTATATTGTAATGTGCAGGAAAAAATAAAAATCTTTGATCATTTTGATAGAGAAAGGGATTGGGTAATTCGGGAAGTGCTTTCCGGAAAGAAAATCCGAGAGATTGCAGTTTGAGAGGTGCCTGTTTTTAACAAAATGTTAAAAGCAGGAAATACATAAAAGAAAGGAAAAAGAAATGAGTAAAGTAAAGATTGTTTTTTGGAGTGGAACTGGAAATACAGCAATGATGGCGGGAGCCATTGCAGAGGGGGTCGGCGCAGCCGGAGCGGAAGCAGAGGTTCTTCCGGTAAACGAAGCCAATGTGGCTGACCTGAAAAATGAGAAAGCGTTTGCATTGGGATGTCCATCCATGGGAAGTGAAGTATTAGAGGAAATGGAAATGGAACCTTTCATGAAAGCATTAGAGGATGGAATTGCCGGAAAGCAGATTGTCCTCTTTGGTTCTTACGGTTGGGGAAATCAGGAATGGATGCGCGATTGGGAAAGCAGAATTGCCGAAGCAGGAGCCACGGTAGTAGATGGAGAAGGAATCACAGCAAATTATGTGCCAGGTGAAGATGTGCTAGAAACATTAAGAGATGCAGGACGCACACTTGCCTCACTAATTTAATAAATCTTTTTGTAAGCCAAAAGGGGAGTACATCGTTATAGATGTACTCCCTTTGTTTGTTGATTTATATATGTAAAACGGAGGGAGTTTTCGTTTTATCTCAAGAAAAGAAAAAATTTTGAAAAAGTGTTGACATAAAAATATCAAAATGATATTTATCCACGGAGCTGTATGAAAGTCCGGCAGAAAAAGCATAAAGAAAGGGTTGCTCTCTTGACAAGATATGCTACAATGAAGGATAAATGAAAGAAAGAGTTAGAATGTTGTTATTCGGGAGAGAATCATGCAAAATCAATTTTCAAGAACGCAGTTGCTATTAGGGAAAGAAAACATGGAAAAATTAGCCAATGCCAGAGTAGCCATTTTTGGCGTAGGTGGCGTTGGAGGATATACGGTGGAAGCTTTGGCACGAAGCGGAGTTGGAACCTTTGATTTGATTGATGATGATCAGGTGTGTCTTACAAATATTAATCGTCAGATTATTGCCACAATGGATACAGTAGGGAAAAATAAGATTGATGTGGCAAAGGAGAGAATTCTATCCATTAATCCTAAAGCTACGGTTCATACCTATCAGACGTTTTATTTACCGGAAACAGCAGACCAGTTTGACTTTACCCAATATGACTATGTGGTGGATGCCATTGATACGGTAACGGGAAAGATTCAATTGGTTATGGCAGCAAAGGAAGCAGGCGTTCCGATTATCAGTTCCATGGGAGCAGGAAATAAACTGGACCCGACGGCTTTTGAAGTGGCAGATATTTATAAGACTTCTGTCTGCCCATTGGCAAAAGTCATGCGGCGGGAATTGAAAAAACGTGGTGTAAAAAAATTAAAGGTTGTTTATTCCAGGGAAAAAGCATTGACACCAATTGATGATGAAACCATCAGTTGTCGTTCCCATTGTGTTTGCCCTCCGGGTGCAGAAAAGAAATGTTTGCAACGCAGACAGATCCCGGGAAGCATATCTTTTGTTCCGTCTGTGGTAGGTTTAATCATCGGCGGGGAGGTTATCAAGGACTTAGTTCAAAAGAATTAATTTCGCTGACTTGAAATCAGAGGACGATTATAGTAAGATGGGCACATTAAATGGAGGCGAAAATGACACTACAACAATTAAGATACATTGTGACGGTTGCGGAAACCGGGAATATCACAGAAGCAGCAAAAAGGCTGTTCATTTCACAACCCAGTCTTACCAATTCCATCCGGGAACTGGAAAAGGAAATGCAGATTACCATTTTCAATCGAACCAATAAAGGGGTAACCCTCTCCAATGAAGGGGATGAGTTTTTATCCTATGCACGGCAGGTTTTGGAACAGGCAAATTTATTAGAGGAAAAGTATCTCAATAAACAGGAAGCCAGACCAAAGTTTTCTGTTTCCTGTCAGCACTATTCCTTTGCGGTAAATGCATTTGTTGATTTGATCCGAACCTTTGATGCGGATCGTTATGATTTCACTCTAAGAGAAACCCAGACTTATGAAATCATAGAGGATGTAAGTCGCCTAAAAAGTGAAATTGGAATTTTATATACGTCGTCAAAGAATGAAGAAGTGCTCATGAAACTGATGAAACAGAATGAATTGCAGTTTGAGGAATTGTTTGTGGCAAAACCTCACGTGTTTATCAATTCGAATCATCCGTTGGCAGGAAAGAAGACATTGACCTTAGAAGATCTGGAGGATTATCCATATCTTTCTTTTGAACAGGGAGACTATAATTCCTTCTATTTTTCCGAGGAAATCCTTAGCACGCTGGATCGTAAGAAAAATATTAAGGTTCGGGACCGGGCCACTTTATTTAATTTACTAATCGGACTGGACGGATATACGGTCAGCTCCGGTGTGATCAGTAAGGAATTAAACGGTGAGAACATCATTGCAAAGCCGCTGAAGGTAGAAGAATATATGCGTATCGGAGTGATTACACAGAAGAATGCAGTGCTTAGCCGATATGGAAAAGTGTATATGGAAGCACTGAAAAAACACATCTAAAGATTACTTGTAAAAGCCCCCTATCATGTAACGAGTTATATATAACAAGCAATGAGCAGAGGTTTGAAATAGTTTAAAACTATTTCAAACCTCTATTTTTATGTATTTTTCAAATAGCAGAAAGCCAATTATACTAATCACAGATAAAACCCACTGGAAAAGTAGGAATAAAAAGGAGGCTATTTATGAACAATAACGTAGTTGGTTTTCCAAGAGTCGGAAAGTTGAGAGAGTTAAAATTTATATCAGAAAAATACTTCCGCGGAGAAGTAAATGAGCAGGAACTGCAGCAGGTGGCAAAAGACCTTCGAGCAGAACATTGGAAATTTCAGAAGTCAGCAGGAATTCATTGGATTCCTTCCAATGATTTTTCTTTTTATGACGGAGTGCTGGATACCGCAGTGTTACTGAATGTGATTCCGAAGAAGTATCAGCAGCTGCAATTGGGTGAAACAGATACCTACTTTGCAATGGCCAGAGGCTATCAGGGAGAAGCCGGGGATGTACCGGCGCTGGCAATGAAGAAATGGTTTAACACCAATTATCATTACCTGGTTCCGGAAATTAGTGACGACACAGAAATTAAACTGGTTGGAGAAAAGCCGTTTCTGGAATATCAGGAGGCGAAACAATTTGGAATTCAGACAAAGCCGGTGTTGGTTGGACCATTCACATTCCTGAAACTGGCGAAGTATCAGGGAACAAAGAAAGCGGAGGATTTTGCCGGAGATTTGGCAAAGGCTTATGCGGAAGCTCTTAAAAAATTAGGAGACTTAGGTGCGGAGTGGATTCAGCTTGATGAACCGGCATTGGTTCAGGATCTGAGTGCAGAGGATTTCGAATTATTCTATGAGCTTTATCAGGAAATTTTAGCAGCAAAGGGAACGGTTAAAGTTTTATTACAGACCTACTTTGGTGACATCAGAGATTATTATAAGGAAATCGTTACCCTGGATTTTGATGGAATCGGATTGGATTTCGTGGAAGGAAAACAGAGCCTGTCTCTTGTTCAGAAATATGGACTTCCAAAAAATAAAGTCCTGTTTGCAGGATTGGTCAATGGAAAGAATATCTGGAAGAGTAATTACGAAACTGTCCTTGGAGCATTGGAAGAGTTAAAGGCCTATGCATCAGAAATTGTTTTATCCACATCCTGCTCACTACTTCACGTTCCATATACCTTACAGAATGAGACTTCTTTGGAACCGGAAGTGGAACAGTACTTCGCGTTTGCTCTGGAAAAATTGCAGGAACTTAAGGAATTGAGCGTTTTAACGGAAACTGATGATTATAAAGTGGAAAAGGAATATCTGGAAAACAAGGAATTGTTTGCGAAAGAAAGACTGTATCAGAACGACGATATCAAGAAGCAGGTGGCAGACTTAAAGGAGGAAGAGTTCGTCAGACTTCCACTTCGTAAGGAAAGACAGAAACTGCAGAAAGAGGCATTGAACCTTCCATTGTTCCCGACCACCACCATTGGTTCCTTCCCACAGACAATTGAGGTAAAGAAAAACAGAACTGCATACAGAAAAGGGGAAATAGATAAGAACGCTTATGACAATCGGGTATATGAGTTTATCAAGGATTGTATTGCAAAACAGGAAGAACTGGGAATTGATGTTCTGGTGCATGGGGAATATGAGCGAAATGACATGGTGGAATTCTTTGGAGAAAATCTGGAAGGCTATGTGTTTACGGAAAAGGCGTGGGTACAATCCTATGGAACCCGTTGTGTGAAACCACCGATTATCTTTGGAGATGTAAAGCGAAGCAAACCGATTACGACCTCGTATTTGGAATACGCTCAGAGACTCACGGACCTTCCGGTGAAGGGGATGTTAACCGGACCGGTAACCATTCTGAACTGGTCCTTCCCACGAGAAGATATTTCCTTAAAGGAAATGGCATATCAGATCGGAATTGCCATTCGCAGTGAGGTGCTGGATTTAGAAAAGGCAGGAATTAAAATCATTCAGATTGATGAAGCGGCCTTAAAGGAAAAACTTCCGATTCGCAAAAGTGATTGGTATAGCGAGTATCTGGACTGGGCCATTCCGGCATTTCGTTTATGCCACAGTGGCGTGAAACCGGAAACTCAGATTCACACCCATATGTGTTACAGCGAATTCAATGAAATCATTCACGACATCGACAATATGGATGCAGATGTTATTTCCTTTGAAGCATCCCGGTCGAAACTGACCATTCTGGATGCCATTCAGGAAAGCAATTTTGAAACAGAGGTGGGACCGGGGGTTTACGACATTCATTCCCCGCGCGTTCCTTCTGTGGAGGAAATTGTGGAAGCTCTGAAAACAATGCTTGAGAAAATTGATGTGAACAAGCTTTGGGTGAACCCGGACTGCGGATTAAAAACAAGAGGAATTCCGGAAACGGAAGCCAGCCTTAAGAACCTGGTTCAGGCAGCAAAAATATTAAGAGAACAATATTAAAGAACAGGGCGGGCTTCTCCGCTCTGCAGAGAGAGGAATCATTATGTTAATTTCAGATGTATATAAGAAAAAAGGAAGAAGCCTGTCCTTCGAAATTTTTCCACCAAAGAAGGATGAACAATTAAAAAATATTGATGAAACATTATCGGTGCTTAGTGAGTTGAATCCGGATTTTATTAGTGTGACCTTTGGGGCAGGTGGCGGTTCTAATTGCAACCGAACCATTGAGCTGGCAAAGAAAATTAAAGAGGAATATCATATTGAACCGGTGGTTCATCTGACCTGCTTAAGTTATGACAAAACAGAGATTGATGAATTTGCCAAAGTTCTGGAAGCAGAAGGGATTCAAAATATCTTGGCATTACGAGGAGACCGTAATCCAAGCCTTCCGGAAAAGAATGACTTTCATCATGCATCGGATCTGATTTCTTATATGAGAACGAAAGGAAACTTCTGCCTGGCAGGAGCCTGCTATCCGGAATGCCATCCGGAATCCGAAAATCGTGTCAGTGAAATGAGAAACCTGAAAGGAAAAGTAGATGCCGGAGCAGAAGTATTGTTATCCCAGCTGTTTTTCGACAATAATGAATTTTATCGTTTTGTGGATGACTGTAGAATCGCGGAAATCAATGTCCCTGTTATTCCGGGAATCATGCCGGTAATCAATGCAGCTCAGATTAAACGGATGATTACCATGTGTGGCGCATCCCTGCCAATCCGTTTCCAGAAAATCATCAGTAAATATGAAAGTAATAAGGAAGCCTTATTCGACGCTGGAATGTCTTATGCTACCAGCCAAATTGTGGATTTACTGGCGAACGACATTGATGGAATTCACTTGTATACCATGAATAATCCAAGGGTTGCCAGAAGAATCTGTGAAGGAATTAAAAATTTATAGAAAAAAGTGTTGACAGTAAAAAAAGGGAATGCTATAATACCTACTATCCCGATAGGAAATATATGATAAGGAGAGCGAAACAATGAAATTTGGAATTTATGCGACTAACAAAAAAATGTGTTGTGTGTGTATGGCTATGTATCAGTGTTGTTACATGGCTTGTTGTCGTGTGAAAAAATTTCATGAGATGCTTCTAACCCCTGCCGGACGGCGAAGGGGCGTATATGGAATCTGAGAGAGGATAATATCTGTTTGTGCGTTAAGGAGCTTTCATGGAAAGCTCCTTATTTTTTTTGTACAAGATGAGGAAAATTCCGAAACAAGCGTAGCAGTTTCGGGGATTGGGAAAGGATTTAGTCAAATGAAAGAAAAATATCGTAAGTCCATGATTTTTCTTTTTCATAATACACCTGAGAAATTCTGTTGCAGCATACGATGTTGTTAGAAAAGAACTTAGGAAATAAAAAGAAAAATATTTGGAGGAAAGATAAATGAGAAAATTAACAAAGAAAGCCATTGCGGTAACATTATCCGCAGCATTACTTACAACAACTTTTTTAAGCAATACAACAACTCAGGCAGGAGAGGAAGCACCAATTAAGAAAATTGAAGTGACTTACCCATGGACTCCTGTTGAAGGAGGAACCACAGGAGATTACATTGCAGACTCCTACGATGGAGTGGAAGCAGGACATGTTTTCGAATCGGTAACCCAGGAACGATTACTTGATATTTTAGCAAGTGAAGGAAACTATTACATTGTATTCGGTGGTCCGGAACATAGCACGACTCAATCGGTACTCGCAACAATTAATGAGCAGGCTAAAGAAAACGGAATCACAAAGATTTATCACTTTGATCCATATGTGGATGGATATCAGATTGATATTACAGATAAGGATACAGGATTCAAAGGAAACAATAAATCAGTTTCTGAATTATGGACCAGAATTAAAGAAGCACTTCCGGAAAATCCGGAAATCAACAATTTTAAGGGAGAAGACACATTACTCTTTGCTTATGAAAATAAAGGTGGCGTGAAGAAAATCACAGGTTTTTATGCAAAGAAAAGCGGACTGAAAGCTCCGGGACCAAAGAATGAGAAAGAAGAAATCGCAAAGGTCTTTAAAGATAAAGAAGGAAACGTCGTACAGGCATCTGTACGAAGTGATTATGAATTCTTCAGTAGAAATTATAACGGATCAGCCTCTTATGTAGAACAGAGACAGGACCGTTCTGAAAACAGACTGGGAGCGGCAGTGGAAATCTTCACAAAGGATGACGAAACAGACTTCCCACTTCATCAGGTAAACTTTAATGAATTAATTAACCTGTTACAGTCACCGGGACAGAAATACATCTTCTTTGGAACTTCTTGGTGCCATAATACTCAGGCAATCATTGGCTCTGTGGCAAGAAAGGCGAAAGCTAACGGAATCCAGACTGTTTACGTATATGACACAACTCTTGGAAATCAGCTGACATTTGATGAAACAGACGTGAATAAAGTAGTTGGAACCAATAGCGCATTTAATACCAGAAACAATGCCAACGTGAATGGAAATAACAACATTAGTTATCTTTACGGAGAACTTGCAAAATTATTAGGAGACTTCCAGACAGAAAACAACTCTAAGCAGAACAACAGCATTGCATATTATCCAAATGGTGATTTGGAAGGAACGATTACATCTGTAAAACCTTGGGAAACTGCAGAAGCAGGAACCGTAACAAGTGCCATTCGTCTTCAGCTTCCATTCTTAATCGGATACGACAAAGATGCACAGCCGAAAGTAAACAAGCAGTGGTTACATGCAAACAAGACAGAAGGAACCGAAGGAACTTATACAGAATATATGTTAGAACTTGCATGGGTTCTTGGAACAGAGGAAGCAAAGGCTTCCACATCAAAAAGAGATGGATTAAGCATCGTGGATTTTGCAGCTGAAGCTGTCAAGGAATTAAGCGCAGTATTAGGAGACAAGGAAATCGGACAGCAGACAAATGAACAGGAAACAACAACTTCTGGTGAAGAGACTACTGGAACGACAGAGGCTACTTCAAAGGAAGAAACTACTGTAAAAAATGGGGCAGTAAAGAAGTCTGCCGTTAAGAAGGCAACAAAAAAGAAATCAGCGAAAAAACTTAACATTCAGTTGGAAAAGGCTGCCGGCGTATCAGGATATCAGATTCAGATTTTCAAAAGTAAGAAGGCAAAGAAAGCATTAGTAAGTAAGAAAATCAATAAGGTACGTGTAACAATTACTTCTAAGAAATTGAAGAATCAAAAGAAACTGTTTGTCAAGGTTCGCGCTTATGTAAAGAATGGAAAGAAGTATCAGTATAGCGATTGGTCTTCTTTGAAAGCAGTAAAGATTAAATAAAGGAGATGGTTTAGGTGAGTGGTATTGATTGGTTATCAGTAGCGGCACTGGTGGTAGTGCTGGCACTGTTTGTAGGAATCTATTATTTGAAAAACAAGGTTGATTTTACAATCTTGACCTTAGGAACTTTAGTAGCAGGTGTGATTGTAGGGGCAATATTTAGCGGACATACCACATGGATCACACCGATAGGAAAAATATACGTTAGCGTATTAAATGCACTGGTAACGCCACTGATTATTGTGGCGATTATCAGCAGCATCACATCTTTATCCAATACAGCACAGTTAAAGGGAATCGGACTTCGTTCCATTATTACATTATTATCCACAACATTATTGTCCATCATCCTGGCGTTGGGATTAGGACTGACCTTTGGAATCGGAAGAAATTCCTATCTTTCCCTGGACGGAATTGATGCCAGCACATTCCAGGCGAAGGTGACATCTTTTTCGGAAGTGCTGATTGGATTTTTCCCAAGAAACGTGATATCGGATATCTCTGAGGAAAACACTATTCCGGTCATTCTGTTTGCACTTTTAATTGCAGTATCTTATGTTCTGGTTGCAAACAAGACTCCGGAAAAGGTGAAGCCGTTTAAGGATTTTATTGAAGCATTCAAGGAAATAATTTTTAAGGCATTGGATTTCATCATCGGCTTAACACCGTATGCAGTACTTTCCCTGATTGCAACAAGTATTGGAAACGGATTAAGTAAATCAGGAATCATCTGGTCTTTACTGGTATTATTGCTTGTTTCCTTTATCGCATTTATCATAGACATCTGGTTTATTAATGGAGTATTGATTTCCGTCTTTGCAAAATTGAATCCGGTGAAGTTCTTTAAGAAGATTATTCCGGCCCAGGTCATTGCATTCTCTACGCAATCCAGTGCAGGAACTTTGCCGGTGGCAACTGAAATCCTGACAGATAAAATCGGGGTGGATGGAAGTGTAGCCAATGTAACCACTCCTCTTGGTACAACCATCGGAATGCCTGGATGTGCAGGAATCTGGCCGGTACTTTTGGCAGTTTATGGAATTAACGGATTACAGCTTCATTACGGACTTGGAAATTATTTATTACTGATTGTTGTGGCATTATTCGTTTCCTTAGGAACTGCCGGAGTACCCGGAACAGCTACCATTACTACGGCAAGTGTATTGACTGTATTGGGACTTCCATTGGAAATCATCGTATTGACGATTCCAATCTCAGCATTGGCTGACACCGGAAGAACAGCGACCAATATCACAGGAGCAATTGTATCGGCAACCATTGTAGGACGACAGGAAAATAAATTAGACGATACTATTTTTGAACAATCAGGAACCGTGCAGTCTTCGAAAGAAGCAGCAACTGCATAGAAAGGAGTGTTGGAAATGAGAAAGAATAATAAATTCATAAAAAATATTGTAGTAAGCCTTGTGTTAGTTTCTTCTCTGGTTATTACACAGCCAATCTATGTAAAAACCGTACAGGCTGCGGAAATCGAGGATTGTGATTTAGACGGTTATGATGACCATACAGGAAATCCGGTTCCTTGGATTGGATTTGATTCCACAAAGGGCGAAGCCATTCCGGGGGACTGGGACCACTCAACCATTTATAAAAGTGTCAAGGCATACCAGGATGCTCACAGTAAAAAGGAAGAACCAAAGGAAAAATCCGGAAGTTCTTCTGAAACAAAAAGTAGTGCAGCAGGAAAAAGTACTGTAAAAGAAAATGGCAGCAACAGTGGTAATCAGAATACTTCTTCTAAGCAGTCTTCTTCCGTGAAAAAGAGCAGTACTGCAAAAAAAAGTACGCCAAAAAAAGAAAAGGTGGAACCTTCGAAAAAGACAGAAGAAAAAGAGACAGTGACTACAGAGGAAACAACCGAAGAAACCACAGAGACAAAAAAGAAACATAAGAAGAAACATAAAAAAGCTGCAGTGACAAAGGATGATTTGAAACAGAAGGAAAATGAAGGACAGGACCTGCAGGAAGAGACAGAACAGAATGAAGAAAGCGAAATTGCTGTGGGATCCTTTGACATCAATGAGGCAGACGGAAGTATTATTCATGCAGGAAGTAAGCTGATTGTATCCGGAGCAGATTTTGAAGGAAACATCGAAGGCATCGAAATTGAAATCCACTCAAAAAATCATATTCATTTAGGATATGCGAATACATTAGAGGATGGAAGTTTTGAATCGCAGGTATCTATACCGGAAACTCTTCCGGCAGGAAACCATAAAATTGTATTGAAATACCAGGGTAGTGTAATTGCGACAAAGAACATTCAGGTGGGCGAAAAAGTAGCGGATACATTCTTAAGTGCCTTGACGGTCGGATTCACCGGAGAAAACCAGGGATTGATTCCGGGACTCCTTCTCTTAGCCGGTCTGTTTACAGTAGGAATCCTTACCTTATTAAGCGGAAGAATTGCAGAAAAAATCAAATCCTAGTTGACAAGTAGGAGATAACATTTTATAATACCCACTAAGCATATAGGAATTATGGACGGGAAAGGAGAAGACAATGAAAATATCAAAGAAAAGCAGATATGGAATCACAGCGTTAATTGATTTAGCAATCAATTCGAAGGATGGACATGTTGCATTAAGCCATATTGCGGAACGAAATGGTATTTCCTTACAGTATTTAGAGCAGGTTTTTGCCGGTCTCAGAAGAGTAGGTATTATAAAAAGTATTAAAGGAGCTCAGGGAGGATATCTGCTGAATAAACCGTCGAAGAGTATCACAGTGGCAGAAATCATTGAGGCATTAGATGGAACGTATCATATTGACAGTGAGGAAGGAACAAAAAACAGTGAGAATCCTGCAATTGCAATTACGCTTCAAACAAGAATCATTGATAAGGTCAATGAAGAGATGGATGCGATTCTTTTAAATATCACATTGGATGATTTGGTGAATGATTATAAGAGCAACAATGAATTCAATGAGCAGATGTATTATATCTAAGAGATAAAATAAATTACCATTCATTTTATAGAGAACTTTAAAAGGTTATTTAAAGTTCTCTTTCAGCATAAATAATTGACAGGAGTTTTGGTATGGAAGTTCGGAAACAGTTAATTAATGAATATCTTTTAGAAGGGCAATTTGGTCTGGAAAAGGAAAGCCTTCGTGTTGACAGGGAAGGCTTTTTGTCTCATACCCCTCATCCCTTCGATGATCTGGTTCAGATTGATCGGGATTTTTGTGAAAATCAGATTGAAATTATTACCGGAGTCAATGACAGCGTGGATGATGTATATGATGAATTAAAAAGTTTACATAATCTGGCAGTGGAACGCCTGTACCATCTGGAATCCGGTAGGGAATATATCTGGAATTTTTCCAATCCTCCGTTCGTGAAAAGTGAGGAGGACATCCCCATTGCAAAATTCCATGGTCACTTAAAAACAAAGGAACGATATCGGGAATATCTTTCCAAAAAATATGGTAGAAGGAAAATGCTGTATTCCGGGATTCATTTTAATTTTTCTTTTTCCAAGCGATACCTGGAGCAGGCATTCCATGACAGTGGGGAGGAAGATTTTAAGACCTTTAAGGATACATTATATCTGGAACTGGCACAAAAGGTGGTTCGCTACGGTTGGCTCATTGTATATCTGACAGCAGCCAGTCCGCTAATGGATGGTTCGTTTTTAGACTATGAAAAAATCGGGACGGACGTCTTAAGTCCTTATGCATCCGGTCGTTGCAGTGAAATCGGATATTGGAATCAGTTTGTTCCGATTCTGGACTATTCCAATTTAAGCTCTTATACGGACAGTATGCAGGAATATGTGGATCAGGGACAGCTAAAAGCGGCAGGAGAGTTGTACTATCCGGTAAGACTGAAACCCTTAGGGGAGAATTCCTTGGAAAACTTAAAGGAGACCGGAGTGAATCATATTGAACTTCGAAACATCGATTTAAATCCTTTGGCAGAGATTGGAATTCAGAAGGAAGATATTCATTTCCTTCATCTGCTCCTGGTTTATTTAAATGCATTGGAGTATGAGACTCTTGCGGACTTTGAACAGGTGATGTCCATTAAGAATATTAAGGAAGCAGCAAAGTTTAATGATAAAAAAATAGAAATTGAAACCGGATGGGATCAAAAGAAAAACATCCGGGAACTTACCAAAAAAATCTTAGAGGATATGGAAAACTTTTTCCGTCCTTTCGGAAACCCGGAAACAGAATCAGTTCTGGCATATCAGAAAAATAAGGTACTCAATGAAAAAGCGCGTTATGCGAAGAAAATCATGCATGCTTTTGAAGGAGGTTATGTGAATCATGGCCTGGAACAATCAAAGGCGTATGCAAAACGGGTTTTGGCAAAATAAAGGAAAAGCAGGAATGAAAAATGTGTGAATTGTTTGGCTACAGTGCAGAAACTAAATATGAAGTCAATGAATACTTAAAGACTTTTTTTAAGCATAGTCCGAAGAATCCCAATGGATGGGGACTTGCCTGTATGGATGGCAATGAGGCAATGATTGAAAAAGAACCGATTCAGGCCACGAAAAGCAACTACTTAAAGGAACGTTTGAAGCAGCCGGTTCTATCTCATAATGTGTTTGGACACATTCGGTTTGCCACCATTGGAAATGAAGAGTACAGTAATTGCCATCCTTTAAGTGGAAAGGATGCAACGGGGCGACGTTGGACAGTCATCCATAATGGGACAATTTTTGACTTCGAGCCACTGTCTAAATATATCAAGGTCCAGGAAGGAACCACGGACAGTGAACGAGTTTTATTGTATATCATAGATAAAATTAATCGGACAGAGACCGAGGATAAACGATTAAGCGGTCGAGAACGATTTGAAATCATCGATTGTCTGATTGGAAACATGGCAAAAGGAAACAAACTGAATTTTATGATTTATGATGGCGAGTATATGTATGTCCACACGAATTATAAAGATTCACTTTATTATCTGGAAAAGGAAGGAGCGGTTTTCTTTTCCACAGGACCACTGACCGGAGAGTGCTGGAAAAATGTTCCCTTCACCCGATTGTTGGCATATAAGAATGGGAAACTGATTTTTACCGGAAAAAGCCATGGACATGAGTATATTGACAGCGAAGAAAACATGCGATTTATTTTTCAGAATTATTCACAATTATAAAGGAGAGCAGTATGGCATACGATATTGAGACACGATGTATTCACGGAGAGGAAACACAGGAGGAGCATCCATTTGGAGCTTTATCCGTGCCAATCTTTCAGACGGCGACTTTTTCACATCCGGGAATCGGGGAAACAACAGGGCACAATTATACAAGAGAGAGTAATCCTACCCGGGACGAGTTAGAACGACTGGTTTCTTCTTTGGAAGGCGCTATTGATACGGTAGCCTGTTCCAGCGGAATGGCTGCTATCAGATTGTGTATGGAATTATTTGATTTGGGAGATCACATTATTTGTACCGATGATTTATATGGCGGATCGGTTCGATTGTTTGATTCTGTTGGAAAAACTCATGGATTGGAATTTTCTTATGTAGACACTTCGGATATCGAACAAATTAAGGCGGCAATCAAACCGAATACAGCAGCGTTTTATATTGAGACACCAAGTAATCCGACAATGAAGGTAACAGACTTAGAAGCGGTAATCAAGCTGGCAAAAGAACACAATATTTATGTAGCGGTGGACAATACCTTTTTAACACCGTATTTCCAGAATCCGTTAAAACTGGGAGCGGATGCGGTTATTCACAGCGGAACAAAATATCTGGGTGGTCACAATGATACGCTGGCAGGTTTTTTCTCCACAAACAATGAATATGTAGCAAATAAATTACGTTTCTTATATAAAACCACCGGAAGCAATCTGGCACCTTTTGACAGTTTTCTGCTGATTCGTGGAATCAAGACCTTAGGTGTTCGTATGGAACGTTCCGCTGAAAACGCACTAAAAATTGCTAATTGGCTGAAAACCCAGGAGAAAATCAAGGAAGTTTATTATGTGGGACTTCCGGAACATCCGGGATATGAAATCAATCAAAAGCAGGCCAGAGGAGCCGGCGGAATGATTTCCTTCCGTGTGGATTGTAAGGAAACTGCGGAACAAATTTTAGAGCGGGTAAAAATCATTGCCTTTGCAGAAAGTTTGGGAGGTGTGGAATCCTTAATAACCTATCCAATGACCCAGACCCATGCGGACGTACCGGTAGAAATTCGGGAGAAACTGGGAATTACAGATACACTGCTTCGAATCTCTGTTGGAATCGAAAGCGCAGAAGATTTAATTGCAGACTTGAATCAGGCATTAAATGGTGAGGAATAGAAATGAAATATGATTTTGATCAGATAATCGACAGAAAAAATACTAACAGTTTGAAATATGATTTTGCCAGGGAACGCGGCATGAGAGAAGACGCCCTTCCTCTTTGGGTGGCAGATATGGATTTTCAGACAGCACCGGAAATTCTGGAACGACTGCACCAGGCAGTGGACCACGGGATTTTCGGTTATACAGAAGGTAAGGAACCTTATTTCAATGCAGTAAAGCATTGGCTTAAGACCTACCATCACTGGGAAGTAAAGAGGAATTGGTTAATTAAGACTCCGGGAATCGTCTTTGCTTTGGCGATGGCGGTAAAGGCCTACACGAAAGAAGGGGAAAGCGTTCTCATTCAGCAGCCGGTCTATTATCCGTTCAGTGAAGTCATTGAAGACAATGGACGAAAGTTGATCAATAATTCCCTGAAAAATATTCAGGGACATTACGAAATCGATTTTGAGGATTTTGAAGAAAAGATTGTGACCCATAATGTGAAATTATTCTTGCTTTGTAATCCATATAATCCGGCAGGAAGAGTATGGACGAAAGAAGAGTTAAAACGTATGGGAGAAATCTGTCTGCGCCACGGAGTGATTGTGGTCAGTGATGAAATCCATGCAGACTTTACTTTTTCCGGATATGAACACACTGTGTTTGCATCTCTGTCGGAAGAAATTGCAGACATTACTGTGACCTGCACCTCGCCAACGAAGACCTTTAATTTCGCAGGATTGCAGATATCCAACATCTTTATCTCAAATCAAACGTTACGCAGAGCCTTCCGGAAACAGGTGGATGCAGCAGGATACAGTCAGGTAAACACCATGGGATTGGTAGCCTGCCAGGCTGCTTACGAGGAAGGAAGACCATGGTTGGAAGCGTTAAAGGAGTATCTGACAGAGAATCTTGATTATGTGAGAAACTTTTTGAAGGAAGAACTTCCCCAGGTGAAATTGATTGAGCCGGAAGGAACGTATTTAATCTGGCTGGATTTCAGGGAACTGAATTTATCCAAGGAAGCGTTGGAGGACTTGATTGTCAATAAAGCGAAACTATGGTTAGACAGCGGAGTTATTTTCGGAGAAGATGGCATTGGTTATCAGCGAATCAATATTGCATGTCCGAGAAAAATTCTGGAGCAGGCAATGAACCAACTGAAAAGTGCAATGGAATAAAAGGTAAAGAACTGAGTCGTTTTGAAGAACGCTTGGTTCTTTACCTTTTTTTTCTGACAAATTATAATAAAATAAGATTTTTTATAACATTTGGGGAAAACCACGGATTATATATTGTGAGAGGTGGATATGATAGCGCTATATATGGCCCTCATAGAGGAAGAAGAACAACAGAATAAATTTGAAAAGCTTTACTACAAATACCGAAATCTGATGTACTATATCGCAGAAGAAATATTGCATCATCCCAAGGATAGTGAAGATGCAGTGCAGGAAGCATTGATTCGCGTGGCAAAGAACATGGAAAAAATTGGAGCAGTGGAAAGTACGGCAACGAAAAATTTTCTTGGGATTATTACAAAACGGGAAGCTATGAAATTATATGATAAGAGAAAAAAACGGGCAGAAATTGCAGAGTCAGATCTTTCTGTGGAAGAGGATGGGAAGGAACTTCGTTTTTTTGACACATACACAAAGGACGGAAGTGATGTACCGGTAAACGAAGTGGCGATGGCTTTGGAAACATTGCCTTATAAGTATCAATCATTAATGACTTTAAAATATGTCATGGGGTATTCAGGAAAAGAAATTGCGGAGATTGTAGGAATGTCAGAAAACAATGTGCGGCAGCAGCTGTTTCAGGGACGGAAATTATTGGAACAACAGCTGGGACAGCATTGAAAACGTAGGAAAGTTTCAGGAAAGGAAAATCAATGATTAGTGAGAAGACTTTATCAGAGGCATTAGCCCTTAACAATGAAAAATTTATGGAACAAATGCCGAAAGTGAAAGAACCACATCGGTTTTCCAAATCATTTGAACGGCGGATGAATCATTACATGAAGGCGGAAAGAAAATATGGGGGAAGCGTCTTTATGGAACGCGCAGTCCGTTATTGTGCCACGGCAGCAGCAATGGTGGTTTGTCTGGTGTCACTGAATTTGATTTCGGCGAAGGTGTTTGAGCAAAGCATCTGGAATATGATCACCGGGAATAAGTCCGGTTATACCCAGGTGTCTTTCGAGAAGGCATCGGAAACGAAACAGGAATTGACCGGACAGCACTATAGACTGGCAGAGATTCCGAAGAACTATGAAGTGACTATGAGTGTACCGAAGGGAGAACACCTGGAAATTCTGGTACGAACGGATGGAACGGGAAGTATTTCCTATGTGGAAGGAGATGTTTCGGAGCAGGTTGTGGCAGACATTGCATCAAAGAAACAAAAGCAGGAAATCATTGGGGGACATGATGTAATGATAGCAGAAGATGATGAAAGTATTACAGCCTGTTTCGTGGATGACCGGTATTATCATATCGTCACCATTCAGGGAAGAGATGCATCTATGGAAATGGTTCGAAAGATTATAAGTACATTGGAAGGAGTGGAGTCATATGAATCATAAAAGAATAAGTTTATTAGGTTTTTCACTCCTTTTCTTTCTGATTGGGTGGATGAATATGAAGGAAATTTCTGCAGAGGAAACTACTATGGAAGAAGTGGTAACATTGGAAGAAACCACAGAGGAGCAAACTACGGAAGGGCAGACCGGCACCATCATTGAGCCAATCACAGAAGAGAAAACTACGGAAGTTACAACAAGTAAGGAAGGGACCACAAAGATTCCAGCAGGATACATGCCCCCCAAAAAGAATCAGGATTCTGTGGTGAACAGTGAGAGTTCCGCGGTGGCAAAGTCGGTGGTGACTGTGGTTTCTCTTTCAAAAAAAGGAAAGAAACAGGCGAAACTTTATATTTATTCCGAAGGCAAATATAAAACGAAAAAGACGAAATTGGTTGTAAGAATTCAGATGAAAAAAAATGGAACGTGGAGTACTTATCGGACTTTTCAAAAAGCGAAGAAAAGCTTCTACTGTATCATGAAAAAGAAATTCCGTCTGAGAGGAAAATGTAAATATCGTGCCGATGTGACCGTGTATTATTACAATAAAAAGAAAAAGAAAATCGGGAAACATCGAAAAAAATCGAAAATTATTTTAACGTAGCAGGAGGATGAAAAATGAAACGAACAAAAGTAATCGGCGTATTGATGGCGTTGGTGATGGCAATGACTGTTGCTTCTCCAATGGTATTGCATCAGGAAAAAACGGTGCAGGCAACCACCAAGAAGAGTGGAAAAATTAAATTGAATTATAAAAAGAAAACCATTCGCGTGGGACAGAAGGTTACATTAAAACTGAAGCATGCGAAAGCGAAAAAGGTAAAATGGAAGAGCTCTAACAAAAAGATTGCCACCGTGAAAAAAGGTGTTGTAAAAGGAAAACGTAAAGGAAGAGTTACCATTACAGCAAAATACAGAGGAAAGAAATATAAGGCAAAGATTCGGATAATAAAAGGAAAGTATATCATATCGAAAGATGACTGCTGGGTTGATGTGTCAGACACTTCCATCAAACAGGCACAAAAAATGGTGGATGAAATGGATCAGGCAAAGAACATCATTGTAAGCCCAACGTCCTTGAATGTTGTCCTCGGTATGGTTGTAAACGGTGCGGATACCAAGGTGCAAAAAGAAATCGAAACATATCTGGGAAAGACAAAAGAAGAGTATAATCAGGAAATACTGAAGTTCATGAATCGTACAGGAAAGGAGACGGCGCTGAACGTCCATAATAGTTTCTGGTACAAAAATCTTTATCAGGTTCAGCCGGATTTGGAGAATGTGCTGAAGAATTCCTATTTGTCAGAAAATCAAGGAATCCAAATGATTCAGGATGATGTCAAGACAATTAATCAATGGGTATCAGATAAAACGGACAAAATGATTCCAACAATTCTAGATGGTATTACAGCCGATACCGTTGCGATTTTCATTAATGCGATTTTATTTAAAGGAGAATGGACCGTTCCGTTTGAGGCGAATAACACCTATGCTAATACATTTACACAGTTTGACGGAACGAAGAAAAAAATCCCTATGATGCATGGGGAAGAATCTATTTATTATGAAAATAAGAAAGCAATCGGTTTTGAAAAGACTTATGGGAAAAACAAAGAATATTCTTTTATCGCAATGCTTCCGAAAAAAGAAGGCGCGTTTACTGTGAAAAGTCTGAATCCGGAGAGCTTCTTACAGTCACGTACAGATCGATATCGAGTGAATGTTGAAATGCCGAAATTTACTTACGACTGGTCGGATGAAGGCGTATTAAATGATTATCTGAAAGCCAATGGATTGCCAACAATGTTTGACGCTACGGTAAATCCGTTGGGAAAAATATTTGTTAATTGTCCGGAGAATGTATATGTTTCCGATGTAATTCAGAAATGTAAAATCATTGTGGACGAGGAAGGCACAAAAGCAGCTGCTGTTACAGCGGTGATTGCGAAAGCAACTGCAATGCTACACCCGTCGGTGAAAAGAAAAACGGTGAAGCTGAACCGACCATTTGCTTATATGATTGTGGATAATCAAAGCGGAGAGATTCTCTTTATGGGAAAAATGATCCAGCCAAAATAAAAACAGAAGAATAAGAAAAAAACGAGTTTACGGGAGTTTCTTTAGATTCCGGTAAGCTCGTTCTTTTTTATTGCATGAAGGAAGGTGGTATGCTAAAATAAAAGACGATTGTGGGTTTCTGTGCCCAGACGAAAGGATAAGGAGTCTTTTTATGCTTAATAATGAAAAAATCATACTGATGACAAAGCTATCATTGTACGAGCAGAAAAATCAAAAATCACAGATTAGTACCAGTAAGTATTTTAAGGGAGATTATGTATCATTAAAGATGATTAGTTCCTTCCTTTACATTACGATTGCGTACATGATGGGATTGGCGATTACCGTATTATATGCTGCAGATAAACTGCTGGCATTTACTTCTACTACAGGAGTATTTACCGGACTGATTGCTTTGTTACTTTTAATATATGTGGTGGTCATGGCCGTTTATATGACATTCTGTCATGCCTTCTATTCTCATAAGTTCAGACAAACCAGAAAAAAACTGAATGAATACAATGGGGATTTAAAAACATTACATAGAATTCAGGAACTGGAATATGATGCGATTATTGATGAGTTAGAAGAACAGGAACAGGAGGAAACACAGTGGTAAAGTTATTGGAATTTAAGGAAAAATTAAAAAACTTTTATGCAGAGCATGAAGTATATATGAGACCGGTATTAAAATTTTTAATTCTGTTCATCTCCCTTGCAACGATTCGTTATAAATTTGATGTGCAGAATGCTGTAAGTTCATGGGTGATTATTTTAGGGATGTCTGTTGTATTTGCGTTCCTTCCATGGGCGTTGATCGTTACTGGAATCATGTCGGTAATCTTATTGGATGTTTTTGCGTTATCCATGGAACTGGCAGCCTTTGTGTTTATGCTGATTGTCATTATGATGGTAGTCTTTTTCCGATTTGCGCCGGAGCAGGGCTTGTTCTTAATTCTTGTCCCGTTGGCGTTTTTCTTAAAGATTCCATATTTGATTCCAATTGCTGCAGGATTGCTTTTTGCTCCGACAGCAGTAGTATCCGTAAGCTTTGGAACATTGATTTATTATATTATTACAATTATTAGTGCGAACAGGGAAGTATTATCGAATATTACTTTGGGAGAAGGAAAATCCACAGGTAGTTTTGCAGTGGTAAATCTTTTGGCGCATGATGTGGAAATGTATCTTGTGATGGTTTCCTTTGCTGTGACTATTCTGGTGGTTTACTTTACCAGAAGATTGTCCATTAACAATGCATGGATGCTGGCAATCATTACCGGTGGAGTATTGGATTTCGTATTGATTCTTGTGGGAAGCATTGTTTTAAAAATCAATTATTCTAATTTATGGTTGATTTTAGGAAGTGTGATTTCCCTGGTATTAACCTATATTTTACATTTCTTTGTTTTCTCTGTGGACTACTCGCGAACGGAGCATACACAGTTTGAGGACGATGAATATTATTACTACGTGAAAGCGGTACCGAAGATTAATGTAATGGCACCGGAAATGAATGTGAAGCGTATTAACGCACAAAGAAAAAAGAAACATATGTCAAAAGGGAAATAAATTGATTCTCTTTTACGTTTTAATAGAAAGGAGGGGATTTCATGAATGCAATAGGAAGTTATCTGGAAAGTGTTTTCAATAAATATTTTGCAGTTCCTGTCTTGGATTTTGGCGATGTCATTGAAATTATTTTAATTGCGATTCTGTTTTACTATATCTTTTTATGGTTTCGAAAAAGCAGAGCATGGTCGTTGTTAAAAGGAATCTCTTTCCTGGTTATTATTATGGTAGTGGCAGGATTATTAAATCTTTCCACCATTGTATGGTTGATTAATAAGACATTAAGTGCCGGAATTATTGCAGTTGTAATTATCTTCCAGCCGGAACTGCGAAGAGCGTTGGAAGAATTAGGAAAGAAAAATGTCATTTTTAAAGTATTGAAGTTCGGTGGCAGCAGCGATGAAGATCAGTTAGATGATCATTCCATTGATGAAATCACCCGTGCAACACTGGAAATGGGGAAGGCGAAAACAGGAGCTCTCATTGTAATCCAGCAGGAACATGATTTGCAGCAGTATGTGGAAACCGGAATTCGTGTGGATGCAAAGATTTCCAGTCAGTTGTTAATTAATATTTTTGAAAAGAACACACCACTCCATGATGGAGCGGTAATCATTGAAGCAAACAGAATTAAAGCTGCGACCTGTTATCTTCCGTTGTCTGACAGTATTTCCTTAAGTAAAGATTTAGGAACCCGTCATCGTGCAGGACTGGGAATTAGTGAGGTAACAGACGGTATTGTCATTATCGTATCAGAAGAAACCGGAAGTATCTCCATTGCGAGAGAAGGAAAGCTGATTCGTTATGCAGATGCAGCGATTATTAAGAAGGAACTGAGAAAAACTCAGGTTGAGCAAGAGGAAAAGAAAGCAAGAAGATTCTGGAAAGGAAGAGATCGGATTGAGGAAACTAATAGCAAATCTGAAAAAGATGCTAACAAATAACATAGGGATAAAAATCTTAGCGGTAATTGTTGCTTTCATTGTTTGGCTGGCGGTCGTGAATATTAATGATCCGGAAAAGATTGTGACGGTTTATAATATACCGATTGAAGTAACAGATACAGAGGTATTAACCGAGCAGAACATGGTATACAGTGCGAAGGCTGTGTACACTGTAAACATTACAGTGTCGGGAAAGCGTTCCGTCGTGACGAATCTTACAGAAGATGACTTCAAGGCGACTGCGTCCTTGAAGGATTTGTCAAAAGTGAATTCCATTCCTGTCAATGTGGAAGCAAAAAACATTACGGTTTCCAGAAATGTTACCATAGTGAAGCAGTCTGTACATACCATTGAAGTGGGTGTGGAACAGATTACTGAGAATGATTTTGAGATTGAACCGGAATTCCATGGAAGTCTGGCCGAGGGGTATGTGTTGGGAGAATATTCTCTTTATACGAATAAGGTTACTATCGATGCACCAACGTCAGTATTGGACCGAATTGATAAAGTTGCGGCAATCTGCGACATTGAAAACCTGAATGAAGATGTAGAAGGAAAGAAATGTAAGATTGTCTTATATGATGAAGCTGGTAAGAAAATTAGCTTGAAAAAGAATAACATTACGTTATCCATTTCCAAGGTTCGGATTAATGTGAGTATCCTGAAAGAAGTTGTTCTGAATATCTTGCCGGTAACGGTTGATAACATTGGAACACCGGCGAAGGATTGTGAAGTTACTGAGGTAACCATGCAGCAGAAGAACATTACGGTCATTGGAGATGCAGAAATTCTGGATGGATTAACAGATCTGGATATTTCAGAACAGATTGATATCTCTAAGGATGAAAGTGATGTGACGAAAACAGTGGATGTTTCAAAGATGTTACCACAGGAAGTTACAATCACCAGTGGAAGTATCATTTCCATTGATGTAAAAATTGATAAGTATATTTCAAAAAGTATTACCATAGAAAAATCAGATGTTGCGGTAAACAATGTGGATGACAGCGTTGATGCTACAGTTTTGTCGAAAAATATCAGCATTGAATTTTATGGAAAAGAAAGAGACTTGAACAACCTAAAATCAGAAGACGTTTCAGTCAGTGTGGATTTAAGTGGCGTTGTGGCTGAGGGAACACAAGATATGAAAGCGACCGTAGGATGCCCGAACAATATTTCCCCGGTCAACGATGTTTTAGTAAAAATAAGTATTAAGAAAAGATAATGGAGGGTTTATGAGCAGCATTTTAGTTACCGGTGGTGCCGGATTTATTGGAAGTCATACCTGTGTGGAATTATTGGAAGGTGGATATGACGTTGTAGTTGTGGATAATCTTAGTAATTCTTGTCAGGAATCATTAAACAGAGTAGAAAAAATCACAGGAAAAGCAATTAAGTTTTATGAGGCAGATATTGCAGATAAGGAAAAGATGAATCAGATTTTTGACGAAAATGATATTTTTGCCGTGATTCATTTTGCAGGCTTAAAGGCGGTGGGAGAATCCGTTCAGAAGCCGTTGGAATATTATACTAATAATATTGCAGGAACCTTGTCAATGTGCGAAGTGATGAGAAATCATAATGTGAAGAATATCATTTTCAGTTCTTCCGCAACTGTTTACGGAGATCCTGAAATGATTCCAATTACAGAAGAATGCCCGAAAGGTCAGTGTACCAATCCTTATGGATGGACAAAATCCATGTTGGAACAGATTCTGATGGATATTCAACATTCTGATCCGGAATGGAATGTAATCCTGCTTCGCTACTTTAATCCAATCGGAGCACATAAGAGTGGGATTATTGGAGAAGATCCGAACGGAATTCCAAATAATCTGATGCCTTACATCACAAAAGTCGCTACAGGACAGCTTCCAAAATTAAATGTATTTGGAAACGACTACCCGACTCCGGATGGAACCGGTGTGAGAGATTACATTCATGTTGTGGATTTATCCATTGGTCATGTGAAGGCATTGGAAAAGATTAAGGAAAATCCGGGAACAAAAATTTACAATCTGGGAACAGGAAAAGGATATAGTGTTTTAGAGGTAGTTGAAAACTTTAAAGAAGCCAGTGGCGTGGATATTCCATATGAAATTGCTCCGAGAAGAGCAGGTGACATTGCAGAATGTTATGCTGATCCTTCTTTGGCAAAAGAAGAACTGGGATGGGAAGCGCAGTATGGAATTCGTGAAATGTGTGCTGATTCCTGGAACTGGCAGAAAAATAATCCAAAGGGCTATCGCTAAGTAGTCTGAAAATACCGATGATGGAGAAAAAGATGAGTACGAAGAGTAAAATAAGTAAAAAGTTAAAACGGGTAAAGCGGGCCAAGAAATTTATGATCTTTTTGGAAAGCATTGTAGGAATTGTTGTTGTATTATATCTGGCGGTGATGTTCATTCCGGGGGTACGTACAGCAGTGGTTAAGGCAGCGGCCTCCACAGCACTGGGACAGAAAATCATTTCCTTAATGGCAAGCGACTCCTTTAATGATGTTGTTTTTGATAAAAACTTTAAAAAAGAAAATATTAAGACCAATGACTTGAAATATAATTACTCTGAAGAATATACGAATTTTATCCTGTTTGGCGTTGATTCCAGACACGGAGAAGTGGACGCTTCAAACAGTGATTCCATGCTGATTGTCAGTGTTCATAATACTACCGGTGAGGTAAAGATGGTTTCTGTTTATCGAGATTCCCTGTTAGGAATTTATGATAAGGAAGGAAATTTAAATAATTATTTCAAAGTGAATTCCGCTTATGCAGGTGGTGGTCCGGAAGCGGCAATTAATACGATGAATAAGAATCTGGACTTAGACATTAAAGATTATGTAACAGTAAACTTTGCCGGTGTGGCAAAAATCATTGATTCCTTAGGTGGTATTAAGGTAAATCTTACCGACGATGAAGTAGCACAGTTAAACCAGCATCTGAGAAGTACCATTAGCTCCACAGGAGATTATTCTCCGGGAATCAAACATAGTGGAAAGAACATTACTTTGAATGGATTGCAGGCGACAACTTATTGTCGTATCCGTAAAGCAACATTCTATGATCCGGAAACCGGTGAAGCAATCAGCAATGACTTTGGTCGTGCAGCAAGACAGCGATTTGTCATGACCCAGTTGATTGCCAAGGCAAAGAAAGCAGGAGTTGCCCAGTTACAGGATATGGTACAGGAAGTGCTAAAAGGAAAGAAGAAAAAGAACAGAATTATTTCCACTAGTTTTTCTCTGGATGAAATCACTAATATGCTTCCTATTGTTATGGACTTCGAATTGGCAGGAAGCCAGGGATTCCCATCCAGCCTTACCACCGGAACCATTAATGGTGCCAGTTACGTAATTCCATTAGGGGTAAGCGCAAACGTAAAGGAACTTCATAAATTCCTTTTCGGTGAGGAAAACTATGAACCGACCGAAGCGGTGAATTCTATCAGTAATTATGTAGAAGGATTTACCGGATATGGCGAATTTAGTTCCGGATTAAATTACAAAGGAAACACCGATAGTGGAGAGGTAGAAGAACCTACCACAGAAAAATATGTTCCGGATACGGACTATGATGACGGTGGAGACAGTCAATATTATTAAAAAAACAGGCAACTTATGTGTGAGGCATAAGTTGCCTTTTCTAATGAAAACCTTTCTTTTTTGACAGATAAAACACAAAATGAACACATCTTATGGATAAACTAAATATCAGATTAACGAAAGGAGAACTTCAAATGTACGAAAACGAAGAAAATAAAATTGAGAATGAGAATGAAGTGACTTCTCAGGAAAATGGAAATGAGTCCGAAACAAATCGGGAAAATAATCAGAATACACAGCAGAATTTTAATCAGGGATATAATCGTTCCTCGCAGAATCAGCCACCGAAGAAGAAAAGTCCGGTGCCAATTATTATTGTGGCAGTGATTGTAATCATCGGTATGTCAGGTGCTCTTGTAGTCGCAGCGCTACTGGCTGTATTTACAGGGGTTATGTCCTCAGAAGATGGAATCAAGCACATTCAGAAAACTGTGGAAGGTGAGATTTCTGAAGAGGATGAAAAGGTGGATGAAGCAGAAACCTTTGATAAGACAAAAGTTTACGAATCCGCTGACGGATTATATGTAACAGATGTTTCTGAAGTAGTGGAACAGAACATGCCATCAGTTGTGGCTATTACCAGTACTACAATCGTAGAATCCGGTGACTACTACGACATTTATGATTTTTATTTTGGAAACGGTGGAAATGGTGGTGGAACTCAGGAACAGCAGGCTGCCGGATCCGGAATTATCATTAAGCAGACGGATGGAGAACTTTTAATTGTCACAAACAATCATGTAGTAGAAGACGCAGATAAGTTAAAGATTCAGTTCAATGGAATGAGTGAAGACAGCGAAGGAGTAGATGGATATGTGAAAGGAACAAATTCTACTTCCGACGTAGCTGTTGTAGCAGTAAAGGTTAAGGATATTCCAAAATCAGCAAATATTAAGGTGGCAAGCATCGGAGATTCCGATTCCGTACAGGTCGGTGATGGTGTTGTGGCAATTGGAAATGCTTTAGGATATGGACAGTCTGTAACCACCGGAATCATTAGCGCAAAAGACCGTAAGGTAGAATTAGACAATGGAGTTATGACGTTACTTCAGACGGATGCAGCTATCAATGGTGGAAACAGTGGTGGAGCATTATTGAACTCCAGCGGTGAAGTCATTGGAATTAATGTTGCAAAATATTCTTCCAATGGAGCAACCTCAGCCAGCATTGAAGGGATGGGATTTGCGATTCCGATTTCTTCGGTAAAGGAAATCATTGGAAATCTGGAAACCATGGAAACACGTCAGAAGGTGGCAGAAGCAGACAGAGGATACCTTGGCATTGGCGGAAATGATGTTAGTGAAGAAGATGCAGAATTTTACAATATTCCAATCGGTGTCATTGTAACTTCGACCAGTGATAATTCACCGGCTGCAAAAGCAGGAATTGCGGTACGTGACATTATTACAGAATTCGACGGTCAGCAGATTACTTCTATGAAGGAACTTCAGAAGAAACTAGAATATTATAAGAAGGGCGAGAAAGTTAAGGTTACTATCAAGAAGAGTAGCGGAAATGGTTATGAAGATAAAACAGTGACCGTAACACTTGGGGATAAGAGTGTTTTGGGAAAATAAATGCTAAGATAGGAAGAGAGTTTACTGCAAGAGGTAATTACTGGAACCGGCAGTAAACTCTTTTTCTTTTACATCATTTATGTTAAAATCATAGCAGTTTTGTGAAGGAATACAAAAGGAGATTCAAAATGAGTAATGATACCAACGAAAAAGATATTGAAGATTTACGGGAAGTAAAAGACGAGGAAACCGTTGCAACTGAGGAATCTTTCAACGATACAGTACCTACAGATACAGACGATGATGAATACGAGAAAATCTGTTACGTTTGTCGGAGACCGGAAAGTAAAACCGGGAAGATGGTAAACATGCCGGGTGGGTTGTGCGTCTGCGCCGACTGTCTGGAACGAAGTTTTAACAGCTTTGGGTCTATGGGAATGGGTCAGCCTGTGAACATCAGCAAAGAGGAGCTGGAAGAATTATTGAAAATGCCGGGAGTACATATGATGACACCGGAAGAATTTCGTAACAATATTCCACAGAATCAAAAACTAAAAAAGAAGAGTAAAAAAGATAAAGAAAAACCAATGTTGGACATTAATAAAATTCCAGCGCCACATATCATTAAGGGGAAATTGGATGAATATGTGATTGGTCAGGAATATGCAAAGAAGGTTATGTCCGTAGCAGTGTACAATCATTATAAACGTGTGGCGACAAACACCATGGATGAGATTGAAATTGAAAAATCCAATATGCTGATGATTGGACCGACCGGTTGCGGAAAGACATATTTGGTAAAAACATTGGCGAGACTTTTAGATGTCCCATTGGCAATTACAGATGCTACATCCCTGACGGAAGCCGGATACATTGGCGATGACATAGAGAGCGTTGTTTCAAAGTTGCTTGCAGCAGCAGATAATGACGTGGAACGTGCAGAAACGGGAATTATCTTTATTGATGAAATTGACAAGATTGCAAAGAAGGACAGTGAGAGACGTCGTGATGTCAGTGGAGAATCGGTACAGCAGGGACTTCTCAAAATGTTGGAAGGCAGTGATGTGGAGGTTCCGGTGGGTGCTACCAGTAAGAATGCCATGGTGCCATTAGCCACGGTAAATACCAGAAACATTCTATTTATTTGTGGTGGAGCTTTTCCGGACTTAGAGGATATTATTAAAGAACGAATGAATAAGCAGGCAGCCATTGGTTTTCTGGGAGACTTGTCAGATAAGTATGACAATGACCCGAATATTTTGCAGAATGTGACGCAGGATGACCTCCGTAAGTTTGGTATGATTCCGGAATTCTTAGGAAGACTTCCAATGGTATTTACCCTGGAAGGTCTGACGGAAGAAATGCTGGTACGCATTTTGACGGATCCGAAAAATGCGATTTTAAAACAATACCAGAAACTTCTGGAATTAGACGAAGTGAAGCTGGAATTCACAGAGGATGCATTGCATCTGATTGCAAAGAAGGCATTGGAACGAAAGACCGGTGCCAGAGCGCTTCGTGCAATTTTGGAAAAGCATATGTTAGACATTATGTATGAAATCCCTAAGGATGATCTGATTGGAACAGTTAAGATTACCGCGGATTATCTGGAAGGAAAAGGGGCTCCGATTATCGGGATGCGTGGACAGGATTTAATGGAGCAGGCAGAATAGATATTTTAAGAAACTCCTGAATATACTGAAATAAGTATGTTCAGGAGTTTTTTTATGCCTGATTGCCGAGAATATATTGCGTCGGAAAACGTCATGGATTTGATTGTGCGTCACAGTGTCAGTAATGTGGAAATAAAGAATACATATGAGGGGTTTTGTCCGCAGATTGTAAATGATAAATATGTGATTTTATATGTGGAATCTAATCCGGAAACCATGAACTTTAACAATTATACCTACGCAAACATTCCAAAACTTTATGGCTTGATGGATACCACTGCGGTGGCGGATACAGGTGCATTGCGGTTACAGAATCAGTCTAGTCTGAATCTGACAGGAAGGGATGTGATTGTGGGAATTATTGATACGGGGATTGATTATCGCCGGCAGGAATTTCAGACAGTGACAGGGCAGACTAGAATTCTTGGAATCTGGGATCAGACGGATGATTCAGGAAATTTACCGGAAGGGTTTGATTTTGGTAGTGAGTATACCAAAGAGGACATTAATCGGGCGTTGGAAAGTGACAATCCTTATGAAATTGTGCCCAGTCGAGATGAAAACGGACATGGAACATTTATGGCAAGTGTTGCCTGTGGCACACCGGTGGAACAGGAGGATTTCGAAGGTGCTGCTCCGGGAACATTGATTGCCATGGTAAAAATGAAGGAGGCAAAACAATATTTGAAGGACTATTACCTGATTGATGGAGAAGAACCAGTGTATCAGGAAAATGATATTATGCTGGCGTTAGCCTATCTTCGGAGCCTGCAACAGAAATATAACAGACCCATTGTATATTTGCTGGGGCTTGGCACCGGTAGTGGTTCCCGACGTGGTGGAACCCCGCTGGATCAGGTGCTCTCGAACTTTGGAAATTACGTAGGAAACTGCGCGGTCACATGTATTGGAAATGAAGGAAATGTACGGCTTCACTACTCAGGGCTTCTTAGAAATGATGATATGGAGGATGTGGAGCTGCGGGTAGGGGAAAATGAGAAAGGATTTGTATTGGAACTGTGGGGCAATGCTCCGGACATTTTCTCTGTGGCTTTTGTATCGCCTCTTGGGGAGAGCACTGCGCGGATTCCCGCAAAGAAAGGTGCTAGCGAGACACTGCGCTTTTTAATAGAAGAAACAGTGATTCAGGTGGATTATGCCTTAGTAGAGTCGGGAACCGGTGCAGAGCTTATTCTCATGCGGTTTCAGAATCCATCGCCGGGAATTTGGACCATTCGGGTGTACGGGAACAATATTCTTTCCGGACAATATAACATCTGGGGAAACTTACGGGAGTTTACCAATGAGGGGGTCTATTTCCTAAAGCCCACGCCGGAAATGACATTGACAGAGCCTTCGGCCACAGAGAATGTGATCTCAGTAGGAGGGTATAATCATTTGAACAATGCAATCTACCCTGCCACCAGTCGTGGATTCTCCGCAGATGAGGAGGTAAAACCGGATCTGGTGGCACCGGCAGTCAATGTCTTTGGGGCGGATATTGGAGAAGAAGGCTATGTGCGACGGACAGGAACCTCTGTGGCTGCAGCATTGACGGCAGGGTGCTGTGCCCAGATGTTAGAGTGGGGAATTGTGAATGATAATGAACCTTATATGAAGACCAATGTAATCAAGAATTATTTGATTCGGGGAGCCCGAAGAGACCGGGATATTGTGTACCCAAGCACCCAATGGGGATATGGAAAGCTGGATGTATATAACAGCTTCTTGATTTTAACGACGGTGTGAAAAAACTTGACAGGAAAAAACATTCGTGGCAAAATCCCTAGTGTTGTAATATGAATTAAATGCGGGAGGATTATATGAATCCAATTACCATAGAAGAATTAGAACAGAAAAAAGCAGATGACATCATTGTACTTGACGTAAGGAACAGAGAAGATTTTTCCAAGGGAAGTATGGAGCAGGCCATCAATATTCCCATGGAAGAGTTTCCGGATGAAATTCAATCCATTGAAAAAGGGAAACCGGTATATGTTTTGTGCTATACCGGAGATCGTAGTTTAGAAATTGTAGAAATGTTGGAAGAGGCAGGATATGAAGCTGCCAATATTATTGGTGGTTATCGTTCGTTTCTTAGAATTCAATTAAGTCGTTTTCTGGCAGAAGAAGATCAAAAACAGGAAAAGACGAAACAGATTGAACGAAGCATCATTAAAAAATTCCGGAAGCCAATCTGGAGAAAATTCACGAAAGCCATTAACGAATATCAGCTGATTCAGGAAGGAGATAAGATAGCGGTCTGTATCTCCGGTGGGAAAGACTCCATGCTAATGGCGAAGCTGTTTCAGGAAATACAAAGACACGGAAAGATGAATTTTGAATTGGTATTTCTTGTAATGAATCCGGGATATAACGAAGAAAACTGGAAAATTGTTCAGGACAATGCAGAAATCCTTGGAATTCCATTGACAGTCTTCAATACGGAAATCTTTGATATTGTTGCTACAGTAGATAAAAGTCCGTGCTACTTATGTGCCAGAATGCGAAGGGGGTATTTGTATTCTTATGCCAAGGAACTGGGATGCAATAAGATTGCTTTAGGACACCACTTTGATGATATGATTGAGACAGTATTGATGGGAATGCTTTACAGTGGAAAGATTGAGACCATGATGCCGAAGCTGCATAGTAGAAACTTTGAAGGAATGGAATTAATTCGACCAATGTATATGATTAAGGAAGAAGCGATTAAGGCATGGAGAGATTATAATCAGTTACACTTTATCCAGTGTGCCTGTCGCTTTACGGAAAACTGTGCCAGCTGTGGTGGCGGGCAGGGCTCCAAGCGTGATGAGATGAAGGCATTGGTGGAACAGTTCCGGAAAACTTCTGATGTAATTGAAACCAATATCTTTAAAAGTGTTCATAATGTGAATTTGAGTACTGTGATTGGTTATCAGAAGGACGGAGAAAAACATAGCTTTTTGGATGAGTATAATCAGTAGAAAAGGAATAATTGATTTTTAAAGGAAATTGTACTACACTATTACTGTTCTGAATTTCAGAACAGTAATTTTTTATACAAGGAGAAAGAGAAATGAAATTATCAAAATTAGTGGGAGACAGATTTAAAGAGAGACCTGCCAATTGTTTGATTGACAGTCATGCATTAATGGTTCGAGGAGGATATATCAAAAACGTAGCCAATGGTATTTACTCTCAGTTCCCGCCGATGAAAAGAATTTCTCAGAAAATAGAAGCAATCATCCGTGATGAA
>JAILRB010000043.1 GCA_024698585.1 Eubacterium sp.
TCCACCATTCATAATGAACTCAGAACCGCCGGTTACAAAAACCGCACCTCCCTGTGCAGTAAAACAACGGTTAGGATCTACATCATCAATGTAATCTGACTTCGCATAACAGTGGTCGATGCTTCCACCATTCATGGTAAAGATTCCTCCCGAATAAACTGCCACACCACCACCGAAGCATACCGAACCACCATCAATTCCACAATTCGTGATGGTTCCACCATTCATGGTAAATTGTCCTCCTTCAACCGTAACACCACCGCCATAATAGTTATTACTCTTATGGTTTTGAATGGTAACTCCCGGATTCATTACAATACTTCCTCCATTTTGGATGTAAAAGACACCTGGCGCATCCCCCGTTTCAGTTCCTCTGAAAACAAGATGATCACTTCCATCCTCCAGACCAATATGTACTGTTGCATTCTCTGACGCAACAACAGTTCCGCCACCTACTGACACCTGAATATAATGTCCATTTCCCTTAATGGTCGTCGTGTTTCTTGAAAAACTCATACCAACATTATTTGTTGTTAAGTCTGCCTTTAAATCAATTAAATAAGATCCATTCTCTGCACTGTTAATCGAAGACACTGCAGCGTTTAATTCCTCAACAGAAGCCACTTCAAAAATTTGCGTATAGCTTTCTTCCGCTTTTACCGTTTTTTTGTAAAGCCCTGTTGGCAATACCAGAAGTATTGCAATCAAAATACTGAACACCTGTTTTATTTTTCTTTGCATCTCAAACTCCTTTCCTGCTTCTTTCCGTTTTGTCTTATTCTTCAAACCAATCAATAGGGAGTGTTTCTTCTCCTTGATTTTCTTTCCTCTTTTTTTCTTTTTCCTCCGAAGAGCCCATGGTCTCTACTTCCTTTTCTTTCGTACTATGAATCTTTTCCTTCTTCTCTGACTCTTCCTGAACGTCTTTTTTTTCTTTCTCGGCTCCTGTTGTAAATCTGTACACGTCTCGTTCCTCTGAAGTCTTTTCAATCATTTCTGTTCCTGTAACAGACTCCCTATTCTCCGGGGTATTTTCATTATGAATTGCAAAAAATCCAACGATGGCACAAATAAAAGAAAACACCAACACGAAGCCAATTCCATTCCTCTTCCTTTTCATTTTTAAAACCAATCAATCTCTGTATCTACATATTCATGAACCCCACCATGATATGTATCAATTTGTTCTTCATTACTTGTAGTAATAATATCCTTAAAATCAACTTCAATGATTTCCATTTCAGGTTTCTTATATTCTTTCATAAAAACCTCCTCCCTGATTCCTTTCATTTTCTTGTTACTGTGTATTTTATATGAGAAGTTTTTCTTTCCTATTCACTTTTTTACCTATGGTATTTCAAAAACATTCTAGCAGAAAAATACGAGTAAAATGTGATAGAAAAAAGGGATTCAGAAATAGTCCTTTATACAATTCTATGTAAAAATGAAATATTTTAGCAATAAATTCCACTTTTTATAAATTCTATACATTGAGTGATGAAAGAATTTTTGCTATTATAGTATTGGTGGGTTTGTGCGCAGAAATATATTTGGAAGCACAGAACCTGCATTTTCAGATATTATTCACAGGAGGTTTCCTTATGGGAAAGATAAACGCTACCGCTGTAGCAAAGATTGAGGAGATTTGCGATCGCTATACCAATGAAAAAACTCCTCTTATGATGATTCTTAGCGATATCCAAAATGAGTATGGATACATTCCTTTGGAAGTGCAGGAAATTGTTTCGAAAAAGACCGGCATTTCTGTTGCTGAAATCTATGGAGTAGTTACTTTTTACTCCTTCTTCTCTTTGACACCGAAGGGAAAATACGTCATTGGTTGTTGTCTCGGAACAGCCTGTTACGTAAAAGGTGCTCAGAGAGTCATTGATAAATTTTCCGAAATTCTTAATATTGGGCCGGGAGAAACGACTGAAGACGGCTTATTTACCTTAGATGCATTACGTTGTATCGGTGCCTGCGGAATTGCTCCTGCAGTTACGATTAATGGTAAAGTTTATCCGAAGATGGAAGTTTCACAGGTGGAAGAGGTCATTGACAGCTACCGTCGTGATGCAGAAATGAATAAGGAGGTTCAAGCATGATTCAATCAACAGAAACATTAAATGAACAGATTACATCCTGTACGAAAAGTTTTGAAGATAAATTGGCTGGAAATGATGGAAAACGCCACATCATTCTTTGTGGTGGTACCGGTTGCCTTTCTAATAACTCGAAAGAAATCCAGAAGAAGTTTGAAGAACTGCTGGAAGCAAAGGGACTTTCTGATAAAGCTACAGTAAATCAATCCGGTTGTTTCGGATTCTGTTCTCAGGGACCCTTTGTTAAAATATATCCGGAAAATACTTTATATCGTCTTGTTTCCGTAGATGATGTGGAGGAAATCGTGGAATCAGACATTATGAATCAGACTGTTGTGGAGCGTCTTCTCTATGTGGAACCATCCACCGGCGAAAAAGTTTCCAAGCAGGAAGATATTAATTTCTATAAAAAGCAGAAGCGAATCGCTCTCCACGGCTGTGGTGTCATTAATCCGGAAGATATCAACGAAGCCCTTGGTATGGGTGCTTTTCAGGGTCTTCGCCGTGCATTGTCCCTGACACAGGAACAGGTCATTAATGAAGTTCTTGCGTCCGGCATTCGTGGTCGTGGTGGTGCAGGATTCCCATCCGCCAGAAAATGGTTATTCGCTTATAACATGGACAGCGAAGAAAAATACGTGGTTTGTAACGGTGACGAAGGAGACCCGGGTGCATTTATGGATCGAAGCATCTTAGAAGGAAATCCTTTGGCTGTTATCGAAGGAATGATGATTGCCGGTTATGCCATCGGTGCGAAAGACGGTTATTTCTACGTGCGTGCTGAATATCCAATCGCTGTAAACCGTTTACGAATTGCCATCAAACAAGCGGAAGAAGCCGGACTGTTAGGAGATGATATTTTAGGAACAGGTTTCAGTTTCCATTGTCATCTTCGTCTTGGTGCCGGAGCATTCGTTTGTGGGGAAGAAACAGCCTTGTTAAATTCCATTGAAGGAAAACGTGGTATGCCTAGACCGCGTCCACCATTCCCTGCTGTTAAGGGATTATGGGAAAAGCCGACCATTATCAATAATGTAGAAACATTGGCTTGTGTTCCATTCATCCTTCGTGAAGGTGCCGAGGAATTTTCAAAAGTTGGAACCGAACATTCCAAGGGAACCAAAGTATTTGCCCTGGGTGGAAATGTCAACAATGTTGGATTAGTGGAAGTACCGATGGGTACCACACTCCGCGAACTGATTTTTGATATTGGTGGAGGAATTCCAAACGGAAAGAAATTTAAAGCCATTCAAACCGGTGGACCATCCGGCGGATGTTTAACAGAAGAATTCTTAGATGAACCAATTGACTTTGATAATCTGATTGCAAAGGGCTCCATGATGGGTTCCGGCGGTGCCATTGTCATGGATGAAGATACCTGTATGGTTGACGTTGCAAAATTCTATATGGAATTTATTTGTGACGAATCCTGCGGGAAATGTTCTCCTTGCCGAATTGGTACCAAGCGTATGTTGGAAATCCTTACGAGAATTACCGACGGCCAGGGAACCATGAAGGATTTAGATGATTTGGAAGAATTAAGTCAGACCGTTAAGAACAATTCTCTTTGCGCTTTGGGTCAGACTGCTGCAAATCCTGTAAATTCTACATTGGCTCATTTCAGAGATGAATACATTGCACATATTGTGGACAAGAAATGTCCTGCACATATTTGTAAGAACTTAATGGAATATCATATTGATGAAGAAAAATGCGTGGGCTGTGGACTTTGTGCCAAGGCTTGTCCGGCCGGATGCATTGAACGAACCGATTATATTCCGGAAGGTCATAAGTTGGCTTCCTTCCGCATTGATACTGAAAAATGTGTGAAGTGTGGTTCTTGTATCGCTACTTGTCGAATGAAAGCGATTGAAAAGAAATAAGGGAGGAAGATAAGATGTCAAAGAAAATTAATATTAAGATAGAAGGAATTCCTTATCAGGTAGATGAAGGAATGACCATTTTAGATGCTGCAAAGGCTTGTGGATACGAAATTCCTTCCCTTTGTGCATTTAATCACGGCGAATGTAATTCCGGTTCCTGCCGCGTATGTCTCGTGGAAACGACAGGTGCCCGTGGTTTGGTTGCCAGCTGTGTATACCCGGTTGTAGAAGGAATGGAAATCCGCATTTCCTCTCCAAAGGCCATAGAAGCCCGTAGACGAAGCGTGGAATTACTTCTTTCTAACCACAATAAGAATTGTCAGCAGTGTGACAAAAACGGACAGTGCGAATTACTTCACGTGGCAAGCCTTACGGGAGCAAGAGATGATGCCTTCGGCGGTTGCCTCACGGAAGTTCACATTGACAGACTTGCCCCAGGTCTCGTAAGAGATACCTCAAAATGTATTCTTTGTGGAAGATGTATCGAACGTTGTAAAAACGTTCAGGGCTTAGGAATCCTCGGCTACGAAAACCGTGGTTTCAATACCTTTGTCGCTCCTGCAGAAGACAGAAGTTTTAAAGATTCCCCTTGTATCCAGTGTGGACAGTGTGTCAACGTTTGTCCGACCGGTGCATTGATGGAACATTCAGAAATTGATAAAGTTGATGAAGCTTTTAAAGCCGGCAAGCATGTTATTGTGCAGGCTGCTCCGGCAGTACGTGCCGCTCTTGGAGAAGAATTCGGGTATCCAATCGGAACTCCGGTTACCGGAAAGATGATTGCAGCACTTCGTCGTTTAGGCTTTGAACGTGTCTATGATGTAAACTTTGGTGCCGATTTAACCATTATGGAAGAAGGTACTGAATTACTCAATCGTGTAAAAAACGGTGGCGTTCTTCCAATGATTACATCTTGTTCCCCTGGATGGGTGAATTATGCAGAATATAATTATGGTGATTTACTGCCACACTTATCTTCTTGTAAGTCCCCTCATCAGATGCAGGGTGCAATTATCAAATCTTACTGGGCACAGCAAAATGGAATTGATCCAAAAGATATCTTCGTTGTTTCCGTTATGCCTTGTGTAGCAAAGAAAGACGAAAAAGACAGAGACCAGCAGGAAGTGAATGGCATCCGTGATGTTGATGCAGTTATTACAACCCGTGAGCTCGCTCGGATGATTCGTCGAAGCGGTATCCTCTTTAACCGTCTTCCGGATGAAGAATGGGATCAGGATATTATGGGCGATTACTCCGGTGCCGGTGTTATCTTCGGTGTAACCGGTGGTGTTATGGAAGCAGCACTTCGTACCGTTCATTATGTTCTTACCGGACAGGAAAAGCAGGAAATCATTTTCAAGGAAGTTCGTGGACATGAAGGCGGAATTCGTGAAGCAACTATTGACATTAAGGACTTCATGACTGTTAATGTAGCTATTGCTTCCGGAATGAGAGCGGCTAAGGTTTTATTAGATGATATTCGTGCCGGAAAATCAAAATATCACTTTATCGAAATCATGGGGTGCCCGGGCGGTTGTATCAACGGTGGTGGTCAGCCTTATGTCAGAAGTTGTTTCCTTCCAAACGAAGACGACGACATTATGGATACTTATAAAGAAAAGAGAGCAAAAGCTCTTTACTCTGAGGATGAGAGACAGGTAATCCGCCAGTCTCATAACAATCCGCAGATTAAGGAACTCTATGAAAAGTTCCTTGGCGAGCCGAATTCTCATAAGGCTCATGAATTACTGCATACACACTATGCAGAACGCGAAGGATTTAATGAAGTATAAGAATTCTCTTTTTTCGCCATTCCAGTGGACGTAATGAAGAGACAGAAATTTTAAGATTGTACCCCGATTATTCAGATTTTGTGAATTTTCGGGGTACAATATTTTTCGTAAAAAATAGAAGCGTACCCCTTTTTTCAAATTCAGTCGAAATCCGGGGTACACCTGACAATATTTCTCACCTACAGTAGCGTGCTCCACTCTGATTCACGGAATCCCGTGAAGATTTTATCTCCCGAAATAAGAACCGGGCGCTTAACCAGCATGCCGTTGGTAGACAGAAGCTCCAACTGTTCGTCTTCTGACATCTCCGGAAGCTTGTCCTTCAGTTTCATTTCCTTATAAAGCATTCCACTAGTATTAAAAAACTTCTTCAGTGGCAAACCACTTTTTTCATACCATTCTTTTAATTCTTCTTTGGTAGGATTCTCATTAACGATATCACGATCTTCGAATTCAAATCCCTGCTCTTCTAACCATTTTTTAGCCTTCTTACAGGTACTGCATTTCGGATATTCTACAAATAGCATATGCGCTCCTTTCTAACCATTCAAAATCATTCTATCTCTTGCAATATTTCTGTCTTATAAATTATTCTGTAACGTGCGATATCTCTTCCTTATATGGATGTGCTAAAAACAATCCCATAAAGAATGTTCCAAGGATAAACACAAAGTCGATGGCTCCCATAAGGAAAAACGCTCTAAAGAAAGAGACATTATAATCTACCATTAATCCCTTCATCATCCAAGCCTGGAAGAAACGGGCAATCACATAGATTACCGGGGCGTTCCACCAGGTATATTTCATTAAAACTTTTAACTTCTTCATTTTTCCAATGACTACAATCGACACTAATACAATATGACCTGCCAGAAGAAGAATATGATAAATCAAATTCATCAATCCATAGCCGCTTAACAATGATGACACACCTTCCATCACTGATTCCCCATCCTCTGGAATTAGAGATCCAATAATTAAGGAAACCACAATTGTTACCAATTCTGCAAGACACATTCCGACGGTCGGAATCAGGAGTAAGTAGGAATCCCGGAACAAAATCAACATAAATGCCAGCAAAAGAACCAGCCCAAGAAATAGTAATTCCAGAATGAATCCAATCTGAATTTGGTTTGGCGTGTTTTCTCCCATTGCTGAGGATAATGAGGTAAGGCTCGTCCTTACTCCCCACATTTTAACTACAGCGAAAATAATAAAAAATATGGCTGCGATAGGGAATTTATACTTCTTGTTTTCCATCATCTTCTCCCTTCTTTACAGTTCTGTACAGAACTCCACTTTCTTTCCTTCTAAAATCATATTTGTGGTTCTCACCGCACACATCTTACCGCACATGGAGCAGGTATGTCTGTCTGCCGGAGGAGTGCTTTCGAAGTATTCTCTTGCCTTTTCACCATCGATAGCAATTTCGAACATTTCTTCCCAGTCCACTTTGTGACGTGCCTCTGCCATTTTATTGTCCTGTTCTCTGGCGTATGGCACTCCCTTTGCAATATCTGCTGCGTGAGCTGCGATTCGGCTGGCAATGATTCCTTCCTTAACATCATTGAAATCCGGAAGACGAAGATGTTCTGCCGGAGTTACATAGCAAAGGAAATCTGCTCCGCTGGCTGCTGCAATGGCTCCACCAATTGCGGACGTGATGTGATCATATCCCGGAGCAATATCAGTTACCAAAGGTCCTAATACGTAGAAAGGAGCATTATGACAAATTCGTTTCTGAAGCTTCATGTTGGCTTCAATTTCATTCATTGCCATATGACCCGGTCCTTCCACCATGACCTGTACATCTTTTTCCCACGCTCTCTCTGTTAATGCACCTAATTCAATTAATTCGGAAATCTGTCCAGCGTCAGTGCTGTCATCAATACATCCCGGACGTAACGCATCTCCTAAACTGATAGTAACATCATATTCTCTAAGGATTTCCAACACTTCATCATAATGTTCATAGAACGGATTTTCATTTCCGGTCATCATCATCCATGCAAACAATAAGGAACCGCCACGGGATACAATGTTCATCTTACGTGGATCTCTACGGAATGCTTCCACTGCACGGCGATTGATTCCAGCGTGAATGGTCATGAAATCCACACCTTCTTCTGCATGAGCACGAACAACCTTTAAGAAATCTTCTGCTGTAATATCAAGCAGATCTTTTTCTAAATATCCAATAGCATCATACATTGGTACGGTTCCAATCATAGCCGGAGATTTTTCAATTAATTCAGTACGGAAGGTATTGGTCTTTCCATAGTTACTCAGATCCATGATTGCTTCCGCTCCAAACTTCAGAGCAACATCCACTTTCTTCCATTCTTCACTGTAGTCCTTGCAGTCTCCTGAAATTCCGAGGTTCACATTGATTTTTGTGCGAAGACCTTCCCCGATTCCTTCCGGTGAAATGGATTTATGATTGACGTTGCATGGAATTGCAATCACACCCTTTGCCACCTTCTCGCGAAGAACTTCCGGATCCATATATTCCTTCTTTGCTACCACTTCCATTTCCGGCGTGATAATACCCTTCTTCGCTGCTTCCATCTGTGTTTTGTAAGTTCTCATTGATTTACCTTCCCTTTCCTTAATTTGCATATTTTCCTTTGTAATCTGCTCCGTGATTCATTGGACCGCTGCCTTTTCCTAAGTCAAGCATTGCCTCTAAAATCATGGAGATATATTCTTTTGCTTGTCTGATGGCATCTTCCAGCGACATCCCTTTGGCCAGATTCGATGCAATGGCACTGGACAGGGTGCAACCTGTCCCATGAGTGTTTGGGTTGTCGATTCGTTTTCCTTCAAACCAGCATACTTTTCCCTTTTCATAAAGCAGATCGTTGGCATCATTGATGCTGTGACCGCCCTTGAGCAACACGGCACAACCATAAGTTTCATGAATTTTTTTTGCAGCCTTTTCCATATCGGAAACCGACTGAATTTCCATTTCTGCCAATGCTGATGCTTCCGAGATGTTCGGTGTTACTAGGGTTGCAATGGGGAACAATTCCTCCACTAACGTCTCCACTGCCTCTGTCTTAATCAGACGGGCATTGCTGGTGGCAATCATCACCGGGTCTACTACAATATTCTCCGCTTCGTACTGGCGCAGTTTTTTCCCAATGACCCGAATTAGTTGGGAGTCTGACACCATTCCGATTTTCACTGCGTCCGGTCGTATGTCCGTAAACACTGCATCAATCTGTTTTTCCAGAAACTCTGGCGTCACTTCCTGAATGGCAGTTACGCCTATGGTATTTTGTGCGGTTAGTGCTGTAATGGCAGTCATTCCAAACACACCGTTCATAGTCATGGTTTTTAAATCTGCCTGAATTCCTGCTCCACCACTGGAATCACTTCCTGCAATGGATAAAGCTGTCTTCATCTTCATCCTACAATTCCTCCGCTTTCTTCTTTAACTGCTCTGTAGCATTTTTGATTTCACCCGCGCCGAAAATTGCAGAAACCACAGCCACTCCCCAGACGCCACTTCCACGGATTTCATCCATATTTTCTTCCGTAATGCCTCCAATAGCCACAGCCGGAATTTCGACCGAACCGGTAATTTCAATCAGCTGCTCCTTGGTAATGCGAATCGCATTCGTCTTTGTTGGGGAAGGAAAAACAGCACCAACTCCAAGATAGTCTGCACCGGCTGCTTCTGCATTTTTCGCCTGTTCCACCGTTTTTGCAGTGGCACCGATAATGAAGTCCTTCGGTACTTTGTCTCGAATTTCCGCAACCGGGGTGTCTTCAATGCCTACATGCACACCATCGGCTCCACTCTCCAACGCCACCTCCACATCATCATCAATGAGCAACGGTACATCGTACCGGTGGCATAGTTCCAATATTTCCTTTGCTTCCTCTACAAAATCCTTATGGGCCAGATTCTTTTCTCTAAGCTGAACGATGGTCACTCCACCCTCCAGCGCTTCTTCAATCTGTTGATACAACGTCATTTTCCCTACCCAGTTTCGATCCGTTACCGCGTAGAGGCGAAGCATTTCCTTTTTAAATTTCATTTCATCATTCTCCAAATTGTTTCAGATATTCTTTTGGCTCATCGCATTCCATCAAAGCACTCATAACGCAGGCACCTGTCGCTCCCGCTGCTTTGACCATGCCATAACGTTCTGGGGAAACACCCCCAATTCCATAGACAGGAATGTTGACTCTCTCACACACCTGCTTCAAAAAGTCCAGCCCGCGAGGTTCCAGTCCTTTCTTGCAATCTGTCTCAAAAACATGTCCCGCAACAATGTAACTGCATCCTAACCGCTCTGCCTCTATCGCTTCCTCCACGGAATGGCAGGAAGCACCAATCACTTCAAAGATCTGAAAATCTTCCACGGAAAGTTCTCTTAACCGATTCATTGGAAGATGAATGGCATTGGTTTCCAACTTTTTTGCCACACGCACAAAACTGTGAAGAATACATTGCACTTTATGTTTTTTGCAAATATCCAAAACCTGTCCTGCCAGAATTTCATAATCCTTCTCAACCAAATCCTTTTCCCGTAGTACAATCGCCTCTACACCTGCGGAAGCAATCGTTTCAATCCGTTCTGAAAAATCATCCCGGCATAAATTCCGGTTCGTTACACAAATAACCTTAGACATAAAGATAATCATTCAGAACCGGCTGCAGTCCTTCTTCGGCAATGTCGCTGTACATCTTATCAAGACTTCGTCCGTCATTGATTTCAAACTGCTCATCGCCCTGCTGGCCGTCTGACTCCTTTCCACTATACTTGCTTTCGTGGTCACCGATTCCCGTGGAAACTCCTGCTGAAACCTTTGTGGCTGCAATCTTTACAATTCCATTTCGAAACGTTGCGCTTTCTCTGGAAGAAACAGTAATTCCCACATATGGCATAAAAATACGATATGCACAAATAATCTGACACAACTGCCTTTCATGAACATCCAGCGGACTGATCTTATCATTGTTGATAATCGGCCGAAGTCTCGGACAAGACAACGACATTTCCGCTGCCGGATATTTCCGTTGCAAAAAGTGAGCATGCAATCCCGTTGCCAAAGCATCCTTCCGAAAATCGGAAAGTCCCAACAATGCGGAAAATGCCACACCACGCATGCCTGCCATCAAGGCTCTCTCCTGAGCCTCAAATCGATAAGGCCAGATTCTTTTATGTCCTGCCAGATGCAAGGTTTCATATTTATCACTGTCATAGGTTTCCTGAAAGACGGTTACGTAATCTGCACCGCACTCATGAAGATAGTGATACTCATCTGTATTTACCGGATAAATTTCCAATCCCACCAGACGGAAATACTTCCGTGCCAATTTACATGCCTCTCCAATGTATTCCACGTCACTCTGGCTTCTGCTTTCCCCGGTAAGAATCAAAATTTCCTCCATACCGCTGTCGGCAATGACCTTCATCTCTGACTCAATCTGTTCTATGGAAAGTTTCATTCTCTGAATCTTGTTATAGCAGTTGAACCCACAGTACACGCAATAGTTCTCACAGTAATTGGCAATGTACAGTGGTGTAAATAAATACACGGTATTACCGAAATGCTTCCCTGTCTCCAGTCTGGCACGTTCTGCCATCTGCTCCAAAAACGGCTCCGCTACCGGTGACAGCAGTGCCTTAAAATCCTCCACACTACAATGGTCGTGCTGCAATGCTGCCTGTACATCTCTTGCAGTGTACTTTGAATAATCATAGGATTTCATATGAGACATAACCTGTTCCATAACATCTGATTCTATTTTTTCCATTCCCGGTAAATATTCCATATGATTAATTCGACTGGAGGGATCTGTTTCCAAACGATGTTTTCTCTTTAACGCTTCTTCTGATAATGTATCGGAATCAATAAAAAACTGATTTTCCATTTTCTCACCTTCTAATCATGTAAAAATCCTGTTAATGGGTCTGATGCAGAAGCACCACGAGTCAATACACGTCCTAACCCCGCAAGGTACGCTTTTCGTCCTGCCTCAATTGCCTGTCGGAAAGCCTGTGCCATTAGCGGCAAGTCTCCTGCTGTTGCCAATGCCGTATTTGCCATAATAGCAGCCGCACCCATTTCCATTGCCTCACATGCCTGTGACGGCTTTCCGATTCCTGCATCTACAATAATTGGCAGCTCAATCTCATCAATGAGAATCTGAATAAATTCCTTTGTTGCCAATCCCTTATTAGAACCAATTGGAGAAGCAAGAGGCATTACCGCTGCCGCACCGGCATTCACCAAATCTCTTGCCACATTTAAATCCGGATACATATATGGAAGAACCACGAATCCTTCCTGGGCCAGAATCTCAGTAGCTTTAATTGTCTCCTGATTATCCGGCAACAAATATTTAGAATCTCTCATAATTTCCACTTTTACAAAATCGCCACAACCGATTTCCCTTGCCAATCGTGCGATACGAACAGCCTCTTTTGCATTTCGTGCACCACTGGTATTCGGAAGCAAAGTGACATTATCCGGAATGAAATCCAGAATGTTTTCTCCGTCCTTTGTATTGGCACGTCGAACTGCCAATGTAATCATTTCTGCTCCGGCGTCTTTGATTGCCGCTTCAATGAGCTGCATGGAGTATTTTCCGGAACCAAGAATAAAACGAGAGTTAAATTCGCGTCCACCTAAAATCAACTTATCATCTTTCATTTCACTACCTTCTCTCTATACATCATATTCTCCGGCGATGATTCGCAAAATAGTGTGTGCCTGATGTGCCGCACAAACCATGACACGGGCAGCAAACAGTCCATTGCTTTCGTTGACATCACTGACCCCATCGCCGCATAAATAAAATCGCTTTGTCACACGTTTCGTCCTGATTCGGTTCGGACTATCAAAGCCCGCCATCCCCGAGCCGGAAACCAGGTACTTCTCCGGCATTTTTTCAAGAACCGCATTCACCAGCATTGCCTTTGCTTCCGCCTTATCAAAGGCTTCGCAGACAACGTCTGCATCTCCAACCAGTTCCTCAACATTTTCCTCGTTCACCTTTACCCGGCGAACCTCCAGTTCCACATAAGGAGAGATTTCCTTAAGATTCTCCTGAATGGCATCCGTTTTATACATGCCCACCTGATGTGCCTTATACTGCTGACGATGCAAATTGGTCACGTCTACTTGATCAAAATCAATGAGAATCAGTTTCCCGATTCCCGCTCTTGCCAGGGCAATGGAAATATTTGACCCCAGACCTCCAAGACCACAGACCGCCACCGTTGTGCCTGCGAACTTCTTCTGCAATTCTTCTCCATGTCGCATGGCAAAAGCCTGCTCCATTTCCTCTTTCGTAGGAATCATCATCCACCTCCTACAAAGCTTACCACTTCTATAAAGTCATTTTCATTTAAAACCGTGCCATCATACTGGCTCTTCGGAAGAATTTCCTCATTTAATTCCACCGCAATCTTCTGCAGGTCATAACCATTCTGTTCCAGATATTCTGAAACCTTCAAGCCTGCTGCATTCACCTTTTCCCCATTAATTGTTACCATAACATCCTCCTATCTGAAATAATCATGTTATCTCTGGACATTGCTAACAAATAGGCTACCTCTTACTTGATATCCACTTTGTGTAACCACAGTCACCAAAGGAAAATCTCTGTGTAAGTACAGATTTTTACTTGGCTCGTAGCGGATAACAAAAAAGGGAGAGTTTCCCAATTCCGGAACTCTCCCAATAAATTTGTAACTTCATCTGTTTTTAAGTTCCCTACGTTGGCATTATCCAAATCAGGTATCGGTCGAAGGTTTACCTTCCTCTCAGCCTGTCACACAAGCTCCCGTCTCTAACAAATCAATTTTATGACTTTGATTGTTTTCTGTCAAGGGATTTCCAATGAAAAAGCCCTCTTGGAAGATGAAGACATCTTCCTAAGAGGACTCTGTGAGAAAAATTTATTGGATTCTAATCAAACTTCACAATTTCTCTGTTCCAATCAAAATCAACCTGTTCATATGCCGGATTTACTACCTTCAAAATCTTTTCATAAAGATAGTTATGTCCTGCTCTTGTACTCATCATCTGTTTCTGATAAAGTACATCACTGATTCTGTAAATTGAGTAGTCATTTACAGAACTGTAAACAATGGAACCATCTGATAGTCTTACATAAGTTCTAGTCTTATAGGTTGCTTCAAATTCTCTCTTAGAACCACCATTTGCAAAGAGCATTGTCACTGCAAAGTAATCTCTGTTTTGATCCATGTTGCTCAATTTCAATGTTGCTTCGTTGGAAAGATCATAGTCTCTTACGTAGGTATTGTTTGCACCAACCTTTATTTCATTGTCTGTCACACCAGTCTGTGCCCCATTCACTTCAGCCAATGCATAAACAATTCCATGTCCTACAACCTGTTTTCCGTTTAATGTCTTTGGCACGGAACCAATGGTTCTTGCACCACCTAAAGTTGTACTTACCTGATAGCCTTCTACTTTGACATCACTGCTTACTACAATGTCATTTGGCTGTGCTGTAGTTACTTCTTTCTTTGTGGTAGGTTCTTCTGTGGTTACTTCCTTTGTGGTTGGCTCTGCCGTAGTAGGCTCTGCTGTGGTAGGATTATCGTTTGGATTATCCGGTCCATCTCCCGGATTATGGTATACCACGCCACCATATGGAATGGTTAAGTTAATGGTATATTCGTTGTTATTTTCATTCACTTCACTGTATCCGTTTGTGTCATCAACCCAAGCGGTAATTGTGTGGTTTCCTGCTGTCGCCACCCAAGTTCCATCGCTTTCACTATTACCACCATTAGCCGTCAGTGTCGCTGTCGCTCTGCTCTGTAAGCCTGACTTATAAGTATCACACCATGTAATTGGTGCCGGATATGGCTGTCCGTCAATCTGGAACTGTAATCCAATCTTATCTCCTGCCGGAATCGCCTGATCTCCCGCATTTGCAACCAGTGCGCTGAAGCGAACCTTGTCGCCTACGTTGATTGTTTCCTTATCTGTTGTAATCTTTAATACCTGTAAATCAGCTCCGCCGGAAACCGGAGTAATCTTTGGTTCCCCTTCGTAAACATTAACGTTCTTTATTCTCGTATTGTCTGTTTCATCGGTTTCATGCAAGTAATCTTTTACGTCTGTTTCTGCTCTGAATGTATGTCCTCCAGCCGTATCAATGGTACAGGTTCCATTCATGGTTAATGTAATGGATTCTCCCGGTCTTAAGCCACCGGTATAATCATTGTTGACATAGGCTGCACCATCATCCACTACAACGCGGGTTGTCAGTTTCTGTCCCTCAATGATATCCACATCAGAAGTATTCTCAATTGTCACTCTAAAGACAATCGGATCACCTGTTTCCAAACGATTCTTTCCGGTCTGATAATCCCAGGAAAGTGCAGTCACCTTAAAGTTTGCGCCTTCGATTGGCTCCCAAACATTTTCCGGTGGAAGAATCTGCTCTGCCTCCGGATAATCCGGAACAGTATATGTAAATCCATCGTCTTTAATATCTGCGTCGCTTAAGTTTCCTACAGCACCTGTTTCTGCAAAGTATGGCCAATATCTGTTTTCCTGACCGGTTCCCTTGTATCCATCCGGTGCAACATTGGCAATATGAAGTCCATTATAAACTGTGCTGTCTGATCCCTGTCTGATTGCCACGCCGGTATGATTAATGCATGAATAATTAATGGTCTGTCCTGAAAGACCCGCACCATAAATGTATGTATTATTAAACACGGTATTTTGTGGGGAATTTCCAAACACTCTGATTCCTTCTGCCGGTGAATCGTAAATGTATGTATTATTAAATGTAATATTCTTTGTATCGTCTTTTAAGTCAACCGCTCCAAGATCTTCATGCCAGCAATCGTCTGCTGTTCCGCATCGAACAAGAACATTATTGTCAAAGCTTATTCCATGATTATTGTTACTAAATTTATAACCATCAAATGTAGTATTTAAGTGAATTCCCGCAGACAGGAAGACATCTCTTATATAGTTATTATAAATCTTGTGATTGTCTCCACCATAAATGGCAATTGCCCCGGCTCTCCAAATGAAATCAATTGTGTTGAAAGCAAAAATATTGTTTGATTCATCCTTTGCATTTTTATAATTGTTATTCCACATTGCCAATCCATCATCACCGTTATTTCGAATAGAACAGTTATAAACGGTAGCATTGCTGGTTCCCTGACAGAAGTTTACACCATCAGCCAGGTTGTTTCTGATACGTGAATTATAAATTTTGATTCCATCGGAATAATTCATCTCGCCATTATAATCAGCTAACCAGAAACCACATTCAAAATGGTCTTCCCAGATATCATGTACTACAGATCCTTCTGAAAGTACATCCATAAAGCATTTATAAACAGCTTCCTGATTATATCTGGATCGAAGATTTGAATTCAGATACATATTGCAAAATTCAATATTTTTACAATATCCATCCTTGCTTCCGCCGGTTGCCCATCCGCAGGAAACACCACCGGAACCACTGTTAGAATTTGTAAACTGGATATTGGTATACCACATTCCTGCACCGGTAATTTTCATATTGGAACCATATAATCTCCACATCTGATTAATATGGAAGGTTCCCTCTGGAATATAAACATCCATATTGTGGCTGTCTGCATATTCTGTTGCTCTATAGATTGCATCGTAGTCATCCTGTCCATCATTTGGTATCGCACCATAGGATGTAACATTTACTGAATTTGCCGGTTGCTCAATTGCCTCCGGAACTGTTTCGATTTCCAAAAAGTCTACGCCATATTCCATTCCTCCTGCACCGCTGCTCTGAATTCTGATTCGGTCGCCTTCTTTTAACTGTTGATTTAATTTGAAATGTACTTCATCAAAGGCGAAACATGGTGTTCCACCATCATTTGTATCGCTTGGATGTCCACTACTGAAATACTGATACATGAAATATGATGTTAAATTAACAGTTTTCACTTTTGTGTCGTTAACATATACATCAAGAGAGCCGTTTCTTCCCATACCATCTGCTGAATCCGGCATAGTAAAACGCATTGTCACACCATCACCAATCGTTGGGTCCGGATTTTTTTCACCTTTCTTCTTAGGTTTAACTAAATTCCATTCTACATAGGAACCATTGGATGGAAGATTTACGTAGGACTGATTGGATGCCTGTGTTGCAATGTTTGAACGCGCCCAATCATTAGATTTCACAACTGCCGCTCCGCCCCCAAGCGTAACCGTATCTTTTCCTGGCGTTTTTGAATATGGGTTTTCTGAATCAAAACGGATATATGGCATCCTCGCACCATATCTGGCATTTACATTGTCCGGATCTGTCTGTGGATCCACCGTTCCCGGAATTTCAAACTCATCCGCTACGCCCGCTTTTACAGTGTTTTTCGTACCAAAGTCCCCGTACTGACTAGCAACCAACGCAAAAACCAGCGCTGTCGCCACACCTTTTCTCCATAGCTTCTTTCTCATCATTCTCTCCTTACCTTATAATTTTTATAGATTCTCCCAATCTAATAGAAAACGTTTTATTTCTCCGGTCTCTGAAAACTAGCTTCTACAGTTAGTTTAACGTTAAACCTATTTTAGCACTATCCGCTTTCGAATAAAAAGTGTTAGTTTTTTATTCGGTGCTTGTTTTTTATTTTTCCACCTTTCCTATTATACAGGAAAAATGTTTCATTGCCCATAACGACGAAGCATTTCTTTTTTCAAAATTTTTTTGATTTTTTTTGGGGGCATACCCTTTTTTTCGAGTTTTTTCATCTTTCAAGGTACACCCGCGACTTCAGTTTTGCTTCGGTGTACCCTATTTTTCATGTTAATTCATTTTTCAGGGTACATCCGCGTCTTCAGTTTTGCTTCGGTGTACCCTGTTTTTCATGTTAATTCATTTTTCAGGGTACACTTGCAACTTCATTTTTAATCTGCTGTACCCTGTTTTTCGAGATTTTTCATTTTCCGGGGTACACTTGCAACTTTCTCCCTTCTTGAGCGTACCCTATTTTTTCAAAATTCTCATTTTCCGGGGTACGCTTGCAAGTTTCTCACTTCTTGAGCGTACCCTATTTTTTCAAAATTTTCATTTTCCGGGGTACACTTGCAAGTTTCCCACTTCTTCGGCGTACCCTATCTTTTCAATATTCTCATTTTTCAGGGTACACCCGCGACTTCAGTTTTGCTTCGGTGTACCCTATCTTTCATGTTAATTCATTTTTCAGGGTACTCCTGCCAGTTTTCCACTTCTTAAGCGTACCCTATCATCTAAAAATTCTCATTTCATAAGGTACACCTTCACTTTTCGCCTCCCGGAAACGTACCCTGTATCCACCACTTTTTGATTTCATAGGGTACACCTCCGCAAAACAGCCTGCGACAACGCTCGAAAACAACATCAACTACCATAAAAAACGCCCTGCCGTTTCGGCAGGGCGTACATTTCATCATTTTATTTTACCAAGGTGTTTTCCATTGGGAATGATACTGCCTTGTAATTTGGATTTACGACCTTCAGGATGTTGTAATATAAGTAGTCATGGCTTTCCGGTCTGTTCATCAACTTATTCTGATAAACATAATCTGCAATTTTGTATATAGAATAGTTTGAAGCCTCTCCATAAATAACAGTTCCATCAGAAAGAACCACATAGGTGCATACCATATAGTTTGCGTTATATGCTACGCTGTTTTTCTTTCCGAACTTCATGGTACACATGATCGTCTTATCAGTTCCGTTTCCAGCAGTATTTGCGAAATCTTCCAGAGACTGGATTTCGTAAGATTTCACGTAAGTGTTACTGCTTCCCAGTTTCAGGTCTGCTGCTGAAATTCCTGTAGCTGCACCACCAACTTCAGACAAACCGAAAACAAATCCATATTTTTCTGCTTTCTTTCCGTTATATGTATTTGCGATTTTTCCGATTACTCTGGTGCCTTCATATGTTGTACTGATCTGGTAACCTGTAAGCTCTGGCTTTGGTCCCTGATATATGGTGGTAGGCTCTTCTGTTGTAGCTTCCGTAGTTGGTTCCGCTGTGGTTGGAGCCTGAGTGGTTGGTTCCACATAAGTTTCTGTACTAAATGTGAATTCCTTTAAGTTACAAACATAAGCCTTGTTTCCGGTAGTCACGAACTTTAAGTAAATGTCGTGTTTTCCAGTAATGGCTGTGGAAAGGTTCGCTTTCTTTGTGCCGTAAGTGCTCCAGTTAGATCCTGTGTTTGGTAAGTCGATGGAGCCCACCGGTGTTCCATTCATGTTATCTACATAGATTTCAACTTTACCCTGCGCGTAGCCGGAATCACTAGCGTAATTGAGTTCAATGGAAACAGCGTTTCTGTTTCCGAAGTCTGCTGACTTAAACATGATCCAGTTTCCGTTCATGACACCACCAATATTGGTTGGATTTCCGTTTGCATCTTTATCAATTACCACACCACTATGGTCATCATATGCCGCAGCTTTGATGGTGCTAAAACCATCTAATGAATATTCATTAAACTGGAAGTAGTCAAAGTTACAAACATAAGTTGTAGACGCCTTAAATACGGTGTAAACTTTATGCTTTCCTGTGACACGACGGGTAGTGTTTACTGTCTGTTCTTTCCAATTAGACCATCCTCCGGTGCTGTCGATGGATGCTGTAGCAATTGTTTCGCCATCCTTGGAATCCAATTTAAACTCAATCGTTCCCGGAGTAGATTCATTAATTCTGGAATACTTAAATTTCACAGAAGATGCTCCAACATTTCCGAAGTCCACATTATAGTAACCGGTATAGAAGCCATTCATAACACCACCTAAGCTTCTGCCTCCGGAAGTTCCCGAAGAATTTTCTGCAATCAATCCTCTGGTATAATCCATATCTTCTGCTTCGATAACACTATATGCATTTCTGTCAATGCTATCTTTATAGGTTGGCATATTGGCTGCCACACAAACTGCATTGTATCCTGCGAACTCATCCCAATCTGCATTTTCAGAAGTTTTCCTCTGCCATGAACACTGCTGAATGTCTGCTGAGTTTCTATTCATCCATGCAATGATGGCATTCTTTTTAAAGAAATCCAGATAGTCGTTTTTGTCACGCTCTAAGATGTACATTCTCATATAACGAACAAGAATTCCTCGGAATCCGGAAAGATCTCCGGAATTTGTGTTTTCTTCTTTTAAGATGCGGTTGTAGCACAAATGATTCATTGTGTAGTTTACAATATTGTCCGCATCAGTAGCGTACTTCTGATCTCCATAATGATTGTAAAGCATTACTGCTCCACCAAGATAGGTTCCCTGATTGTAGGTAGAACACCATCCATTCTGTACAGAGCCATCACTCTTAATACAGTCTCTTACATAACCAGCATCATTTCCCTCTGCGACATACAGGTTTGAATTTCTCTGTGCCTCGTAGATTTTCTTAGCTTTTTCCCAATATCCGTCGTCACCGGTAGCAATAGCAAGATGACAGGCACATACAATCGCCGGACCGTTGATACAACCATTAGAAGTTCCTCTCTTGTCCGATTCTTCGCACCAGCGAAGAACACCGGTCTGAACTCCATTAATGGTATATGTAGATGCTCTGTTGTACATTAAATCAAAATTGTTTTTGGCAATTTCCAAATATTTAGAATCGCCAAACATCATATATGCTCGACAAGCTGCAAGAGCTGCCCATGTAATGTCATCATTGTAAGCATTGCCGGACCAGTTTTCACTGTTTCTGGCAATAAAGTCTCTCCATGTTCCTTCAAACATTTCTCTATAAGAAGCATTCCCTGTTAATTCATATCCATCAAGCATCGCTTCCATCACTTCTGCAACACTCCAGAAACCCCAGCCTAAACTGTTGTTTCCGGTATTATCGTTATGTTTAAAATATTTCGTTCTAAATGCAGAAAGCATTGTATTTGCCATGCTTTCAGTAAAGGCTGTGTCCGTACGGTTTGTTGTGTTGATTCTCCAAATCTGTCTCGTGTTTTCGCCGTTCTTAGTATTAAGAGCCACCTGTGCTCCATCAGAAGAATCATTGTCTGCCTGCTTTACTTCTGCATAAAGTTCTTCTCCGCCACTAGTCTTTCTGGATGAGACAATATAGTAACATCCTGCATAATTTCCAGAGTTGATTCTTACTAACTTCCACTTATAGTCATTGGAATTATCATATCCGTTAAAATCACAGTTGCTTCCAGTGGTGATTCCACAGATTTTCATGCTCTTTCCGGAATAGGAGTTGGTCATGGAATAATATTCTCCACGTTCTGTCAAGGTCCATCTCGCCAGGTCACTCATGGCATTAGTATTCCATACCACTGCATTTGCCCAGAATGTGGACATGTCCGTCTGGGTCAATGCCTTTCCGTTGTAAACATTGACAATGGTATAAAGACCATTGTTGCTAATTCCCTCTGTTGCTGCCTGCGCCTGTTTTTCTCCTCCATCCATCACCGGTAGCATGGCAATCACCAGTACCATCACCAGCATCATTGATACTAACTTCTTCACTTTAAATAATCCTCCACTTTTTCTCTCAAATTTGCGCTATTTCTATTATAGAAATTCAGAAAAAGCGACGCAATATTTCTGAAAAATGAAGGACTTAATGTAAAATATGAGCACCTCCCTCCTCATTCTCTTTCAAAAATCATTGACCCACTCCCCCAACAAATTTATAATTATACTTGTGTGAAAACGTGAAAATAAACAACAAAGGAGCTTGCCATGAAACGAGAATATGTCATGGGAAATGGTGCCATTGCTCTTGGTGCCATGGCTGCAGGAGTCAATGTGGTTGCGGGGTACCCGGGTACACCGTCTTCTGAGATTATTGAGACTCTTGCGAAATATAATAACGGGGACATTCATTTAGAATGGTCCATCAATGAAAAGTCTGCAATGGAAGTGGCTGCCTCTGCAGCATACACCGGTGCAAGAACTTTAGTAACAATGAAGCAGGTTGGACTGAATGTGGCTTCCGATCCACTGATGTCTTTAGCATATGTGGGAGTGAAAGGTGGAATGGTCATCGTATCTGCTGATGATCCGGGCCCAATTTCATCCCAAACCGAACAGGACACCAGACTCTTTGCAAGTTTTTGTAAGATTCCTGTTTTTGATCCATCTTCTCCGGAAGAAGCTTATGAAATGATTCAGGATGCTTTCGAATATTCTGAGAAATATAAAACACCGGTACTTTTCAGACCAACTACCCGAGTGTGTCATGCTTATGCTTCTATTGAAGTTGATGAAAAAGTTCAGGTAAAACAGTTCGAAGGTTTTGTAAAGGACTCTAAGAAATGGGTCATCTTCCCTCGGCTTTCTTTTGCAAACCATGCCATGATTGAACAGAGAAATCCGGAAATTGGAAAGGACTTCTCTACCTATAAATATAACCTGGTATCAGGAACCGGGAAGAAAGCAGTCTTTGCATCCGGAATCAGTTATTCCTATGCCATGGAATATCTGAAGGATGTTTCAGATGTGAAAGTGGTTAAGATTTCTACACCGTTTCCATTCCCGGAAGATTTTGTCTTAAAGGCTTTAGCGGATGTTGATGAGGTGCTCTGTTTTGAAGAACTTCATCCATTTATTGAAGAAGAGTTATTAAAACTGGTAGGTAAACATCATCTGGATGTGAAGGTTTACGGAAAGCATACCGGCAATGTGGCCCAGAGTGGAGAAAATTCCTCCGAGTCTGCTGTGGAAGTGCTTTCAGCCTTTTTAGGGACGGATAAGAACTTTACCGGCATTGATTTAAGTGATATGCCACAGCTTCCAATGAGACCCCCGGTTCTTTGTGCCGGTTGTCCGCACCGTGCATCCTTCTATGCTGTAAAACAGGCAATGAAGGGACAGGAAGCATACTTCTGTGGCGATATTGGTTGTTATACCTTAGGAAATGCCATGCCACTAGATATGGTGGATACCTGTCTTTGTATGGGTGCCGGCATTACCATGGCTCAGGGATTCCATTGGACGCATCCCACAGGAACCAGCTTCGCATTTGTAGGGGATTCCACATTCTTTGCTTCCGGTATGACCGGGGTGGTGAATGCCTTATACAATGAAGCGGATATGGTGCTTTGTGTATTGGATAACTCTACCACTGCCATGACGGGACATCAGCCACATCCGGGAACCGGAAGAAACATGATGGGTGATGTCGTGGACAAGGTGAGCATTCAGGAAGTGCTTGCCGGCATGGGCGTGAAGAAAATTGAAACCGTGGATCCACTGGATCATGAAAAGGCTGTTGCTGTCGTAAAGGAATGTGCAGCAGAAAAAGGGGTGAAGGCGATTATCTTTAAGTCTCCTTGTATCGCCATTGTGAAATCAGATAAAAAGATGGCCGTAAACGAAAAATGTATTAACTGTAAGAAATGTATCCGTGAAATCGGATGTCCTGCGTTAATTACCGTGGACGGTCAGGTTACCATTGATAAAAACCTGTGTACCGGTTGTGGATTATGTAGCCACATCTGTCCGGTAGGCGCGATTGGAGGTGCATGCAATGAATAAGGATATTTTAGTTTGTGGCGTTGGTGGTCAGGGTACTGTCCTTGCCTCAAAGTTGATTGCCTCTGCATTCATGAGTGAAGGAGAAACTGTTCATTCCGCGGAAACCATCGGAATGGCACAGCGTGGCGGTTCTGTAACCAGTCACATCCGTGTGGGTGACGCAGCCTACTCTCCATTGATTCCAAGGGGAAAGGCAGATATGATTCTTGCCTTTGAGCCGGCGGAAGCTGTACGAAATCTGTCCTACCTGAAAAAAGATGGAATTGTCATTGTAAACAGCGAACCGGTGAAACCAATCACGGAATCTTTACAGGATACCGGCTATGACGGAACAGATATGATTGCATATCTGAAAACAAAGTGTTCCTGCCTGGTAGTAGATGCTAAGACATTGTGTGAACCATTCGGTTCTTCTAAATTTTTCAATGTTGCAATTTTAGGCGTTGCTGTGGGAACCAATCGATTAGGACTGAATAAGGATTGTGTGTTAAAGGAAATCGAAACAAGAATCAATCCGAAATTTATAGAGTTAAATAAAAAAGCATTCTTAGCAGGAATGCAGATAGGAGAGACAAATGAAGCTTAACGAAAAACAGTTACAGTTCGTAGACGCTCAGGTGAAACGTCTGATTCAGACAGACAGCTACTACGGAAAGAAATTCAGGGACTTAGGAATTACGGAAATCAAAACCTATGAAGACTTCCTGAAGATTCCATTTTCCAGCAAGGACGATTTAAGAAATGCATATCCTCTGGGAATTCAGGCAGTACCGGATGAAGAAGTCGTAAGAATTCATTCTTCTTCAGGTACTACAGGAAAGCCGGTAATCATTCCTTACACAGCAAAGGACGTGGATGATTGGGCTACCATGTTTGCCAGATGTTATGAATTCGCCGGAATCACAAACACAGACCGCATTCAGATTACTCCGGGATACGGACTCTGGACTGCCGGCATTGGTTTCCAGGCTGGTTGTGAAAAGCTGGGTGCCATGGCAATTCCTATGGGACCGGGAAACACAGACAAGCAGATTCAGATGATGTTAGACTTAGAAAGTACCGTCATTACTGCAACTTCTTCTTATGCCCTTTTGTTGGCGGAAGAAATCAATCGTCGTGGACTTCGCGATCAGATTAAGTTGAAAAAGGGTGTCATCGGTTCTGAACGTTGGAGCGAGAAGAAGCGTGAATACATTAAGAATGAGCTCGGCATTGAGCTTTACGACATTTACGGATTAACTGAAATTTACGGACCGGGTATCGGTGTGAATTGTCAGAAAGAAGCCGGAATTCATTACTGGGATGATTATCTTTTCATTGAAATCATTAACCCTAAGACAGGCGAACCGGTAGAGGATGGAGAAGAAGGAGAAATCGTAATCACGACTTTAGTGAAGGAAGGTGCTCCGCTAATTCGTTTCCGTACTCATGATATTTCCAGAATCATTCCGGAAAAATGTTCTTGTGGCAGCGACTTCCCACGTATCGACATCATTCGTGGACGTAGCGATGATATGTTTAAGGTACATGGGGTCAATATGTTCCCAAGCCAGGTGGAAGATTTACTGCAGACTGTGGACGGTGTCTTAAGTGAATATAGCATCAACATTGCTCATGACGAATCCATTAACAAAGACGTGATGCTTCTCACTGTGGAAGCGGAAGGTCGTGTGGACTTCGAAGAAACCGAAAAAATCATTCGTGAACAGTTTAAATCACGGATTGGTGTGACTCCTAAGGTTACCGTGGTTCCGATTAATACACTTCCTCGAAGTGAAAAGAAGACACAGCGTGTCATTGATCATAGAGAACTTTAATTTATGTGGGAATTTCCTCTTATGGAGGAGATTCCCACATTTTTTCTTAAGTGTTCAAATTTTATTTTTAGTTTTTTGATTTTAGTTTTTTTCATTTTTTTCTCGGATATGCTATAATAAAATCGCCTATGTGTATTAGCACGGAAAAAACATTCCCCTCTTAGAAGGGTAAAATTTTAAAATTTAATTAAGTAAGGAGAATAAAAAATGGCAGGCTTTTTTCGTCAAATGTTTGGAAAAAGCGGTGGCAATGGAGACGGATCAGCAACAGGTTCTTTTTCCATGGGTGTAACCGGGATTCCAAAAACATTTAATGCAGATGAACTCGTAGTTGAAGGAAAAGTTGACGGTACTGTAAAACCGGGAATGGTTGTAAACATTGCAAACTATGGCGACGATGATCGAAAAGATTATGTTGCTACCATCATTGATATTGAGGTAAAACAGAAACAGGTTGCAAAAGCTTCCAATTGTGTTGTTTCCTTAAGAGTAAACAATCCGGGAAATACGAACATTAAAGCCGGAACTTTATTTTTCACAGATGATTCCACACAGGATGAACTAAGAAATTCTTATGTGGAGGCCTTGGAAGAATACTACATTAACACTCACAAACTTAATTTCACAGAAGGCGAAATAAAAATCATGAGTATTACGGACCTTGCGGAAGTAATTCGACTGATTACCGTAAAGTACCCTGCGACAGACGTAACTGCAAAAAGGGTAAAGGATTTATTGAAGAAACTCTTAGCAGAACGAATTTTAAATTCCAATGAAATCTATTCTGTTATTGACCGCTCTACCGGAGAACCATATATGTTCTCTGAAATCATAGAGAAGGATGGCAAACCGGATTGCACGGATCCTACTATTCTTGTTTTCACCCGTGCATATTTAAAATTATTCGAGGGAAAATATAGTGATGCTTTTTATGAAATCGTTCGCTTCAGTAAAGAGGATGATGAAGATGCCATCATTGATTTCCTTGGAACCTCATTCTATTTAAATGGTGCTGATGGTGTTCAGGTTCTTTGGCCGGAAACTACTCTCCCAGCAGAAACCGTGGTTCCAAAGCCGGATTTATCTAAAATTCCTGAAGCAGACCGTCCGGTATCAAATCCGGGACTGGTAAAATGGTTGCTGTTATTAGGACAATTAGACACTACTGACCCTGAAAGTGAGAAGGCCCAAAAAGTTTATAACAACTATATGTATAAGGCACTTCTCAGAGCCAAATTCATCATTCCTGTAAAGGCAGGAAGTCCCACCCCTTCTACTGACGAGGACGGAAATATCATCTTAACACAGGATGTGAAGGATACTCTGGGCACAGCTGTTGGAAAATATATTAAAGAATCAGTTCGTATTTACACTGACTGGAAGCATTTACTGATGGAATATAATTCCGGATGGGGCGGATTTGTTCAGTCCATCCCTTCCTTGATTCACGAATATGATTGTGCAATCAATGTAACCAGATTTATGAACACCAGCCTTTATGTAGACGACCAGTTATATGATGAAATCATGGATCATATTGTAAACAGTTAAAAGAAAGAAGACCCTGCGATCACTTCCGCAGGGTTTTTTAACGTCTTTATTAAATTGCGTGATCTTCCGAAGAAAGTTTCTTTAGTTTTTTGTAGGATACAATCGTAAACACAATTTCGAAAATCAGGAACACTAACAGGAACCAGGCATTTCCCACCATGACACAGAAATCGTAAAATCCATGGAGCAAAATCGGAATCAGTACTGCCTTCCTGAGACTTCTTTGCTTTTCAACCTCATTATCCTGATTGGCATATTTTTTTGCCTGTCCATAATGCTTTCCCATATACATTCCAAACATCGCATGTCCCGGAACGGAAGTGAGTGCGCGAAGAATCGCTATCAATACTCCTCCCTCTGCCACATATAGGATATTCTCAATCGTTGCAAATCCCAGAGACACAAACATTCCATAAACGACTCCATCAAAAATATAGTTAAAAGCTTCATGATTCCATGTCACTTTTTTTAGAACCACATACTTCCCCAACTCCTCTGAGCATGCAGTAATAATAAAGGCATCAATGAGCGTAAACAACATTCCTTCCGTTTCGATGGCCATCCCCACAAGAATGGTTCCTATCACTTCCAAAATAACTGCGCTGATTACAGTCAACGCACCAAACCCGAATAGTTTCACTAATAAATCCTTTGGTTCCTTCTCCAATCCATCCTTCTTGTAAATATAAAGGATTAATAATAGTGTTGGAATCACTGCTAATCTTATTCCCATTTTCTTTCCTCTTTCTAATTCTTAAATGCTGTTCCCGGAGCAGCAGTTCCATCAAAGATGAAACCACTCCTTGGATTACTATTCCGGTTCTTATCTACCTGCATGCTTTCCACCTGGCTTCGCGTCAGAGTGAACTGTGACGGAACCTTTAAGCCCGGCTGAAGCAGTTCAATATCTCCACCCAGGTAATTATAGAGTGCATACCATTGATCATCAGACTCATTATGCATGAAGTACAAGTCTCCCTGTCTTTCATACCCTTGAATGGTGGTATACTTTTGGTTCTTTACGATAATGTCTGCGTTTGGACGATTTGAAAACTTTTCGCCTAAGCAAAACTGGTTATTCATGTTAATGTACCTTCCGTCAACCCAGGCATCTTCGATATAGTAGATGCCTCCTAACACACTGTCCTTTGAAATGTAGGTATAGCAAATATCCGGTCGCTGACCACTGTAGAATGGTTCCATCCCGACCCGAAGCCATGCACCGGAACCAATCTTATTCTCTAATGCTTTTCCTTCCATAATGGATTCATAAGCGGCAATATGTTGATCTGCTGCTTTTCCATAAGTTTCCAAGGTTTTCTTTAGGGACGCTAAGGTGACTTTTCCCACAATATCTGAAGAAGAACGATTGAACAGATAATTTATTTTCACATCAGAAGTGTAAATCGCATTACTATTCCCATTTCCATCGCCACCATAAGTTCTTGTCGTTCCATTGTAAGTAACATCAATTTCGTAATGATTCTCTCCCTGCTTCACATTGCAACCCGGCGCAATGATTTTTGCCGCCTCCTTTAAGGTTGCCGGGAAACTCAAGGAATCCAATACGAAAGGATATAAGTCACTAGCAAATAAATAATCGGAAGAAGTATTGTACATCCGATAATAAGCATTTAGGTACAGTTCCTTATACGGCGATGTCGTAAGGAACGGATATGGTGTATTGTTATTTTTCTTGGAACTATCCAATAATCTTCGCGGATAGATACTGATGCTTTCCATTTTCTTCTGAAGGGCATCCATCTTTGCGAAAAAGTTCATGGAGGATGTGGTGCTGGTATCAACCAGATACTGTGCCGCACTTTTCACTGCCGGACAGGACACCTTGATTTTCGTGGTTTGGAAGGAATTCGACTTCGAATTATACACCTGAAGATTTAAGGTTCCCCCATCAATATGTTCCTTATATGCGGAAAAGAGATAACCACCCTTTACCCTTCCGGATTTCTTGTTCTCATATTTCACATCATAGTAACGTTCCGCTACCGGTTTCATATATCCCTTCTGATTTTTGGAATAGTACCGGCTGCTTGGATCTAGGAAGCGAATCTCCATGGCATCCGGGTAGTCAGTCTGCACATAAAAATATTCGTCAAAAGGTGCCAATAACGGTACTACTTTATATCGATAACTTTCTGCTTTCTGTACGGCATTTTTATACTTCACCCTTACCTTACAGTTATATTTTTTCTTCCCGATTTTTGCGGTGATGACTGTCGTTCCACCTTTCAGCCCCTTAACAGTCACACCCTTTTTCGATTTTTTCACAATCTTTACGATTTTCTTATTTTTAACCTTCCACTGAACTTTTTTCGAATTGTTCTTCAGTGGGATGGTCTTCTTTGCAGCATAGGTCACTGTGGTTTTTTTCGCCAAGGACACTTTCTTTGCCGCCGCAACCTGAGTATTACTCAAATAAATTCCACAGGTCATGACGCATAAAAGCACCAGGACACGAAATGTATTTTTATTTTTCATTGCTTTTCTCCCATCGTTTCGTCCGTAATAGTTATAGTATATTGAAAAACAAAGAAAGATGCAATCGCATCATCCCTCCCTAAAATGATACAACTACATCTTCTACCATATTTAGTCAAACAGCTCTTTCATAACTGCTTTTACACTTTTGATTTCTTTTTCCTCTCCCACTTTTGCGCCACAGAAAATCAGGGCATCGTCCACCCGGCCTTTAGCCGCCTGAATCAACCGTTCCGTAATGCAATAAGGAATTTCTTTCGGATTACACTGTTTCATACACCCCAGACACTTCTGAGGAGTGAATTGTTTTCCTGACGCCACTTTTTTTATGAAAGAATTTTCCAGGGCTCTTCCCGGCATTCCCACCGGACTTTGAACAATCACCGCATCTTCGTTTTTCGCCTGAAGATACGCCTGCTTATACCGTTCATCCGCGTCACACTCAACAGTAGGAACAAACTTTGTCGCCACTTGCACGCCCTGGGCTCCTAAGGAAAATGCTCTTTCCACATCCTGCTTTGTTCGGATTCCTCCGGCAAGCACCACAGGAATCTGTTTTTTATACTGCTCCCCGTACTTTTTTACCACAGAAATGATCCGCTCGATTTCCTCTTCGTAGTTTTTCATCTTTTCCTGAATTTCATCCTTACGAAACCCCAGATGTCCTCCTGCCTGAGGTCCTTCAATCACAACCAGGTCTGCAGTGCGACCGAATCGCTTATCCCATAATCGAAGCAATACATTGGCTGCTTTTTCACTGGATACGATAGGAGCAATTTTCGTCTTGGACCCTTCCACATATTCCGGCAATTCCACCGGAAGTCCGGCTCCTGAAATAATCAGGTCAGCCCCCGCCTTCACAGCTTCCATGACATGATCCTTATAATGTCTCAATGCCACCATGATATTAAATCCAATAATTCCCTCCGGTGCGATGTTCCTTGCCTTTAAAAGTTCCTGACGAATGGCACGTAAATTCGCCTGAAAGGGATTCTCCATAAAGTCCGGCTCCCGGAATCCAATCTGTGCCGAGGAAATAATTCCCACACCACCTTCCTTTGCCACAGCACCTGCCAAACCGCCTAAAGAAATTCCTATGCCCATGCCGCCTTGAATCAAAGGCAGCTTTGCAGTCAATTCTCCGATTCTCAATCCTTCTATCATTCTACCTTCACCTGCTACATCTTTCTAAACCGTCGGTATCGTTGTTCCACCAATTCCGTTACCGATAAGGTACTTTTTTCTTTGATGAACTGCACTAATGCACCATCCAGTTTTTCAATGACTTCCTTCATTTCATTGCGGGTATAGTGTTCCGGTTCTGAAAATACTTTTTCAACAATCTTCATTTCTAATAAATCCATGGAAGTCATTTTCATCATATTGGCTGACTTTGACGCCAGTTTTCCGTCCTTTAAGAGAATGCTGGCATACCCTTCCGGGCTCAGAATGGAATAAACAGAATTTTCCATCATCCATACTTCGTCAGCCACCGCCATTGCCAGGGCGCCACCGCTTCCCCCTTCTCCAATAATGAGGGTAACAACCGGTGTCTTAAGCGCAGACATTTCCAATAAGTTTTCAGCAATTGCCTGTCCCTGTCCCCGCTGCTCTGCCTCGATTCCACAAAAAGCTCCCGGAGTATCCACCAGACAAATCACCGGTCTGTGGAATTTTTCCGCCTGTTTCATCAGACGCAATGCCTTGCGATATCCTTCCGGATTCGGCATTCCAAAATTTCTATGAATGTTTTCCTTGGTATCGTGTCCCTTTGCCTGAGCAATCACCGTCACCGGCACACCGTGGAACGACGCCACACCACCGATTACGGCACTGTCATCCTGATAACAGCGATCTCCATGGAATTCATAGAAATCCGAAAACAATCGGTCAATATAATCCTGCGCCACCGGACGGTCATTCTTCCTGGAAATCAGCACACGCTCCCAAGGTGTTAACTGACTGTTTTTTCTCTTCTCCGGTTCTGCAGCAATATTCTGCTTTTCCAAACCGGTTCCGTGATTCTGATGTAATTTCAGTAAATCCGCCAGCGTCTGCTTCAGTTCCTGACGTTCCACAATCCGGTCAACAAATCCATGTTCCAATAAATATTCCGAACGTTGAAATCCCTTCGGTAATTTCTGCCCAATGGTCTGCTCAATCACGCGCGGTCCTGCAAATCCAATCAATGCCTTTGGCTCTGCCAGAATAATATTTCCTAGCATGGCAAAGCTGGCAGTCACTCCACCGGTTGTAGGATCTGTTAAAACGGAAATATACAGATTTCCCGATTCATGATGTCGTTGAATCGCTGCCGAGGTCTTTGCCATCTGCATCAGGGATACCATCCCTTCCTGCATTCTAGCTCCACCGGAACAGGAAAAAATAATCAGGGGAAGATTTTTTTCTGTCGCTGTTTCCACAGTTCTCGTAATCTTTTCTCCCACGATTTTTCCCATACTTCCCATCAGGAACCGTCCATCCATCACTGCCACAGCAGCTGCAATTCCATGAATATCCACTTTCCCACAGATAACCGCCTCGTCCAACCCCGTCTTCTTTCTCAGTTCTGCAACTTTGTCCTCGTATCCCGGAAATTCCAAAGGATTCTCCACTTCCATTCCCTCAAACCACGGCTGAAAGCTTCCTTCATCTCCAATCATCTCGATTCGGCGTTTCGCATGAACCCGGAAATATCCGCCACACTTCGGACAAATATATCCGGCCTCTTTCACAGTCTTTGCCAGAACCGGTGTCTTACATTTTCTGCATTTTCTAAAAAGTCCATCAGGCACATCTTTCTGGTTCTTTACCGCAAAGCGTTTCTCCTGATTTTTCTTAATCAACATCTGAAGTTTCAATTACATCCTCCTTAGGGAATTCGTTCATTGAATCCCTCTATAAATTCCACATCATAATTCCCCTGTCTGAAAATGTGGTCACACAGAATATCGTACAGGTAATCCACATTGGAAGTAATTCCTTCGATAACCACTTCTCCCAATGCCCGCTGCATTTTCTGAATTGCTTCTTCCCTGTTTTTTCCGTGAACAATTAATTTCGCCAACATGGAGTCATAAAACGGCGAGACATCATAGCCGGAATAAATGGCAGAATCCACACGAACTCCGTTTCCTCCCGGCATATAAATCCCGGAAATATGTCCCGGACAAGGCACGAAATTCTTTCTCGGATTTTCTGCATTGATTCGACATTCAATCGCGTGGCCTTTCGGCAACACATCCTGCTGGGAAACAGAAAGTTCCTCTCCGGAAGCAATGCGAATCTGCTCCTTAATCATATCCAGTCCTGTTACCATCTCGGTAACCGGATGTTCCACCTGGATTCTTGTATTCATTTCCATGAAATAGAATTCCCCGGTTCGTTCCAGCAGGAATTCAATGGTTCCTGCACTTTCATATGCCACAGCTTTTGCGGCACGAATGGCCATCTGAGCCATCTTTTCTCTCGTCTCATCATCCAGGACAATGGTCGGAGATTCTTCAATCATCTTCTGATGATTTCGTTGTACCGAGCAATCACGTTCTCCCAGATGAATGATATTCCCATGGGAATCTGCCATAATCTGAAACTCAATGTGTCTCGGATGTTCTATGTAATGTTCAATGTACATTCTTCCATCGCCGAATGCCATTTCACTTTCTTTCTTCGCTGTATTGAATGCGCTCTCAAACTGGGAATCATCATAAGCCACACGCATTCCTTTTCCACCGCCCCCTAAGGCTGCTTTAATAATCACCGGATATCCGATTTCTTTTGCCAGGGTTCTTCCCACCTGACACTCAGTCACTTCCTGATCACTGCCCGGAATGACCGGAACCCCTGCCTGAATCATGGTTTCTCGTGCCAAGGCCTTATTTCCCATCTTTCTGATAATGGCAGAGGAAGGTCCCACGAATTTCATATTGCACTGTTCGCATAATTCCACGAACTCCGCATTTTCCGAAAGGAACCCTACACCGGGATGAATGGCATCTGCTCCTGCAGATACTGCTGCACTCATAATACTTTCCATATTCAGATAACTGTCGCTGGACTTAGTCTCACCAATACAGATTGCCTCATCTGCCAGCTGGGTATGCAATGCCTCCCGGTCCGCAACGGAATAAACCGCAACGGTTTCAATTCCCATTTCTCTACAAGCCCTGATAATTCTCACTGCAATTTCGCCTCGATTGGCAATTAACAATTTACGTATCATTTCCAATTACTCCCCTATCACGAACGTTAGCTCTGCATTGGCCACCACTTTGCCATCTACGCTGGCTACTGCTTTTCCTACACCGACAGGTCCCATTTTCTTAATGATGGTCGTCTCCAGTTTCAATTTGTCTCCCGGCTTCACCATACCACGGAAACGACACTTCTGAATTCCTCCAAAGAAAGCTGTCTTTCCCTGATGTTCTTCCAGACTTAAGATTGCCACGGCACCCACCTGTGCCAGCGCCTCAATGGTCAACACTCCCGGCATCACCGGCTGCCCCGGAAAATGCCCCTGAAAGAAATCCTCCCGGTAGGTTACACATTTATAGCCCACCGCATATTCTCCGGGCTTAAAATCCTCAATATAATCCACTAAAAGAAAGGGATGTCTGTGGGGAATAATTTTCTGAATTTCCTTAATATCCAAATGATTCATGTTTTTCTCCCTAAACAATTACTAACGGCTGTCCATATTCAACCATCTGACCGTTTTCTACTAAGATTTCCTTAACGGTTCCGTCAAATTCACTTTCGATTTCATTCATTAGTTTCATTGCTTCCACAATGGCAATTACCTGACCTTTATGAACCTGGTCTCCCACTTTCACAAAAGGATCTGCCCCTTCTGCCGGAGCCAGATATACCGTTCCCACCAAAGGAGTCTTGATTTCCCTTCCCGGTTCCTGAGGTTCGCTGACAACCGGTTCCTCCGTTTTTTGTGGATTCTGTACCGCTTCTTTCTTTGGCACTTCCGTCATTTCCTGTACCGGAAGAACCTTGTCATCATTCTTTCCTAAAAGAATCTCAATGTTCCCTTCCCGGTACTGAAAGGAGGTCAGTTCTGAATCCGACACTGCCTGAATCAGTTCTTTCATTTTGCTTATATCCATGGTTTCACCTCTTATGCCTCATATTTTTTTAATGCCAGGGTGGCATTGTGACCACCAAACCCTAAGGAATTGGTTAACGCGATATTTACCTGCTGCTGCAATGGCTGATGCAACACGTAATCCAGATCACATTCTTCATCTGCTTTCGTCGTTCCCACAGTCTGATGAATGAAATTGTCTTCCATGGATTTCACACAGGCAATCAGTTCCACACCACCGGCTGCACCCAACAGATGCCCAATCAGAGACTTGGTGGAATTCACCTTCACATCATAAGCTGCATCTCCTAATGCCAACTTAATTGCACGGGTCTCAAACAAGTCATTATGATGAGTTCCTGTTCCATGAGCATTGATATAATCCACCTCAGATGGGGCAATGCCTGCTTCCTGCATTGCCAGTTCCATTGCCTTGGCTGCTCCTTCTCCATTTTCAGCCGGAGAGGTAATATGATATGCGTCACAGGTTGCTCCGTAACCAACGACTTCTGCCAAAATGGTTGCTCCACGCTTTTTCGCATGTTCCAGTTCTTCCAGAACCACTACGCCGGCACCTTCTCCAATGACAAATCCACCACGGTTCTGATCAAATGGCAAGGATGCCTGATCCGGATTTGTAGCCTTCGTCAATGCTGTCAGGCTGGAAAAACCTGCCACACCCAGTGGAGTAATTCCTGCCTCAGTGCCTCCTGCCAACATCACATCTGCATCTCCCATCTGAATGGTACGATATGCTTCTCCGATACAATGAGTTCCTGTGGCACAAGCAGTGACTACATTCATGTTCTTTCCCTTCAATCCTAAGTCAATTGCCACATTGCCTGCTGCCATATTGGTAATCATCATTGGAACTAAAAGCGGTTTTACCCTGCCCGGTCCTTTTTCCAATAACTTCTTTTCTTCGGATTCCATATCCTGAAGTCCACCGATCCCGGAACCGATGCAGACTCCGATGCGGAAGGGATCTTCCTGTTCCAGATTCAGACCGGACTGTTCCCATGCTTCTCTGGAAGCACAGACTGCATACTGGGAAAATGGTGACATTCTCTTCGCCGCCTTAAAGTCCATGCGTTCTTTCGGCACAAAGTCCTTCACTTCTGCCGCCAGTTTAACCTCGAATGCTTCCGTATCAAATTTTGTAATTTCCCGAATTCCGTGTTTTCCTTCTTTTACACGTTTCCAAAACGCTTCTACACTATTACCGATTGGAGTAATGGCTCCCATACCGGTTACAACAACTCTCTTCATTTTGCTCCTCCAAAATCAGAACCTGCTACATTCCACCATCTACGCGAAGTACCTGTCCGGTAATGTAACTGCTCTCTTCTCCTGCCAGAAACGCCACTGCGTTTGCTATCTCTTCCGGGGTTCCGAAACGCCCCATTGCCATCTGTGTCTTTGCTGCTTCTTTCACGGCATCGGAAAGCTGATCCGTCATGTCGCTTTTCACAAATCCCGGTGCCACTGCATTCACTCGTACATTTCTTCCTGCCAGTTCTCTGGCGGCTGACTTTGTCATTCCAATGACCCCTGCCTTGGATGCAGAATAATTCACTTGTCCCGGATTTCCGAAGATTCCGGAAACGGAAGAAATATTGACAATACTTCCACTCTTTTTCTTAATCATGTATCTGGAAACAAATCTCATACAATGAAAGGCCCCCTTCAGATTCGTCTGAATGACCCTGTCAAAGTCTTCCTCACTCATAGCCATTAACAATCCGTCTTTCGTTACCCCTGCGTTATTCACAAGAATGTCAATTTTTCCACATTCCTTGTAAATGGTATCTATCATTTCCTTGCAGGCATCAAAATCAGATACGTCGCACTGTACTGTATGAGCACAGCCACCCTGCTCCTGAATTTCCACCGCCACATGTTTCGCTGCTTCCTCAGAGCCGCAGTAGTTGATGTAAACAGTAGCACCTTCTCCTGCCAGTTTCTTTGCAATTGCCGCACCGATTCCTCTGGAGGCTCCGGTTACAATTGCCACCTTTCCTTCTAACATAATCTCTCCTTTAATATCTTCACATCTTCCAGGGTGCTGACGTTATAAACCGTCACGCTTCGGTCAATTTTTCGTAAAAATCCTGCCAGTGTTTTTCCCGGTCCGATTTCCACAAAGGTATCGATTCCTAAGTCAATCATGTTTCTCATGGACTGCTCCCACAAAACGGAAGAGGAAATCTGCTGCTTTAACAATCCCTTGGTCTGACTGATTTCTTCTACCGGTTCTGCATTGACATTGGTTACATAAGGAATCTTTAAGGTACTCCAGGAAACCTGATTCAGTTCTTTTTCCAGAGCTTCCCCTGCCGTTTTCAGATATTCGGAGTGAAATGCGCCGCTGACCTTTAATGGAATGGTTCGCTTGGCACCGGCTTCCTGCAATGCTTCTCCGGCTTCCTTCACTGCCTCTGTCTTTCCCGTAATCACAATTTGGCCCGGACAGTTATAATTGGCTACGGAAGCACCTTCGATGGATTCCATTACCTGTTCCACCACAGTATTCTCTAGTCCAAGAATTGCCATCATGGCTCCCTGTTGATCCGGCATTGCTTCATCCATAAGAATCCCTCGTTTTCTCACGGTTTTAATGGCATCCATTTCATCCATGCCCCCTGCCGTGGCAATGGCTGCATATTCTCCCAGACTCAGACCCGCAGTCATTTCCGGACAAATATTTTCTTCCAATAAATGATTGGTAATGGCAAGACAGGTCGTCACCATTGCCGGCTGGGTATATTTTGTATCATTAATTTCTTCATTGTCTTCAAAGCAAAGGGACAGCAGGTCGAAGTCCAGTGTTTCGTTAGCCTGGTCAAACAAGGTTCTTGCCACAGGACTCTGCTCATAAAAGTCCTTTCCCATACCTACCTTCTGTGCTCCCTGACCGGGATAAATAAATGCGATTCTACTCATTGTAATACCTCTTCTGATTTTCTGTTATTGTCTCCTGCATCTGACGCATCAGATTTTGAATCAAAACTCCGCAGGTGGTGGATTCCTTGACCAGCCCTGCAATCTGACCTGCCATGACGCTACCGTTTACTGTATCGCCATCCACCACGGCTTTTCTAAGTCCTCCCAAAGTCAGGCGTTCCAGTTCCTCTAAAGTGGCGCCTTCCCCTTCCCGTTTGAGATATTCCCGGGTCATCTTGTTTCGTAAGGTTCGCACCGGATGTCCTGTGGTTCTTCCGGTTACTTTGGAGTCAATGTCCTTGGCACTTAACACCTTCTGCTTATAGTGTTCGTGAATATTGCATTCCTCTGTTACAAGAAATGCAGTCCCCATCTGAACCGCATCAGCACCCATCATGAATGCTGCTGCGATGCCTCTGCCGTCGCCGATTCCTCCTGCTGCAATGACCGGAATGTCTACCGCATCCACCACCTGTGGAACCAATGCCATAGTCGTGGTTTCTCCGATATGTCCTCCGGACTCCGTGCCTTCTGCTACCACTGCATCTGCTCCGGCACGTTCCATCATTTTCGCCATTGCCACGGAAGCCACTACCGGAATCACTTTCATTCCCGCAGCCTTCCAGGATTCCATGTACTTCGATGGATTTCCTGCTCCTGTGGTAACCACCGGAACCCCTTCCTCTACAAGTACTTTTGCGATATTGTCCGCATCCGGATTCATCAGCATTACGTTTACGCCAAAAGGCTTGTCACAAAGTTCTTTTGTTTTTCGAATCTGGTCTCTGACAAACGCAGCGTCCGCACCACCGGCACCGATAATTCCCAATCCACCGGCATTGGATACCGCAGCTGCCAGATGGTAATCCGCTACCCAGGCCATGCCCCCCTGAATGACAGGATATTGAATTTGCAAAAGTTCTGTAATCTTTGTCTTCATTCAGTCCTTCTCCCTATCTGCTTACTGATGTGATTCGATATACTTTAATACATCCCCAACAGTATTGATGGTTTCTAATTCTTCTGTTGGAATCTTCACACCGAATTCATCTTCGATTCTCATAACTAATTCAAATAAGTCTAAGGAATCTGCTCCTAAATCATCCTTAAAGGAAACACTTTCTGTTACCTGTGACTCTTCTACTCCTAATTCCTCAACAATCATTTCTTTAATCTGTTCAAACATTTTCTTAATTCCTTTCTTGTGTTTGTTTTATATTTTTCAGCCTCTGGCTGCAAATACCATAGTTAAAATTCCAGATAGGTCGCTGCCCATGTAAGCCCGGCACCAAACCCGGACATAATCATCCGGTCTCCCTTTTTGATTCGTCCTTCTTCCACCAGTTCCGTCAACAAAATCGGAATACAGGCCGAAGAGGTATTTCCATACTCTGCCATATTCATTGGCACCTTTTCCACTGGAATCTTTAATCGTTTTGCGATGGATTTCACAATGCGCTCATTGGCCTGATGTAATACGAAGCAGTCAATGTCGTCCACTGCTTTCCCCATATGTTCCAATAATTCCTGAATACATTTCGGAACCTGGCTGACTGCGAATCGGAAAACTTCCCTTCCATCCATGGCAATGTAATTTTTTGTTTCATGGCCTTCCCCAAAAGGAGTCCCACGTCCTGCAAAATCATTTTCCATAAACAAGGCATCTTTTCCGCTTCCGTCGGCATGCATCACGGTTTCAAACACCGCGCCTTCCTGAGCCTGAATCACTGCAGCACCTGCTCCGTCACCAAACAGAATACAGGTTCCACGGTCCTCCCAGTCCACCAGCTTTGAAAGTCCTTCCGCCGCCACAATCAGTGCCGTCTTGATAACTCCCAAATGGATGTATGCCTGCACCGTATTGTATGCCACCATAAATCCGGTGCAAGCAGTATTGATGTCAAAGCACATGGCATTGTCTGCATGAAGTTGTTCCTGTACAAAACATGCTGTATTCGGAAGAATCAAATTTGAGGAAACAGACGAAACCATAATCAAGTCTATTTCTTCTGCTGCAATTCCGGCATTCTTTACCGCCGCTTTTGCAGCCTTTGTTGCCATTTCTGCTGTGTTCTCCTGCTCCATTACATGTCTGGAATGGATTCCTGTTCTCTCCCTGATCCAACAATCATCCGAATCAATCCACTCTGAAAGTTCTTCATTTGTCACTCTTTTTTCCGGTATATAACTTCCTAATCCAATTATCTTTCCAAACATTTCTTTCCTCTTTTTTCTTGTTTCTTTCAAACCGCCAACGGCACCAATATACGCGGTAAAAAAAACACCGTCAATAGCATTTGACGATGTTTTACACTCCCGAAAAATCTTGTTTATTACCATACAATCCCCCTGATTTTTGTTTGTTAATTTACACTTCCGAAGAACCTGTATAGTATCTGCCGGTTTTATTAAACAACTTTTTCCGATTCTGTATAATTTCCATTTTTCCCTTTTTTTCGTGTCCATATTTTTGTTATAATACACTTTGTATAGAAATAGACATTACAGGAGGACAGCATGGAAACAAAAAACGAAGACCGCCGCGTTCAACGAACAAAGCGTCAATTAGAATTAGCATTAATCAGATTATTACAAAAGAAAAGCATTCATAAAATCAGCATTCGGGAATTAGCTGAAGAAGCGGACATTACCCGTGCGACTTTTTATCAGCACTATCGGGATCCGTATGAAATGATTGAAATCATGCAGGATCGAATCTTAAATTCCATCCAACAGATTATTAACGAGACAGCCGGTGGAGATTCCTACGTATTCTTTTTCCGTCTGTTCAGTTTTTTAGCTGACGAAAGTGTCCGGGCGGAAATTCTTGCTTTTGACTCCGGACAGGGCACCGGCTATGAACGGGTAGGCTACTTTATCCATAATAACTATATGCTTCGCTGGGGACAGAAGTTTGGGCCGGATCAGGCAGCAAACTATAAATACTACCGCTACTATATTGTATTCGGGTGTATCGCCGTGGTGGAAAACTGGATTAATGGTGGGAAGGTGGAAACACCGGAACAAATGGCGAAAATCGCATATTCCGTTTTACCAAAAGAAAAGATGTATTTGAAAAATTCTGATGAGGGTATGTAATCACCCTTTCCATGAAAATAAAAGGCGTTGTGCCGTGATTTCATATCACAGACACAGCGCCTTTTCTTTTTTATTTCTGCTCGAACTGGCAGGCAGGCTTTGCGAAGAAGTCTACCTTTGGTTCCAGGAATTTTAGTTTGTGATTTTCCTTGTCATCTACTAAGGAAAGAACATCATCAAAAATATAATTCCAGTCGAAGAATTTATCATCCACATTTAAGTATTCCTGAACCATTTCACAACCCTTCGGTGCGATTGGATGTACTAATGCAGCGATAACTCTCACACCATAGAAGCAGTCAATTAAGATCTGCTTTCTTAATTCATTGTCATCATTTTTATCTGCCATACGGACATTGTTTGCCCAATGCTTATTGATGTCACGAATCAAGCTATCCAGAACATAAGTCACACGATGGAATTCATGATTGTACATATGTCTTTCATATTCTAAGATTGCGTCCTTACAGATGTTCCGGATTTTCTCGCTGACTTCTCCCTGCGGAATCGTGCAGTCGAAGTACTGCTGTGCAGAATAGAAGCAAGAACGAATCAATCGATTATAAACGTTTGTTAAAAGATTTCCTTCCTTTAATACCGGGTCAACACCTTCCCGCTCTTCTTCCGGAAGGTAAACCTGTGGCTTAAAGCCAACACTCTTGGAAGAAAGACCAAGACTTAAGAAATGCATTCTCAACTGATCCGGTGAATAATATGCTAACAGTTCGTCTGCCATTGGCGGCTTTAATTCTGAAGACGAACTAGCCTTTTTATCCATAAATAAAATATGATTATTTGCGACGATATGTGGAAGAACGGTGTGTACCATATCCATTTCTTCATCAGCCTTTACATGAGTTGCAGCAAACATTGCCATTTCTGCCAGACCGTAGAAATAAATGTTATCCTGTCCGATGAACTGATAGACACAAGCGTCTTCGTCCATCCACCAGTCTTTCCATTCTTCTTCGTCACGTCCCTGACTTGTCAGGTAAGAACGAGTGAAGGAAATTGGTGCCCAAAGAGATTCCGGCCATACCCAGAAGGTCAGTCCTTCCACGTCATCCTTATCCGGTACCGGAACACCCCAGTCAATATTTCCGGAAAGTCTGAATGGAACCAATGTCTTTCCGGTACGGTAATGAATTCCCATGCCATCTAATACTTCTCTGGCATGATCTCTGTCATCCAGATTTTCGAAGATAAATGTCACGGATGGCTTCTTTTCTTCATTGATCGTTTCATGCTTTGGAAATGCTGCTTCAATGGCATCAATGTCTTCCATCTGCTTTTTCTGTACATACATACATGGTGCTTTCAGGAATTCTTCCATAGCCTTAATTTCATATTTACGTGTATTGGTTTCCCTCTTCAGATAATTCATACGGTCAATTAACGGATTCATACATTTATCTAATGAGAAATACCAGTTGGTTACCGGTTTGATTTCCGGTTTTTCTCCGGATAAGGTGCTGACCGGATCAATCAATTCTGATGGGGAATACTGATGACCTAAATCACATTCATCTGCGTAAGCTTTTTCCGAACAACATCCTTCAATCGGACATTTTCCGATGACCTGACGTCCATTGATAAACACCTTCTTCACCGGGTCAAAGAACTGCGGTGTAGACATTCTCTGTAAATATCCATTTTTGTAAAGAATATCAAATAATTCTGCTGATACTTTTTCATGCATCTTTCCTGTTTCTCCAAAAGCGGAGGAACCAAAAAGATTTAAGCTGATACCATAGTCATCTAAGGTCTTCTTCTGCTTTTCATGATTTCCCATAACATATTCTTCAATGGAACCTTCAAATCCTGATTCACAAAGTTTTCTGTATGCTTCCACAATTGGAGAACCATAACAGTCTGTTCCGGAAACAAAAATGACATTATCCTTTCCGATTCGATCTCTCATAAATCTGGCGAATGTGTCAGCATGTACGAACATCCCACCCACGTGTCCAAAATGAAGTGTTTTATTTCCATAAGGCATACCGCCTGTAATCACTGCTCTTTTCGGAAATACCGGTCTTTCATCCGGTCTGATTCTTTTATTATCCATAACCACTAGCTCCTTCTCTCTATACCATAACCTTAATCTTAAATTTTTCTAGTGCAGATGTCAAACAAATTCTACACATTTCCCCCGAATTACTCATATAAAGTCCAATATCCATAATCCTTCCGGATCTGATAATGTTCTTTCACATATTTTCCAAGAGAATTATCCCATTGACTTTCCTGTCCTGAAGTCGTTCGCATCAGAATCAAACAATCTTCCTTCAATAATTCTTCCACATAATGAAGAGGCGATTTCCCTCCGGTGTTTCCCAACCAAAGGAAATCATAATATCCATGATTTTCCCTCATTGCCGCAGAATAAATCATTGCATATTTATCAATGATGTAAACCTTCTTGTCGGCGTCTTTGATGATTTGTTCCGTTTCCAACAGATTCTGCTCCAATCCCGCCTGAATCGGAAGTCCTCGAAATGCCGGAATCTGACTAAGCTGATTGTTTCCGAACAGATTGGAAATTCCCAAAGTCAAAAATGTGATAACCATTGTTCCAAAAAGCAATGTGGAAATTCGAAACATTAATTTTTCATTCCTTCGATTCACAAGGGATAACAGTAAAACGAAAAACACAATCATCGGGGTAAAATGTTCCGCATCAAAAATCGGATAGACAAACAGGGTAGACCCAATTCCCCAGAAAGCTACCAGGCAATGCTCCCGGTATGTTTCAAAAAGCTCTGACAGGTTGCCTCCCTGTTTCTTTACTGCATAAATCACATAACCTGCGAAGAAACAGACACCTCCGAAAATCACAGCAAAATCAATGAATAAAATGGCTTTGCTGTAATTGTTTGAAAACTGGGACATTCCTCCAAAAATCAAATCCAGAAAATTTTTCATTACTCCCAGGGATAAAAGGTATCCTAGAAATCCTGCTGAGATTCCTGCGTCAATGACAAGCATTCCGCTGACTTTTCTCCAGAACCTTTTCTGCTTCCGGTACTTTAACCAGATTACCAGAACAGTCATTGCAAAAAAAACGGCACCCATGGTGTGCTTGCACCAAACCATCAGGATACTACTGACAGCAATGATTATTGTGCTTTTTCCGGTCAGTTCTTCCTTTAATAATTGACTTAAAATTAACAAAGCTAAAAGTAGGCAAATCATGTTGTAGCCATAATAAAAGGATTCAGAAACATAGGCATACAGTCCGATTGCCAGATTAAAGAATCCAATGATCTTGTGACTAATTTTAAGACGTTGTCCAACAACGTGCAGGCTCAAGGCAACACCGGTCCACACCAGCGCATTCAGTATTCGAATCACAAGCAAGGAATCAAACACGGCTACCAGTGGCGCAGCAATCACATATATCAGCGGGGGAACAATAATATTAATCTCCCTATAGATTTTCATCCCATGGCTCATCCCGGAAGCAGCCCAATACTTTATGATGTCATCTGCATTTCCAACGAAGACCGCCCAGGACAAAAAACCGAAACACACTAGATAAACGATTGTGTATTGTATGAAACGCTTTCTTTCCATCTTTTACTCCATCTTCAGAATTTATACGATAAAGAATGCAATTGCGATGATTGCGTAAATTCCCAATAACTGCGCTCCTTCAATCCAATTGGATCGTCCATCCTCAATGATTCGATTGGTAATTAACGCAGAACAAACCAATACCACTAATTCAAACGGTGTGAAAATCAGGTTCATCGGTGTCCAGATACAACTGATAAATACCAATACCGGCATTACAAACAGAATTACCTGCAGCGTACTTCCCACACTGACCTCAATGGCAACATTCATTTTATTCTTCATTGCCATTACCACGGCGGTACTATGCTCTGCTGCATTTCCGATAATCGGAATTAAGATTAAACCAACAAACATTTCACTCAGTCCCAGGGTTTCTGTCATTCCTTCCACGGAACCGGTAAAGATTTCAGACTGGATTCCTAATCCTGCAGTAACTACTAACAGAATGATAATGGAAACCTTCAAAGACCACTCCGGTTTTTCTGCCGGTTCACCTTCCGTTTCTGCGAAGACGTCTTTATGTGTCACGAAGGTAAAAATAATCTGAAGGAAATATAACAGGAACATTAATCCTGCGATTACCAGACTTAATTCCTCAACTTTTGTGCTGTCATTCGCCATGGTGTGTACAAAGATCGCCGGAACACTCATTCCAATTACAGCAAAAAACAGCATGCTGGAGTGGAGTTCCACCGCCTTAATGTCAAACTTCTGAATCTTGTGCTTTAACCCTCCGCAAAGAAGACTCAGTCCTAATACCAAAAGAATGTTTCCAATGATGGAACCAATAATAGAAGACTTTACGACTTCAATCAGTCCTGCCTTCAAGGCGAAAATATTAATCAACAGTTCTGCTGCATTTCCGAAGGTGGCGTTTAAAAATCCACCGACTTTTTCTCCTAAATAATAGGCGGCATTTTCTGTCGCCTTTCCCATAACAGCTGCCAATCCCACAATGCTTAATGCACTCATGACAAACAACGCTGTACCATTTGCTCCCATTGCCGATGCAATCCAGCTAATCGGCATGAATACAAGTAAAATATATAAAAATTTCATTGTCGTTTCCTTTCCAGTAACTTATCGGTTATTTACAACTTCCGGATACAAATCGTGGTTGGCCATACGCTCCCATGCCACCTGCTCCCACTTGGTTCCCGGTTTTCCATAGTTGCAATACGGATCAATGGAGATGCCTCCACGAGGCAGGAATTTTCCCCAGACTTCAATGTACTTCGGATCCATTAACCGAATCAAATCCTTCATGATGATATTTACTACATCCTCATGAAAATCTCCGTGATTTCTGAAGGAGAATAAATATAACTTTAATGATTTACTCTCCACCATCTTCTGCTGTGGCACATAGGAAATGGTAATGGTTGCAAAGTCAGGCTGTCCGGTAATCGGACAAAGACTGGTAAATTCCGGACAGTTGAACTTTACAAAATAGTCATTGTCCGGATGCTTGTTTTCAAATGTTTCCAACACAGATGGGTCATAGTCTGACTGATATGTTGTTTCCTTATTTCCTAACAGTGTTAACCCTTCATCTTCTCTCATCATAATATCTCCCTTATTTCTTCATTGCGGGATCTTCCATCCCGTTTTCTGCAAATGCTGCGTTTCGGTCAATGCAGGTAGCGCATTTTCCGCAAGGTGTTTCGCCACCTTCATAACAGGACCAGGTCAGCTCATAAGGAACGCCTAGTTCCAATCCCATTTTTACCACATCTGCTTTTGTCATCTTAACAAATGGTGCCTCAATCCTTAACTGATGGCCGGAGCCTTCCCAGATTGCATCGTTCATTGCCTGATTAAAGACTTCAGAGCAATCCGGATAAGCAAAGCCCGCTGCATCATCTGCATGCGCACCATAATAAATCACTTCACAATCCTTACTTAAGGCAATGCTGGCCGCGGAAGAAAGGAACAAGCCGTTTCGAAATGGCACATAAGTGCTGACCGGTGTTTTCCCTTCGGTTTTCTGAATCTGTTCCGCATAGCTTTCTTCCGGAATTTCTTCCGTGGATTGCTGAAGCAGGGAACAGTTACTGTACTGAAAAATCTTTGCCAGGTCAAGGAACAAATGCTCCACGCCATAGTGATTTGCCACATCAATGGATGCCTGAATTTCTTTTTCATGTTTTTGTCCATAAGAAATCGACAGGGCAATCACATTGTCTTTTCCATACTTTTTCACTGCCAATCCCAGTGCTGTCGTGGAATCTAATCCACCACTGGATAACACCAATGCTTTCATCCTGCGCCTCCTATTTCAAATACAATTGCAAAGACGGGTCTGTCTCAAACTTTCCACGTAACTCTGCTGTAAATGTTTTCGTATTATTTTTCTTGATACCTCTGGCAGAAACACAGCTGTGATAGCCTTCAATGGTGACTGCCACATCTTCACTGCCGGTGATTTCAGAAATGATATCTGCGATGTCCTGTCCAATCTTTTCCTGTAACTGAAGACGCTTCCCAACCATGTCCACCACTCTGGCAATTTTCGAAAGTCCCAACACCTTTCCGTTTGGAATGTATGCCACAGTCGCTTTCATGTCATACATCAACGCCATGTGATGCTCACAATAGGAAAATAAATCAATATCCTTCATCACCACGATTTTGGAATTGTTCTCCTGTTCCACACCTTCTTCAAAAGTTCTGTTGAACATTTCTGCAATTTCATGATTCGTATAATTCATTCCTTCAAAAACTTCTTCATACATTCTTGCTACACGACTTGGGGTATCCACAAGGCCTTCGCGATCCGGATTGTCTCCTAAAGCAATCAGTATTCCTCGAATATGTTCTTCTATGGCTTTTTTATCTATCATCCTTAAACTCCTCTCTGATTCGGGTCCCATATTACTTTGTGCATTTGAATCTGCAAACGCACATCATTCATTTTATGCTCCAACATGTAATTTACAATTTCTTCCGGCTCTATGGAACCGAATACCGGACTGAAATATACATGACATTTTTCCGTCAATTGATATTGTTCTATGACGCTCTTTGCTCGGTCTAAGTCCTCCCGGTTTGCAACCACACATTTCACGGTGTCCTCACCGGTGAGTCCCCTAAAGTTCTCAAGGCACATCCGATCATTGCATCCACTGGATGGGGATTTATAATCCATGGTAAATACCGGTTTCTTTCGAAAAGAAAACTGGGACAAATCCACCGAACCATTGGTTTCGATTTCCACGCGGATTCCCGGCTGTTCCAAAAGGCTATCCACCAGAGATACAATCTCATTCTGAAGCATTGGTTCTCCTCCGGTCAACGTGACATTCTTGATTCCTGTCTCTTTCACATACTGAACAATTTCTTCCACGCTTAATGATTCATAGGGACACTCTACTTCATTGGCCCACTTGGTATCACAATAGGAGCAATTCAGATTACACCCCTTGAAACGGAGAAACACTGCTAACTCTCCTGCCCGGGTGCTTTCCCCATTAATGCTGACAAATTTTTCTACAACTTTCATGATTACTCCTCATATGCCGCAAAGTTATTCGGTGTTTCATAAACTTCCACACGATGCACCGGGAACCCTTTTTCCTTCATGCGATCATAAAAATACTTTGCAAAGTTTTCTGCAGTAGGAACCATTGGTAGTTCAATAATTTTAAATCCTTCTTCCAAAAGTGCTTCTTTTGTCTTCTCTTTCAAAGACCCTGTCTCAATAATGAACTGGTGATCGAATGCATCACACAATTCCTTTAATGCATCCTTAATATCTGTGAAGTCAATAATCATTCCTCTCTTTGGTCCTTCTTCATTCAGATTTTCCCGATTGATTTCCACAACGACTTTCCATCGATGTCCATGCAGATTGCTACACTTTCCATCATATCCTTTTAAAAAATGTGCTGAATCAAAGCACTCCTCTGTTCTCAAAAAATACATATTTTCTCTCCTTATAATAAGAAAATCCCGCGGTATGCACCACGGGATAATAAACGCACTTATCGTGTACTCATTGAAGCCCTAGTTTTGTTTAACGACAGGATGGTGCAAACGAACTGTCGTACCGTATATCATATCTTATTTATAGACAAAAAGCAACACCACCCTGCAATCACAGGATGGTGCATCGCTTTTTTTATTTTATTTTGATTCGTTTAATATCAGACCAATCACCAAATACTCTTGATTTTCCATTTTTTCGATATGCTCTTGCTCTGACAAACAATTTCTTCAAGCCTTCCACTTTCTTTGACTTCACAGAAACTTTTACAGAATCCACATATTTTTTCACCAATGCGGATTTATTCTTTTTCGCCTGTTTCTTTGACTGATAGATACAAACCTGATAGCCATCGGCACCTTCTACCTTAGAAAGTTTTAAGCGAATTTTTTTAGCTGCTTTTTTCTTCTTGTATCCTTTCTTAATAACAACCTTTTTCGGTTTTTTCACCTTAGACGCTTCTGTCGTCTTTTCCTGTGAACTCGTAGTCGTTTCTGTTGTTGGTTCTTCTGACGATTCACCAGATTCCACAACCACATCCACTACTTGTACATCAACATTGCTTCCGTAAGACTGAACTACAACAATTTTTGCTTTTCCGACACTCTTTCCATATACGACACCGTTTCGACTCACTTCTACAATTTCAGGATCTAGCGATTTAAATAACACTCTCTGATACTGACTAAAGCTTACCATTTCGTTTGTGAATCTAAAGCCCAGATTTCCGTAAGAGCCCTGTTTCAGATTCAAGGAATCCACAATCGAATAATCTTCGTCGTTTTCGATTTCCTGTTCACTAACTCCAATGATTGTAATCTGTTTTACTACATCGCCAGCAATACAATTTACAATATATTCTCCTGGTTTTCGTAAGTAAACTTCACCATCTTCGGAAAGATGAATGTCTTTACTTTCTTCTTCTAATGAATACTTTACATCTTCAATATCTGCATCCATTGGAAGCACTGAAATCAACTGATTCAAATACAGGGTTTCGCTCTCATAATAAGGTTCTTCCTCCGTATCCATATACCATTCTTCCATTGGAACATAGTAAGTATCTGCAAAAGATGTAATCGCAGTAATCGGAATGATACTGTCTTCTGAAACATATTTCGCATAGAAGGTATAAGGAACTAATTCTTCCTCCGTCTCTTCCTCTGTCTTCTTTATCGTCTCTGGCTCTTCCGTCACTTCGCTTTCCTCAGAAGAATTGTAATAAAATGGCCAAACCTCTTCGTTCAGTTTATGCTCTACACCATCTTCATCTTCATAGAACCATCCCTTGAAGACCATTCCTTCTTTTTCCGGAGCCTCTGGAATTTCACTCATCTCAATACATTCGTTCCATGCATCATAATGAACATAAGCCACGATTTCACCATCCACTGTAAACGGAATCTCCGGATACTTTCCATAATTTCCTTCACCGATGGTCGATACATTTTCATCCATCCATTCCACTGATGCATTGACAGTTCTCTTTAATCGGTCCACTTCATTGAAGTAATTCAAATGATAAAGTTCTCCATTTTCGTCACGATTAACAACCGGTTCATCACCCCAATAGTTAATATCTCCCATCAGATAAGAACCTCTTACCTGATAATTTGCTAATGCGGAATAATAAAGTTGATTCTTGCACTGGTCAATGAAGCCACCGTCAGAGGCAATGTCTTTCAGAATTTCTGACATAACCTGCCAACGTTCTACCACTTTTTCCTTTACTTCCGGATCCTTTTCAAGTAATGTTTCAAACCATGGATTTCCATAAATGCACTGGAATCCTTCTACGCCTCCATTTGCCAGATAATCTGTTTCCGGAGCTCCCCATGCAACAAAATCAAAATCCCATACCGGACCCCAGTACAGCAAGCCGTTTCGTTCCTTGTACAGGTATGTACTTCCGCCGTAAGCATCACCATTTTTTGAAATTTCCTGAATCAGATAATAGTCAATATATGACTGCTCATCCATATAGTCTCGCCAATCCTTACCTGCTAACTCTTCATCAATTCCATCGGCCTCTTCATCAAAGTATTCATCTTCCCCTTCAATGATATAATTCAGCTCATGCAGGTAGTTTGTGATGTAGTCCACCTGAGCCTGCTTTGCTTCCTCAGAATAGTCTGCATCATATTCCGGCTTATCAATAAGGAATAAATTATTTCCAACATGAATATTTGGTTTTCCTTCATCTCCCTTTAACCAGGATTCGTCCATGGCAAGCAAATATCCTCCGGTTATATTCGGTAAGGTGCTGGCCGGCTTATCTTCCAAATCATCTATAGCGACATTGTTTTTCCCGATTCGAACATGCTGTGTCAACTGATAACTACCACAATATTCCCCGGCAATTACCACATCTACAAACACGCTCTTTGGCGTATACTCTAAGTCCATTCGCTTCGCAAGTTCAAAGGTCATTTTATTTCTAACCAAGGAATAATCGTAATAGTTTGCTAAAAGAACCCAATGCTTGCTACTGCCCATACCAAATAAATCTGCTGATTTATCCAGTTTAATCTTATATGGTTTCTTTGATGTTAACCAGGTGGAATTACCACGTCCACGAATATAGTCCAGTTCATAGGTGGCACTTTCCAGCGGTTTATCTGTATATTCACATTCATATCCTTCCGGAATCTGAACGTTCATATCTCCGTATCCCATAATGGAATGATCTTCTGATCCGTTAATTCGGTCAACTGTGTTTACCTCTTCATCCAGATCAAAATTGAGTACCGGCGTGCTTCCTTCTGTAAAGAACATGCTTTCCAAAAACAGGCTTCCCTTTACACCACTGGATTTAATAATATTTCCCTCATCGTCCAAAGCACTATTGGCAACATATTTTAGGTAAACCTGATGCAGTCCCTGTACTTCCTTGTCTCTAACATCCACTGCCTTATTTCGGATTTCTTCCCAGTCACTATCAGCACTTCTCTTAATATTTAAGGTTGCAAACGGCTCTGTTTCCTCATCCAGATACAAATATGCCTTTCCTTTCATATTTTTCTTTGCCAAAATGTTATAGATTAAATACCCTAACTTCATTTCACCAAAGTCAAAAGTTCCTAAATCAAACTTTGCTCTGGCTAACAGACCGGTATCAATCCCTTTGATTTCCAGTCCGCGAACACCTGCCGCACTGACAACCGTGTTCATCTTGTACTTCGGGCTTTCGCCCTCACCTAACTGAAAGGTCGGTTCTTCCAATTTTCCGTCTTCGAAGTCTGCAGCAAAGGAATGCTTAATAAAAGCATCCGGAACGCCTAACGCTTTTGCTTCGTCAATGACTTCCTGCTCGTAATCAACAGGGATATCTTCCTCATCCCCTGATTCCTCTTCGGACCCTTCATGGCCCTCACCGTTCTCCTGCTCTGAGAGCACCTGTGTGCCTTCAGCCATGGTAAGCTGCGGCATCACACTGAATACCATCGCTATGGATAGCATTACAGCCAAATGTTTCTTCAATTTTCTCAAGTTTTTCTTTCTCCTTTCTACTTAACTGTTACCTTGATTTTTGCGCATACCCCGTTCTGAGCGTACACATATATTTCACAGCTTCCTTTACGCTTTCCGGTAATGACACCTTTTGCATTGACTGTTGCAACCTTAACATTGGTTGATTCAAATGCAGTCTTACGATGCTTTTTCACCTTCAATTTCTTAGAAGCAGCTACTTCCTTTGCTTTAATTTTAAAAGTCTTCTTTACCGCTATAGAAGCTTTCTTTTTCTTTAAGGAAACCTTCTTCGCGTTTCCGACTTTTCCACCCTTAGTTGCAGCATGAACAGTTTTTGATGTGGAAATGACTTTTCCATTCTGGTCAACTGCTACAACAATGAACTTATAATAAGTTCCTTTTTTTATTTTATTTTTGCCAATAGCTTTTATATTTACGGAAGTCCCTGTAACCGTAGTCAATTTCATATATTTGTTCCTCTTTCCACAGGCATTTCCGAAAACAACATAATTTTTTGCCCCACTGATTTTCTTCCAGGACAGTTTTACGGAATTCTTTGTAACCTTCTTACCATTCAACTGCAAGCCACTGTACAGGGATTCCTTTAAATCCGCTTCGCTGTTTAGACTGGTAATGGTCTTTTCCTTAGAGGCAATCGTATCTCCCTTCGATCCACTGCTTCCACTGGATTTTCCGCTGGAAGAAATATTTGCCTCCTTCGCAGGATCATTTTCGTAGACAATCTTGATTTTTGATCCGAAAGACTTTTCGTTTACCGTCTTAAAATAGGTATCCATATCACTTCCTTGAATGACATAGGCTGTAACCCCTGCATAAACAATTCCGGATGTATTGGTTCCAAGACCATAATTCGGATTTGTAGTATCACTGAGTTTTGTGACACTGGTACGAATCGTCTTTAAGTTGGAACAATTTACAAATGCCCTGGAACTGAAATAGAACGGATCATCATTTCCGGTTCCTCCAATCACTACTTCTGTCAAATTCGGACACTCATAGAAAGCATTTTCAGCAATGCCTTCGTAGCCCTTCGGTACAATCACTTTCTGCACGGTTTTATTTCCATTAAAAGTATCAGAAGCAATAAACCCCGGTCCCTGATAGGTCTTTCCATTGTACTGAACCTCTGTCGGCAATGTTACCACGGTAGCTGTTCCCGTATATTTCGTCACCCACAGAGAGCCATATCCACCGCCATCATCATAAAATGTAATTTCAAATCCATCCACGGAGATTTTAATTTCTTCCGCTTTTACAGGCTTTGAAATACCAACAATCATCGTCATACATACTGTCAATGCCAACAGCAATGACCCTAGTCTTTTTGTCATAGTTTTCATATAAATGTCCTCCTTTATTTTTACATACGATTTGTTTCGGCTAAAAACAAACCGTTTACTACAAGGAAAGCTCCCTTGTAAAAATCCGATTAACCACTTAAGTTTATTCTACTCCTTTTTCTTACATATGTCTATAAACGTTCTATGTCTTTTGTTCTAAAAAACCTTCCAATTCATAAAAACACCACCCATATGAGGTGACCCCAAAAAGTTAGACTTTTTAAGCGTAGCAGTTTTTGGCTGCTACGCTGTTTTTATGCAGCCAAGAGGCTGAGCCTGTATTGAACAGGACTCATCCATCCTAGTTTCTCTTTAATTCTTTGTTCATTGTAA
>JAILRB010000038.1 GCA_024698585.1 Eubacterium sp.
TGCGATTGCCATTTGACAGTAGAACAGGCTGATTTATTGTCAGATCCATCAAGAGTAGTTTTTATGATCAAAGAACCTACCGATTTGGTTGACGATTACTGCAATAGACCGGATCATCAGGGGTTCAGTGATTATATACACAGTGCGACTGATTTTGAAAGTGCGAAAAGAACTTGTAATGATACTCTATATTCGCTTAATGCAGAAAAATATGCGCAAATAAAGGCAGGAAACTATTTCTGGATTGAGCGAGACACCAAAAGAAGCGTAGAAGAAACAGTTTCTTTGGTTGAGAAGCATCTAGGATTAGTTTAGATTGGTGTTGAGAAGTATCATATTTTATAATAGTGGAGGAAAAATGCTTAGAAGGCAGATTGTAGTGCTGGGGGAGGAAAGTGTGATATTTCTGTCGTCAAGCTTAACGAAAATATAGAGACCCATTTTTGTTTAGAAGAAAAGTTGGGCTTGTTTTTGGGCTTATTGTTCTGTATGATTGAAACAGAGTAAAAAAGAAAGGAAAGGTATGTTTATGCGTAAAAGATATGTTATCGCTCAGTAGTCTGGGCATAAAATAAAATTGAAACTTATGCTCAGATGAATCCGAAACAATAATAGGAGGATTATATGAGCTATGTCAAAGCGGAAGAAATTCTGCCCAAGGAAGTAATTGAAATTATTCAGCAGTATGCAAGTGGTGTCAACATCTACATTCCCTGCAAGGAGAAGAAAGAGTGGGGTAGCCAAACCGATTCGAGAGGCTATTATCGAACACGAAATGACAATATTTGTGAGATGCATTGCCAAGGAAAATCAGTACGGGAGCTTGCATCTGAATATGCTTTATCAGAGAAAAGTATTCGCAGAATATTAAGAGAAACGAGACGTTCAGCATAAAGGAGGATATTATGAGTAATTATAAGTATTTCACATTGGATCAAGTCCCTGAATTAAAGGACGAAGCAGCAGAATGGTTCCACAATAAATGGGGTGTGCCAAAAGAAGCATACCTGGAGTGCATGGATGCATTCTTAAACAATGAAACAAAAAACGGTTGGTATTTGTGTCTTGACGGCGACCGCATTATCGCCGGCATGGGAGTGATTGATAATGATTTCCATGATCGAAAAGACTTGTCCCCAAATGTATGTGCAGTATATACTGAGGAAGATTATCGTTGCCAGGGAATTGCCGGAAATTTATTGAATCTGGTAGTGGACGATATGAAGAAAAGAGATGTCTCACCAATCTATCTGGTGACAGACCACATAGGCTTCTATGAAAAGTATGGATGGGAATTCTATTGTATGGCACAGGGAGACGACGAACCGGAAATGACACGATTATACATACATAGGTAATGTATTGAGAGCGCTGGTCTTGGGATTGGCGCTTTCTTTGATTTGATGGAAGAGTGGGTAGAAGAATTTCGACAGTATATTTGAGAAAAAAACTCAAATATATGTTTACAAACCTCTAATCTGGGAATATACTATTCTTAGATTGGAGGTTTTTTGTTATGTTAAGTCAATTTACAGTGAAAAATTACAAAAGTATAAGAGATGAGATGACTTTTGATATGCAGGCTACAGCTATATCAGAGCATAGATCCCGATTGATAAAGGCAAGCAATAATGAGTTGTTATTACCTGTGTCAGCTATATATGGACCAAATGGTGGAGGAAAATCTAATGTAATGCAGGCAATTCATACATTAGAGTTAAAGGTTCTACGTCCTTTATATGCTACAGAAGCCGATATGAACGGAAGATTGCGTATGAAGAATCTTGAAATTGTTCCGTTTGCATTTGATGTGGAAAGTAAAAATAGTCCGACCGAATTTGAAATTTTTTTCCAGACAACAAAAGCAGAATATCGTTACATTCTTCATGTTCAAAGAGAAACAATAGTTTATGAGAGTCTTTCTATGCGAAAGGTTGAAACCAATCGTATTACAGATATTTTTGAGAGACAAGACGGAAAAATATCTATGGGAGATGGATTCAGTAAACTAAAGGTAAGCGAAGATATTTCAGATACATTACCTCTTTTATCATATCTTGGAATCACATACCGTAAGAATGAGGTGGTTGGTGATTGTATAAGCTGGTTTGAAGATGGAATTGAATTCTTGAACTATGGTAGTCCAATTCAGGAATTACAACTTGCAATAGCGAACTCTGCTGATATTAAGGAACTTATTCTTAATATGATTCGTGAGATGGACTTGGATATTGAGGATTTTAGAGTGGAAAAACGTGAAGCCGGAGACATTCAGGTATTTACAAAGCATAGTATAGATGGAAATGCTTATGAAATAACTCTTTCAGAAGAATCAAGTGGTACGAAGAAGTTATTTGGATTATTACCATTTATCGCAGAAAGTCTTATGAAGGGTACAACACTTGTAATTGATGAATTGGATGCAAAGATACATCCGGTTCTGCTTAAGCACATCATAATGCTCTATAACAACCTTGAAATCAATAAATATGGAGCACAGCTTATTTTTACTTCACATGATTTGTCTACGATGAATAGTGAAGTGTTTAGACGAGATGAAATCTGGTTTGTTGCAAAAGGAAATGAGCAGAATTCTAAGCTTTATTCATTAGTTGAATTTAAGAATCCGGATGGTTCTTCTGTGCGTAAAGATGCCAAGTTTGATAAGCAGTATCTTGAGGGAAAATATGGTGCAGATCCATACCTTAAGAAGCTTATAGATTGGAGCGTGATCTAATGCCAAAAAAAGCCGGAATGGAAGCATGGAAGAGGAAAAGACGTCAGGAGTATTTAGAACAGAAGGAATTTCGCTATTATATCTTCTGCGAAGGACAGCAGACCGAACCACAGTATTTTAAGGGATTTAAAAAATATATTGAATCTAATCCTATATACAAGGAGGTAAGATAAAATAATGACAACACCAGAAGAAAAATACACTATTGAGTATAACGGAAGTGATGATCTAGGTGAATTTTTTGAGTTCTTAAGAATAAATACAGCTATGGAAAATGTGGGATATTCTGATGAAGAGATACAGATTATTGAAAAAGCTCTTCCGGATGGCGCAGTTTTGCCTAAACAATATAAGATTTTTTTGCAAAATGCCGGTAAAAAGTGTGATATGTGGGCTGGAGATGATTATTTGTTAATAGATGATGAAGGTAATTTT
>JAILRB010000044.1 GCA_024698585.1 Eubacterium sp.
AAACTGAAATAGTTGAAGGATTTTCGAGAAGTATCATATACTTAGAAAAATATGAACGAAAAACTTGAAAATCAATTGAATTTGGCTCTGGAACATCCAGAGCCTTTTTGTATAGGGCAAGGCCCTGTTTATTATTGCGAAGTTTTTTGTGTAGAAAAAACGGAGCTTTAATAAACAAACCACCGGCCGGTGTTTATGATTTGAAGGGGATAGTTGATTTTTATTCAGAAATGTGCGATAATTTTGGAACAGATTAAATATCCAGTAAGGGCTAGTACTGGTTTCGACAGGGGTTTGGAATCTGGTGAAGCTATCCGCAGGTGATGCGTTAACTCACACAATTAAATTAAACGCTGATAATAAATTAGCATACGCTGCCTAATTATGGCAGCTGTCAGTCTTAGGACTCCTACACCCTGAGTTCTGGCATCGACTTTTTGTAGGGCACCCTGGTTGCAAAGCTTTGCGCAGTCAGGAGATTTATGAAGCTACTAAAGGATAAAGGATGTTCGTTTCCGTTATCCTGAGGGAATGTTAAATAACGAACTATGATAGTAGAAGAACGGTGGAAGGACTTTTGGACATGGGTTCGATTCCCATCTAGTCCACTTAAGAATCTCTTTATCGAAAGGGGTTCTTTTTTTTGTTTACTAAAAATATATACATTGTTTATAAAATTAGACATTTAAGCAATTATGTTGATATACGTATCTATATATGATACGATGAAAATGGTGTGTGACGAATGTCACCGAGAGAAAAATACTGTGAAAACAGACGCGCCGGACGTTATCCGGAATATCAAAGGAGGTATTATGAAATTTAGAAAATTAACCAGTATTTCATTGGCAGTGATGATGCTTGCATGTGCACCGGGAGAAAGTGTACTGGCTGCAAATGATACGACAGAACCGGTTTTTGCCGAAGCCGGAGAACATAAAACGGTTGGAAATGTCACGGTTGAAAATGCAGATTATGCTGTTTCCGTGGTTGTGAATGGCTCTAATAATGAGAACAAAGATGCATCGGTCATTGTGGATGGAAATGTAAATTACAAGATGCTTCAGGGCGGATGGAATAATTATGCAGTTAGCTCAACTGCGTCTAGTGGTAACGCATCGGTAGAGGTTAAGGGAGATGTACTCGCAGAAGCAGCAAGTTATCTTGCTGCGATTTATGCAGAAAACTCAACGATAAAAGTTGGCGGATCTGTTTCGGTGAAAGGAAATGAAAGTAGCGCAAGTGCCATTGATTTATGTGGTGGAAACATACAGGTTGGAGGCAACGTTAAAGCAGAAGGAAAATATGCGGATGGAATAAATACATACGCATATAGTCCGGAAAACCCTCAGACGTTAATTACAAAAATTGTGGGTGGAATTGACGTGCAAGGAGAAAACTCATCCGGACTTCGTGTAGGAAGTGGATTACATCAGGTTTCGGTTGGCAAGGGAATTACTTCGATGTCTAACGGAACAGCTGAATATGATTCGGCAGAAGGAATTACGGTAAATTCCATATGGGGAACTTCAACGATTGATGTAACCGGAGATGTGACGGTAAAGAGTACGAATAAAAATGCTACAGGGATTCAGTTGAGTCAATTAACAGAAGGTGATTCTATGGATGAACCGGCAAAATCCACTATTAAGATTCATGGAAATCTGAATGCAGATGGAGATGGAATTCAGACAAATATGTATATGAATGATAAGAAAGCAGACATTCTGGTTGAAAAGGAACTGAATGCGAAAGGAACAGCCGTTATTTGTAAAGATATGCCGGTTATGGTTCTTGGTGACCGTGTTCCTTTACAGGAAGAAGTGAATGCTCCAAAGTATAATGTAAATCTGACGGTATGGAAAGCAAGTCTGAATGAAAAAGGAAATGTTGCTGAAGTTGAGAAAGGTGAGTTTGGTTATATTGGGGATGTTGTTAGAAAGGGAAAACTTGGTATTTCCAGAGAAACCGTGGAAAGAACTGCGGCAAAAGATTTTGAAGCAAACAATATTAACTATATCATTAAAACCGAACAGCCGACGCAAGGCGGAAAAATCAGTGTTGTTACTGAAAAAGGGAAAGCACTGGAAAAGAGTTTTGGATATGAGGTTGCAAAAGAAGGCGAAAAGATTGTTTTAAAAGCAAACTTAAATTCCGGATGGAAAATTGCAAATGCTTATAACGGTAAAGAAAAGTTACCGAAAGATGCCAATGGAAATTACTACCTTGTTGTTCCTAAAGGCGGTGGAGTTTCTTTATCAGTTGATTTAAAACAGGGACAGAAGAAAGCGAGCACTAAGAAGTCAGTTAGCGGAGTAGCTTTAGCAAAAATGGTTGCAAAGGGTGACGATGGTCTTGTTCTCTCCTGGAGTAAGGTGAAAGGTGTAAAGGGATATGATATTTTCTTCAATAACTGTGGAAAGACCACAAAGTGTAAGAAAGTGAAAACTGTTAAAGCGAATAAGAAACTTCAGTGGACAAAGACCGGCTTGGAAAAGAATACAGCATATAAGGCGATTGTCAGAGCTTATGTTATTAAGAACGGTAAAAAGAAATATGTGAGAACCAGCCCGGAAGTTCATGCATTTACTTCAGGAACTTATAAGAGTTACACCAACGTTTCAAGCGTGAGCGTAAACAAGAAAAAGGTTGTTCTTAAAAAAGGAAAATCTACTACAGTTTCCGCAACCATTGAAAAAGTTGATTCCTCAAAGGAAATCATGCCAAAGCAGCATGCTGCAAAATTACGTTATCTTGTTTCTAATAAAAAGGTTGTGAGCGTAAGCAAAAAAGGTACAATCAAAGCAAAGGCGAAAGGAAGCTGTAATGTTTATGTCTTTGCACATAATGGAATTTCTGCTAAAATAAAAGTCAGAGTACAATAATTGTGAAACAGGAGGTATGAAATATGCTCGTAGTAAACACAGAAACAATTTCAGGAAAAGAATTGGAAACCTTAGGACTTGTTAAAGGAAGTACAGTTCATTCCAAAAACGTGGGAAGAGACTTTATGGCAGGTTTGAAAACGATTGTAGGTGGAGAAATCAAAGGCTACACAGAAATGATGAATGAAGCCAGAAATTTGGCTACCAGTCGTATGATTGCAGAAGCTGAACAGTTAGGCGCAGACGCCGTTGTTAATGTGAGATTTACTACATCGGGAATCATGCAAGGAGCAGCGGAAGTGATTGCCTACGGAACTGCTGTGAAATATTTGTAAATAGAAAGAAAGGATGGTTTTTGAACCGTCCTTTTTTGGGTATAATGATTACATGTTTTAGAATTTAGGAGGATAAAAGAGATGAGTAAGGTAAATGATTTTTTAACGGAAGCAGGGGTATTCTTTCTTGCAACTGTCGATGGTGACCAACCCAAATTAAGACCTTTGGGTGCACATCTGGAACTGGATGGAAAGGTGATTTTCGGAGTGGGAGATTTTAAGGATGTATACCGCCAGTTACAGAAAAATCCAAAGACGGAGATTGTTGCCTGCAAACAGGATGGACATTGGATGCGGTATACAGGAAAAGCTGTATTTGAAACAGATGAAAAATATGCAGAAGCAATGCTTAATGCTATGCCACATTTAAGAGATATTTATAACGAACAGACCGGAAACAAGATGATGACATTCCATATTGAAGATGCTACTGCTGTGGAAATCGTTGTGATGGGGGAAGGAACCAGCTTACTGTAAAGGAACAGATATATGAAATATTGTGAAAAAGAGATTCGAAAGGACTACGAAAATCTAACCAAGCTTCTCATTGAAAAGAAACTTACGATTTCAACCATGGAAAGTGCCACAGCAGGACAGATTGCTTCCCTAATCACGGACACGGAAGGTTCTTCGGCTGTGCTTAAGGGAGCATTCGTTACTTATTGCAATGAAGCAAAAATCATGCAAGGGGTTCCGGCGGAGGTGATTGAAACCTATTCCGTTTATTCGGTAGAGACCGCAAAAGAAATGGCAAAGGCTTGTGCCAAAACTTATCAGGCAGATATCGGCATTGGTGTCACCGGAACCATGGGAAATGTGGATCCGGAAAATGAAGAGGTATCTGTTCCGGGACAGGTCTATTTTGGGATTGTCTTTCAGGGGAACGTGGAAGGATTCTCTGTGGAAGTGGAACCACAGGAAAGCCGGTTAATGTATAAACTTGCTGTGGCAAAGAAAATCTATGATAAACTTAGGAGAATAATATGATAAACAAGGAACGACTATTGACGAAGGCAGAAAAAAAGCGTCAGGAATTATTTTTAAAGAAATCAGAGGAATTGGAAAAACAAGGATATACTCCAAAGGAATTAACAGTTAATATTAAAATATTAAATGTTTTTTCGCTGATTCTAACTGTGGTATATATGGCGGTTTGTTTCATGATTTATGCAACTGTAAATCGCGGGGGTGAGAAGTTTTATGAGCTTGAATTTGGAGAATTACTTATTTTTTTGGTGGCGATGGCAATTTTAATGGTGCTTCACGAAGGAATCCATGGTCTTACGTGGGGAATTTTTGCTGAACAACATTTCAAAGATATTGAGTTTGGTTTTATAAAAGAATATGTGACCCCTTATTGTTATTGCAGAAGTCCGTTGAAAAAATATCAGTACATCATCGGTACATTGATGCCAATGATTTTGTTAGGAGTGATTCCAAGTATTGTGGCAATTTGCCTTAACTCTAATGTTGTTTTATTTCTTAGTTGCGTTATGTTCGGTTCTGCCGGCGGTGACATTATGGTTACAATAAAAATTATTCTGAATAAAGTGAATGCATCAGCAGTACTGTACTGCGACCATCCAACAGAACCGGGACTAGTTGTTTTTGAAAAATAAACAGAGGAAGTTCATAGAATTAACACAGTTTCCTTGTTTAATAATCTTAAGACAATGATTGCAGGAGGTGTTTTATGGAACAATTGAAAATTTTAGTTGTGGATGATGAAGCAAGAATGAGAAAGTTGGTAAAGGACTTCCTGACGAGAAAGAAATATCAGGTGCTGGAAGCGGCAGATGGCGAAGAAGCCATTGACATTTTTGTGGAACAGCAGGACATTGACCTGATTATTCTGGATATTATGATGCCACGAATGGATGGATGGGAAGTTTGCAGGGAAATCCGAAAACTCTCCAAGGTTCCGATTATTATGCTGACTGCCAAAGGGGAGGAAAGTGATGAACTGCTAGGCTTTGAACTGGGTGTGGATGAGTACATTACAAAGCCTTTTAGTCCGAGAATTTTAGTTGCCCGGGTTGATGCGATTCTAAGAAGAACCGGAAATCTTGGAGGCAATGAAATCGAAAAGGCGGGAAATCTGGAAATTAATCAATCTGCACATACAGTCAGTGTGAATGGAAAACCCATTGAGCTGAGCTTTAAAGAATTTGAATTGCTGACCTATTTCGTAAAAAACAAGGGGATTGCTTTATCCCGAGAAAATATTCTCAACAATGTCTGGAATTACGATTATTTTGGCGATGCCAGAACCATAGATACTCATGTAAAGAAATTACGTAGTAAACTGGGGGATTGTGGAAAGTACATTACAACCATTTGGGGAATGGGTTATAAATTCGAAGTGAGTGAATAAAGAGAGGATTAGAATGAGACATTCCATTGGATTCAAATTATCAATATCAATCATAGTAATCATGTCCCTTGCTATTGCTATAGCAGGGGCTTTTGGTGGTATCTACCTAGGGGACTACTATGCTTCAAAAAAGCAGAAGTCCATCAAGACTGTGTACGAAAAGGTAAAACAGATTTCGGAAAAGGATGGAACAATTTCTTCCTCAGAAAATGTTAACCGACTGAATAATGTCTGCGAAAAGTATGGTGCTTCCATGATTCTTTTAGATAGTGCCTGGGAACCAATTTATGCCTATGGATCCGGAAATATGTTGATTTCCAGAGGAAAGGACATGATTCTCGGAAATAACCGGGAGCAAAAGCAGGCACCGAATGTTATTGAATCCGGAAAAAACTATAGAATCCAATCTACGGAAGAAGAGGAAAGTTCCAAAAAATATTATGAATTGTTTGCCACATTAAGCAATGGCGAAGCAGTTTTGATTCGAATGTCAGTGGAAAATTTTCGAGAAAGCATTGCAATCAGTAATAAGTTTTATTTAACTGTTGGAATTGTTTTATTAATCATTACAACATTGACGATTATTCTCATTACCAGACGATACACAAAACCGGTATTACAGCTGGCTGAAATATCCCAGAAAATGTCAGAACTGGATTTTGAAACGAAGTATGAGGGAAATCGTAAAGATGAAATCGGTGTGTTGGGAGAAAGTATGAATGAACTCTCGGAAAAACTGGAGCAGACCATTACCGATTTAAAAAATGCCAACATTGAATTACATCGGGACATTGAGCAAAAGGAAGAAATTGATGAGATGCGTAAGGAATTTATTTCCAATGTTTCTCACGAATTGAAAACACCGATTGCCTTGATTCAGGGATATGCAGAAGGGCTTCAGGAAGGGGTCATGGAAGATCCGGAAGATATGCAGTATTACTGCAATGTGATTGTGGATGAAGCAGGAAAGATGAATAAGATGGTAAAACAGCTTCTCAATCTGATTCAGTTAGAGCAGGGAGAAAGTGCCATTCAGATGGAACGATTTGATGTGGTCTCTGTGATTCGAGGCGTCATTGATTCTATGAAGATTGCTTGCGAGGAAAAGGACATTACCGTTGATTTCATGGAAGAAGGACCGGTGTATGTCTGGGCAGATGAGTTCCAGATTGAACAGGTCATAACCAATTATTTGAGCAATGCTTTACATTATGTAGACGAAAACAAAGAAATAAAAGTGAAAATCTTGTCAAAAGATGGTATAGTAAGAGTGGCTGTGTTTAATTCTGGAAAACAGATTCCGAAAGAAGAACTGGAAAACATCTGGGTTAAGTTCTATAAGGTGGATAAGGCCAGAACCAGAGCCTATGGTGGAAATGGGATTGGGCTTTCCATTGTGAAAGCCATTATGGACCGACACGAAAAGAATTTTGGTGTTGAAAACAAAGAACATGGTGTGGAATTCTGGTTTGAATTAGATGCACAGGCATAAAAAGGACAGGAGAATTAATATGATAGCAATAATTGATTATGATGCAGGAAATATAAAGAGTGTTGAAAAGGCATTCCAGTATATTGGGGAGGAAACTATTCTTACAAGAGATACCGATGTTTTGCTGAATGCAGACCATGTGGTATTACCCGGAGTAGGCGCTTTTGGTGATGCAATGCAGAAAATCAAGGATTACCATTTGGAAAATACCATTTATGATATTGTAGATAAAAAGATTCCTTTTATGGGAATTTGTCTCGGACTGCAGCTTTTGTTTGAAAGCAGCGACGAGACTCCGGGAGTATCCGGTTTGGGAATTCTTCCAGGTAAAATTTTGAGAATTCCGGATGCGGAAGGATTGAAGATTCCACACATTGGTTGGAACTCTCTGGAACTGACAAACAATGGACGTTTGTTTGAAGGAATTCACAATGAATCTTATGTATATTTTGTACATTCCTATTATCTGAAGGCAGAGAATGAGGAAATTGTAAAGGCTTCTACAGAATATGGAACCCATATTCACGCATCGGTGGAAAAGGACAATGTGTTTGCATGCCAGTTCCATCCGGAAAAGAGCGGTGATGTAGGTCTTGAGATTTTAAAGAATTTTGCAAAATTAAAATAAGATTGGAGTTTATTTATGTTTACAAAGAGAATTATTCCATGTTTGGATATTAACAATAATCGTGTGGTAAAAGGAACGAATTTCGTGAATCTTCGTGATGCCGGGGATCCGGTAGAGGTTGCGAAAGCATATAATGAAGCTGGTGCGGATGAACTGGTATTTTTAGATATCACGGCATCTTCTGACCACAGAGAAACGGTGGCGGATTTAGTTCGCCGAGTGGCAGAGCAGGTTTTTATTCCGTTTACCGTTGGTGGTGGAATTCGTACGGTAGATGATTTCCGTGCAATTTTACGAGAAGGTGCTGATAAGATTTCCATTAACTCCGCAGCCATCATGAATCCGCAGTTAATCAGTGATGCAGCAGATAAATTCGGAAGCCAGTGTGTTGTAGTGGCCATTGATGCGAAACGTCGTGCAGACGGTTCCGGTTGGACCATCTACAAGAACGGTGGACGTATTGACATGGGAATTGATGCAGTGGAATGGGCAATGAAAGCAGACCAGTTAGGCGCAGGAGAAATCCTTCTTACCAGTATGGACTGCGATGGTGTAAAGCAGGGATATGACATTGAACTTACAAAGATTATTGCAGAAAATGTTTCCATTCCGGTCATTGCTTCCGGTGGAGCAGGAAATTGTGAACACTTTTATGATGCATTGACAGCAGGAAAAGCTGATGCGGCTCTCGCAGCATCTTTATTCCACTACAAAGAATTGGAAATCAGTGAATTAAAGAAGTATTTGAATGAAAAAGGCGTGTCTGTACGCCTATAGGAAATTATGAAATATTATTTTATTATTAATCCCAACAGTGGAAAACGACAGTTAGGGGATTTGGAAGCAAAGATTCATCAGGCATGTATCAAGAGAGACATCCCTTACGAAGTCTTATATACAAAGATGCCGGGAGATGGCAGACGTTTAGCAAAGAAAATCAGTGATTCGGAAGAATGCACTGTTTTTTCTGTTGGAGGGGATGGAAATCTCAATGATGTGTTAAATGGTGTCATTGGCTCGGAAAACAAGATTTTAGGCAACATTCCGTATGGCAGCGGAAATGATTATGACCGGGCTTTAAAAAACTATGAAGACCAGTATGTTTTATCTGATGTGGGTGTCATTAACGGAAGGCATTTTATCAATGTGGCTTGTCTGGGGTTAGATGCTGATGTGGCCAACAATCTTGATAAAACAAAAAACAAGAAATGGATTCCGGTTAAACAACGTTATAATGCAAGTCTTGTCTACACGTTTTCGCGATATAAAAGTAAGAAAGTAAAGATTCAAATCGGAGATTTTTCCACGGAATCAGAACTGACGATTTTAGCCGTTGGAAACGGTCAGTATTATGGCGGGGGATACCGCATTGCCCCACAGGCATTAGTGGATGATGGGGTATTTGATATTTATGTCATTGAGAAAATGCCGAAAGCTAAAATCCTTGGGCTGTTTGCAAAACTGATTCGTGGTACTCATGAGAAATCGCCGAAGGTTAAGAAATACCGGAACGAGAAAATGATTGTGGATTGTTCGGAACCATATGTTTTTAATGTGGATGGAGAAATGCTGCTAGGCAGTCACTTTGAAATTACTATGAAAAAGAATGCCGTGAAGGTTTTTAATGACAGAACATTTATTGATGAAATAATTGCAGAGGAATAATAGAGGAATATATTATGGGAATGATTGAAAATGATTGGCTGGATCCATTAAAGGAGGAATTTGCAAAGCCATATTATAAGGAATTATATAATTTTGTGAAGGAAGAATACTCGAAAACTGTGGTATATCCACCGGCTGAGGATATCTTTAATGCCTTTCATTTTACACCGCTTAAGGATGTGAAAGTATTGCTGTTAGGCCAGGACCCTTATCATAATGTGAACCAGGCCCACGGTTTAAGCTTTTCCGTTCTTCCGGGAAATGACATTCCGCCATCTCTTCAAAACATCTATAAGGAATTGGCAGATGATTTAGGCTGTTACATTCCAAACAACGGTTATTTGAAAAAATGGGCGGACCAGGGAGTTCTGTTACTCAACACGGTTCTGACCGTTCGCGCGCACCAGGCAAATTCCCATCAGGGAAAAGGCTGGGAGCAGTTTACGGATGCCGTGATTCAGGCCGTCAATGCCGAAGACCGACCGCTGGTGATTTTCCTGTGGGGAAGTCCGGCTAGGAAAAAGAAGGCGATGCTTACCAATCCGAAGCATTTAGTTCTGGAAGCACCACATCCAAGCCCACTGTCGGCATATCGAGGCTTTTTTGGCTGTAAACATTTTAGTAAATGTAACGAATTTCTAAAAGCCAATGGCATTGAACCAATCGACTGGCAAATCGAAGACATTGAATCGCATTGAGACGATTAAAAAGAATGTTATAACAGCTCTCTTGAATGCGCGCATTCAAGAGAGCTGTTATAACATTCTTTTTAGTTGGCGATAGTCAACAAGCGAGAGGACCAGAGGTCATCGAGCTTGTCTCGTCTCAATATAGGATGGGTTAGACTAGCTCGAGAGAACCGAAGGTCATCGAGCTTGTCCTCGTCTCAAAGAAAATCGTGAAATAGATAAAATAAATTTGTGTAATTTTCCAACCTTTTTTTTATTCATTCGTCTATATAGTTGAACATGTTCAGAAGTGAGGTGGAATCCAATTATGGAAAATGTAAATAAAATCGTAGAACAATACATCGAAAGAATATATGCCTATGTGAAAAAACGTGTAGCAAACGAGGCTGATGTGGAAGATATCACACAGGAAATCGCACTGAATCTATATCGAGCTTTGTGTGTAAAAGAAGTAGATAATGTGGAAGGATTTGTATGGGTAGTAGTAAAAAATACTTTGACTAATTTCTATCGTGGAAATGCAAAAACAAGGTATAACATTTCCATAGAAGATGGGAATATTGATTTTGCTGATGGGAAGGAGAGTGCGTTAGAAACGTTGATTTATCAGGAAAACTGCCAACGAATTCAGGAAGAAATTGCATATCTATCGAAGATTCAACGAAAGGTATTGATTCTATATTATTACGAAGAAAAGAAGCAATCTGAGATTGCACAAATATTGGACATTCCACTGGGAACTGTGAAATGGCATCTGAATGTTGCCAAAGCGGAAGTAAAGAAAGGAATGGAAAAAATGAGAAATAGAGGTGAATTGAAATTTAATCCGATTACCTTTGCACAAGTTGGGTTTAGTGGGGGAGTTGGAACGGTAGGTTATCCGATCAATTTTGTTCGTAGTGCATTGTCGCAAAATATCTTGTACTGTATTCAGACAGAGGCATTGACGGTGGAGAAAATTGCGGATTTATTGAATGTATCGCCGGTGTTTGTAGAGAGCGAACTGGCGTATCTGGAAGAATACCAGCTTGTAATCAGACAGGGAAAGCAATATTTCTGTAATATCCTCATTGAGGAAACAACGGAGGAAGGCATCAAAGCGACGGATCGTATGTATCGAACAGTTACCGGAAAAATAGCTAATACGTTGTTTGACGAAATGGTTCAAAGAGGGTACTTACATAGTGATGATATCATTGGCCCAAAGGATGATAATTTCAGAATGTGGTCACTAATGTTCTACCTGCTGGCAACATCAGAAAATGGCATCTTAAAGAAGATATCTTTTCAGGAGGCGGCAACTATTCGTGCTGATGGTGGTGAAAATATTATTATTGCTTCAGTAGAAGATGAAACAATTGAAAAACCAGCTCTCTGGAATGAATACTTTTGTGGACCATGCTGGAATGAAAATAAGGAAGTCATTATTTGGCTGATTGATGGAGAGTGGACCGAAAGACGAGTGACTGAACACTATGGTGGAACAAAGATTGAGCCGGAATTACGGATTCTAAAGCGGTTTGCGGACGGCAAGCAACTAAGTGTTGAGGAATATACATTAATGCTCGAAAAAGGGTATATTCGAAAGAATGGAGAGGACTTTGAACTGGCGATTGTCGCATTGAAGGATGGCGAAACAAAAGAGAAACTTCTATCTCTGGCTTCACAGATAAAGAATGAAGTTTTAAAGGAGCATGAGAAACTTCTAGAGGAATATCGAAATGAAGTATTGGGAAGTGATAGACTTCCAAAGCATTTGAGAGTCCAAAGGGAATTTCTGAATCAGCATTTGTTCGGTGCGGATGGAATTTTTATGAGATATATTAAAGATGCATTGGTGGACAGCGGAAGATTGAAAGCTCTTTCCGAGGAACAGAAGAAGAGCGTGTCACAAATCTTGATTTTGAAGTAATGAGCGGTAGATGATGTGTTCCGTTTTGGACTGATAAAAGAGCTGTGTGCCTTGTAAATGGAAAAAGTTTCAAAGTCAGGGTACGCTTGCCGGAAGCAAAAAAGAGAAATGTACCCTGCAAATGAGAAAAGTTTCAAAGTCAGGGTACGCTTGCCGGAAGCAAAAAAGAGAAATGTACCCCGAAAATAGAAAAAGTTTCAAAGTCAGGGTACGCCGCCCAAAAACAACAAAGAAAAGTGTACCCCGTAAACGAGAAAAAAACCAAAGTCAGGGTACGCCGCCCAAAAAACAAAACAAAAGACACCCCGCCGGGTGTCTTTTGTGCTATTTTTTCAATCGTTTATTTGCAGTAGCAAGCATCAGTTTGATTCGGTTCAGCTGATTTACTTCGCTGGCACCAGGATCATAGTCCACGGCAACAATGTTTGCTTCCGGATGCATTGCACGAATCTTTTTAATAACTCCTTTACCAACAACGTGATTTGGAAGGCAGGCAAATGGCTGGGTACAAACAATGTTTGGAACGCCATCTTGAATTAAGTGAAGCATTTCTCCGGTTAGGAACCAACCTTCTCCGGTCTGGTTTCCGATGGATACAATGTCTTCTGCCATTTTACTCATTTCCCAAATGTCGGAAGTAGGAGTGAAGTATTTACTTTTTGCTAACGCTTTCTTAGCAGGTTTTCGGAACCATTCCACTAACTTAATGCCAAAGTTATTATAGACTGCTTCTTTCTTACTAAATCCGAGATTCTCATGCTTGAAGGAAGCATTTCTGAATCCGTAAAGGAAGAAGTCAATTAAATCCGGCATGACAGCTTCGGCACCTTCTGCTTCTAAAAGTTTCACTAAATCGTTGTTGGCAGTAGGAGAGAATTTCACAAGGATTTCTCCAACAATACCAACACGTGGCTTCTTAATATCTTTTCTTGGAATGGCATCAAACTCTTTGACAATCTGAACCAGATTCTTCTTAAAACGTCTGATACCAATTTTATTATCATCTAATTCCTTACAAAGTTTCTCTTCCCATTTTTTGTGGAGTCTGTCAGTTTCTCCAGGATTTAATTCGTAAGGACGTGTACGGTAAACGACACGCATGAATAAGTCCCCGTAGAGTGCGGCCTGAATCATCTTTGCACCAAGTTTTGGTGTGATTTTGAAACCGCTGTGTTTTTCCAATCCCTGAATACTTAAGGACAGGACAGGAATCTGTTCCATACCGGCTTTTTCCAGGGCACGTCTCATGAAACCAATGTAGTTTGTGGCACGACATCCACCACCGGTCTGAGAGATGATTACTGCGGTCTTATTCAGGTCATATTTCCCTGACTGAAGAGTTTCCATCATCTGACCTACAACAATCAGAGAAGGATAGCATGCATCATTGTTAACATATTTCAGACCGTAATCAATGCAGGATTTATTACTTTCCATAATCTGGAAATTATATCCACAGGAATTCATTGCGTGCTGAAGCATGGTGAAATGAATCGGACTCATCTGTGGTGTTAGAATCGTGTACCGTTCATCACGCATTTCCTTTGTAAATTCTTTTTTCTCGTAAGCAGAAGACTGAATGTCACGCTGGAACTGTCTTTCCGCACGAACACGGATGGCTGCAAGAAGAGAACGAACTCGGATTCTTGCGGCACCTAAGTTATTTACTTCGTCAATCTTAAGGACGGTGTAAATCTTTCCGGACTTTGTAAGAATATCGCTGACTGCATCTGTTGTAACGGCATCTAATCCACAACCGAAGGAGAAGAGCTGAATCATATCCAGGTCTTCGCGCTGTTTTACATACTGAGCAGCTTTGTAAAGTCTGGAATGGTACATCCACTGGTCAGAGACAATTAACGGACGCTCGATTTCACCTAAATGGGAAATGGAATCTTCAGTCAATACTGCCAGACCGTAGGAGTTAATCATTTCCGGAATACCGTGATTGATTTCCGGATCAATATGGTAAGGACGACCGGCAAGGACAATGCCTCGGGTTCCGGTTTCTTCCAGATATTTTAATGTTTCTTCACCCTTGCGTTTAATATCTTCACGGGACTGTAATAATTCGTTCCAGGCTGCATGGGCAGCATCTGTAATTTCCGTAACGGAAATACCAAAGTTTTGTCCGAAAATCTCGACGAGACGCTTCGTTAAGATTTCTTCGGAAGTCAATGCCAGGAATGGATTCAGGAATTTCACAGAATCATCTTCCAGTTCCTCCACATTGTTCTTAATATTTTCTGCATAGGATGTAACCATCGGACAATTGTAATGGTTGTTGGCATCCGGTGTCTCGTTTCGCTCGTAAGGAATACAAGGGTACCAGATGAATTTTGCTCCGTGCTTTAACAACCAGGTGACATGACCGTGGGAAATCTTCGCAGGATAACATTCGGATTCACTTGGAATGGATTCGATTCCCAATTCGTAAATCTTATGAGAAGATTTCGGAGAAAGCATCACGCTGAATCCTAATTCCTTAAAGAATGTAGCCCAAAGAGGGAAGTTCTCGTACATGTTTAAGACTCTTGGAATTCCTACAACACCACGTGGAGCAGTAGCAGCATCCAAAGGCTCATAACCGAAAATTCTCTCGTACTTATATTCATAAAGGTTTGGTAAATTCTCCTGATTCTTTACACCGCCGATTCCCTTTTCACAACGGTTACCGCTGATAAAGCGACGTCCGTCAGAGAACAGGTTAATGGTTAACATACACGCATTGGTACATCCCTTACAACGTGTCATGTTAGTGGTGTAAGTGAACTGATTGATATCGTCAATGGAAAGCATGGTTGTGGCTTCCCCATGATAACGTTCTCTGGCAATGAGAGCAGCACCAAAGGCTCCCATGATACCGGCAATGTCCGGACGAATTGCTTCGGTTCCGGCAATCTTTTCGAAACTTCTAAGAACCGCATTATTATAGAATGTTCCACCCTGAACTACAATCTTCTTACCTAAATCAGAAGCGTCAGTAATCTTAATAACTTTGTATAAGGCATTCTTGATAACGGAATAAGCAAGACCGGAAGAAATGTCGGCTACGGTAGCACCTTCTTTCTGCGCCTGCTTCACGTTAGAGTTCATGAATACGGTACAACGGGTTCCAAGGTCCGTTGGGTTCTTTGCAAATAAAGCTTCCTTGGCAAAATCCTGAACCGAATAATCCAGGGATTTGGCAAAGGTTTCAATGAAGGAACCACATCCGGAAGAACAAGCTTCATTTAACTGAACGCTGTCAATGGTGTCGTCCTTAATCTTGATGCACTTCATATCCTGACCACCAATGTCAAGAATACAATCGACTTCCGGCTCAAAGAATGCTGCGGCATAATAATGCGCAACAGTTTCTACTTCCCCTTCGTCTAAAAGAAGGGCAGCCTTAATCAATGCCTCACCGTATCCCGTAGAGCAGGAACGTACAATGTGGGCATCTTCCGGTAACTGTTTATAAATATCCTTGATGGCATCAATGATTGTCTGAAGTGGGTTTCCGTTGTTTCCGCTGTAGAAGGAATAAAGCAAGGTTCCGTCCTCGGCAACAACAGCAGCCTTGGTAGTGGTGGAACCGGAGTCAATTCCAAGGAAACAATTTCCGTGGTAATCAGACAGTTCGCCTTTTTTGACGCAGTTCTGCGCATGACGCTTCATGAAATCTGCGTAATCCTGCTCGTTTTCAAAGAGGGGATCCAAACGCTTGATTTCCATGGACATCTGAATTCCTTCGGATAAGCGGGTATATAAATCCTTGATGTTAATCTGAATGGATTCATCAGAGTTCATTGCAGAACCGCTGGCAGCAAACAAGTGAGAATGCTCCGGCGCCACAATGTGCTCGTCGTCTAACTTCAAGGTACGAATAAATGCATTTTTTAATTCCGGTAAGAAGTGGAGTGGTCCACCTAAGAATGCCACTGTTCCACGAATTGGCTTTCCGCAGGCAAGACCGGAAATGGTCTGGTTTACAACTGCCTGGAAAATGGAAGCGGCCAAGTCTTCCTTGGTAGCTCCTTCGTTAATCAACGGCTGAATATCAGTTTTAGCGAATACACCACAACGTGCGGCGATTGGATAAATTGCCTGATAATTTTTCGCATATTCATTTAAACCGGAAGCATCGGTCTGTAACAGAGATGCCATCTGGTCAATGAAAGAACCAGTACCACCGGCACAAATACCGTTCATTCGCTGTTCAATCCCGTTTGAGAAATAAATGATTTTTGCATCTTCCCCACCTAACTCAATGGCAACATCAGTCTGCGGTGCAAAATCCTCCAAAGCAGTTGATACGGCTACAACCTCCTGTACAAAAGGTACATTTAAGTGATTTGCCAAAGCAAGTCCACCGGAACCTGTAATCATTGGAGAAAGAGTCACTTCTCCTAATTGTTCCATTGCCTTTTTTAACAGAAGTGCAAGGGTTTCCTGAATATTTGCGTAATGACGTTCATAGTCAGAAAACAGAATCTGATTCTCCTGATCAATGATGGCAATTTTAACAGTAGTGGAACCAATATCAATTCCTAATCTGTAATTTGAATTTACTGTATTCATTTCATCCTCCTACGGAATGTAGTATCTTCCTATATATAAAAGTATTATCTTTAGACTAAAACTATCATATTATATTACAGATTGTCGAAAAAAGCAATGTTAATCATAGGAAGAAAGAAAGCGGAAAAAAGTTACAAAAAACATCAAAATCCCGTCAAAAACCAGTGAAAAAAGGGAGGAAGCCGTTTGACAAAAGGATGGGCAGAAATTATACTGTATAGAGGTTTATTTTGAGCAAAAAAGGAGGGAAATACATGCTGTCAAAATGGGAAAGAAAATATGGAAAATATGCCATACCGAATCTCACCCTTTATTTAGTGATTGGATATGTAATTGGATATGTGATTGATTTGGTGAATAGTGATATGTATAGCCTTCTTTTGTTTGACCCGTATAAGATTTTACACGGTCAGGTTTGGAGGATATTTACATGGTTATTCACCGCGCCGGAGTCCTTGGGAATCTTTACCATTGTCATGTTGTTTTTATATTATTCCCTGGGTACATCTCTGGAACATACATGGGGAGTTTTCCGTTATAATATGTTTTTGCTTTCAGGATTTCTGTTTACCATTCTTGGGGCAATCATTGTATACATCATTATGGTGGTTTATTATTCCAATTCCACTGCAGGCGTGATGTATTCTGATGGGATTGCAGCACTTTTCGGAAATTGTGTTTCCATAATGGTGAGTACATTTTATATTAATATGTCAATTTTCCTGGCGTTTGCGGTAACCTACCCGAATGTCCAGTTGTTGTTATATTTTGTTATTCCGGTGAAGATTAAATGGTTTGGATATTTGTATGGAGCATTTATTGCTTATGATATCTTTTCTACCTTCCGAACCTATTCCGATGCAGTATATCTGGCAATCATTCACGGTGTGATTGTAATCACATCGTTGCTTAACTTCCTGATTTACTGGATGATGGACTGGAAACGTGGAGCTAGCCATGCAAAACGAAGCTATGAGTATAAAAAGTCTATAAAGACAGGAAATAAACAGCGTGTTTATGAAGATGGAACGAAACATAAATGTTATATCTGTGGAAGAACTGATGCGGACTATCCGGATTTGACCTTCCGTTATTGTTCCAAGTGTTCCGGCAATAAAGAGTATTGTCAGGATCATTTGTTTACGCATGAACATAAATAAAAAAGAAAGAACATCAATAGAAATAGATGGGAGAACGCAAATGAAACAAAAAGAGTTTGACAGAAGCGCAGGCATCCTGATGCCTGTAAGTAGTTTACCTTCTCCATATGGAATCGGAACCTTTGGAAAAGAAGCATATGACTTTGTGGACAGACTTGTGGAAGCACGTCAGAAATACTGGCAGGTGTTACCGTTAGGCCCTACAGGCTTTGGAGACAGTCCATATGCATCTTTTTCTGCGTTTGCAGGAAATCCGTATTTTGTGGATTTGGATACCTTGATTGCGGAAGGATTGCTGACCAAGGAATATGTGGAAGGATTCCGATGGAACATGGAAGAACAGTTTGTGGATTACGGACTGCTTCACCAATCAAGAACCAAGGTATTAAGAAAAGCCTATGAGAACAGCAAGCATAAGGATACGAAAGAATACCTTGATTTTGTAAAAGAAAATGAATTCTGGTTAAAGGATTACTGTATGTACATTTCCTGCAAGAAACATTTTGAGGATATGGCATGGCAGGAATGGAACGAGGATATCAAGTTCCGAAAGAATACAGCACTTCGTGCCTATGAGGAACAGTTAAAAGACGATATTGAATTCCAGATGTTTGTGCAGTTTAAGTTCTACGAACAGTGGAACCAATTAAAAGATTATGCCAATGAAAATGGAGTGGAAATCATTGGAGATATTCCGATTTATATGGCAGAGGACTCTGCAGATGTATGGCAGAATCCTCACATCTTCCAATTAGATCAGGATTTGAATCCGACGAAGGTTGCCGGTGTTCCGCCGGATGCTTTTTCTGAGACCGGGCAGCGATGGGGAAATCCATTGTATGACTGGAAGCGTCTCGAAAAGGAAGACTTCTCCTGGTGGAGAAAACGAATGGAACACTCCGCGAAATTATACGATGTGATTCGAATTGACCACTTTATCGGAATGACGAAGTATTATGCCATTCCGGCAGAGGAAGAAGATGCAGTCAATGGAACCTGGGTGGACGGACCGGGAATGAAACTGATTCGTGCCATCAATGAATCTGTTGGAACAAAGAGAATCATTGCAGAGGATTTAGGGGTGAAGATGCCGGAAGTGGAAGCAGTGCTCAATGAAAGTGGGTATCCGGGAATGAAAGTTCTGGAGTTTGCTTTTGACGGAAATCGAAAGAATGAACACCTTCCATATAACTGGGATGCAAACATTGTGGCTTGTGGGGGAACTCATGACAATGATACTCTGGTAGGGTATTTTACCGGACTCCAATGGTGGGAACTGGGATATATCCGCGAATATATGGGCGACCAGCATGCATCCATTGAAAAACTGGTGGATAATATTTTCAGAGATGCTTACGCCAGTGTGGCAAACATCGTTATCTTCCAGATGCAGGATGTGTTGAAGGTAGGAAGTCTGGGTCGAATGAATATTCCTTCATCCATGGGAACCAACTGGAGATGGAGAATGTTGAAAGAACAGGTTGACCCGAAGGACGTAGAGCGATTAAGATATTTATGCGATATTTATGGTAGATAGTTAAGGTACTACACTAAAATATATGATTGAAAACAAAGGAGGACTGAAACAATGGAAAAGAAACCATTTGTAACATTAGAACAGTTAAAGGAGATTGAAAAGACATATCCGACACCATTTCATATTTATGATGAAAAAGGATTCGTGGAAAATGCGAGAAATGTAAATAAGGCATTTTCATGGAACAAGGGATTCCGTGAATATTTTGCAGTAAAGGCGACTCCAAACCCATTCATCATTAAGAGACTGAAAGAAGAAGGAATCGGTGTAGACTGTTCTTCCTATACAGAATTAATGATTGCTGATAAACTTGGTTTCAGAAATGAAGAAATTATGTTTTCATCCAATGAAACACCGGAGGGAGAGTTTAAGTACTGTAACTCTTTAGGTGGAATCATTAACTTAGATGATATTACTATGATTGAGTTCATGGAAGAAGAATGTGGCATTCCGGAAACTGTATCCTGTCGTTATAATCCGGGTGGAATTTATGAGGTTTGCAACGGAATTATGGATAATCCGGGAGATGCAAAATATGGTATGACACCGGAGCAGATTCGTGAAGCATTCCGTATCCTGAAGGGAAAGGGCGTAAAGCACTTTGGTATTCACGCATTCCTTGCCAGCAATACTGTAACAAACGAATATTATCCAATGCTTGCCAAGGATATTTTTGAATTGGCAGTTAGTTTAAAGAAAGAATTAGATGTTCACATTGCATTCGTGAACCTTTCAGGTGGTGTTGGAATTCCTTATACACCGGATCAGGAACCAAACGATATTTTTGCAATTGGTGAAGGGGTTCATAAAGTATATGATGAAATCCTTGTTCCGGAAGGAATGGATGATGTGGCAATTTATACGGAAATGGGACGTTTCATGATGGGACCATATGGTGCCCTGGTCACAAAGGCTGTTCATGAGAAACATATTTACAAGGAATACATCGGTGTGGATGCCTGTGCAGTAAACCTGATGCGTCCGGCAATGTATGGCTCATACCACCATATCACTGTTATGGGAAAAGAGAATGAACCATGTGATCACGTTTATGATGTGGTTGGTTCCTTATGTGAAAACAATGATAAGTTTGCTGTAGACAGAAAACTTCCGAAAATTGATTTGGGGGATTTCCTTGTGATTCATGATACCGGAGCACACGGTTATGCTATGGGATATAATTACAACGGACGGCTGAAGTCGGCAGAGTTATTGTTAAAGGAAGATGGAAGTGTGGAAATGATTCGTCGTGCGGAAACACCGAAGGATTATTTCGCAACCTTTGATTTTAGCGATATTATGAAATAAAACAACACGTTTGATGGAGATGGAAATGAAGAAAATCGTCAGTGATTTATTAAAAAACAGAAATGTAGAAGAAGGTCTTAAGGAATATCCGAAGAACTTTAAAAAAATGAATTGTGAGTATGCAATGATTCGTCTCGCAATGAATTACTATACATACTACACCATGGTGGAAGAAGACAATGGGCTTGTGATAGATTATCACAAGGAACTTTCCACCCTCCATCAGGTGATTGAAAAAATATTTGGAAAAAATGAGGAAGTATCCGGGGAAGATATTTCCAAGGTGGAAGACATTCGAAAGAATGTCATTAACAATGTGCAGGATTTAACCTGTTATGTTGATATGTTCAATGTTTATGAACATGCGTTGAACCGTGTGGAATATCGTTTTAAAGACGAAGAAATTCCAGCGGATTATACAGATGAAGCGTTAACGAAAAAACTGATGCAGTTTATTTTAGAGGATGAAGATCGTATGGCTGTGAATCAGAAAATCAGTCAGGTCATCGGACAGCTTCCGCTTCGTCTGACTAAAAACAAGTTTTATGAAATGCTTGCTCAGGGAATGTCTATTTATCAGGAGGGAACTAAAAAGAGTCTGGATGATTTCCTCTATATGATTAAGACTACCAGTATGTTAGAAAAAACAGATTCCATGCAGGAAAACTATCCACATTTGGAAGAGGTTTTTGATGCATTTAAAGAGGTTGAATTTAAGACGATTTCTAGTGAACAATATGAAGATATGCGTTATAATATAGAAAAGTCTTCAGAGTATATTGAAGACACCATGAACGGATATTTGATGTTACAGGAAATTATTAATGATTTATTGTTGGTTTTATACACGAAGGATTCCGAGGAAGAAAATGCCACTACGGCAGTTTGCGAGGATATTATTAAGAACACGAATCTTTTGTTCTTACAGAAATTCCCGGAAAAGAGTGCGGAGGAAATCATGGATTTATTTGTGCAGCTGGAAGGCTGTCAGGAAGAGTTGTATCCGAAACTGACTTCCTTTGACATTACAGATGAAATTCAGAAAAGCTATCAGGAAAAGATTGCGGAACTGGGGCTTAGCGAAGTATACGAACAGGTATATAAACTGCCGAAGCTGAATTCAGACAGTATGTTTATTGAACTGGATGCAGAGGATGATACCGAAGCGGTGAGTGAAAGCTATGTAATGGAGCAGCAGGAAGCATTGATTCAGGCTTATGGCGAATTGTTCCAGAACAATGAAAAGATGATTAACCGTGCGGTGATGTCTATGGCCTTATCGGAACTTCCGGTATTTTTTAACAATATCAGTGAATTACAGGATTACATTTATAATAATTTATCAATTTGTACCGACAAAGCGGAAAAACTTGCGTGTATTGAGATTTTGAATGGAATCATGGAAGCTTAAGATGGAGTTTGTTTATGATTTGGTATAAAGATTTATACGTTGGATATAATCTTTTGGAACGAAAACGAGAAGTGATTCGTAAGATGAAGTGGGGAAAGCAGCAGTTTAATGTGTTTGCCATTACCCTTTCACGGAATGAACACGATTTGTTGGAAATCTATCCATCCAATGTATTGACGCAAAAGTATTATAAGAATTCCGACCTGGTTGTCGTGGGAATTGCTTACGGAAAAGAAGAAGCATTGGACATGATGCAGCTGGTTTTGCAGGATTGCATGGAAGATACCGGCGGGTTGGATGTCAAGGCATATATCAGAGATAATATGAAATAAAAAGAAAGCAAGGAAAAAAGCCTATGATATTACAGATATTACTGCTCATTCTAAAAATAATCGGAATAATATTATTGGTTGTTTTATGTCTTGCTTTACTTTTGCTGTTTTATCCTATAAAATATGTGGGAAATGCTGATGTAAAAGATCAGACTGCTACATATCACTGCAAGTCCTGGTGGCTTTTTCACATCATTCATATCACAGTGGATGGCGTGAATGCAGAAGGCTTGGCGAAGGTAAGACTCTTTGGGATTCCAATTTACCGGAAGGATTTTCAGGAAGTTGAGGAACCGGACGAGGAAGTTTCCAAGGAACAGGAAAAGGAAACGCCTGAAATCGTGGAAGTGGTTTCGAAAGAAACGATTGAGGAATCACCCCAAATAGTGGTAAAGGAAACAGTTCAGGAACCTGCTGAACCGGATTCTTCTGATGAGGAAGAAAAAACTTCTTTTTTTAAGAAGGTAAAGAAAATTCCGGGAAAAATCAAGGAACTTTTTGAAAAAATCCGGGAATTGTTCCGGACCGTGAAAGATTCCTACAGCAGTAATAAGGAAAAGGCGTCGGAGGCAAAGAAAAAACTGGATTATACCAGAAGATTGTTGAAACATCCGAGAACCAAGCAGGCCTACCTTTATGTAAAGGAAATGGTGATAAAATTATTAAAGCATCTTCGCCCGAAGAAAGTGGAAGGGGAATTGCTTTTTGGAATGGAACAGCCGGATCAAACCGGACAGATTTTAGGATATGTGTCCATGACTTCGGCGATGTTTCGGATTCCGCTAACGAAAATGAATATTACTCCGGACTTTGAAAAAAAGGTGCTGGATGGTTATATATCCATAAAAGGAAAATTTCTTTTGGGAATTGTACTTGTATATCTGTTAAAAGTGTATTTTAATAGAGATGTGAAATGGGTACTGGAAAAAAGTAAAAAGATTAGAAAATAATTTTTAGGAGGCTGTTGATATGGCAGAAAATAATAGAACAACAGAGGAATTATTAAAGGCAATGGAAAAATTCATCACAACAAAATCCGTTGTGGGCGAACCAATTACTATTGATGATACCATTCTTCTTCCAATGGCAGATGTTTCCTTTGGAATGGGAATCGGTACGTTCTCAAAAGGCGATAACGGAACCGGTGGTGTAGGCGGAAAAATCACACCGACAGCTGTCTTAGTCATGAAGAACGGAACATCAAAAATCATCAGCATTAAAGAACAGGATGGTTTCTCAAAGATTATGGATCTTGTTCCGGATGTTGTGGACAAATTCACAAGTAAAAAAGACGATGATTTTGACATTGATGAAGAATTAAGTGACAAATAAAAAGAACAGGCAGCATATACTAAAGAAAAAAGAGGAATGGGAATGCGGAAAATCATAGGATTTGCATTGTTCTGGATTGCAGTGGGAATGATTCTGTCGTTATTTATCGATAGCACAATCATGACTGTTTTTATGATTATCATGTGTATGATTCTCGGGTTCAATCTTTTTTGCTGCGGAAAGTTAGGAAGATAACATGAATATTTCAGACTTATTTAAAGAAGACAAGACAGTCTTTTCTTTTGAGGTGTTTCCACCGAAGAAGGAAAGCGGAATCGAGACTGTATATGAAACATTGGGACAACTTACGGATTTACAGCCGGACTTCATTAGCGTGACTTACGGAGCCGGTGGAAGCGGTGTTGCCAATGCGACAACCACAGATTTATGTTCTCATATCAAAAATCAGTTAGGGGTGGAAACTATTGCCCACTTGACCTGTTTATATAACACGAGAGAAAGTGTTGATCAAATCATGGGAGGATTAAAAAGTCAGGGAGTAAACAATATCCTTGCACTGCGAGGAGATGTGAACCCGAATTCCGAAGTAAAGAATGATTTTCACTATGCTTCGGAACTGACAGAATATATTCGTTCCAAGGATATGGGATTTCATGTATCCGGAGCCTGTTATCCGGAAGTGCATCAGGAAGCAGACAGCATGAGAGCGGATATCATGAATTTAAAAAAGAAAATTGATGCGGGAGCAGAACATCTGATTTCCCAGTTGTTTTTTGATAATCAGGCATTCTTTGATTTTATTGAGAAGGTTCGAATTGCCGGAATTACAGTTCCAGTGGAAGCAGGAATTATGCCGGTAACTAATAAAAAACAGATTGAACGAATGGTATCCATGTGTGGAGCCAGCATTCCTGCAAAATTATCAAAGGTGCTTCAGCGATTCGGAGATAATCCGGAAGCAATGAGAGATGCTGGAATTTCTTACGCAATTGACCAGATTATTGAACTGGTTGCTAATGGAATTGAAGGTGTACATATCTATACCATGAATGACCCATACGTTGCGCGCAAAATCACAGAAGGCGTAAAGAGTATTGTGAAAGCATAAAGGATAAGGAAATGGATAATGTTCAAAGTGTAACAATTGAACAGGTTAATTATCAAGAGGCTCTCAGGTATCTGGGGTTCCGGGACAAGGAACCTGACGACACCACAAAGGAGCTTCTTTTCGCATGTGAAAAAGAACTTCGTCGTGTCATTGACGGAAAATTTATCTATAAGGTATTTGACTTGGTGGAGGGGCAGATTCCAAACTGTGCATTTACCTTAAAAGGCGATGCCATCCAAAAGCATCTGGAGGGCTGTGATAAGGTGGTTCTGATGTGTGCCACGGTTTCTGCCGGAGTAGATGCATTGATCCGAAAGAAACAAATCATTGGAATGGCGGAGGCAATGATTACAGACAGCCTCGCATCTGTGGCAGTGGAACAGGTTTGCGAACAGGCGGAAAAAATCATTATGAAAAATTTTCCGGGATATCAGCATACCTGGAGGTTTGGACTGGGATATGGTGATTTCCCATTGTCAGAACAAAAGGATTTTCTGGAGTTGATTGATGCACCGAAGCGAATCGGGGTATGTGTCAATGGATCTTCCATGTTAACCCCGGTGAAGTCAGTGACCTGTGTTATGGGAATCGGTCACAATCTAAAGACGGAAAACGTCCGGAATTGTGATTTTTGTAATATGAGAGAACGTTGTCAGTTTCGAAAGGAAGGAAAAAGCTGTGGAGAATAAATTATTTAGCGGAGATTTTTTGATTTTAGATGGAGCCATGGGAACCATGCTCCAGAAGAAGGGAATGGAATTAGGAACCATTCCGGAAACATTAAATATTGAAAAACCGGAATGGATTGTGGACATTCATCGAAGCTATATTGAAGCGGGTGCACAGGTGGTTTACGCCAATACCTTCGGTGCAAACCGTTATAAAATGGAAAAATCCGGATATTCCGTTCAGGAATTAATCGGGGCGGCTATTTCCAATGCAAAGAAGGCGGCAGAGGGAACAGAGTGTCGTGTCGCATTGGATTTAGGTCCTATCGGACAATTACTGGAACCAACCGGAAGTCTGACTTTCGAAGAAGCCTATGATATTTTCTTGGAGGAAATTAAGGCAGCAGAAGGTACGGATTTAATTGTGGTGGAAACCATGACGGACTTAATGGAAACAAAGGCTGCAGTATTGGCAGCAAAAGAAAATACAGACCTGCCGGTTATCTGTACCATGACTTTCGAGGAAAACAGAAGAACCTTTACCGGATGTTCCGTTGGGGCAATGTGTTTGACATTGGAAGGAATGGGAATTGATGCAGTAGGCGTGAACTGTTCCTTGGGACCTAACGAATTAATTCCAATCGTGAAGGAAATCGCAAAGTGGACAAGCATTCCAATTGTCGTAAAACCGAATGCAGGGTTACCGGATCCGGTTACGAATCTCTATGACGTAGAACCGGAAGATTTCGCAGAAGACTGTATGGAAATGGTAGAAATGGGAGCCTGCGTGTTAGGTGGTTGTTGTGGTACCACACCGGATTACATCAGAGAATTAAAGAAACAGTTATCTCTTCGAAAAAGAGCAGAGGTGGAACGGCAAAAGACTCTCGCAATCTGTTCTCCGTTGAAAACCGTTGTGGTGGACCAGCCGAGAATCATTGGAGAACGTATTAACCCGACAGGAAAGAAGCGCTTTAAGCAGGCACTGATTGAGAATGATATGGATTATATCCTTTCCCAGGCCATTGAACAGGTCGATGGTGGGGCAGATATTCTGGACGTTAATGTAGGACTTCCGGAAATCGATGAAAAGGAAATGATGATTAAAACGGTAAAGGCATTGCAGTCCATCGTGGATGTGCCTTTGCAGATTGATTCCACAAAACCTGAGGTGCTCGAGGCGGCATTGCGTGTTTACAACGGAAAGCCAATCGTAAACTCCGTCAATGGTGAAGATGAGGTCTTGGACCGGATTCTTCCGGTTGTGGCGAAGTATGGCGCGGCAGTCATTGGATTGGCACTGGACGAGAACGGAATTCCGGATACGGCGGAAGGTCGTGTTGCCATTGCAAAGAAAATTATGGATCGTGCTATGGCCTATGGTATTAAGAAGGAAAATATTATCATCGACTGTCTTGTTCTTACGGTTTCCGCAGAACAGAAAGCTGCGGCAGAAACACTGAAGGCACTTCATATCGTGAAAAATGAATTGGGACTTCGAACGGTTCTTGGGGTATCCAATATTTCCTTTGGGCTGCCAAACAGGGAAATGATTAACAAGACATTCCTGACAATGGCATTGAATCAGGGATTGGATCTTCCGATTATTAATCCAAACGTTCCCGCCATGGTCTGGGCAGTAAAAGCATATAACGTTCTGGCAGCCAATGATGAAAATGCCATGGACTTTATTGAATATTGTAATAATAACCCAATCGAGGTTTCCACAGCAAAGAAGGTGGAAGTGAAAGCTGCTCCCCAGGGAAAAGTATCTTTGGGAAGTCCGGAAGCGGATGCTGTACTAAAAGCCATGGAAACCGGAATGAAAACCGATGGTAGAAAACTGACAGAACAACTTTTGGAAAGTAAGGAAGCCATGGAAATCATTAATGGGATTCTGATCCCGGCTTTAGATATCGTGGGAGACCAGTTTGAAAAAGGAACCATTTTCCTGCCTCAGCTGATTCTTGCGGCTGATGTGGCGAAGGAATGCTTTGAAGTGATCAAGGCATATCTGGCTAACAATGGTACAGAATCAGAATCCAAGGGTAAGATTATTGTTGCTACCGTAAAAGGTGATATTCATGACATTGGAAAAAATATCGTGAAAGTCATTCTGGAAAACTACGGATATGATGTGATCGATTTGGGGCGTGATGTGGATCCGATGCTGGTAGTAGATACGGCCAAGGAACAGAATGTGAAATTAGTGGGACTTTCCGCTTTGATGACCACAACTCTTGGTTCTATGGAAGATACCATTCGTCTTTTACGAGAACATCAGGTGGATTGTAAGATTATGGTGGGTGGAGCAGTATTGACTCCGGACTACGCAATGAAAATTGGTGCAGATTATTATGCAAAGGATGCGAAAATGAGTGCGGATATTGCAAAGGAAGTGCTGGGATAATATTTATAATATCAGTAGTATAAAACAAGGGATTCATTGAAATTATTCAAATTTGAAGCCCTTGTTTTTTATGAGAAATATTCACACTAATTATGTAGAATGACGTTGAAATATTAGCTTGCTTATTTAATTTCAATATTTTTTAATAGTAGTTGGACGAGTGATAAGAAAAAAAAGAACAGTAAAAAAAATAGATATTTGAATAAAAAAGACTTGATATAATTTCATATTATGGTAAAGTATCGCGGGGGGGCAAATTACTAAGACAAAGTAAATAAACATGCCTATTGTGACAAATGCTTAGTAAAAAGGAGTGAGGAAGAAATTTATTAATGACCAGAAAACTCCTTCTGCTAAGAAGAAAGGAGTTTTTTTATGCGTAAAAGTATAACATTAATGATTATTTTAACTTTATTAATTCTTCCATTTGGAAGTTGTTTTGACAAAGTATTGGGAGCTGATAATACTTTGAAAATATTTATGGGAAATGGAACAACAGCAAGACATCATAAAGCGGTTGCTAAAGGAGAAGAGACGGAGGAGTTAAGCTTTGAATTAAAAGATAGGAAAGTTTCAAGCAGTTTCTATGAGAGTACGAATACATCTTCATTTCGCATTAGAAATACTACAAAAGGGAAATGTATTGTTGAGGCAGTGAATGAGGGGACAGGTCATGTGGTATTAACAGTGTATGATAAAGATGGAAACAAGTATGTTGAAAAAGTATTCATATCAGTATACACAAGAATTGGGAGTAATACAGGAGTTGTGAATAAGAATACTAAGGCATATATGGGGGCAACAGTAAACGCAGGAGTTGAAAATTATGATGAGAAAGGCGATATAAGTAAAGGGACAAACTTTATTGTTTCTGCACAGTGTGGAGATTTCTATATTTTTAAAACGTTAGACGGAACGACATTTAGAGATGGAAAAGACACTGGATTTATAAAAAAGAGTGATATCGATATCTTGGTTAACACAGTGAACATAGAGGAAGAATGTGCCAGTGTTGAAATCGGGAAAAAAATAAAGTTTTCACCTGAAATTAGTCCAGGATTTGCTAAAAACAAATCGATAAGCTGGACCATTAACAAAGATATAGCAAAAGTGGAAAAAGATGGTTCAATAATTGGAAATAGTCAAGGAACAACGATATGCACTGCGACAACAAATGATGGATCAAATAAGAGTGATAAAGTGTATGTTTCATATTATAATCCATTAGGTATTAGTGATGGATATTTAATTAGTGATTGTAATTTGTATAAAATTGCGCATACAAATTTTAGTTCAGGAACCGGAAGAAAAAATGCAAACGTAGAAGTTAGTGGTGAATGCGAAAACTTTTACAGAATACGCTTGATTGAGAATAATGGGAGTAATTCACAGTATTTCTTTGTTGAAAAGAAAAACGTAGCAATTCCGTTATTAGGAATTCGTATACCTGAAACAATTTCTCTGGTAGAAGGGACAAATGAGCAGATACATGTCGATTTGATTCCGCAAAATGCAACAGATGCAAATATTAAATGGAAATCATCAAATACAAATGTTGTGATGGTTGAACAAAATGGAAAAATTGAAGGAATTAGCGATGGAAGCGCTGTTGTTACAGCATATAGTTCCAAAGATGAAACGATTTATTCGAAATGCAGAGTGGTTGTCGAACCATATATCGCAGTCACAGATATAAAAATAACTTTGGATAGTGACATAATTGAAAAGGATACAACGGGAACGTACAAAGTTGAAATATTTCCAGAAAATGCAACGTATAAAAAATATAAAGTGCATATCGAGCAACCATCAATTGTAGGACTTTCCGGCAACGAGTATATAGGAAAACAAATCGGAATAACGAAAATAGTTGCTGAGACCGAGGAAGGTAATTTGTCTACTTCAAAAAATATAGAGGTTACACCAATATGGGTAAGAAAAATAGAATTACAAAAGAAGATGGATTTAGCTATTGGGGAAACAAAAGGAATTTATGGGAAAATTATTCCAACTACAGCAACAAATAAGAAAGTTAAATGGACTATTGATAATGATAAAATTGCAAAGGTTGATTCAATTGGAAATGTGACAGGAATTTCCTGTGGAAAAACCGTTTTACATGCTGTCACAGAGGATGGAAATTATACGGCTAGTTGTCAAATAAATGTTGAAAAATATGTGGATGATATCTGGCTGATTAATCCATCGATGTCTATGGCAGTGGGCGAAAAAAAACAATTAAAAATAAGAGTATTGCCACAGGATGCCACCAAAAAAGATATAAGATGGAGAAGCAAAAATAAAAGAATAGCTTCGGTAAATCAGGAAGGTACAGTAATATCCAAAAAACCAGGAAGTACACTAATTATTGTCTATGATCGATATAGTGGGGCATATGATATATGTGTTATTGAAGTAAGTGCGAACCTAAAACAACCCAAATTAGAAATTGTGCATAAAGGGGGTTCGTATACATTGAAATGGGATAAACAAAAATATGCTACAAATTATTTGATATATGAGAAAAAAAGCGGCGATAAGAAGTATAAAAAGATAAAATCGGTTAAGTCATCAAAATATGAATATGTGATGAAAAAAGTCGATAAGAAAGCAAAATATTTTGTAAAGGCATATTGCAAAAATAGTAGAGAACAAAGTAAAAAGAGTAATATTACTACAATAAAGTAAGGAAGAGATAATATGAATATATTTAGAAAGTGTATAGCAGTTATTTTGGCTTTTGCAATATCTGCATTTGAGCCAGTAGGAAGGGATAACAGGAAAGAGGTAAAGGCAGAAGAAATAGTGGGTCAGATAGAATGGAATATTCAGGCAATTAATGCAGAGGAATCGTATCAGACCAGTAAAAAATATGATAAGATTAAAGTTGCAGTATTAGATTCGGGATTGGATTTTGATACGGAAATACCAGCTGTTGAAAAACAAGATTTTCTAGGGGATGATGAACTTCACCCGTTATATCAGGATATGACAGGACATGGAACTGCTGTAGCGAGTGTTATATGCGCAAATGAAAGTGAGTATCGAATAACTGGAATTGCAGCTAATGTTGATTTATATATTGCAAGAATATTGGATGATGATAATAATGCGCCAGTTGATAGAGTAGTACGAGCGATTGATTGGGCGATTAGTAAAAAAGTGAATATTATTCATATCAGTTTCGGAACAAAGAAGTATTCGAAAGATTTAAAAGAGGCTATTGACCGTGCACATAAGTCAGGGATTTTGATTGTAGCATCGGCAGGAAACGATGGATATGCAGGTGAAGGAGAATCATCAATTGAGTATCCAGCAGCTTTTCAGAATGTTATTTCTGTCGGAGCGACAAATACAGTTAACCATACAACTGAATTTAGTCCGACGGGTGAAGAACTAGATATTGTTGCACCAGGAGATCAGATTTTAGCAGATGGAGCGTTTGGAGGTGTCTGTGTGTGTGATGGTACAAGCATTGCAGCTGCGCAGGTTACAGGTGTTGCCGCTGTTTTATGGGGGAAGAATCCAAATAAGTCAAATGATTTTATTAAAGCGTTATTGTTAAAAAGTGCTAATGAAGATGTTTTAGATGGGGAAGAATGTGGAAACGGCTTATTGGATTACGCGGAAGCAGAAGATGATTACAATATAATGGAAAAACAGTATAATGAATATAAGAAACAAGGAATGTCTGATAGTAAGGCAATTGCTGAAGCACAGGAGCAACTTCCGGAAAATTTGAAAAAGGTTGAAGAACATACAGACGTAAACTATGTGAATGGATTATGGCACCGGCAGCAACATGAAAATGCGGTAAAGGGAATTGAACAAAAGTACATAGATGTTGTAAAGGATGGTGCTGTTTGTCCTGATAAAATAGATGGAATGCGAGCACCGTTTTTTCATGGAAGAGGAACTTACTTTGTGAGCACTCATTATCTGTTATGCTTGGCAAAAAACTATAAGAGGAATAGCAAAAAAGGTAAAAAAATAGTCTACCCGACAAAAAAGATGTTGATTAAAGGCGGAGTAGCGTACCCTAAAGAAATATATAAAGATATAAAAGATGAATTTAAAGAAAATAATTTAATGGAAAAAGTATTTGAGTATTGCGAAATTGAGTATGAAAATCCCACAGAAGAAGATTTAATTATGCAACGATATGCTTTGTTAGGGGTTGCATTACATAATGCGACTGATACTTTTTCACATAGTGTGTGTCGAAAAACATCAAAACAGTATGGAAATACATGGATTCATATAGTTCATGAAAAAAAAGATTCAGGCAAGGGAATTATAAATAGAGCTGCAATAAAAAACATTCCCAAAAGAGATAGGAAATATTTTTCATATATTAAAAAATATTATATTTGTGCTGATGATCAAAAGAAGTTAGCACCGATGTACAAATTGGCTCAGAAAATGGCTCAGAGAGTGATAAATGACTTTGAATATGGAAAAAAATGGTTTTCCTATTTATATTCTATAAAAGGTAATAAAAAATTGAAATTAAAAAATTTTTCTTTGAATGTTAAAAAAATATTGCCAAAATGTCAAAATTCACGGTTAAATGCTACGTGCAAGTCCAATTTTGAAAAACCATATATAAAATTGAAGTATGAAAAAAAATATGTTTGTATTAATATTAAAAAACAAAAAAGATTCGGATATCTGGTGTTTTGTAACAAGAAAATGCTAGAATCTTCGGGATGTGATTATAAGATTAGGAGAAATGGAAAAAAGAAAACCAAGATATGTGTGAAGGTATACTATGGAAACAAGGTAAAAAAATATAAGTATATGATTGATAAAAAACTGATGACAAAAAATAAGAAAAAGGTAAAAACTAAAGAAAAGAACAGTTCAAAGAAAACGAAAGGAAAGAAAAAATGAAAAAATATTTAAAAAAATGCATTGTTTCGCTAATTGTTTTAAGTATGTTTATTTCGACAATAAAGGTAGATGCAGAAAGTAGGACTTCCGTTGGGATGAAATATGACAAATCGCTTTTAAAAAGCGTTAAAAAATACGATAGAAATTGTGATGGTTATCTTTCTACAAAAGAAATAAAAAGAATCAAGACGCTTGAAATTAATTCAAATAAGACTATTAATCTAAAAAATATTAAAAAAATGAAATATTTAACTTCATTAAAGGTAGAGGCAAAAGCTATAAAAAATTTGGATGAAATCAGAAACTTAAAAAATTTAAAAAAAATAGAAATTGTCTCGAAGAAAAACAAATCGATAGACTTAAGAAAAAATAAAAAATTAAATTCTGTAACGATATCAATGCCCAAAGCGAAAGGAGTCCGTTTTTACAAAAGGAACAAAATAAAATATTTGAATCTAAGTATAAAAAAGAATGTTTGGAAAAGTGCAAGGCAGTGTAAAAAACTTAAAGAATTGAAACTTACAGGGTTGGATAATAGTGTTGTTAAAACACGGAAAATCAGAAAGGCGTTTTTTTATAAAGTTAGAACAAAGAATGTTATAATTGATAATACTGATTCTTTGACCGAAATATATGTAAGTGGTGCAAATAATCTTGAAATCAAAAATAAAAGTAAACTGAAATTAATTGATTTAAGAAAATGTAAATTTGAAGAATTAAGTTTTACGGATTATAAGGAATTGAAATGTTTAGATATAGAAGAATGCAAAAAAATGGTAGATTTGAACCTTAACAATCTTCCGAAGCTTGAAGTTTTGGTTGGATGGAAAAATATCAATGTGAAAGAATTGTCGCTGGAAGGATTAGAATCTGTTAAAAAGATTAATTGGAGTGATGGGGGATTAAATAGTCTGTCAGTAGCTCAAAATAATAATGTTGAACGACTATATTTACCGAACAATAGAATAAAAGCAATGGATTTTTCAAAATTAAAAAAATTGGTAAGATTAGATATTTCATATAATGGGTATGGTGGAACCATTGACTTCTCTCCGGCAGAGTCTTTGAAAAGAGTTAGTTGTTATAATAACAACTTGGCGGAAATAGTTGCTAAAAACCATAAGAATTTGGAAATGTTATTATGCTCGAATAACAAGTTGAAAGTAATTGATTTATCAGGCAGTAAGAAAGTTGATTGTTTAGAGTGTGAGGATAATCCAAATGTAGAAATTTACTTATCCAACAAATTTGATGATTTAGTCTGTGACAAAAGTGCGGTTATTCATAAACTTTGGTAATGATAAATTAAAAATATAGGAGACATGAGAGGTTAGTTACTGTAGGTGAATTTGGGAGAAATATAAGGCCTTTATAAATCAAAAAAGAAGACGTCTTATTTATTGCCCCCCAAAACATCAGAAATGGACTCGATTAAGTCGCTTCATATCCAAAAAGTTCTAGTTTGAATATATATGTAACTTATTAACTGTTTAACAAAACCTATAAAGGGGTTTTGTTAAACTTGCACTAAAAAGAATAGAGAGTAGAAGAATGATAAAAAAATTAGTTACAATTATAATGACATTGTCGCTTGTGCTTACAATGGTACCTAATGAAAGAAAAGTCAGCGCATATTCAGAACCGATAATTACGAATGCGAATATTACATATCCAATTTCCTTAGCGACAGGTAAAGATGCGAAGGGGAAACTGGTGTTTCCGGATAATGTGTTTTTGCAGTATATTGCACATGAGGAATTCAAGTCCGGAAAATATCAAAGTTATCCATTTGATTTAAATCAGGATGGGATGCTATCTGAAGCAGAATGCGACCAGGTGAGATATCTTGCACCAGAAATAAATAAAAATGTTGCGAGTGTAAAAGGAATTGAAGCTTTTCCAAAATTGAGAGAGTTATATTGTGGAAGTACCAATATTAAAGAACTGGATGTATCAAACAATCCCAAATTGCAGAAACTGTATTGTCCGTTTAACGAACTGAGAACGTTGGATGTAAGCAATTGTCCTGAGTTAAAGGAATTGGATTTTTCTGGATGTGGAATTTTAGCCGTTGATTTGAGGCATAATAAGGAATTATCCAAATTAGAATGTTATTGGCAAAAAATCAATGCTTATGAATTTGAAGAAGGTAATAAGTATTTCTGTAAACTACAGGATTTTGATTTGAGGATTATTTTAGATAAAATTTCAAATTTAAAGATTGATGGAGCGTATGGTGATAACATTAATTCGGGATATGATGAGTCTGTGGGAATCGTTTTTTGCTCAGATAAAATGCAAAAAATAACATACAATTATAAGATTGATGTTTCATCAACAAAAGTGACAGATGTTGATTCGTTTGATGTTACTCTTAATATTAAAGATGGGAAAAGAGAGGAATATGACTCGCAAGGTGGAAACGAAATTCTTCCGCAATTCATTGAAAGTGGAAACACAGATATTGAACCTGAAGCACCTGTAAGAAATGGATATGAATTTCTTGGGTGGTATACAACTCCTGAATGTATGGAACAAAGTAAGTGGGTCTTTGAAAATGAAATTCTGAGCAATTTTACGTTATACGCAAAGTGGAAGAAAAAGAACTATCAGGTGAATTATAATTCGGCGGGTGGAAGTCCGAAACCGGCTGCGAAGAATGTGGACTGGTGGACGAAAAATATATTGCCTAACACACAGGTGAGTAAATTGGGCTATACGCTTTCCGGATGGAAATCTTCAGCGGGAATAGTTGTTAATGCGTCTAACAATTCGAAATTATCCTATGGTGATATATTTAGGAATAGTGAACCGACCCGGGTGACACTTACAGCAGTGTGGAAGGCAAAAAGTGGTTATCAGTTAAAATATGATTCTAATTTATCTTCAAAGCAGAAAAAGAGACTTAAAAATGCACCGAAATATAGTGCATCAAAGAGGGTTATATGGAATCAGACGAAATTTATTCCGAAGTTTAGTCAAGGATATATTCTTGGATATACTTTTGTGGGATGGTATACAGCAAAACATGGAGGGGAACAGATAACGGATACATTTTCGTATGATAAATTGTATCAGAGCCAATTTCGTGGAGATTCTACGTCAAATATTCCTATCGCATACGCAAGGTACCAGAAATCAAAGGATACCATTGTTTATAATACGAGGGGTGGAACGAAATTATTGGCTAGAAAAGATGTTCTTTATGGAACGAAGAATATTCTTCCAAAAGAAAAAACTAAGAAAAAAGGATACAAACTTATTGGTTGGAAATGTGATGGGAAGAGAGTGACGAAGAAAACACGACTGAAAGGGATGATGGCAGAGGAAGCGTATGTTGAATTAACAGCTATTTGGAAGAAAAAAGGAAAATCAAGTAAGAAGAAACATAGTTAAATGACAACAGGAGGGACAGTTCAGCCAACAACGAATTCGTAAAATACAATGACAAAGTCATTGCATTTGCTTCGCAAATGATATTTTACTCATTCGTTGGCGCTTCGCGCATTTTCCCTTAAAAAAGTACAAATCTTGCTGCGAGCAGCAGATTTGTATTTTTTTCGGGAATGGCTGAACTGTTTTCGAAAAAAAGTACTTGCAATTTGTCTGGCATTCTGTTAGAATGTCCTTTGTGTCAGGTCTGAGATGAAGTTAGACCGAATTTATAAAAGGAGGTGCTATTATGGCTAAATGTAGTGTTTGCGGTAAGGGTGCTCATTTTGGAAATGCTGTGAGTCATTCACACAGAAAGTCCAACAAAATGTGGAAATCTAATATTAAGTCCGTTAAAGTGAAAACTGAAGGCGGAAGCAAGAAAATGTATGTTTGCACTTCTTGTTTAAGATCAGGAAAAGTAGAAAGAGCATAATTTACGCGAGTTACTCGCTGTGCGTGTTTCTCAACGTTCCATATGCATGAAATAAAAACTCGTCACGTTTGTGATGAGTTTTTACTTTATATGGACAGGGGGGAGTTAGTTGTGTCTATCTAATGCGCCGAAAGTGCTTTTCTTTTTAAGGAAAAGATAGTATAATCGAAAAGAATTATTGTTCTTAAATAGGAGGATACGATATGAAAGGTAAGATGAATACAGATTTAGGACAGATTCTGGTTAGCCCTGAAGTAATTGCAAAATACGCAGGTGAGACCGCTTATGAATGTTTTGGAATCGTAGGTATGGCTATGGTCAGTGTAAAAGATGGTCTTGTAAAACTGTTAAAGAAAGATAGCTCAACCAAAGGAATTAATGTAGACATAGATGAGAATAATGAAATTACCATTGATTTTCATATCATTATTTCTTATGGAGTAAATATTGAAACAATTGCAGATAACATTATCTCAAGTGTGAAATACAAGGTAGAAGAATTTACGGGTATGACAGTAAAGAAAGTTAATGTTTACGTTGAAGGCGTAAGAGTCATTGACTAATTGTTCTGCCCAAGGAGGAAAATATTTTGGAAATTAAGAGTATTAATGCGGAAGTATTACAGAAGATGTTTATTGCCGGAGCGAAGAATCTGGAAGCAAAGAAAGAATGGATTAACGAATTAAATGTATTCCCTGTACCGGATGGTGATACAGGTACGAATATGACAATGACAATTATGTCAGCGGCAAAGGAAGTTGGTGGAATTACAAATCCTACCATGGAGACGATTGCAAAGGCAATTTCTTCCGGTTCCTTAAGAGGTGCCCGTGGAAATTCCGGTGTTATCCTGTCACAGCTTTTCAGAGGGTTTACCCGTGAAATTAAGGAATGTGACGAGATTGATGTAGAAGTATTGTCTAAGGCATGTGTACGTGCAGTAGAAACTGCATATAAGGCTGTTATGAAGCCTAAGGAAGGTACCATTCTTACTGTTGCCAAGGGAATGTCAGATAAGGCTTGTGAACTTTTTTCAGAGAGCGATGACTTAGTATACGTGATTGATGAAATCATTAAGCATGGTGATTATGTATTAAGCCAGACTCCGGAAATGCTTCCTGTATTAAAACAAGCTGGTGTAGTGGATTCCGGTGGACAGGGATTAATGACTGTTCTTAAGGGTGCGTATGATGCATTACTTGGAAAAGAAATTGACTACACAATCGAAGGAGTATCCACTCCATCCGTATCTGTTTCAACAGAGGATCTTCCAATGGATGAAGCAGATATCAAATTTGGATATTGTACAGAGTTTATCATTAACCTGACAAATCCGTTGTCCGATGATGAAGAATCGAAATTTAAGGCCTTTTTAGAGTCTATCGGTGATTCTATTGTATTGGTTGCCGATGATGAAATTGTAAAGGTCCATGTGCATACAAACCAGCCGGGTGAAGCGTTTACAAAAGCGCTGACTTACGGTTCCCTTTCTCGTATGAAAGTCGATAACATGCGTGAAGAACATCATGAAAGACTGATTAAGAATGCGGAAAAGATGGCGGAACAGCAGAAGGCTGAAGAAGCACAGAAAAAAGCTAACGAACCAAGAAAAGCTTATGGATTTATTGCAGTTTCCGTAGGAGAAGGTTTAGATGAAATCTTCAAAGGATTAAATGTTGATGAAATTATTTCCGGTGGACAGACTATGAATCCTAGTACGGAAGATATTCTGAATGCTGTAGATAAGATTAATGCAGACAATGTTTATGTATTGCCGAATAACAAGAACATCATTCTTGCAGCACAGCAGGCAGAAAGCCTTGTAGAAGATAAGAATGTTGTTGTAATTCCTTCCAAGACAATTCCTCAGGGAATTGCAGCTATGATTGGATTTATTCCGGATAACACAGCTGAAGAAAATAAGGAGGCAATGATTGAAAGCATGTCTTACATCAAGACCGGAGAATTAACTTATGCAGTTCGTGATACGGTGATTGATGATAAGGAAATCAAAGAAGGAAATATCATGGGAATCGGCGATAGCGGAATTCTTTCTGTAGGAGAGGATATTGACGCGACAGCGGTTGAAATGGTTAAGGAAATGCAGGATGAGGATTCTGAAATTGTAAGTATCTATTTTGGTGCTGAAGTGACGGAAGATGATGCCAATGCATTATCCGATAAGATTTCAGAGGCATTGCCGGATGTAGAAGTGGAAGTATATCCTGGCGGACAGCCGATTTACTATTATATTATATCCGTTGAATAACTTGGAGAATGAACATGGGTGAAGTATTTGTTGAACATATTGTAAAAAGAAGAATGGATATAACAGGATTTGCAATCCGTATGGGTGCAATCTTCCTGACACTGTTGGTTTTCTTTGTGGGAACAGCGGCTCTGGGAATGGTGGGAATCACATTGACCGCATTGATGATTTATGTATGCTATCTGGCATTTATTTACACCAGTGTGGAATATGAATATTCTCTTGTAAATGGAGAATTAACCATTGAAAAGATTCTTGGACAGAGAAAAAGAAAACATATAACAGAAATTGAATTAAAAAATGCGGAGCTGATTGCTCCGGCAAACTCAGGGGAAGTGCAGGGAAGAAGTGTTCCTTTTACAAAGGATTACTCTTCAGGATCAAAAAGAGAAGAGGTCTACGCAATTATCTATAATGATAAGGATGGTCAGACAAAATTCTTATTTGAACCAACTGAAAAAATGATTGATGCAATGTATCATGTACGCCCGAGTATTGTTAAGAAAAATGGATAAGAAAGAGCGGTATAGTGATTGACTATACCGCGTTTTCAATGTAACAGAAGTTGAAAAAAGAAATATGTTGAAAAAATGATAAAAGATTCATTGACAAGGAATATTTTTTTTGTTAGTATCTTTTACATTATACAAATATGAGAAAGAGAGGAAATGACTGATGGGAAAGATTATTGGTGAAGGAATTACATTTGATGATGTTTTATTAGTGCCACAGTATTCTGAAGTGACACCGAATTTGGTAGATTTATCTACGAATTTAACTAAGAAAATCAAATTAAACATTCCGATGATGAGCGCCGGTATGGATACAGTTACAGAATATCGCATGGCAATTGCGATGGCAAGACAGGGTGGAATTGGTATTATTCATAAGAATATGTCCATTGAACAGCAGGCAGACGAAGTTGATAAGGTTAAACGTTCTGAAAATGGTGTTATCACTGATCCGTTCTATTTATCTCCGGAGCATACATTAAATGATGCTAATGATCTTATGGCAAAATTCAGAATTTCCGGTGTTCCTATTGTAGTAGGAAAGAAGTTGGTTGGTATTATTACAAACCGTGACTTGAAGTTCGAAACAGATGGAACAAAATTAATTAAGGAATCCATGACTTCTGAGGGATTGGTTACAGCGAAAGAAGGTGTAACATTAGAAGAAGCGAAAGCTATCTTGGCAGAATCCCGTAAGGAAAAACTTCCAATCGTTGATGATGACTTTAATTTAAAAGGATTAATTACAATTAAAGATATTGAAAAGCAGATTAAATATCCATTGTCTGCAAAGGATGAACAGGGAAGACTTCTCTGTGGTGCTGCAGTTGGTATCACTGCAAACGTTATGGACCGTGTAAAAGCATTAGTAGAAGCTAAGGTTGACGTTATCGTTATCGATTCCGCACACGGACATTCTGCAAATATTTTCAATACATTAAAGATGATTAAGGCTGAATATCCAGATCTTCAGGTAATCGCAGGTAATGTTGCTACAGGAGCAGCTACCAGAGATTTAATTGAAGCCGGAGCAGATGCAGTTAAGGTTGGTATCGGACCTGGTTCTATTTGTACGACCCGTGTGGTTGCCGGAATTGGTGTTCCACAGGTATCAGCAATCATGGATTGTTATGAAGTGGCTAAGGAATATGGTGTTCCAATTATCGCTGATGGTGGTATTAAGTACTCAGGTGATATCGTTAAGGCAATCGCTGCAGGTGGTAGCGTATGTATGATGGGATCCATGTTCGCAGGTTGTGATGAAGCACCTGGTGAATTTGAAATCTTCCAGGGAAGAAAATATAAAGTATACCGTGGTATGGGATCTATCGCAGCGATGGAAAACGGAAGCAAGGACAGATACTTCCAGACTAATGCAAAGAAACTTGTTCCGGAAGGTGTTGAAGGACGAGTAGCATATAAGGGAAGCATCGAAGATACTGTATTCCAGTTAATGGGTGGTCTTCGTTCCGGTATGGGATATTGTGGAGCAAAGGATATTGAAACATTGAAGTCGACAGGACAGTTCGTTAAGATTTCTGCTGCATCCTTAAAGGAAAGTCATCCGCATGACATCCACATCACAAAGGAAGCTCCAAACTACACAAGAGATAACTAAAATCTTTATAAATTTATATATTTATTGGATGAAATATGATAAAATGGGAAGGGTCTGACAGGATTCTTCTCATTTTTTGTTGATTAAATGACGGAACGTTGTGTCGTTGTCTGGAGTGGGAAGAAACTGTTAATAATACGGAAAAGGAAGAGGACAATATGGAAGAAAAGAGAGTAGATGAAAACGTTGTAGAAGAAAAAACAGTGGAAGTGGAACCGGCTGAAAATGATACACAACCGAAAAAGAAAAATCTTTCCACGTTGATATACTCATTGGTAGTTGTTCTTATCTTCGCTGCATTCGGTGGAGTGGTTTACTATAATAAGGTTGTTCATGTAAAAAAACAGCAGGATAAGAAGTTTGCAAAGAATGAATATGGGGCAAAAAATGAAGAAGATTTTACAAAGAACTATCTGGAACTTGCTAAGTACAAAGGGTTAAAATGTGAAATTACGCAGGAGATGCTTGATGAATACATTGAAGGAGATACGGTCTCCTATGAAAATGTTGAACGTGCGGCAAAAGATACGGATCAGGTAGAATTTAATCTGACTGGATATGTGGACGGGAAAAAAGAAGCGGACATCACGTTGAAAGAACAGGAAATTACCGTTGGTGAGGAAACGGATGGACCGTTTCAGCCAATTTCGGATTTGGTAAAAGGAAAATCTGAAGGTGATGTGATTGAAAATGTAGAAGGAATTGACGCGGCAGAAATTTCTGAAGAGGGAAAAGATTATTCCGGAAAAAAAGTCACCTTTAATGTAAAAGTGGTTTCTGTTTCTGAAAAAAAAGTTGAGAAGATTACAGATGATTGGGTCAAAGAAGAATTCTCAGAAGACTATGGCTGGACAACTACAAAAGATTATTATGACTATGTAAAAGAAGAACTGAAAAACGAAGCGATTTCTGACTTGTGGAAGCAGATTGTGGATGGTAGTGTCCTGAAAAAATATCCGGAAGATGCATATGCCAGAATTATTGAGGAGGTAGATGCAGATTACAATTATGCTGCTTCTGAGTGGGGAATGGAATTAAATGATTATCTGGAAGTGATGCAGATGACGGAAAAGGATATGGAAAAAGAGTACGAGAGCGAATTGATCTCTGAAATGGCATCCTGGTATATTGCATTCAAGGAAGATCTTCTAAATATTTCTGAAAGTGAAATGAATGAATGGTGGGAAAAATCCTATGAGGATTATGGATATGAGAGTGTGGAAGAAATGAAAGAAAACTATGAAGAGTCTGAAATTAAGAGGGCAATTATTTTAGAAAAAGCTGCTAATTTTGTTTATGATCATGCCTCAGTAAAACAGAGTTACAAAATTCCGGAATAAATCGAAAAAAACGGACTTACAAACTTGAACATGTGTGGTATAATGAAATAGAGTTTTGGGACGAATTTTAAAAGAAAGGAAATGTTGTTATGAAAAAAAGAGTTATAAGTGTTATTTTTTCAGTTCTGTTATGCTTGGGACTGATGGTGTCGTTAGGACAGAGCGTAAATGCGGCGAGCACAAGATTGAATTATTCCAGCTATAAGATTACTGGAAAATACTCCGTTAAATTGAAATTGATGAATAGTTCCGGAAAAGTAAAATGGAGTAGTTCTAATAAGAAAGTTGCAAAGGTTAGCAGTAAAGGTAAAGTGACATCAGTTTCTGATGGTAAATGTACTATTACAGCAAAAAATGCAGGAAAGAAATATTCTTGTAAGATTACTGTAAAAGGTTATCCTAAGAAAAACACAAAGAAATATACAGCTACCACATTGGATTTATCCAGCTTGAAGTTAGATGTTTCCGGTGTTGAAATGGATAAGCAGGGAAATGCTGTAATTTCTCTTGTGAAGAAGAATTCACTTAAGTTGAATCTGTTTAATGCTCCGAAGAATAAGACTGTGACATGGAGCAGTTCTGATTCATCTGTTGCAACAGTAACCCAGAATGGTGTTGTTGCTCCGGTTAAGGCAGGAAAATGTAAAGTTACTGCAAAGGTGGCTGGAAAGTCTTATAAGTGTTCTGTTAAGATTACAGACTTAGATAAGACAGTAACAGATAAGACACCTGGCTCTGTTGAAAATGCGGCCGAACAGATTGATACAGAAATGAATATCTATAAGCATCTTCAGGTATTAAATGATGCTAGAATTAAAAATAAGATTGCACCATTAAAGATGGACGGTTTATTAAATGATATTGCTAGAACGAGAGTTATGGAAGTGATTCCTAATGATGTGACAGCTACTACAAATAATGGATTGGCTGTAAAGACTGATTCAAACTTCTCACATACAAGACCGAACGGAAAGAGATATTCCACAGCATTTAAAGAGGCAGGTTATCCGTTTGCTAAGCGCTATCACATTGGTGAAAATGTAGTTCATTCTAGTGATGTATCAGATTCATTAAGTGATGTGGCAAAGGTTGCTTTTGATAATTTATGGGCTGATAAGCCACATAGAGATAATATGTTATGCAGAGATTACACGAATGTTGGAATCGGATATTATAGAGCAGCGAAGTTTACTCATAAGGATACCGGTGCTACATATGTAGATACATTCTGGACACATGAATTCTATGGTGCGTTAAAATAAAAACAATCATTGACATAGAACATAAGAATGTTATAATAAGGTTTATTATAAAGCGTTGACGAGACGAGTAAGTTATTTGGATGGTCACAGAGAGAGGCCGTTGCTGAGAGTGCCTTACGGAAGAATAACTGAAAACTACCTCTGAGTGGCTCTAATCAAGCCCGGTGATTCCGTTATCATCATAATGAGAGGCATTACAGTTATGTAGTGCAATCAGGGTGGAACCGCGTATAGTACGTCCCTGTTTATGGAAACATAAGCAGGGGCTTTTCTTTTGTTGAAAAGCCCCGGAAAGAAAAAGAAAGGATGGTTTGACAAATGAAAATCACATTGAAAGATGGCTCTGTAAAAGAGTACGCAGAACCAATGTCTGTAAACGACATTGCATTTGATATTGCGGGTGGGCTCGGAAGAGCTGCATGTGCAGGAGAAGTAGACGGAGAGGTTGTTGATTTACGTACAACAATTGATAAGGATTGTACATTGAATATTTTGACATTCAATGATGAAGCTGGAAAAGCTGCCTATCGTCATACCACATCTCATGTTTTGGCAGAAGCAGTGAAGAATCTTTATCCGGATGCAAAACTTGCGATCGGACCTTCGATTGATACAGGTTTCTACTATGATTTTGAACATGAACCTTTCTCAAGAGAGGATTTGGATAAAATTGAAGCAGAAATGAAGAAGATTATCAAGCAGGGTGCAAAGCTTGAGAAATTCACACTTCCAAGAGAAGATGCGATTAAGTATATGGAAGATCGTAATGAACCATATAAGGTAGAATTAATTAAGGACTTACCGGAAGGATCCATTATTTCGTTCTATAGCCAGGGTGAATTTGTGGACCTTTGTGCAGGACCACATTTAATGAGCACAAAAGGAATTAAGGCGTTTAAGTTAATTTCATCTTCCATGGCATATTGGAGAGGTGACTCTAATAAAGCAAGACTTCAGAGAATTTACGGAACAGCATTCGATAAGAAAGATGATTTAAATGCATATCTGGAATCTTTGGAAGAAGCAAAGAACAGAGACCATAATAAGCTTGGTCGTGAAATGGAACTGTTCACAACCGTTGATGTCATCGGACAGGGACTTCCATTGATGCTTCCAAAGGGAACAAAGATGCTCATGAAACTCCAGAGATGGATTGAAGATTTGGAAGATAATGAATGGGGTTATACAAGAACAAAAACTCCGTTAATGGCAAAATCTGATTTATATAAGATTTCCGGTCACTGGGGACATTATAAAGAAGGAATGTTTGTTTTAGGGGATGAAGAAAAGGATAAAGAAGTGATGGCACTTCGTCCAATGACTTGTCCGTTCCAGTATTACGTTTATAAGAACAGTCAGAAGTCTTACAGAGATTTACCTTGCAGATACAGTGAAACATCAACATTGTTCAGAAACGAAGATTCCGGTGAAATGCACGGACTTACAAGAGTTCGTCAGTTCACAATCACAGAAGGACATCTTGTGGTTAGACCGGATCAGATGGTGGAAGAATTTAAGAGCTGTTTAGCGTTAGCAAAATACTGTTTAGAAACTTTAGGTGTAGAAGAAGATGTTACATACCATCTTTCTAAATGGGATCCGGAAAATACTGAAAAGTATATTGGAACACCGGAAGTTTGGGAAGAAACAGAACAGCATATCAGAAATATCTTAACAGAATTGAACATTGATTTCGTGGAGGATGTGGGAGAAGCTGCATTCTATGGACCAAAGGTAGATATCAATGCTAAGAATGTATATGGAAAAGAAGATACCATGATTACAATTCAGTGGGATGCTTTAATTGCAGAGCAGTTTGATATGTACTACATTGATGAAAATGGTGACAAGCAGCGTCCATACATTATCCATAGAACATCTATGGGATGTTATGAAAGAACACTGGCATGGTTGATTGAAAAATATGCCGGCAAGTTCCCAACATGGATGTGTCCGGAACAGGTTCGTGTTCTTCCGATTTCCGAAAAATATCAGGAATACGCAGAAAGCGTAGCAAAGGAATTAAAGAACCATGGTGTGGATGTAACTGTGGATAATCGTTCTGAAAAGATTGGTTATAAGATTCGTGAAGCACGTCTTGATAAACTTCCATATATGCTGGTTGTAGGTCAGCAGGAAGAAGAAGACGGAACAGTTTCCGTGCGTAGCCGCTTCGCAGGCGATGAAGGTGTGAAACCGTTGTCAGAATTCTTAGAACAGATTGTCAAAGAAATCCAGACAAAGGAAATCAGACAGGTTGTTCAGGAACAGGAAAAATAAAAAAGAATAAAAAATAGGAAATGCCTCACAATATTATTATCGAAGTATCGAAATAATATTTGTGGGGTGTTTTTTATGACAAAGTTAAATTGTAATGTGAAGAATTGCTATTTTAATAAAGAGTTAAAATGTTGTTTGGAGGGAATTAAGGTAGGCGGCGAAGAAGCAGCTGTAGAGGAAGCTACTTTTTGTGGAAGCTTTAAGGAACGATTGGACCAGCACACTGCAAAAGCCTGTCATTGTGATGACTCGCCGGAAAAAAGTTTAAAGGTGGGGTGTAACGCAGCGAAGTGTGTGTTTAATGATAATAAAATGTGCCATGCGAAAAAGATTACCATTCAGGGAAATGGTGCAAAGCATGAGAGTCAGACCATGTGTGGAAGCTTTCAGTGTTAATGGAAGAGTAGTTTTGGAAAAAAAGCGGAGGTTTGGAATGTACCAAACCTCCGTTATTCGTCGGTGCGACAGGATTCGAACCTGCGACCTCTGCGTCCCGAACGCAGCGCTCTACCAAACTGAGCCACGCACCGAATTACCTGAGATATTATATCAATTTTTATGCGAGATTTCAAGGCGTTTTTGCAAGGAATTGATTACGTGTTTTAAATCTTGACGAAAAAGTGATAAAAACGCTTTTTTATGCAAAATAGACAAAAAACGACGTGAGTAATAAAAAAAATGCACCATATTGTAAAAGAGTAACTTAAATACGAATCGGTTTTATTATATAATAATCCTCGAGGACTGAACGGAAAAAAATATATGTTCAGAAAAAAAGGAGGAGAACTATGAGATTAAAAAAACTCATGACACTTGGACTTGTTGGTGCAATGGTAGCCGGACTTGTAGGCTGTGGATCATCAGGTTCAACAAAGAAAGTTGACAAGAACAAATTAGTAGTATGGAGCTTGGCGGACGACTTAAAGCAGTTCGGTGAGAAGTATGAAAAGGATCATCCGGGTAAAAAGATTGAATTCCTTAAAATTGCTCCAGAAGATTACTTGAAGAAAGTTGGTACGGCACTGGATGCCGGCGAAGTTGAACCGGATATTATTGTTGGTGAACCACAGATGCTTCAGAGTATGTACGAAAAGCATTATTTTGCTGACTTGTCAAAATTAGGTGCAAGTGAATATGATGGAAAGATTGTTGATTATGTATGGCAGGCTGGACAGGATGAAAAAGGCGTGCAGAGAGCGATTAGTTATCAGATTACACCTGCAGGATTCTACTATAGAAGAGATATTGCAAAGAAGGTATTCGGAACGGAAGATCCTGAAGAAGTTGGAAAACTCTTCAAAGATTATGACACAATTTTAGCAACAGCACAGAAGTTACAGGATGCAGGATACAAGATCTTTGCTTCAGATGGAGAATTACAGTACTTCTCAGGAAACGAAGCTTGGGTAGTAGATGGAAAATTAAATGTAGCTCAGTGCAGAAAAGATTACATGGATCTTTGTGTTAAGCTTTATCAGAAAGACTACACAGCATTTGCTAATCAGTGGACAGCACCTTGGTTCCAGGCTATGAGTGGAGAAATCCCACTTTTAACAAAGGAAACACAGAATGGTGTAGCTGAAGAAGGTGACGTTTGGGATGCTGAAAAGTTTGCTGAAGCTACAAAAGATATTAAAGAAAAGACAGAAGTATTCGCTTACGGACTTCCAGCTTGGGGTGTTCTTTCTATGAGAGATAACGTAGGTGATAACTCTGGTAAGTTTGGTGTTTGTTCCGGACCTTCTTATGGATTCGGTGGTGGTACATACATTGGTATCAGCGAATTAAGCCAGAAGAAAGATTTTGCTTGGGACTTCATCAAGTATTGTACATTAAACGAAGATACAGCTGATTGGTGGATTGAAACATCACAGGGTGATACTGTTTCATTAATCTCTGCTCTTGAAAAACACGCAGATGATGAAAACCCAATTTACGGTGGACAGAAGTTATACAAATTCTGGCAGGAACAGGCTGCAGGAATTGACTACTCTAAGGTTACTAAGTACGATGACGTAATTGGAAAGGCTTGGGGTGATGCAACTACAGCAATTAAGACAGAACAGAAAGACAAAGACACAGCGATTGCAGATTTCTATAAAGAAGTTAAATCATTATATCCGGATTTAAAGGTTGAAGAATAATCTGTGTTATAAGAAAGAAATATCAGGGGTGAAGGGGATTTGTCCCTTCGCCCTTTTTCTTGAAAGGAAGGAAAAAGATGGCAAAGGCTAAAAAAGAAAAACAAAAACCATTAAAATCAGTGACCATCGAAACGGCAGGTGAATTAAAAGAGATTCAGCTTGGAAAACGTTCAAAATTAAACCGTCGTGAAAAAATGGGGTATTTATTTGTGCTTCCTTATGTAGTTGCCTTTTTGGTGTTCAGTATTTATCCGGTACTTCGGTCGTTTTGGCTAAGCTTTTTAAATTATGAAAGCACACCGTTATACACGGATATTAAATTTGTCGGATTGGATAAATATAAAATGGTATTGACCGATGAAATCTTTTGGTCTTCATTGGGAAATACCGCAATTATCTGGCTGGTTAATATTGTGTTGCAGTTGGGATTGGCGTTTCTTCTGACGATTATCTTTAGTGATATCAAATATAAGGTTCGTGGAATTGGAATTTATCGTGCGATTTATTATTTGCCGAATATCATTGCGGCAACATCCATTGCATTCTTGTTTAAGTTTTTATTGGATGGAGATTATGGTTCTGTGAATCAGATTATTTCTAGTATCATCGGAAGAACATTCCGATTTAAGTGGTTGGTAGAACCATTATCAGCAAGAATGTCTATTTCTTTGATTCAGACGTGGATGTGGTTTGGTAACTCATTCATTATGCTGATGGCAGGTGTGATGGGTATTAATTCAGACTATTATGAAGCTGCGGCAATTGATGGCGCGGGACGTTGGAAAATGTTCACAAAAATCACACTGCCGTTGTTAAAACCGATTATGTTGTATGTAGGTGTTACATCCTTAATTGGTGGATTACAGCTCTTTGATTTACCTCAGTTGATGTTTAAGGCCGGTGATGGAGGGGCTTATCGAGCAACAAGAACGGTTATCATGTATCTGTATAAGTTCGGATTTGATATTCAGGTAATGGATGTGGGACGTGCGGCAGCTACGGCATATATCCTGTTCTTTATTATCTTAGTATTCTCTATAATACAGTTCATACTAATGAGAGACAAGGAGGATTAAGGCATGGCAAAGAATATTGAAGTAGCTGGAATGAAAAAGAATAAAAGATCCGCGGGATTTCGGGTGAAGAGAGCAATCATTTATATTTGTTTAACGATTCTCGCCGCTGCATGTTTATTACCGTTTTTATTGATGATTGTTAATGCGACCAGAGAAGGCCGTGACATTATGACCTCCTTTACATTTATTCCGGGAGGAATTGATACAATTAAGGCAAACTGGGATAGATTGCATAAAAATGTAGATATCTTTCGTGGTTTGTTGAACAGTGTGATTGTTGCAGTGCCGGCAACGATATTGTCTGCATATTTTTCATCAATTACTGCATACGCATTAGCTGTGTATAAGTTTAAAGGGAACAAACTTATTTTTTCAGTCACAGTAGTATTTATGATGATTCCGGGTCAGTTGAGCTTGATTGGATTTTTCCAGTTGGTACGTGCGTTAGATATGTATGATACATACTGGCCATTGATTTTACCGGCAATTGCAGCACCTGGAGCGGTATTTTTCCTTAGACAGTATATCCTGTCTATTTTACCGAGAACCTTATTGGAAGCTGCGAGAATTGACGGTGGCAAGGAACTTTATATTTTCCACAGAATCGTATTGCCGTTAATTGCTCCGGGTATTGCAACAATGTCCATTGGTGGGTTTATTGCAAACTGGAACAACTACCTGATGCCACTCATTATGTTAAAGACACCGGAGAAGTTTACATTACCTTTGATGGTAACGACACTGAACGATGCGCTTGATGTGGCAAAGAATCAGGGGGCAATTTATATGTGTCTGGCGATTTCCGTATTGCCAATCATGATTGTATTCTGTTTCTGTTCAAAATACATTATCGGAAGTATTACAGCCGGTGGTGTTAAGGAATAGGATGCTTGCATAGAATATAAAGTTGAAATATAATAAGAGAGCCGGAGTTTTCCGGCTTCTTATTATGTTGAGAGAGTAGAAGAACTTTGACAGGTTTCTTTTTAGGAGGACAGAATGGTACTGGAATTTTTGAGTCGGATATGGTTTCGTTTTTATCTGGGAATTCTTTGGGCAGTGTGTTGTATTCCGATTGTGACTTTTGGAGCGGCAACAACTGCTTATTGTGGAATGCTGCTCAGAATGAAACGAGGCGAAGAGGGTTATTATACAAAAGGTTTTTTTGAAATACTGAAAAGAGAATGGAAACAGTCTACCAAAGTATGGGGGGCGTTGGGGTTCCTGATTATGATTTTGTATATGGATTCGAAGTTCATTTCCGCTCTGGTAAATGAGTACGGTGGATGGTATGAAGGACTGATTCCGGTTTATTACTTTTTATTGATTTTAGTATTTAGTGAATTGATTTATGTGTTTCCGTATATCGCAATGTTTGAAAACAGCACTAAGAATGTATTGAAAAATTCATTCCTGATTGCAACCAGACACTGGGGGATTACAGTGACAACGTTGTTATTGGATGGAATTCTGTTTTGGGTGATGATTCGTTATATTCCGGGAATTGTTGTGATTGTTCCAATGATTCTGGGATGGGTGAATATTTCCATGCTTCATTTGGTGCTTCGAAAATATATTGTGCAAAACAGTTGACAGAAGGGGAAATACGTTGTATAGTATTAAAGGTTAAAAAAAGAAAGTAGAGTATCCGCTCTCACCCAGACACTTAGGATAGTGATTCGAGGTTTATATTTTAACATCTCAGAAATAGAGGTTGTTTAGAATGTGTGGATAGTCTATGACTATCTTTTTTCTTTGCCCGAATGGGCGAGCTTAATGATTTTGGAGGTGTACTACTATTAGCGATTTAATGATTAACGGACAGATCAGAGATAAAGAAGTTCGTGTGATTGGAACAGAAGGACAACAGTTGGGCGTTATGTCTTCTAAGGAAGCTATGAGATTAGCTGAAGAGGCTGAACTTGATTTAATCAAGGTTGCACCAAAGGCACAGCCACCGGTATGCAAGATTATGGATTACGGTAAGTATCGATATGAAATGCAGAAGAAAGAAAAAGAAGCAAAGAAAAAACAGCATGTTGTTGAAACAAAGGAAATCAGATTATCACCAAACGTTGAGGCAAATGACCTGAAGACAAAAGCAAACAATGCCAGAAAGTTTATTACTAAGGGTGATAAAGTTAAGGTGACATTGCGTTTCAGAGGTCGTGAAATGGCTCACGTAAGTAGTAATGCACATGTTTTAGATGATTTTGCAACGTTGCTTGAAGATATTGCAACCGTTGTGAAAGCACCAAAATTAGAAGGCAGAAACATGACAATGTTTTTAGAAAAAAAGCGTTAAGGCTTTAAAGCATATTTAAGGAGGAAAAGAACATGCCAAAAATTAAGACAAGCAGAGCAGCTGCAAAACGTTTCAAAAAGACAGGTACAGGAAAGCTTAAAAGAAATAAAGCTTATAAGTCACATATCTTAACAAAGAAGACAGCTAAGAGAAAGAGAAATCTTAGAAAAGCTACAACAACTGATGCTTCAAATGTAAAGAATATGAAGAAGATTTTACCATACTTATAATCAATAGTTAGGAGGATATAGAAATGGCAAGAGTAAAAGGCGGAATGAACGCTAGAAAGAAACATAACAGAGTTTTAAAACTGGCTAAAGGTTATAGAGGTGCCAGATCAAAACAGTATAGAGTAGCAAAACAGTCTGTAATGAGAGCATTAACAAGCTCATATGCTGGTAGAAAGCAGAGAAAGAGACAGTTCAGACAGTTATGGATTGCTCGTATCAATGCTGCAGCAAGAATTAACGGACTTTCATACAGCAAGTTCATGTATGGATTAAAGTTAGCTGGTGTTGAAATGAACAGAAAGATGTTAGCTGAAATGGCAGTTAATGATGCTGAAGGATTTGCAAAATTAGTAGAAGTTGCAAAAGAAAAATTAGCATAAGACTAAAATAGAGGAATGGAAATCATTCGTATAAAAAAGAGAGAATCATCCGCTTGCGGAAAAGGTTCTCTCTTTTTTTATTTGACGCGATTTAAAGAGTGATTTATAATTTAAGTGCATAGTTTGGTTCGGAAAAAAAGAATAAGGAGGTACTTTTATGGAACAAATTATTAAACGAATTACGTACTCTGGAATTGCACTTTCTGTGATTGGACTGATTATTGGTTTGATTCTGGTAATTCGACCTGGAACGTCTTTGGTGACCGTTGGTGTGATTGTTGGAGTGTACCTTTTGGCACATGGATTGGATCTGATGATTGTTGCGATTGGTAACAGAGGATACTATGTACCGTATAACGCAGCTGTTCAGGGCGCGATTTCTTTTATTTTGGGATTGCTGTTATTGAAGAATCCTGTTAGCCTGATGACTTTACTTTCCATCGTCATTGGTGTATGGGTTGTCATCACCGGTGTGGATCATGCGAAAATTGCACTTTCCATGAAAAAAGTGGAAGGAACTCCGTGGTTGATTATGTTGGTTTTTGGTGGGATTGATATTATTATTGGATTCTATATTACAATGGTTCCTGAAATTGCTTCGTTATCGATTATTGTTTGTGTAGGACTTGTAATGATAATTCATTCGATTATTAATATTTCGAATATGATTTTAATCAAGAAGAATTGTAAAGAGATGGAAGAATTGATTAAAGAATTATAATTCGATAATCCCATTAGGATTCTAATGATAAAATAACTCTGGAAACATTGTTTTTCGGAGTTATTTTTGCGAAAGCAGAAACAGATGATAGTTAAAGGTGGTAAGAAATGAAATTTTTACTTGTGGCACTGAATGCGAAATATATTCATTCCAATCCGGCAATTTACAGCCTTCGGGCATTTGCAGGAAAGGAAATGGAAAAACATATCGAATTGGCAGAATATACTATTAATCAGCAGGTCAATGATATTTTAGCTGACATTTATCAGAAAAAGCCGGATGCCATCGCTTTTTCGTGTTATATCTGGAACTGGAAGGAGATTCAGGAGTTGTTAACGGAGATTCCTAAAGTGCTTCCTAAGACAGACCTCTGGTTAGGGGGGCCGGAAGTTACCTATGGGGCAGAGAAACTTTTGAAACAGTATCCGCAAGTTACCGGTGTGATGATTGGCGAGGGAGAAGTGACCTTCAGGGAAACGGTTCGGGAATATCTGGAGGAAAAGGATTTCTCTAAGGTAGCAGGACTATGTCTGAAAGAGGGCTATACGAAACCACGGGAACTGACGGATTTGACAGAACTTCCATTTTTGTACGGGGATCTGGAACCGTTTGAAAATAAGATTATCTATTATGAAAGCAGTCGTGGGTGTCCATATCGTTGCAGCTATTGCCTTTCGTCCATTGATAAAAAGGTTCGTTTAAGAAATCTTGATGTGGTAAAGAAAGAGTTGCAGTTCTTTTTAGACCGAAAGGTGAAGCAGGTAAAGTTCGTGGATAGAACCTTTAATTGTAATCATCAGCATGCCATGGAAATCTGGAAGTACCTGTTGGAACACGACAATGGAGTGACGAATTTTCATTTTGAAGTTTCGGCAGATATCCTGAATGATGAGGAAATTGCTCTGTTAAATCAATTACGGCCTGGATTGGCGCAGTTGGAAATCGGGGTTCAGTCGACGAATGAAGAGACCCTTCGGGCAATTAACCGAACCATGAATGTGGAACGGCTGGAAGGAATTGTGGCTGCAATTCGTGCCGGGGGCAATATTCATCAGCATCTGGATTTGATTGCCGGGCTGCCTTATGAAGATTATGAGAGCTTTCAACGCTCTTTTAACCGTGTTTATGAAATGAAGCCGGACCAATTACAGTTAGGGTTCTTAAAAGTGCTAAAAGGGTCGGAAATGGAGCAAAGAGCCCGGGAGTTTGGTATCTGTTATGGCTCTCAGCCACCGTATGAAGTGCTTTATACGAATTGGCTTTCTTTTGATGAGGTGCTTTTCCTGAAAAAGGTGGAAGAGATGGTGGAACTGTACTATAACAGTGATCAGTTTGAGCATGTTCTTCCGTTTCTGGTCAAGACTTTTGATTCACCTTTTGCCATGTTTGAGCAATTGGCAAAATATTACGAGGAGCAGGGGTATTTTCTTCAGAGCCCTGCTAGGTCTTACCGGTATCAGGTGTTGCTGAATTTTGCCTTGGAATATGATGCAGAGCATGCTGACATTTATAAAGAATTGCTGACCTATGATTTATATTTACGGGAGAATGTGAAGAGCAGACCGGGCTTTTGCAAGGATTTAACGACAGAAGCGTATCGCACCTTCGCCAGTGGATTTTATAAGACAGAAGAGGAGCAGAGGGAATATCTGCCGCAGTATCAGGAATATCATTGGAAACAATTATGGAAGATGACCCATCTGGAAGTGTTTGATTACCCGGTATGGGATATTGAACTGTTGATAGCGCAGGGAAGACTGAAAGAGCCGCAAGGAATTTTGTTTGATTATAAAGACCGTAATCCATTGAATTACGAGGCGAGAACCGTGAGAATATAAGCAAAAGAAAAAAGAGACTATGTGAAACCACATAATCTCTTTTTTCGTGCAGTTGAAGGGACTTGAACCCTCACCCAGTTACCCGGACATGAACCTGAATCATGCGCGTATGCCAATTCCGCCACAACTGCATATTCCTTTCAATAAAAAAGAAAAATGCGGAAGATGGGACTTGAACCCACACGAGCGCAATGCTCACAAGATCCTTAGTCTTGCTCGTCTGCCAGTTCCGACACTTCCGCATACGTTTTCAAACGCAAGAAGAATATTATCATAATTACCGCCTTGTGTCAACAAAAAAAGAAGGTTTTTTATGATTTTTTGAAAAAAAGTTTTTGAGGAATGAAAGGCATTACTTTTTTTTAGCGGATTTTTATAGTATAATTGTCGTATCTGTGGGTAAAAGGAGGGTACTATGAATATTAGAGAGCAAAATGAACAGTTAGAAGTTCAGATTTTGAGTCCTTATGCATCCCTTAGTGTAAACTGTCAGGGACGTGACAGGGAAGAAGCACCTAGTGATATGCGAACAGAATATCAACGTGACAGAGACCGGATTATTCATAGTAAAGCCTTTCGTCGCTTAAAGCATAAGACCCAGGTCTTTCTGGCACCAATGGGAGACCATTATCGAACGAGATTGACACATACGCTGGAAGTCTCACAGATTGCAAGAACCATTGCAAAGTCTCTGCGGTTAAACGAGGATTTGACCGAGGCCATTGCCTTGGGACACGATTTGGGACATACCCCATTCGGCCATGCAGGAGAGCGGGCGCTGAACAGTGTTTGTGAATACGGCTTCAAGCACTACGAGCAGAGTATCCGCGTGGTGGAATTGTTGGAGAAGGATGGAAAAGGCCTGAATCTGACCAAGGAAGTCCGGGATGGAATGGTAAATCATCGAACCAGTGGAAAACCGTCCACATTGGAAGGAAAGATTGTCCGCCTGTCGGATAAGATTGCATATATTAATCATGATATTGATGATGCCATCCGCGGAAAGATTATCAGCGAAGAAGATATTCCAAAGGAATTTACAGATATTTTAGGAAACTCAACCAGAGATCGTCTGGATTTTCTGATTCATGATGTGGTAAATAACAGCATCAATCAGAATGATATATATATGTCTCCGGAAGGGGAGCAGGCCATGATGGGGCTTCGAACATACATGTTTGAAAATGTATATCGAAATCCATTGGCGAAAAGTGAAGAGGTAAAGGTGGAGGAGATGTTGATTCAGCTCTACACTTATTATCTGGAGCACACGGATCAGTTACCGGCAGAATTCCAGTATCTGATGAAGGAACGTGGAGAAAAAGAGGCAAAGGTGGTTTGTGACTATATTGCCGGCATGAGCGACCAGTATTCCGTTGCTCAGTTTGAGAAGATTTTTGTTCCAAAGTTTTGGAAATTGTAATAGTAGGAGAAGACCAGAATGTTTTACTCAGATGAGATTATAGAACAGGTACGAACAGAAAATGATATTGTGGATGTCATTGGAGACTATGTGAAACTTCAGAAGAAGGGAAGTTCCTATTTTGGACTTTGCCCGTTTCACAATGAAAAGTCTCCGTCCTTTTCGGTTTCCCCACATAAGCAGATGTTTTACTGCTTCGGATGTGGCGAAGGGGGCAATGTCATTTCCTTTTTGATGAAGTATGAAAATTATACATTTATTGAGGCAATGCAGGTTCTTGCGAAGCGCGTGGGCATTGAATTACCTCAGCAGGAATATTCCAAGGAAGCAAAGAAAGCCAATGATCTGAAAACGAAGATTATTGAAATTAATACGGAAGCAGCGAAGTATTATCATTACCTGTTGAAGTCTGACCGTGGAAAGCATGCTTACGAGTATCTGACCGGTCGTGCATTGTCTGAGGAAACCATTGTTAAGTTTGGACTAGGATATTCGGATAAATACAGTAACAACCTTTACGGTTATTTGAAGTCGAAAGGCTATCAGGATCAGGAACTTAGGGAAACGGGACTCTTTACCTTTGATGAAAAGCGTGGAGTAACCGATAAGTTCTGGAATCGTGTTATGTTCCCGATTATGGACGCAAATAACCGGGTAATTGCCTTCGGTGGTCGTGTCATGGGAGATGCGAAGCCAAAGTACTTAAATTCGCCGGAAACGAAGGTTTTTGATAAGAGTCGAAATCTTTATGGGCTAAATGTGGCAAGAAGCTCCAGAAAGGACTATATGCTCATTTGTGAGGGATACATGGACGTTATCAGTCTGCATCAGGCTGGGTTCAACAATGCTGTGGCAGCACTGGGAACCGCGTTTACGTTTCGTCATGCATCCCTGATTAAGCGATATGTAAAAGAGGTGGTTCTGACTTTTGATAGCGATGAGGCAGGAACCAAGGCTGCACTTCGTGCTATCCCATACCTGAAAGATGCAGGATTGGCCATTAAAGTACTGAACATGAAGCCTTACAAGGATCCGGATGAATTCATTAAAAACATGGGAAAAGAAGCTTACGAGGAACGCATCAAAAATGCGACGAACTTCTTTATTTTCCAGATGGGCGAAGAACAGAAAAAATATCATCTGGAGGATCCACAGGAAAAAACGGAGTTCCATAACAGGGTGGCGGAAATGCTGCTGAGCTTTGAGGATGAAATGGAACGGGAAAATTATCTGGAAGCTGTTTGTAGCACATACGACATTCCGAAAGAAGGATTGTCTAAATTGACTAGAAAGAAAGCGCTTTCCTATGTGGGAAAGGAAGAAAAGTCTCAGGAAGAGGTTCCACCAAAGGAACGTAAACTGAAGAAAGAAGATGCTAGTGTGCAGACGCAGAGAATTCTTCTGGCATATCTTTTAGACCAGAGTCAATGGTTTGCCAAGGTGGCGCAAGTATTATCTCCGGATGATTTTATTGATGATTTTTATCGAAAAGTCGCTGGAATTTTCTGGGAACAGATGGAAGAGGGAAAGGCGAATCCGGCGCAAATCATGAATCAGTTTGGAGAAGAAGAGGAACATAAGAAAGTGGCTGAGCTTTTTGTTTCACCGATTCGTGCAAACTTAAGTGTTGCGGAACAGGAAAAAGCAATTAATGATGCTGTGCAAAAAATCAAGAAGGCTAGTCTGGAGCATAAGGCAGCACAGGCCACAGATATTTTGGAACTGCAGAACATCATCAAGCAACAGAATGAATTACAAAAGATTTATATTCGATTGACATAAAGGAAGTTTAAAATGATTTCAAAGAGACTGAAAGCGGTAGCCGACATGGTGACCCCGGGACTTACGGCGGCGGATATTGGAACAGACCATGCCTACGTACCGATTTATTTGATTGAACATGAGATTTCACCAAAGGTCTACGCCATGGACATTAATGAGGGACCGATTCGCATGGCGATTGCCAATGTGGAAAACGAAGGATACGAGGAGCAAATCGTTGTCGCTCAGGCCAATGGAATGCAGAAACTGGAAGCCGGTCAGGTAGAGAGTGTTGTGATTGCCGGCATGGGCGGAGAACTTATCGTTCAGATTTTAAAGGATTCCAAGGTGAACGACTCGGTTCAGGAGTTTATCTTATCGCCTCATAAGAATCCGGAAATCCTGCGAAAATATCTGAATGAAAACGGATATTTGATTTCTGAGGAGCAAATGCTTCAGGACGGCGGAAAGTACTATGTAATCATGAAGGTAGTGCACGGCGAAGAACCGCAATTTTCCGAAGAAGAGTTATTGTTTGGCCGGAAATTGATGGAACAAAAAGATGAAGTGCTGAAGGAATACTTAACCCTTCGCAAGGAAAAGTTCGAACAAATTCTTGACCGGGCAAGAAAAAATGACAGCGCCGATGTGGAAGTGATCCAGAAGACTGTGGATCAAATCGCAGGTGTATTGGGAAAATTATAATTGTGACTTTTCCAAGCAAAAAAGAGAACCTTTCGACAGGTTATTTCTTTAAGCAAAAAACTAATAAAAAACTATAGAATAATGACGAAAAATATGATAACGTATACAGTTGAGTAAGGTGGATAATCGCAGCTGCTATTGGCGAAAGTACGCAGGTGAGGAAAGTCCGGGCTTCATAGGGCAGGATGCTGGCTAACGGCCAGTGGAGGTGACTCCCAGGAAAGTGCAACAGAAA
>JAILRB010000063.1 GCA_024698585.1 Eubacterium sp.
TCAAAGTCCTGTGCCTTACCGCTTGGCGATAGCCCATTGTGTAAGGTGGCTAGAGGGATTCGAACCCTCGGCCTCCAGAGCCACAATCTGGCGCGCTAACCAACTGCGCTATAGCCACCATGTCTCTGGTTTCATCCAGAATGTGCCCAAAGGGATTCGAACCCCCGACCCACGGCTTAGAAGGCCGTTGCTCTATCCAGCTGAGCTATGGACACACGGTCATACAATATGAAATTGTACCCCTGTTTTGTAATCCATAAAATCACAAAACAAAAGCGGGTGATGGGAATCGAACCCACATATCCAGCTTGGAAGGCTGGTGTTCTACCACTGAACTACACCCGCAAGAAGTCGGGGTGACAGGATTCGAACCTGCGACCTCCTGATCCCAAATCAGGCGCTCTAGCCAAGCTGAGCCACACCCCGTTGAGCGGTTCTGTTTTTTAACAGCGCAAGAGTTATTATATAGGAAGGTTGCTATATTGTCAACAACTTTTTTAAACTTTTTTTTATCTTTTTTCTTTTTTCAAAGTCGTCCTTCCATTCTCCCAGGAATAATGGGGGATTCACGCATTTCTAAAAACAAAGCCTCTTTCTATAGATAATGAATTTTCGTATCTGCTGTTCCTTTTTCATCCACTTCAATAATGATATAACTCTTCCTCCGATTCATCTGACGCGGTCTGGTCAGACTTCCCGGATTCAGAACCAGAATGCCTTCATTTTCAATCATTTCCGGAACATGGGTATGACCATACATTACCATATTGCATTGATTTCCATCTGCTGCATAGCAAAGCTGGTCAATTCCCCAATTACAGTCATAATAGTGACCATGAGTAATTAACGCTCTATTCTTTCCAAATTCAACAATATCTGCGATGGGACTTTCCGAACCAAAATCACAATTTCCACATACACTTTTTACAATACATCCACACATCTTCTCTAACTGCTTCAACTGCCCAATGATGTCTCCCAAGTGGATTACCATATCAAAATGACCATGCTTTTCCAATACTCTTTCTACCCCAGCCATACTTCCATGTGTATCGCTAATTACCAGAATTCTCATGAGTCACCCTTTCCTGTAACGTACTATTTCATTTTTCTCTTTAGTATTTCTTTCATCTGCTCCAATGCCTGACCACGATGACTGATGCTGTTTTTCAGCTGTGGAGACATTTCCCCTGTTGTCATCTCATATTCCGGCACATAAACAATCGGATCGTATCCGAATCCATTCTTTCCCTTTGGTTCATATCCAATCAGACCTTCAATGGTTCCACGACATACTTCCACACTTCCATCCGGAAATGCTGCCGCCATGGCGCATACGAATCTTGCGCTTCTTTCTTTTCCTTTTGCATCTTTTAACTTATCAATAATGTACTGATTTTTAACATCATAGGAGGTGTCTTCTCCTAAAAATCTTGCAGAATAAATTCCAGGTGCACCATCCAGATAATCCACTTCCAGACCGGAATCATCAGCCAAGGCTATTTCACCTGTCATTTCCATAATAGTCTTCGCTTTAATAATTGCATTTTCCTCAAATGTGGTTCCATCCTCTTCGATTTCCGTGTGGATTCCTGCTTCTTCCATAGTCATCAATTCCACTTCAGAATCCTCTAACATCATCTGAACCTCACGCACCTTGTTTTTGTTTGTTGTTGCAAAAATAATCTTTTTCATTTGACACCTCTTACTTCATCTTTTTTGTATATGCTTTTAAACAAATATTACATTCCTGCTTTTCTGCGGACTGCCATTTTTCTCCCCCGGAACTGATATATCCTTCCCCATCTGATAGGTCAACATGAATATCAATATCTTCTGATTTCATCTCCACTGGGATTAAACGATAGTCCTTCCCCTTGCTGTCGGTAACTTTAACCACAACTGCAAATTTATCACCCTTTCTCACCGGATAACTCTGATCCAGACGAATGGTATAATACCCCTGGTTTTTCAGGATTCCCTGAGCCGCAACATGGGTTCGGTCATTTAATGATATTTTACCATCAAATTTCCTGCAAATAAACACCTCATACTTCATGGAAGCCTTGGCCGCGTAAAAACCTACAGATTCAACAGATTCCTTTTCCTTTGCCTTATAAACATTGGCAAAATAGGCATGAGGACTTCCCTCAAATCCCATGGTACCAATCCATCCACAAAGATCCGTCTGATAAATCCGGTCATAATTATCGGTTTCTTCAATTCCTGTATAGCAGACATTCAGACTTCCTATCTGGCTATCCTCATAGGAAACATAAAATGTTCCATTCTTTCCAAATTCTTCTCCCCAGCTGTTGATGCAAAGAAAGGCACCATCCTTTTTCAGACTCTGATCCTTAAAATTTTCCTTCGGATAATGATCATCCCATCCAATAATTACCACATCATGGTTTGGTTTTTCCTTGCCTTTATAACAGTACGCACATTCCTCGTTATTATAGAATGTATTTGTCATATACGCCGCTGTGGATGCCATATATAAGGAACTCTCCACACCGCCATATTTAAATACCATTTCCTTGATTTTTTCCAAATTTCCCTTTGGAATAATCACAGCTTCCTGAACATGCTTTACAACCTTCTTTTTCGCATCCGTATGCATGCTTCCATAAGGGTCATCGGCTTCAAGAACCGGACCATTCCATGACATCAGATACGCCATGGAGCGAATATAATCTCCCCCGTCATGAATTTCATCAGAAAGAATGTTATTATAGATTAAATTATTTTCTGAAAAATCCATCTTTTCTTCGGGAAGAAGACTGGACTCCAAAGCGGTCAGTGTCGCAAAGGCCCAACAGGTTCCGTGTGCCCCCTGATCTTTTACAGAAACGCTTTTTCCTTTTTCCAGGTAATTATATCGCTCCGGCAAAAAAGAATCCCCTTTTGCCTGATTTTCAAAACTGCTGACCATTGTGCCACTATCCCACTGGAACTCATAGTTCAAATAGGTCGTAAACAACTCTGCCGGCACATAGATTTCATTTTTAATTTTCTCAACAGATTCCGATAATTCATATTCATTGTCATTAAACTTCAGTAATTTACTTCCTAATTTAAGTTCCGCTTCATTGCTTCCCCGTTCAATAACAAGATTTTTCTTCTTATATAAGTTTTTCGCACAATCAAAGCCTTCTTTTACAATGCTACAAGGAATCATTAATTCCATATTATCCGTAAAATAAGGTTTTGCCTTGCTGCAGTCCACCATGACATTATCGATTTTCAACAAGATATTCTTTTGATTAATGGAATCAGCCATAATATGATTCCATTGTTTATTATATTCCACCGTGACAATGTTTTTCTGAACACTTTTTTTCGATACAAAAAACAGAAAAATCCCTGCCAGAACAATCAAAATTCCAATTGCCACATAGGAAATGAGCCAACGATTTTCCTTCATATTTTAATTCCTTTTTTTCGGCGGTTTTGGTCCCATAAACTGATAAAAATACGTCTTAATCATTCCATTATAAATCTTACGATTTTTCGTCGCCTTAATGCCCATATCTTTTTCAGCATCTTCATAAGACGTAATCACAAAAGCCGACCAGCTATCCAGCTTTTTATACCGCTCCCCTAAGATTCCATAAAGCTTTTTTAAAGCTTGTCGCTCTTCCAGACGTTCCCCATAAGGTGGATTTGTAATCAAAAATCCATACTTCTTATTATGACTCAAATCTGCCACATCTCTGACCTGAAAATGAATCAAATGATCCACACCGGCGTCTTCTGCATTTTTTCTGGCATAGGAAACCATTTCTTCATCAATGTCATATCCCTGAATATCCACCTGGATATCCGTATCCATCTGCTCGAATGCTTCATCTCCTGCTTCGTACCAGAGTTTTTTATCGATAAAATTCGTCCATGTTTCTGCCGTAAATTCCCGGTTCATCCCCGGTGCAATCTTTGCAGCAATCATAGCCGCTTCAATTGGAAAAGTTCCACATCCGCAGAACGGATCCACTAAAATTCTATCTTTTCTCCAAGGCGTAAGCATAATTAATGCCGCAGCCAAAGTTTCCGAAATTGGAGCCTTTGAAGTCATTTTACGGTACCCTCTTTTATGAAGAGACTCTCCGGTAGTATCCAATGCAATCAGCGCCTCATCTTTATAGAAAAAAACACGAATCGGATATTCCGCTCCGCTTTCCTCAAACCAGGTAACATCATACTGACTTTTTAATCGTTCCACAATTGCTTTTTTTACAATACTTTGAATATCAGAAGGACTAAACAATTTACTTTTGACACTGCTGGCTTTTTTTACCCAGAATTTTCCGTCTTCTGGAATATACTGTTCCCATTCCAAAGCTTTCACTTCTTCAAAAAGCTGATCAAATGTTGTTGCACGAACTCGTGCCACCTGTAATAAGACACGTTCCGCCGTCCGCAAGAAAACATTTGCACGACAAATTGCTGCAACATCAGCTAAGAAGGTAACACGACCATCTTCCACTTTCTCTATTTCATATCCTAAATCCTGGATTTCTCTCTTCAGAACTGCTTCCACACCAAAATGACACGGAGCAACTAAATGTAATTTTTCCATCGTTTCCTCCTCTGAATCCAATGCCTCTAATAATGATAATCTGCAACAAAACGATTGTCAACAATTCCTAACTTTAAATCGACTGGAAAGAGAGACATTTTTCCTCTTCTTTGCGTCCCGAAGCATTTTAACTAAAATTCCCATCAATTGTACCACCGACTGCCCAAACCTGATAACCCATTCTCGCAAGCTTTGAAGCCAGTCGAAAACTCAAGTTTCCTCTGCTACAATACAACAGCCATAGTTCATTTTTCAGATTTAACCGTTCAATCTCATTGACCTTTGCATCCGGCATCGACAATGCGTGTTCTAAATGACCTTTTTCATATTCCTCTTTTTCTCTTAAGTCAATCACAATATAATTCCCCGAAGCTGCTAACGCTGCAGCCTCACGTGGGGTTACGATTTCAAAATGATTCATAGCACCTTTTTCTTTTATCCTATGCACCATTATTAAAAAAGGGAGTATGCCACTTCGGAATACTCCCCAAAAGTTATTCTTTTTCTAATTGCAATCTTTCACAGACTTGTAATCATCTGCTGTATTCATACAATCACTTGCAGAATTCATGCAATTTTTCGAAGAATTCTTCGTTGACGATTTCGAACTATTCTTATTTGTAGCATCATTCTTTGATGCATTCTTGGAATAGTCCATAGCATTGTTTTTTGAATTGTTACTATTCTTTGCCATAATAACCTCCCTATAATTTATTCGAAAACTATTATGTTCAAAAATTCAATTCTTATTCTTCCCAGTAACTTCTTTCTTTTACAAATAAAAAAGAGTTCGAAAAACGAACTCTCTTCGTGTACGTGAAAGGATTCGAACCCTCGACCTTCTGGTCCGTAGCCAGACGCTCTATCCAGCTGAGCTACACGTACAAAATATGATGCCGGCGACCGGAATCGAACCGGTACTGTATTGCTACAACGGGATTTTAAGTCCCGCGCGTCTGCCAGTTCCGCCACGCCGGCATATTTAGTTTGATGGCTTTCGCCAAACGACCCGGATGGGGTTCGAACCCACGACCTCCGCCGTGACAGGGCGGCGCTCTAACCAGCTGAGCCACC
>JAILRB010000013.1 GCA_024698585.1 Eubacterium sp.
CCATAACGAGGAGGGAGCTTAAATGACGATTAAAGAGGTATGTGAAAAGTTTGATATCACACCGGATACATTACGGTATTATGAGCGAGTAGGTGTCATTCCTGAAGTGAATCGCACTCCGGGTGGAATCAGAGATTACAAGGAAGAAGATATTGCGTGGGTAGAAAATGCAGTCTGCATGAGAAGTGCAGGAGTCCCGGTAGAAATGTTGATTGAATACGTAAAACTTTATCAGCAGGGAGATGAAACGTTAGAAGCTAGAAAGAATCTGTTGATGGAGGCAAAGAATGAAGTTCAAAAGCAACTCGACAAATATCAGGCTACCATGGACAGACTTAACTTTAAAATCTCAAGATATGAGGAAGCTATTAAAACAGGTATCCTGTCATGGGAAACTGACGAGGAGGTATAAGCAATGTTAGGAAATTTTAGTTACAAAAATGCGACAAAACTTTATTTTGGAGATGACTCTCTGAAATACTTAAACGAGGAATTACCAAAGTACGGAAAAAATGTTCAGCTTATTTATGGTGGGGGTTCAATAAAGAAAAACGGACTTTATGATGAAATTATTCAGATTCTTAAAGATAATGGAAAAAATGTAATTGAAGATGCCGGTGTTATGCCAAACCCTACTGTTGAAAAGCTGAGAGAGGGAGTGAAAATCGCAAAAGAAAACCATGTAGATTTATTGCTTGCAGTAGGCGGTGGCTCCTGCTGTGATTACGCAAAGGCAGTTTCAGTATCTGTAAATTGTGATGAAGATCCATGGGATAAGTACTATATCAGATTTGAAGAACCTACATGCGAAATAGTTCCTGTTGGATGTATTCTTACCATGGCAGGTACAGGTTCTGAAATGAATGGCGGAGCTGTTATAACCAATCATGAACAGAAACTGAAAATAGGTCATGTATTTGGTGAAGAGGTCATGCCAAAGTTTTCTATCCTCAATCCAAAGTATACATTCTCATTGCCAAAGAGACAGATGGTGGCAGGTATTTATGATATCTTCAATCACATTTGTGAACAGTATTTTTCCGGCGATGATGATAACACAAGCGACTATATAGCAGAGGCGTTGATGAAGTCAGTGATTCACAGTTCATTAATTGCAATCGAAAATCCTGAAGATTATGAAGCACGTTCTAATATTATGTGGACAGCAACATGGGCATTAAACACTCTTATTTCAAGAGGTAAAACGACAGATTGGATGGTTCATATGATAGGACAGTCAGTAGGAGCCTATACTGATGCAACACATGGCATGACTTTATCTGCGGTATCGCTACCATATTATAGATTTATTATGCCTTATGGCCTGAATAAATTTAAAAGATTTGCAACAGAAGTCTGGGGAATTTGTGCAGAAGGAAAGACTGATGAGCAGATTGCAGAGGAAGGACTTCAGGCAATGGAAAATTGGATGAAACAGATTGGCGTTGCATTAAAAATATCCGAGCTGGGTGCGACTGAAGATATGATTGATGGAATTACGGAAGGAACACTTATTCTAGAAGGTGGATATAAAGTTTTATCAAAAGATGAAGTAAAACAAATCATTAAAGCAAGTATGTAAAAGATGGTATTATAAATCCTTGCTACCTATGCGGATGAATCTGGCCTTAAAAGGTAGGAGGCTTGTTTTGCATCAAAGGATGGAGATAAAAGTGGCTTGATAAAGAATTGCAAAGAGAGAGGATGTAGTTGGAGCAACGAAACTCCACCATATAGAGGGGGCAGCAAATGCAGTAAATCTGGAACTGACGGATGAAGAAATGGTTTATCTTGAAGAGCCATATGTACCTCATCCGCTTGCAGGGGTTATGGCGCAAAACAAGAGAACTGATGCATCAAAGAAACATGTGTGGACCACGGGTACACAAAAGATTTTGGAAGGAGAGAAATAAGATGACAGAAAAAGATAGATATCAGAATTCGATTGTCTTCCCGATAGGGGATCCAGGCAAATTGGCCACTGTGGTCGATTCAGTACTCTCTGATATTGCAATCGAAAAGGGTGAAAAGAATGCAGCTTTTATGAGACTAATGAGCAAAGGCTACAACTACGTAGTTCAGGAAAGCTGTTACAACATATGATGTGTTGCTAGCATCTGATTCGTAGTGAATGATAGTAACCCACATACGGATAGTTCAATCTTTACGCGGTTTAAAAAGAAGATACTTTCTCCTAAAAATTTTGTACATAATTCACATATGAAATTAAAAAAATTAAATGATAAAATAATAGAAACGAGTAGCATTGGTTGCGTAAGTCCAGTTTGCTACTCGTTTTATTTTTTGAAAGGAGATATCAATGTATAGCAAAGATGATTATGTCATTTATGGACAAAACGGAGTATGTATTATTGAGGATATTACAGAGGAGCCGTTTGACGGAGCGCCAAAAGGGAAGTTATATTACGTTTTATTTGCGGTAAATAATGAAAATAAAATTTATGTTCCATACGAACTTGGAAATATGAAGATGAGAAAAGTCCTAAACAGAAAAGAAGCAAATGAACTAATACATATGATTCCAAGTATTGAGCCTTTAGAGGTCAACAATGAAAAGCAGATTGAAGAAATCTATAGGAAAGCAATCAATTCTAATGAATGCCTTGAGTTGATAAAATTCATAAAATATATACATATCAGAAAAACGAAAAGAAGTGAAGAAGGGAAAAAAATGACGTCAACTGATAAGAAATATATGGAAATGGCAGAAAATGCGGTTTACCTGGAAATAGGAACTGCTTTAGGAATAAAAAAAAGTGAAGTATTGCCGCTAATTATAAAAGTGATAGAAGGAGAGAACAATAATGAAGAATAGCATATTACAGAGAATGATTTACTCGTTAATAACCGTACTGATTACAGTTCCGGCATTTGTTTTTTACAGTGTGTATGTTGTGGAAGGGGAAACACTAAAAAAGATTTCAGGAATAGACAGTGTCTGGGGAACAATACAGTCTCAAGGTGGACTTTATATGTTTGGAAGAATATTACCTGTGTGGCAAGTGATATTGATTGAACTGCTATGTGCATTCACATTAGCATGTTTGGTTGGTGGACTGACTTTTAAACTTGCGTCAAGAGTATTTAATCCGACAAAGAATCATCCGATGCTTTTCGAGAGTGCAATTATTTGTACCACAGTTTGTATAATGTGTCCGTCAATGAGTTTGTTGGCAACTTTGTTTTACTTCCCATATGGCCAGGCAAAACTTGGATTCTTAGTTGTTTTGTGTCGTTGGCTGAAACTTATCTGCTATAATTTGCCGTTTGCATATTTTTCGCAGATGTTTTTTATACAGCCTTTTGTACGTTTTGCCTTTTCAAAGATATTTAAGAAAGAGGTTGAGGAGCATAAAGAGCAAACCATTTCTTCAGAAGAAAAAGGAAAGAAACTGATGCCTCATAATGAGCAGGAAGCTATTATGGACATTATTAAGAGAAAAGAAGAAATAAAAGAAGAGATTAAGAGAGAATTGATGTTGGAAATGGAAATGACCAAATAGTCTGATTGAAACAATATGCTAAAAGACTTGAAAGCGCTTAGAGGTCTAAAATAATACCAAGGTTTTTGGCGTCTTTCTTGATTTCTTCTATGGCATATGCAAGGTAGCATTTCCAATTTTGGAAGTTAAAAAATCCATGGAAGCCGGAACCTGTTCCGGGTTCACACTTAAGAAAATCAAATCGTCTCTCTTTTCTCTGGTCAAAATAATTTCATTTCCTTCATGGGTAAGCGTCATCTGATCACTTGCCACGTCAAAGATTGTCGGTTGAATGAAAAATTAAATTCCATTCAATAATTAGAAAATTGCTCTACATTCGATTTTCATACATTTTGTAGGTGTAAAATGTATGAAAACGTAGTAAAATGTGTTGTATAAGGTCTGTTTGTTTGCATAGCAAACAGAC
>JAILRB010000019.1 GCA_024698585.1 Eubacterium sp.
AATCCACGTATATCAGAGTGGCCAATGCCGGGAACTGATACCCCGAGGCTCTTTCCAGATGCCTTCAGTAACAATTAAATAAGTTTGTGGTGACTCCCTGTAAGTTTTCTCTTGACAGGAGGTCATTACATATCAGTTAATTATAGATATTCTATGTATCTTATCTATCACAAGGGAGATTACAAATGAAAAATAAAAAATTCTTAATTCTTTTAACTACTACTGCTCTCATAATCGCTGGCTGTGTTTTGGGTGTTTATCTTTTGAATAAGCCTGAGAAAAAATCTGTTGCAAAAAATACCACAAAAAAGACAGAACAACCAGACAAAAATAAATCCAGAAATTCTGATACAACAGATTCAGAGAATACATCAGATAATACAGCATCAGAGGATACCCCCACCACTGGTCATAAAATGACCATGGCAGAGTTTAAGAAGAAGTATCCAGCAGGATCAAAGATCAAGGGAGCAGATGGATATTATACCATAGACGGCTATGGTGATGGGGAGGTATACTTTTATTCACCAGACGGAATGTATATGTACTCTGATACCCCATTAGATGACTTGTTGGAAGGTCCATCAGAAGAGGCTAAAAAAGCAGACAAAGCATATAAAGAGGGAAAATATCCAGATAATGTAATAGAGCATCAGCAAGCAATGGATAAATACAGAAAAGCGACGAAAGATTACATCGATGGAAAGTTAGATCATCAGCCAAGTACAGCCAGCGGAGATTTGAATGGATGGCCAACAGGTGCTAGTGTTAACAACCTTACAGTAAGATTTACAACGAAAGGATATCCATGTGTTGTAACAGATGAAGGCTATGTAATGTATGAAAGCATGATACTGTCAGATGGACTGTGTGATTTCACATGGGGAGTATCTGGAGGACCTTATAAAGACAGTGCTGAAGCACTATGCGATTGGGGTGTAAAGAATGGTCACCCAAATGATTATAGAACAGGACTAACCTATAAACAACTACAGAAAATCTTTGGTAAGTTAGATAAGAACTCAAAATCAATGACACTAAAAGAATTTTATAAATAATAGAATAAAAGTAAAACACATTGCGAAGCACAAGTAAAAACGTGCTTCGCATTCGTTTTATAGGAGGAGGAAAAGTAAGATGGTAAAAAGCATTATAAAGAATTGCATCCTACATCTCATCATATGTACCTTAGCAATTACAACCATAATGACGTTTATCCCAGCAGTAAATAAAAAAGTCACAGCAAAAGCAGCAGCAACCAATACAGATGCAGAGCATGTGGATTTTGAATATGTACCAGGAGCATTAGAGTGGGCAGGCTCCCAATCACGAACAGGCATAGCGATTTATATTGTAAATACAGGAACTGGAATGAGGGTTAGAGAACCAGTAGTACTTTTATGGGGTGATGATCATGATTGGATAGGTGAGATCAATGCAGGAAATGGTAGTGGCATGAGTGCAATGTCTTCAGAACTAAGAAGAGGTAGTGTAGCATCACTCGCAAATTATAAATTTGTTAATGGCACCGAACTAAAAAATATGCCCTGTCCAGTATCAGGAGATGGTAACACTTGGTCATCCAGATCCAACTATATGAAGAATTGGATGGACGGTGCATCCAAAGCAGACAAGAAACTAACCAATGCAGCCTACATAGCAAAAAAGTTGTTTGACATAGAAACTTTTAAAAATTTAAAGGTAGGCAGTGGAGATAATGGGGATTCAAAATGGAAGATGATATTTGAAACAGTATCTGCCCATGCAGAATATGGAATACGTAATGGGAAAGACATAGTTCAGTCATATACTGATCATTATGGTAAAAAATACCCAGTCAAAAAGATAAGAACAGCCTATGCATGGTGTAAAACATATAAGTGTGATGGAATTGATATAACACAACGCTATGGAACGAAAGGAACAGCCAATAGTAAGTGGATGCAGTCAGTCCTAAAATCCTACGGTGTACTTAATGACTATGCAATCAGTATAAATAGGATAACACCAACTAGTGGTCCAGTTCCAGCATCACAAGGAGCGAGTGAAGGATGGGCAACAGGCGTAGCAAATCAGCTAGAAATCCCAATCGAAACAAGTACAACAGGAGGCAGTCCATCAGAAATAGAAACACCAAACGAAAGTATCGGAACAAATCTTATAACTATCATCATAGGTTCCCCTTTTCCTTCTCCATCTTAACTTTATAAGCAATCAATCGAAGAACATAATCTGGAACCTGTCTACGTCCCAGCTCATCCGTAATAACCCCCATACCTTCAACCATCAATCTTGTCGATTCATTTTGCTCATAATATAGAATCAGTGATAAAGCTATTGACCATGTCATTTTTCTTTTTTTGTTTCAATAGCCGAATATGTTTGTCTAGAAATACCAATAATCATACTAACATCTTCTTGCGAAAGACCAATCTTTGCCCTCAAAACTGGCAACTCATCCGTCAAAAGTTCTATCAGCTTCTCCTTATCGATATCCTGCATTTTTTAATCACGAAGTGAACATACTGGTACGTTTGATGCGGGCCGGAGAGGAGGCAGATGAGGTAAAGGCTCAAAGATCAGTAGGAAGAATGTGGCGTGATTTCCGTACCAAAATGGGAAAAGAAAGCAACCAGGGATTTCAGAATGTTGGTTTGATGTTGCGCTCCGATGGTATTTTTTCTGAGAAGTTTGATGAGGTTTTCGGTAACGGTACGGCGCATTATGTAGGAAAAGCAATGGGAACATATTGTAAAAGACACAGTAATATGGAGGATATGCCATGAATAATAATGAAATGATTATACAGGATCAGCAGGTAGTTAGTGAGGGACGGGATTATTTGAAGGACGCCGGGCGCGTATTTGATTATCTCGAAGAGCATCCGGGGGTAGGTTTTATGGCAGGAGGTACGTTCACTGCCGGAGGAATAGGGGCGCTGATATATTACGGGAGCAAGCTCCTAAACGTATCATAAAGGTATTTGTAGGTAATTGAGATTAGGTCGGTGGAATTGCAGGTCTATTCTTCTTGCAAAAACTAATGCAGGAAATTGTTATATAGATTGACAAATGTATTACTCTGTGATATAAAATCATTATAACAAAATTCAAGAATAGATTTGACGGAGGTAATTATGAATAATATCGTTGATGAATTTATGGAGAACACAAATATACCGGAGACACCGAATGGTACGGTAAGGCAGATTGTAGAATATGTATCGTCGCCGGAATCGATTCAGGCGATGAGGCTGATGACTGATCTAAGGCAACCGGCTTTATCCGGTATAGTGAAGGGGCTGGAAGATCGATTTGCTTATAGTGATTTTCCATTACACAGAGATGCTGAAAACAAAAATGCTCCGCACCGAAGGGATATTGGCTGGATTGTTAGGCACGTAATGCGAGAATTTGGATACAAGCCAACAGAACAGATGCGGATAGGTAAATTCTCCGGCTCTAAATATTTTCAAACAGCAGCAGTATATGAAAAAGATGAGGGTAATGAATCAAAGTATGAGATAGAAACGCGAATTGTGGCAACAAAACGATTCTAAGAATACAAGAAACTAACAAATGCAGCCTACATAGCTAAAAAGTATCTAGGCGGAATGACTACAGTAAAGAATTTAAAGGTCGGCAGTGGAGATAATGGGGATTCAAAATGGAAGCTGGTATTTGAAACAGTATCTGTCCATGCAGAATATTATATAAAAACAGTCAATGGAAAACAAGTAGATGTGGTACAAACATATGACGATGGTGGTGATCATAAAAGACACCCATTCAAAGTGTTAAAAACAGCCTATGCATGGTGTAAAATATATGATTATGATGGAATTGATATAACAGACCGCAGTGGAGCAAGAGGAACAGCTAATAGTAAGTGGATGCAGTCAGTCCTAAAATCCTACGGTGTACTTAATGACTATGCAGTCAGTATAAATAAAATAACACCAACTGATTCAGTTCCAGCATCACAAGGAATTAGAGAAGGTTGGGCAACAGGCGTAGCCTTGCGGAGCCCAACGAGCACTGCTGGCGTTATGGCGTGCACGATTTGGCGCACCCTCCGCAATAGGGGGTCCGTCCTAGTACTACGAATCCCTTTATAGGCTTTCAAAGAAAAAGGAGGGTTCCAGCACATCACGATTGTTTGTAACCCAATTTGTAACCCAGTGGTTTATTACAGCAAATTAAAGGGACTCAAAATGGGAAATGGGACTTGAAAGAGTCCCATTTTTTGTGCTCTAAAAGTCTAATTCTTAGAGATTTTTTGTATAAATGGGCAAATGGGAATCGCAAGGGGTAATAGTAGCCCCTTGCGAAGATTGTGCCATGGTGCTCAGATGCTACGTCGGTCGTGCTCGTCCGCTCGCCTCCGCTCCGCTTGACTGCGCCAGACCGCCTGCATCTATTCGCACGTGGGCAAAAAACCCATCTCATATTGAGATGGGTTTGTATTATGGTTCGTGACCCTGTTGAGTACGCGAAGCGTGCGAAATATCAACCACCCGCTATGCGGGTGCGCGGTGTTTGTTATACAAAAAAATCACCTTTCCGTTATAATTTTGGATGTTCAAGCCTAAATTATAACGAAGGGAAAGGTGATTTTAATGGCCAATAAGGCGAATAGTTTAGCACACACTAAATGGATGTGTAAGTACCACATAGTGTTCACTCCAAAGTATAGGAGAAAAATTATCTATAATCAATACAAGACAAGTATAAGAGATATACTGAAACAGCTTTGTGCATATAAGGGTGTCGAGATTATAGAAGGACATCTTATGCCAGATCATGTTCATATGCTGGTTAGTATTCCTCCGAAACTAAGTGTTTCACAGTTTATGGGGTATCTAAAAGGAAAAAGTGCATTGATGATATTTGATCAGCACGCAAACTTGAAGTATAAGTTTGGAAACAGACATTTCTGGGCTGAGGGATACTATGTGAGTACAGTAGGGCTTAATGAGGCAACAATAAAGAAGTACATTCAGGAACAGGAAAAACATGATATAGCAATGGATAAACTGAGTGTAAAAGAGTACGAGGACCCCTTCAAGGGGTAGCCGGTATTACAAGCGCCCTTTCAAGGGCTGCGACGAGTCAAAGGCGTTAAAGGCTTGAACAAAGTGAAAGCCAGCGTCTTTAGGCGCTGGCCGGTAACTGCCCCTTATAGGGACGAGCAAACCACCCGTTTGACGGGTGGTCATGATTCACGACAAGAGAAATGCTGAAAGCTTGATTTCGGGATTATTCCGTAATTCGAGGCGAATGACTACAACAGGAAATTGAGAGAGAATTTGTTGGGATAAGGCGATTTTTTTGTTAAAAAAATCGCCTTATATACTACGCATATAAGGTAGTAGTACTTCTTGACAGAAGTACTACTACAAAAGGAACGTGTTAACTAAATAAAATATAATTGCGCGCATTTGATGTGAGCGCTATTTGTCGTTGAATGGAGGTGCAGTATGAGTGATTCAATGAAAGAAAAAATATTTGATTTTGTTTATTATGAAGCTTTAAAAGATGCCACATTGAGGAATACTTGTGAGTCAAAATCGAGAGATGTGGTTTTGGGAGAAACTAAGGTGGCCAAGCAGATAAAAGAGGAGGTTTATAACTACATTAAAACAATATTGAATAATGAGATGGACGAAGATACTTGTATTGAAACAATTAGAAAGGTGGCAAAAAAAACAAAAACTGATGCACCTGGATTTACCTTTGGAAATGCTCAAAAACTGGTAAATATGACAGCAAAGTATTTTTTTATCTTGACCTATGAGCAAGAGAAAAAAAGAAAAAACTTTCGGCATTGTCATTGCCCAATGGATGAATCTATGATAGAAGCGGTGAAAGGTTATCATGAAGAACTGAAAGAATTGGTAAAAGAAAAAGATTCTCAGTGTTTTGAATGCTTCAAATACAAAAAGAGTATTGATAAAAGCTGGAGTACATTGACGATGTCTGAAGAAGACCAAGAAAAATATTTGAATTTTCAAAAATGGATTAAAGAAATCTCGCGACTTGATTCTTTCGTGAAAAAATATGGTAAAGGAAATTGTTCATTAGAAATTGATTTTTTATTGTGGAAAGGAGGACAATTATGGCTTTAAATTTTAAAAATGTTTATAATAAATTTGCCCAAGTAAATAATGAATTTAATAGAAGTATTAATCAGGCAATAGGTAAGGATGTTTTCAAGGAATTAAAAGAAATCGAAGAGCCAAAAGAGTTCACGCCAATCGATCAGTTTCCAGAATTTGATTTGCCAGAACCAGAGCAATGGACGGATAAAAAGGGTGTTTCAAAGGAGTTTATATTTGAAGGAAATACAATATACGTTTCAGAAGAATTAGATAAATTGATACAATACCGAAGAGATTTCAGAGCAGCAGCGGCATATTATGCTAGTCGATTTCAATTTAAATATAATAATTGCGTACAAGATTTTGACTCTTTTGTTAATTATTTTCCGGCGATATATTTAGAGGGACTGAAGGCTATGCTTATTAGAGCATATAGTGTACTATTACCTTTTGGTATATTTACTGTTAGTATGGAAGAATTTGAACAAAGTCATCTTCGGTGTTACAGAAGGGCCATTGATTCGTATGAAACAATGGTAGGTATTGAAAAGAAGAAAAATGAAATTGCAGAACAGTCGGGAAACTTAGTTGGAAATTCTGTTCAAATGCAAGGTGGTGGATTTGGGTTTAAAGGTGCGATGAAAGGTGCAGCAATGGCTGAAGCTTTTAATATTGGGATGGGATTTCTTGGAAAAATGGTAGCAAATCAAAATAAAATGAGTATCGAGGAAAAAGAAAAAGTTTTTGAAACTTTTAAGCAGGAAATTTTCTTTCAAGAGGTATATAGCGATTACGTAAATTCTTTTTTAACAATGGTGCAAACAATATATGATAATAACGAGTCAGACAATATTAAAACTAGATCTACTGTGGAATACAATACAATGATTAAAAATTTACAAAATCCTATGTTTCCAAAGGAAAAAATTGGTACAGCATTAGTTACATTGATTACAAATTATCCCTTTGAAAATGAGACGTATGATTTTCTTAAGCAAAAATATGGAGAAACAGAAGAAATCAAAGACATTATAAAATATTTTGTAGGATATTAGTTTTATTATGAAATAATTGTATAGTCAAAAAGGTAATATTTGGTCTAAAAGGAATCAAATCTACTGCACCTGCTGAAAAGAATCAGTCGTAGGATTGGGAAGTTTAAAGGAGTTCCGGGGCGTAAGCTTGTGTATTACGAATGAAATTTGGAATGTGTGAAATTCATTCGTAGGGGGAAGTTGGTTACTAGAAAATTTTAATTTTCCACATTTTTCTAGTAGCAAATTGGCATTATGAAAATAACAAGAATTGTTTAAATGAAGAATAGTGAAAAAATAGTGAAAATTTAGTGTAATCTTGATATAATCATATCGAGGTGATTTGGTATGATTAGAGCAATACTTACAAATGAGATTCTAAAGTACATTATGGAAATTGAAAAAAATAGATATATGGTTTCCACGGTGAAGATGTCTCGTTCTGTTGCAAGTAAATTACGTAAAAACTCAAAAAAGAAAAGCTCCTATGCATCAAACAAGATAGAAGGAAATCCTCTTTCTGAAAAGCAGGTTGATGAAGTGATTGAGCAAGATGAAAGAAGGCATTTCTTAAAGCCTGAACAGGAAGTGAGAAATTATTTTCTTGCACTTCAGTTTCTAGAGGAAAAGGCCAAAAAGAAAGAAAAATTTTCAAAAAAACTAATCCTTGATGTACAGAAATACGTAGAAAAGGGAGCTGCTAAGGAAAAGATAGGACTTCGTGGCCCGATGCCTCCTGGTGTTCTATTTGCTGTATATGATGCACAAACAGGAAGGCCAGACTATATACCGCCAGAGTATTCAGATATTCCGGACTTGCTAGATGAGTTAGTGGAGTACGTGAATACAACGGATGACCATCCGCTTATTGTGGCAGCCATAGTACATTACCAATTGGTCACAATTCATCCCTTTGAAGATGGTAATGGAAGAACAGCGCGTTTACTTTCAGGATATGTCCTTGATATCAATGGATATGGTTTTAATGGAATCGGATCTTTGGAAGAATACTTTGCCTATGATGTGGATGAATACTATGAATCCATTCAAATGGGATTACCGGCACTGTATTATTCGGGAAGAGACGAGCCTCCTCATCCTGAAATATGGATTAACTATTTTTTGAGAATGGTTCACCTTTATTCAGCAAAGGTACGTGAACTGTCAGAAAGTGAGAGTAATGAGGAAATCATTGGAAGTCTTTCTTATCTAAAGACTAAAGAAAAAGAATTGCTTCTGTTTCTTATGAATCATTATAAAGGGAAGTTCACACCAATAGAAGTTAGCAGAGAATTCAATGTCACAAATAAAACAATAATAAACAGATTAGCAGTCCTTGTTAAGAATGGATTTGTTGAACCGATTATGGTAAATGAACGTATCAGATATTATAGACTTAGTGAGTTTACTAAAAGCCATGAAGATGACTTGAAAAAGTTGATGGAATGAGATTTACGATAGCAATAAGAGGGATATCTTTAACGCCTTTGATAATGCAAATTTAGCCAGTGACATTTTGGGACAAATTTTAGAAACCTTAGGGTATGTGATTGAATGGAATGATGATGGATCAATAACGGCATATTGGTAAAGAACTTCTGTATTATATGATACAAAATTCTTGCTTGAATAAATAGTTGATTTACATATGAAAAATGAAAGGAGGAAATGTACTATGATGATTAGTCCAGAAGTATATGTTGAAATGCTTAAAGATTATTCTTTAGAAGAATTGATCGAAGAAAGAGATGAATTAATTGAAGAAATGAAAGCGTTGGAGGAAAAGGTATTTTCTGGTGATAGAACATCAGAGGAATGGCAAATAGTTCCAACCCCTGAAGTTCGATATCAGGAAAGTTTAGAGTATGTTGCTGAAATTTGTAAGCTTCTACATGAGAAATACAATAAGGAAATTGTATGGGGTAATGAAGGATTGACTTAAAAAGACGTAGTATTATAAGGGCATTTACTTTTCATGGTAGATGCCTTTTCTTTGTAATCATACTTGGAATATCCCAGATGCTTATTCATTTTTGCTTCAAGCATTCCCTGAAGGGAATCTGATAAGGTGATTGAACTATTGGTCATAATTGTTTATTATGTAAAAGGTTTATTAATATGGTTTATCAAAGAGAATTGAGAGGAAAAGATGAATAAGGGATTTAATAAAGGATTTGTACTTGGGATTGTAGTTGCAATATTGGCAGTAGCACTGGTTGGCGGTGGATTTTGGCTTGGCCGAGGTTCTGCAGTTAAAGATAGCAATAAGGAGAAAGAATCAACAAAAAAGGTTATTGAAACTGTTAAAGAGGATGAAGTAGTAGTTGATACAGAAACTGAGAAAAAAGATGATTCAGAAGAATTCAAACCGGATGCTGTTGAGAGGGATCATATGGAAGGTGTTGAGTTCACATCTATTTCGGAGTGGGAAGAAGAAGATTGGTATTGCTACAATTACACGATAACAATACATAATGATACAAAACGCAAGGTAGAAGAATGGGTATTCAAAATGGAGGTTCCTGAAGAAAGCGAACTCAGCCAGTATTGGGAATCAAAAATGAAATTGGAAAATAATGAAATAGTGGTAAAGCCTGTAGATTATAACAAAGAAATAGAGAAGGATGGAGAAGTTTCCTTCGGATTTATACTGAAGACAAAGGTTAAGTATAATTATAAAAAGGCTAATATGAATTTAGTGTTATAAAAAGGAAAGAGGCAGGCTCATCATTATACGTTGCTTGCGTTTGTTGCGAATAGTGCTAGAATAGCATAACTGGTAATAGAACTTGTTATTTTTATTGAACGTGGTAGAATTACAGAGGGACAGCGAAAGAATAGATTATTATGTGTACCGATAATGCGCTGAAAAATTGAAAGGGGAGAAGTATTATGGATAGCAAAATGTTTAAGTCTAGATACAATGATCGATTGGATACAGCAAAATCAAGAAATCATGGGAAAGACAAAATTGGGGAATATATCAAGGAATTTTCCGTATGGATTCTTATAATTAACGTAATTGGTTCAGTACTACTGGCCTGTGGAAATCCACATGTAGTAGGGATAAGTCCCTTTTTGAGAGATTCCGATGAGTTTAGTTTTTCCATTCTCTTTGTAGGAGTGATTAGCAGTCTGGTTGAGTTTGTCATTCTATATGGAATTGGTGAAACTGTAGATAGAGTTATTTCCATTGATAATGAAATCAAAGAAATTAAGAAATAAACTGCTAGACATTAAAAAAAGGAACATCGTTTTGATGTTCCTTTTTTGCAGGAAATATCTGATGTGTTGCTTAGAATAAAATATGCTAGAATAGAGCAGAACATAAAACTTTAATGTAATGAACTATAAGAGGGAAAAATATGAGCAAGATATTGGTTTTGACAGGAAGTGTCAGGAAAAACGGAAATACAGATATGCTTGTGGAGGCGTTTGTTAAAGGTGCAGAGAAAAACAATGAGGTTGAAGTAATCTCAGTTGAGAATACGGAAATCAATCCTTGTATCGGATGCAATACCTGCTTCACAAGGGATGGAAATGAATGCTTTCAGAAGGATGATATGAGCATTGTTTATGAAAAAATGAAGTGGGCAGATGTCTTGATTATTGCGTCACCGGTATATTTTTATGGAGTCAGTGCGCAGCTAAAAGCAATCATTGACAGAATGCATACGCCAATGCGTGATACTTTTCGAGTTAAAAAACTGGGACTACTTTTGGTTGGTGCGGCAACACTTCCGGAATTGTTTGATCCGATACTCAACCAGTATAGGCTTGTGCTGAATTTCTTTCACCTGGAAGATACAGGAAAGGTTCTTGTAAGAGGAGCAAAGGATAAAGGGGATGTTCAAAAAACGGAAGGATTAAAGGAAGCTTTTGCATTGGGGGCATCAATTAAATAAAAAAGTTTGAATTCATTTCGACACTTTTGCAGACTCAATCGTAGTTATAGTGAAAGGAGGTTGATATATATATGGAAGGTACCGGACAAGAAAAAGATTTTGAAAGAATTTACGAGATGTATGTGAACGACATTTACCGGTTATGTTATTCGTTTATGAAAAACAGTATGGATGCGGAAGATGCAGTTCAGGAAACATTTTGCAAGTTTTATCGATGCGAGAAAACTTTTGATTCGGACAGTCATATGAAAGCTTGGCTGATTGTGACAGCATCGAATTATTGCAAGGATATGTTGAAACATTGGTGGCGAAAGCGACGTGATATAGACGAATGTGTCAATATGCACTCCGAAGAGCGAACGGAAATCAATGAACTGATGAGTGACATCATGAATCTTCCGGAAAAGTATAAAACCACTGTGTTCCTATATTACTACGAGGGGTATAACAGTAGGGAGATTGCAAAACTTTTAAATAAACCGGAATCGACAATACGTACATATCTTCAGAAAGCTCGGAACATTTTAAAAGGAAAATTGATCGAAGGAGAGGTTGTGTATGAACAATGAATTCAAAGAAGCATACGAAACAATAAACATCTCAAGTGATGTAAAGAATCGTATAAAAGGGGAAATAATGAATGAACATAAAACAACAAGGAAAGTTTTCCACTTTGGAAAACCATTTGCAGTTGCCGCGGTAATTGTGGCTCTTGTTGTGCCAACAGGGGTATTTGCGACACAGCAGGTGATGAAGCATTATAAAATGAAAATGACGAAAGGAAATCATAAGGTTGAGTTTAATCTTTCTGATGTGCAAGTAACAAAAGAAGAAGGGGCAGATGAAAACGTAAAATACGTGAAAGTGACGGGAGACTTTGACAAAAAGTTTAAACCTTACTATGAAGAGTTGGAAGAGCCAGTTCTTCCGGAAGATGATATAAAATATGGATTGTATGGTTCCAATCAATTCTTTGTTTTGAAAGAGAATAAAAAGGATGATTGGGATCTTTGGTTCGAATTAGTTTATTTGGACGATGAAGTGGCGAAAGGTGAACTCTTTGAGACTTTTGTAGGAGGAACAAAGGAGTTTGAATCAAACGGAATGAAGGGCGTATGTGTGGATTACTCCGCAACAGATGGAAATCAGGATGAGGAAGAAGCTGTTGCTCATCGACTATATCTTTTCCATGAAGAGTATGGATATTTTATTACATTATTTGCTTCGAAAAATGTATCGGAGAAAGAACTGGTTCGTTTGGCAAAGACAATCAAGATGGAACCGGTGAACCACAAATATGAGGCATCAGACTATACTCGTTACAGCAGGAGTAAGTATAAGACCGTTGATCCGAATGCAATTGATGATTTTGATTATTATCATGAACGGGTAATGCATGAAGATTCATTTTTTTCCGGAAATCAAGCAAAAATTGGGGAAGCAACAGTTTGCGTGAAAAATGTTGAAGTGCTTGATGCTGTGACCGGACTGGATCAAGAACATTTTAACGTAGGATTTCGTTATCGGGATTATAAAAAATTTACTGACAAGAATGGAAAGGTAAAGAGCTATAACAGAGAGACTTTTAATCCTATGAATTTTGAAATTCTTGAAAACAAAACAATTCATCCGAAATATGTGAAGGTAACATATGAAGTTGATAATTCACAAGCACTTACGTTTGATGGAACTTATTTCTTCCCATTTGGTTTGACGAAATATGACATTGAAGACGGAGTGAAATATCAGAGGAAAGATGGATATGAAGGATGCAAGTATCTTCCAACAAATGAACTTGTACGTGGAGACGGTTGTATGTATTGCGATGAGCTGGAGCAGATGAAAGGAGAGCCAGAAGGAATGCGGGCAATAAAAGCTACCAAGGGTAAGTTGACATTGCATTGCATCTATTGTGTAGATGATGATTTCCTGGATAAGATGGCAGTGGATTTAAGGTATAACGGACCATATATTGATATTTCACAAAAATAAAAGCATGGAAACGGGATTCTAGGGAGTCCCGTTTTTTGCGCTTCATAAGTCAATAAATCTGTGTTAGAAGGTAAGCACATAAAGAAGAATAAAACTTGTTTTATCTATTGATTGCTGATAGAATTACAGAGGAACAGCGACAGGATAGATTATTCTGTGTACTAGTAATAATTGAGAAGGGAATAATGTACATGAGCCAAGAAATGCCGAATTTACGGTGTTTCTTGGCTCGTTTTATGTCATGTGACAATCAAATGACAATTATTTTTGAAAATATTGGGGTGAGTAATTTATTGTTGTTTAAAATTAATTTAGTTAAATGGAAGGTCAAAATCATCATCTTTTGATACTTCTAATATAATCAAATGAATGTTTCTTATAAATAAATCTTGCATGTCATTTGATAGTGTATCGTAAAAATTTAGCAGATGTATAAACGGCGTTTTTGCCAAATCATAGTTAATATCTTTGTAGTATGTAATCTTTGTAATGCTAGGAATGCGGTTTAATAAAGTGACTAAATTTATAGTGCTCTGAAAAGTGCTGCTTTCAATAATTTCCCGATATTCGTGCTCTAGCCATTCTTTTATATGTTCTTTGGTGGGAAGGCTTTGAATATTAAAGTGCAATATTATTTTATCTTTAAGTAAATCTTTGAAAAAGTCAAGCGAAAAAGTAGGTGCGGAAATCCCTACTTCATTTTCGTGTACATAATTCTTTAGGTACATAGCGTTTTCAAATCTTTTATTAGGGTCATTTGATAAGCAGATTTTAGTTGCTTCTTTTAGCTTGGCATTGCAATCTGCACTTTCAATCAAAGTTTCATCGTAGTCATCAAAAGTATTTCCGGTAATGAGTGTATATAAAATTGCTCCCATACAGTATATTTCAGTCCGAAAAGTATATTTTTCGTTTGGAAGGACAAATTTTCGCTGTATGTCTTTATATTCAGTATCATAGTTGGAGTCATCAGCATTTCTTGCAAAACCAAAATCAAGAACCTTAATCTCGTTATTGTTAGCAACCATAACATTGGAATAACTTATATCACGGTGCATATCGGTTTGAGAATGAACATATGCCATAGCATCAATGTATTGATAGCAGAGGTTGTTAATTAAGGTTGGATTAAGAGGCTTATTTGAAAGTACAAAATCGGAAAGTCTTGTACCAGAAATATATTCCATTTTAATATATGCACTATTATCGCCTAGAAAACCGTAGTCGAAGGCCTTAACGACATTTGGATGAGAGTAGCTTATCAACTTTTTTCCTTCGCGTAAAAAACGCTTTTTCATAATCTCGGGACTACTGGTTTGAAAAACACTTGGTTCATATATTTTTACGGCTTCCATTTCTTCTTTTTCTTCATCATAATATTTATAGACTGTACCAAATCCACCATGACCAATATTGTTTGTGGAACGATCTATTACAATGCAAGTCGAGATAGTAATTTTATTGTCGGTAATAGAGGTATTATTGGAAACTGGTAGAATATCATTTTTAGCAACTATTTCTAAGGACATAATCAAGTAGTCGTCTTGATTTCCGTGAACTTTTGTGCATAAAGAATATAATGCCTCTTTATGATTTTCAAGTTCAATACGGTCATCCGGAGCGCAAAAAATCACGAGATTACGCTCGTATGTATTCCAAATTACTCTAGTAAAGTAGCTTGTATCATTAAACTGAAATTTTGAATTTTGTAATATTGATGCTACAAGTGGAGAAAAGTTGCTATTTCCCTTTACGTTTGCAATAATATCTTGACGAAATTCCTCAGCAGTATACATAGTATTCACTCCTTGCTAAATAAAATTTGTTATAAAAAATTAAAATTACTCTTTCTTCGGTTTCCTTTTCCTCTTCACATAGGAGAAATCAGGAAACAAGTCTTTCAACAATTCAGCAGTTTCCTCTGTATCTTCATCCTCATTAACATTCTGAACCAACAACGGAGCGTCATCATCAAGATTCAATGAAACAGTATATTCTTTATCCGGGTCTACCGGATTCATTGGGAATTTTATCTCTTTGAGATAGTATTCCGATTCCGTTATTTCCCCGCCTTCTAATCTGTCTCGTAAGCGTGCCCAATACTCAACCATCTTACGGAAGTTATCAAGGTCTTCCTGCGGACGAGGCCCGGTGGATGATAGACGTTCTTCAAATTTAAAAGTCAACTCCCCATTTTTCATGGTAGGGCGTAGTCCGTATGCCCATTCAATGTCAAACAGCACATGAAGTGCGCTGAATATATTTGCAACGTCAGGGTCGGATAACGCATAAAAACTGACATTGAGATTGTTTGCAATATTCAGTAAAGTCGCTGCGTCCGGATATCGGTTTCCAAGTTCATAGTTTCGGATTGTGGATTCATTTAATCCGCATTTATCTGCTAATTCTTTTTGCGTCATATTAGATGCAATTCTAAAATTTCGAATCAAATAGCCTATCCGGCTGGTGAAGTTCTCGCCCATTTTTACTGCTCCTTATTAGTATTACAGTTGTTATCACATACACAAAAACACTATGTGTTAATTGGCATCTGTAAATATTATAACACCAACAGTACAAAAATGAAATGAATAATAAAGGTGAAGGAGAGGAGGCATGAACTTATGGAGAGTAAGCGATTTCTAACAGCACCGGATGTTAAAGAAATGCTGGGAGTATCGCTATCATATGCGTACAAACTGATACGAAGACTGAATGCGGAACTTGAGGCTGAAGGTTTGGTGACAATAAAGGGGCGTATCAGTAGAAAGTATCTGATGAAGCGAATGTACGGATTGTCCGAGGATGAAAAGGAGGTAGGTTAAGTGGCGGTTATCAAGAATCAGAAAACCGGTATGTGGGAGGTAAGAACTTACTACAAAGATTGGACAGGCGCAAGGAAACAGAAAACCAAGAGGGGTTTTGTTAAGAAAAGTGAAGCCCTGAAATGGGAAAGAAATTTCAAACTGAAGGAAGACCAGAGTATAAGTATGAGCTTTAAAAGTTTCGTGGATATTTACTTGACGGATTTGGAACCGAGAATAAAGCGGAATACGTTTCTGACCAAGAAGCATATCATTGAGACGAAAATTCTTCCTTACTTCGGGAAACGGAAGCTGGATGAGATACGAACTGCTGATGTTATCCAGTGGCAGAATGAGATTATGAAGCTGACAAAAGATAACGGGGAGTTATTCTCCCCGACCTATCTTAAGACCATTCACAATCAGCTCAGCGCCATATTAAACCATGCAGTAAATATGTATGGACTAAAAGATAATGTGGCTCGAAAAGCCGGCACCATGGGCAAGGAAGAAAGTAAGAAAATGGAGTTCTGGACGCAGGATGAATTTCAGGCATTTTTAGAATGTGTGGCAGATAAGCCAATGTCTTATTATGCATTTGAAATTCTTTACTGGACTGGAATTTGTGAGGGAGAGTTACTTGCCCTGACACTGGAAGATTTTAATTCTGAAAAGAAGACATTACGGATAAATAAATCATATCAGCGGCTGGAAGGTAAAAATGTGATTACGGATCTGAAGACACCTAAGAGTAATAGAACAATTGTAATGCCGGATTTTCTTGCGACGGAGATGGAAGATTTCATCAGTAGGCTTTATGAAATTGAAAAGGACGAAAGAATTTTTACAATTTCTAAGAGTTATCTGCACCACGAGATGGATAGAGGTGCAAAGTTTGCCAGAGTTAAGAGAATACGAATTCATGGATTACGCCATTCGCATGTTAGACTTCCTAAAGGACACTTTGAGACAGTGTCCTTTTTTCTTAGGTTTTATCTAGGCTTTCACCTTTTCTTTAGCTTCTTTTTCAGCCAGTTCTTTAAGCATCTTTCGATGACGATAATTACGATTCTGTGCTCTTTTCTTACGAAGACGTTCCTGCTCTTTTCTTTCTTCCGGTGTAAGTTCCGGTTGTGGAACTTCAAGCTTGCCGACATATTTGAGGTAGATATCAACCTGCTGGATTCGCTCACCTGTTGATTTGTCTGCTTCGTGAACATATATCTTATCAACAAATTCATATACCATAGGTGCAGTCAGTTCATTAAAGTCAGTGTACTTGCGAACCAGTTCCATAAAGTTATCTGTTCTCATATGGTCTGTCTGATACTTTGCCAATTCAGCATTTAAGGCATTGATTGAGTCATCAATCTCCTGCTGTTCCTTTTCGTAATCAGCAAGGAGCAGCTGAAATCTTTTATCTGTCAGTTTACCGTTTACGTTATCCTCGTAAATCTTTTTAATCAGGTTATTGAGTTCACGACTGCGCTTTTCTTTTTTAGCCAGTTCTTCATTTATAACCTTTAGGAAACTCTTCTTTTTGATATCAAAAGATTTTTCCACTTTTTTAATAAACTCATCAGTGTGCTCTTTTGCATATTTGCAGGTGTATTTAATTGTATCAAGTATCAGTTCATTTAATACGGCTGTTCTGATATAGTGACCGGAACATTTTGTCTCAAACTTGCCATGGGATAATCCGTAGGTTGAGCATCTGTAATAATCCTGCGCATTTGTCCATTTGCCGGTAGGATTACCGTCTTTGTCCTTTTTCTCATAGCCCCATGTCTGATGATGATATAACGGTTTGCCACAGTCCGGACAAAGTACAAGTCCGGTAAGAGGACTGAAGTCGCCTTTTACTGTAGGACGATGTTTTGTCTCTCTGATTTTTTGAACCATATGCCATGTCTTTTCATCCACAATAGGCTCCTGAGTATTTTCAAATATTACCCAGTCTTCTTTATCGGCATGTTTAGAATTCTTATCCTTGTAAGAGTCCTTATAATTTCTGAAATTGACCGTATGCCCCATGTACTCGGGTTTCTTGAGCATATCTGATATTGTAGATGCAGTCCATGTGTATGGAGTATCCATGTTGCAACTGCCTCTGCAAGTACCAAGTCCCTGCTTTGCCAAATAGTAAGATGGTCTTTCTATTTTTTCGTTATACAGAACTCTTGCTATCTCCATCGGTCCGTAGCCTTCAATTATCATGTTGAAGATACGCTTTACAACGGCAGCTGCTTCTTCATCAATAATCCATTTGTCAGAATCATCAGGATCCTTTTTGTAACCGTAGATAGCGGTGCTTGTAAGATGCTTTCCTTCCATACCTTTTGCGTGTAATACGGTTTTTATCTTTTTACTGATATCCCTCACATACCACTCGTTCATGATATTTAAGAATGGGGCAAATTCATTTGATTCACCGTGAATACTGTCTACACCATTTGATATGGCAATGAATCTAACACCCTTTTCCCTGAAGAATACTTCGGTATAAAAACCTACCTGCAGATAGTTTCTTCCTATACGACTCATATCTTTTACAATGACTGTACCAACCATACCTTTTTCGATATCGTTAAGAAGTCTTTTCCAGTCAGGTCTTTCAAAGTTTGTACCTGACCATCCGTCGTCAGTGTAATGTCTTAAGTTGGAAAAATCCTGCTCGGTGGCATATTTTTCAAGCAACTTTTTCTGGTTGATGATACTGTTACTTTCTCCATTTAATTCATCATCTCTGGAGAGTCGCTCATACAGAGCTGTTATTTTTGTGTTGTCCGATTGTTTCATAATAAAAATCTCCTTTCATTCAACCGGAACAACTGCATTATGTCTAACCTCGTATTAATAAAGGTTACAATTATAGTTTAACACATCAGTTCCGATTGTTGTTATTGTTTAAAAAAATTCTCTATTCAGAATCCCATTCGTAAAATCGCTGCTTTGCAGCTTCCTTTTACTCTGAATAGTCTTCATATATAGGAGAAATATCATTATGTAATCGGAACCTTTTATGTTAATTGTTTTACTGAATTCAGTAGAATAGAAATACTGTTTGGTAAGATTTTAAAGTGTTGTTTAGTACAAATGGCTGGTGTAGATTGTAAATTAGTGTCTGTCACCGTATTCATCCTCACATTCTTTTGAACAGAATGGATTGTTAAAGTCTTTACTTAAATATGCCTTGCCACAATTCTTGCAGACTTTTAATGAAGACTGTTCATCCGTAATCATTAATGACAACATTGTCTGCAACTGTAAAAGCAGTGAATAAAACTCCCAAACGATTACAGGTTTATCCCTAAGTTCTATATGGTATGTTGGAGCAATGCCTCCAAATGCAGCCATACCTTTTTGATAAAGTGAAAGCTGATTATCATCAAAAGTATCCTTATCCTGATAATACAAAAAGGCTGAGAAAAATGTAAATGCCATATCCGTAAATGCATTTCTTATCCAGTCATATCTTTCAGAGTATTCCTTCTGAAAACTCATAAGGACAGGTTCAGGAAGATGATTCAGGGTAAGAAACAGTGCAGTCATTTCAGCACCGGATACACTCCATGATGATTCAAGTTTGTTTTTAACAAAATCAAGCTTTTCGAAAGGAAAGAAATAGGATAAATACTTTTCAGTAGAAAGGGATTCTTTCTTTATATAATGATTTTTTGGTAAATAAACATATTCGTAATTAATAAAATCAGACATGGCAGGTATGGAACTGATCAGACCTAACATGCCATACTTTTCAGTAAAAGTTAAAATACTGTTCATAACTGTTTCTTCATTGGACTTTTTTCTCATACAAAGTATTCCAACGTCAAGTGCATCAAGAATCATTTCTTCATAATCTTTCATGGGATTATACAATTTTATTCCTGCGTGAGACGCAGGTGTCAAAAAGAGAGTTCCCTCGTTATCTTTTTTCCATTCATACTTATCATATTTTACCCAAAGTGAGTTTGCGTTTTTAAAAATGTTATTCATAACCGGTCTCCAATCGTATCTTATCTAAAACTTTGTTTCTAATCTTTCTTATATTACGGTCTGTACAGTTCTTGACAGCTGCCATCTGAACAGGGGAAAGATTTCTTGCAAAAAGGTTAAACAGTAATTCTTTATGTTCTATTTTCATTTTCCTGATGCATTTTGATATTTTTTCATCCTCAACTAATTCATGAAGCTCATAAGGACAGTAAAAAATGGTATCTATAAAATCTCCCTTTAGCATCTGTCCAAACAAAACTCTGTTTACAGGAAGAGGAAAAGTAAGTCCGTCATTTCTTGCACCGTATTCCAGCGGAACAACGGAACGCCCGACTTCGTGATAACGTTCTTTACGTTCTCTGTTTGAGTCATTTTTGTTCCAGATATCAATAATCTCTCTAAAGTCATCTTCTGATCTTGCCGCATCCTCTAAGCGTAAAAGAGCCATCCTCTTTAAATCTCTTTTTAACATTTTTTTTGAAGGATTATCATCAGTTTCTTCTTTATATATATGTGATAAAGATTTTGAATAGTTATCATCCATGTTTTCTTCCAACATTTTCTTTTCTTCATTAATGGCAGAAAGAATTGCCAAATCTTCATCATTCATTTCATCGTAATTGTAATTTTTAGTCTGCACAGGAATCACCTCCCCTCAAAAAAATAATGGTTTTATAACTATTCAAAACCCCATTCGCAAAATCGCTGCTTTGCAGCTTTACTTTTGTTCATGTGGTTACTTCGCCATATATATTTGTCATTCTGTTAGAATGCAAGCATTCACAGATGACAAATATGCATGGCTCTGAATAGTTACAAATTTTTTTAAAAAGTAGTTCCGAATCCATATATGAAAATCTCCTATTGGTGAAGGAGAAATATTTCCTTCTAAAAAATGAAAAGGAGTTTTGTCTATGGAAGCTACAAAAAGGGTTAAAACCCGAAAAAGGAACCGGTGCTTTGCCATATGTGCCAGAGCACCACCAATTGGAATTTAATTATAACAAACATATGTTCGATTTGCAAGAACAAAAATAGGGAAAGGATTTTTGGCAGTATGGGAAATGAATTGTTAAATGAAACGGATTATGAAGGTTTTATAAATCAGAATATCAGATTTGTTAAATTGATTAATCTGTACCAATGGAAACTAAAGGAATTAATTACAAAAGGGATTTTTATTAAACGAATCGGTAATACCACTTACAGAGTAAATGTGTTTTTTAAAGAATCGGAAAATGAAACTTTGGAAGATAAACTTCTGCATCTGGTAAATATGGATATCGAAAAAATAATCCCGGAAAGGAACATTTATGAGTAGATCAAAGAAAAGTTATGAAGAAAGATTAGATGAATTAAGAGTTAAGGAACAGTCGGCAATTGACCAGGCAAAGAAATATCAGGAACGTGCAAAGAAACTTGAGCGACAGAAAAAAGCTGAAGAGGAAAAGAAACGTGTACACAGACTGATTGAAGTCGGAGCATCGGTTGAGTCTGTTCTTGGATGTGAAATTGAAAAAGAAGACCTGCCAAAGCTTATTGCATTTCTTAAAAAGCAGGAAGCAAACGGAAGATATTTTTCAAATGCAATGGGGAAGAGTGATGAGCAGAATAAAAAACAGTAAAGGTATTAGGGAGCAGTTTTTGCTGTTCCCTATCCGCCATTGTCGGAGAGGGCGCACTTACAGACAGTCAGAGACTGTCCTTTTCCACTTCGTGGAGTGCGCTCTTCGAGGACCACTGTGCGTGGAGCACCATTTCATGGAGAGTCCTGTGCGGACAGCAGTCTTATGCAGACGGCACCATTTCATGGAGACTCTTACGCAGAGGGCGGACTTATGCAGTCGGCAGTCTTGCAGACGGCATGCCAAAATGTGCCGGTTAAAGAATAAGCACATTTTAGCAGATGCTTTATCCAACATTAATATATACAAAATCAAGAACAATGTTTGGATAAAGCAAATGATAAATTCCCGGTTTGGAGAAAGGAAGGTGAGACAATGGCAATTTATCATTTTACAACCGCAATTGTAAAAGCATCAAAAGGAAAGTGTGCGGTTGCATCAGCAGCATATATATCAGGAAGTAAGTTGTACGATGAAAGACTTGGACTTTCCTTTAACTATTCAAGAAAAGAAGAAGTTGTATATACGGAAATACTTCTTCCCCAAAATGCGCCGGCAGAATACAAAGACAGGGAAACGCTTTGGAATGCAGTTGAAAAGGTGCAGAACAAATCCAATTCCAGATATGCAAGAACATTTGAAATGGCACTGCCAAATGAACTTACCACAAAAGAACAGATTGAACTTGCAAGAAACTTCATAAAAGAAAACTTTGTTGATAAGGGTATGGCGGCAGACTTTGCAATTCATAAAAAGGAAGGTAACAATCATGTTCATGTGATGACTACCGTCAGAGGTTTTACCAAAACCGGAAAGTGGGCAAGCATGGAGAAAAAAGATTATGCAAGGGATAAAGACGGAAACCGTATTCCGATTATTGATTCAAAAACCGGATTGCAGAAACGTGGAAAGAAAAATGATCTGCAATGGAAAAGGGTGACGGTAACAAGTAATGAATGGAACAGCAGAAAACAGCTTTTGGAGTGGAGAAAAAACTGGGCAGAAGAGTGTAATAAATATCTGCCTATGGATAAGCACATCGACCACAGAAGTTATGAAGAACAGGGAATTGAAAAAATCCCAACAATCCATGAAGGCTACGCTGCAAGACAGATGGCATCAAAAGGTATTGCATCAGACAGGGTAGGGATAAATGAAGAAATAAAACACCAAAACAGTGTGATTGAAAAAGTGCATGCACTGCTACTTAGTGTAAAAGAAAAAGTAAACAGGATAAAAGAAAGATTAATAAGGGGGCGTGATGAAAATGAAAAAGTTAACAGAAGAAAAAATAGAACTGCTGGAGCAACTCATGAATCTGGTATCAGAACAGCAGGAGCTTCTCACGGAACTGGACAGAGAATACAAAAAGGCATCGGAGTTTACGAAAGTGCTGGAGAAGGAACTTATGATACTGCAAAAACAGAACAGAGAATTGCTGAACTTAAACGAGGAGTTGCAAAAACAGAACAGTCAATTATCAGAATTAAATCAGAAGTAACAAGGAGGATAAAAGAATTAAATGAAAGAATTGATAGATACAGAAGAAATGCTTCAGACAATGGAGATGCAGGATTTGAAGATAACAGAATTGAAAAACAGTCTGCTGGAAGAGCAGAAACAGACAGAACTGTGCAGACAGGAACTGGAAAAAGTTCAGACGGAAAACAGAGAAATGCAGGAAGAGATACAGAAGCTTTCCTCAGACAAATCGATGCTGAAATCGAAAGTGCAAGAGTTGACAGACAGACTCGTGACGCTGAACAAAGCAGATCTGATAGTGAAAGAGAACGAGAAACTTTTACAGAAAAACAGCGACCTTCAACAAGAGATGATGACTATGAAACAAGAAGTCGATGATAAAAGAAGAAGCTTAAATGAGCAGTCCCTATTGTTACAAAAAGAGCAGAGCAGTCTTCACAAGGAAAAAGCAAAGATGAAAACAGAAATAGATAAAAAAGTTAAAGCAGAAACTGAAAGAGCAACAGAAAAGCTTAACGAAACTTATGAAAAAAGATGGAACAGGAAAAGACATTATTTAAACAGCCTGCTTGTGTATGGGGGAATGGTTACACTACTCGAAGCGAGCGAATCTAAGTTGTTTATATCAGAGATAATAACTTTTTTAAAAACTGCTATTAATGCTTTTTGTTTTCTTGCAGGAAAAGATTATGAGATAGCAAAGCGTATTGCTAAAATATCAGAGCATATATCAAACCGGAGGTTTGAAAATATTGCTTATGGAATGATTATCTTACTTATATGCGGACTGAGCATTGTGGCACTTGTATTGGGAATAAAACTTTTAGCAGGTAAAGTCATCGATTATTACAAAGACAGTTCACTTAATTATGTATCCGTCACTGCTCTTGTGGTAAATATGGCAGTAATGATATTTGCCGGAGACAAAATAAAAGTGTATGTTCCGGCAAATTTACTGCTGGTGTTAATTGTTATTCAGGTGGTTTGTGAGGCGGTGATAAGTTACGTGGATGGGTGTAAGAGAGCAAGAAATTATTGGTGATTATTTTGAAATTTAATTTGGAAGTATCATTATGTTGAGTTATTTTATTGAAACACTAAAAATGTATTTGTTGATTTGACAGAGTGAAAACTCTATGATAGTCTTGTTAATGCTTGTAGAAGCTAATTAATAATTGAAGGGAGTAGAAAAAAACAATATGAAAAAATTAATTTGTTACTTGATGATTTGTCTTTTATTAATCGAATCTGTCAGCTTTGATGTAATAAAAGTAAATGCATCTGAGAAAAAAGTTATATTGGAAAGTGATTCTTACAAAATTGAGTATGAGATTGCATCCTCGTGGAGTGATGGATTTAATGCCAACTTAACAATTACCAATAAGGGTAAGGAAAAAATAAAGGATTGGAGTTTGCAATTTGAATCTGATATTCAAATTACAAATATGTGGAATGGAACATGGAAATCCCAGGATAAAAAGTATTCGATAGATAATGCAGGTTGGAACAAATCTATTGATTGTAATCAATCAGTAACAATAGGATTTTCGGGGACTGAAATGGGAGAACTGAGTAATGTATCGCTTGTTTGTGATACATCAACAAGCAAAGAATATGTTTACTCAACTAAAAACTATGATGTAAATTACAAAATAGAATCATCATGGGAAAAAGAGAGTCAGATACAGGTCAAGATAAAACAGACAAACCAATTCATAACTGGGGATTGAAATATATACTTAATGATAAAATTCATGATATATATAATGCTAATGATATTTCACAAGAAAATGCTCATTTACTAAAAAATGTTGAATGGAATCAAGATATTCCAGCTAATGGTGAGGTAGTATTTGGGTATACACAAGGATATGACGAAAAAATAAATATCCCTGAGGAATTTGAATTAGTAAGTGTAGAAAGCATAACAAATGAGGCGGATTATGCAATTGATATTGTAACAAATGAGCAGTGGGAAAAAGAAGCTAATATTAGCTTGGTTATAACAAATAATTCCCAAAATATAATAGAGGACTGGAAACTTAATTTTAATTGCAATTTTAATATTTTGGATATTTGGAGTGCAGAATTAGTTTTTCAAAAAGATGGTACGGTTGAATTAAAAAATCCGGATTATGCTCAAAATATTAAACCCGGAGATAATTGCATTATAGGAATGCATATAAATGATAATAAAGAAGCGTTAAAAATAGAAAATGTTGTTTTAACTCAATGCAAACCGGAAAGCGTTAAGAAAACAGATAAGAAAATTTATGATTATAATTTTGGAATAACAACTGCAATAAAGGATTCTGATATTCAAGCAAAAATGTTTGCAAAAGTAGTTTGTGATGAAAATGATGAATTAATAGTATCACGCAAAACCAATGGAAAATGGGAGAAAATAGCAAACTTGTATGATTCCGGAAATTTGACAGACAACAATGACGAGATTGAGGGAGATGGAGTATTTTCTAATATTATATCTATAGATTCGAAAAATGTAGGTTTGGTAGAATATAAAATTAGTTTAAATTCTGAAGGCGAAGAAATTGCTTCTGTAATAAAGGAAATAGAGATTATAGATTCAGTTACGCAAGATGAGTACGTTACTTATTTTAATCGCGTTAATACTATCTGTAACAATGTTCGTAATTTAATTAAAAATGATAAATATGAATATGATAAGACAATTGATAAAGTTGTAAATGAATTGTCAACAGCGGGCTTGAAGGTTTCAAATGTTGAAAAAATAAGTGGAAGTTCAGCTAAGTTTACATTTGAGAATGGTTTGAACTTTTATTTGCAATTTTCAGACAAATCCAACATGAAAACCATGATTAGAGGTGGCAGTGACAATGTTGATGAAAAAATGTCAAAGATGAGTAGTGTTGGTGTTGCTATGACAAAATCTAGAAATATATTGTATTGGGCACCATTTGACACAGAGTGGGGAAAAGACGATGAAACAGAAGTTATAAAAAATATTGTAAAAGATTCATCGTTTAGTGAGGATTTGACTATAGTTAATGATGAAGATGCGAATGTCAATTCTCTTAAAAAAATAAATAAGTATGGGTTGATTGTAATTGCTACGCACGGTATAGGTGGAGAGTGGATTGTAACCGGTGAAAGAGCAACAAAGGAAACAAATTATTTTAAAGAGTTATCAAGCGGGGAAATATCTATTTATTCTGATTTTGATCCAAGCAGAAACGAATATAAGTTATTTTACATGGTTAATGACAAATGGTTAAAAAATAATATTCAAGATAAATTCCCGGATAGCATATTAATAAACAATTCGTGCGAAAGTTCGAAGACAAATATCTTATGGGATACATTCAAAAAACTTGGTGTTAAAACATACTATGGTAATGAAGGTGCAGTTACAAACCGTTATGCTACAGATAGATGTAAATATTTGTTAAATGAGTTGTTATTTAATAAAAAAACTACTCAAGATGCATACGATAATACGTTTGATTCTTATTATGGAAATGGCTCCAGATTTGTTGTAAGAGGTCAGGGAAATTTATCTATGACAGGGTCGATAAATAATAAGGAATTTGAAGAAGGGTATCAGTCGTGGAATAGTTATGGTGATTTCCGTGTTTTGAATAAATTAAGTCAAGTTAGACCTACTGAAGGAAATATGATGGGAATGATTTCAACAGGAGTAGGAAATACAATGAATGGTGGAGGAATCTATCAGATAATTTCAGTGCCTGAAAATGCTAAAAGCCTTTATTTTGATTGGAATTTTTTGTCGGCAGAGTTTTTGGAATATATAGGAAGTGAGTTTGATGATCCGTTTGAAATTAAAATCAACTGTATAACTTCTTTAGATGATAGTACGGTATTTAATAGAACAGTAAACTCATTGGCGGATTTGTATGGAGCATCAAAAACAGATGAAGGAAAATTAATTCCGGTATCTGAAGGATTTTCATTAAATGAGTTTAGTGACATATGGATGACTGGATGGAATTCGGAATGTGTTGATATATCAAAGTATTCAGGCAAGATGATTAGACTAGAGTTTTCAGTTGCAAATGCAGCAGATACAAATTACCCTACAGCAGTTCTTTTGGATAACATTCATATGGATTCGGAATATTATTCGACGGATGATTATGTTGAAGCGGATTCAGATAGCGAATTAGAAAAAAACGATAAGGGGCAGAGTTATGTATTGTATACAAATGAGTTCTCAAATCAGGCGGATCAGGCTGCAAATAGAATATTTGATCAAAGGGCATATGTAAATGATAAACAGGTAATAACAAAAGAAATAACAAGTGAATTGGATTTCATAAATGCATGGCAATCAATGCATAACGGCGTTGGAGAGGAAGAAATTGATGAAGTCAATATATTGATACATGGAACATATTATGCGCTGATAATTGATGATGCATTAAATGAAGATAATACAGAATATTTAGATGATAAGACACCAGAAAATTTAACTGTATCTGAAGATAGATGTACATCTACTGATTTATATGCTACATATATTGGTGATTTGGCTTCTAAAAACATTAATACGTTGAAGATATATAGTTGCAATACAGGTTTGCTTGATGCAATAAATGTATCGTTTAATAAAGAATTTGATAAACTTACAAAACAAGAAGGAGAATATCATATAGAAGGAAATGTTGCACAATCATTTTTAAAGAACAATAACATACGTAGAGTTATTGCATATGATGGCTCTGTTTCGTTCACTAATGATGGTCTTCCTAGAATATCATATGAGGAAGGTCACTATATGTCTTATTTAGATACTTTGAAAGAATACAGAAAAATTATTCCATTGAGGTATGAAGGTGTAATGGCTGATTATGGACCTATGTACATATTACAAAATGGATTAGATTCATTATTTCAGTTTGGAATTATGCCAAATGGAGAAGTAATTTATACAGATGATCAAAAGGCAATATATAGTTATAAGAAAAAAATATATCGTTATGGTGTGATTTTGGATTATGACTATACTGAGGTTGAGGTAGATTTGAATACTAATGAGCAAAAAGAAAAGTAGTATGTGGTGATTTAATGATAAATCGAAAAAATTTGTTTTAAAATAATTGCTAGCATGTTGGTGTTGGACAATAAACTGATATAAAAACTTAATTGATATAATAACATAAGCTGCTATAAAATTTGCTAACAACACACTGGTATTCATAGAAAGGGATAGAAGGTATGTATAAGAAAAAAAAGATATTCAAGATTATTGTAACTAGCATAATTTTGATAGGGGTATTTATAATGTTGATTTTTCAACCGATACCAATAAAAGAAATAACAGTATTCAAGTCACATTTTAAAAATCCTGAAAAAGGAAATGGATTTTACACATTTAACAAAAAAACATTGTTACAGTGGGCAAAAGATGCGGATATGTTTGATACTGAGAACTTAGAAAAAGACATGGAAGGAATAGATGATGAACAGAGATTGATTGTTTCTTTTGGAAGAGAAATCTCATTTTTTTATCGAATTAGACCTTTTAAGCCAGTAGAAGTAAAGTACAAGAACGAAGAAGCTACAAATTATGTTTATGTGTATTTGATAAATTATGATGGTAAAATAGTTGATTATTCTGTGGACTAGTTGATATTAGCAAAAAGAGTACGGTAAGATTTACTTGAGGGCAAGATTAGACGGAAATGTTTAATCTTGTCCTTATTTTTATGCAGTTGTTCCAGTGTTAACCTCAAACTATCCTTTAGACAGTCACTCTCATATTTCATTACTGATAAATTTAGGATTTTCAGCATTGGTAATAGGCGAGAGGGTAGGACATGAGGCAGTAGATATTACTTATCACTATGCACATTTATTTCCGACTGCGCAGACGGATATGGCAGCACAACTGGAAACGGAAAGGGAGGCGTTAATCAATGTCAGAAAAGAATAGGGATGATAAAAACAGATGGTGAAGCGTTACCATAGCATTTCGTATGTCGCCGGAGGAAAACGAAGAACTGAATAACAGAGTAAAGCTCAGCGGATTTCGTACCAAGCAGGATTATATTATCCAGAGTATTCTGCATCAAAAGGTGGTTGCTACCGGCAATCCGTTGATGCTGGTGCAGTTTCGACAGAACTTGCAGAAAATTGAGCGTGAGCTTGAAAGAATTGAAAAGGCATCGGAGATGGATGGGGAGTTGCTTACTCCCATTCGCTCCATGTTGGAGATACTTGAGGGATTCAAGGAACAACCAAGAACATTGGCAGGGCTGAAGAAACTTACGGTATCAAATGACGAATAGTAATTATTTTGCAGAAAGGATGTGCTGATTATGAGCGAGCAGACAGTATTCGAAAAAATTGGTGTGAAGTACAGAGAGAAGGAAGGTATCCTTTATCCGTTAATTACGATGGAGATTAAGGAAGAATGCACAGACCTTGGAAAATATGGTCGTATGTGGATGCAATACATACAGTCGGAGTATCCGGAGCGTTACAGAAGTCTGGTGCGATTTGGAGAATTACATAGCAAGGCGGCAGAGGTCAATGAAGTAGCTTATGAATTGTTAGAGGACATTGAAAATGAGTGGATATGCAAGCACAGACCATAGAATAAAAATTCTTTTGTAGAAATGTATAAGTTACGCACACAGGCAAGGATGATGGCAGAGGAAGTGGTGTTACATGATGTGGTGAACTGTTTTCATTAGGGTGTGAGTGGAGTTCTGTATCCGGAGTTGCGGATGGTAAACAATATGGCGCGTATCCGTGGCTCCTTTTGCTTCCGTAGGGAGCATAATTCGGCTCGTAGAGCCGTGTAGCCACTCCGGCGAGGAGCGCAAAACCCGCTTGCGGGTCTGCATTTTTGATGGTGTAGCTGTCAAAAGTGCTTTTGCGTTACTTTTGACAAAAGTAACAAAACCTTCAAATGGAAATTTGCTGACTTGTGCCATATCCGGCGCTTATTACGGATAAAAAGGTGCTCATATACATACGAAAAGAGGAGGTTTTTGATTATGGAGAGAACTATCAGTTTTATGAATGGCGAAGGTTCCATTGGACATAACACAAGACGGTTTATCGCTGACAATGTGGACGCCAGCCGGACGAAAGATAATATTACACTTATCAACGAGGACATTAAGCAAGTGTATCATAAGTTGTTTGATAAGGCGCTTGATGAATACAACGCCAAACAAAAACGTAAAGATAGGCAGATTAAAAACTATTATGAGAAGATAAAAAGAAGTAAGCAGGAGAAATTGTTTTACGAGGTAATTGTCCAGATTGGAAATATGGATGATACCGGAGTGGGCAGTTATTCGGCAGAGATAGCAACACAGATTTTAAAGGATTATGTGGAGCTTTTTCAATTTCGCAATCCACAGTTATATGTGTTTGAAGCCTATATCCATATGGATGAAGAAACTCCACATTTGCATCTGGATTTTGTTCCATGGGTATCTGGCAGTGAGCGAGGATTGGAGACTAAGACAAGCTTTAAAGGAGCACTTGCTGGTAGAGGATTTGCCAGTGAGGGAAAAGGCAATACGGAATGGCAACAGTGGTCGGAAACTGAGAAGGAAGATATCGCAAGCATTATGGAGCAATATGGAATAGGCTGGCATAAGAAAGGTACACACAATAAGCATTTATCCGTGCTGGACTATAAAAAGCAGGAGCGAGCAAAAGAGGTTGCGGCACTTGAAGCTGAATTAGAGGATGTTCAGGTTGTTCTTGATTTGAAAGAGGAACGAGTAGAAACGTTGGCAGAGAACCGGGAACTGGAAATAGAAGGGGAAATTTTACAGATGAAGAATTCTCGGCTACAGACCGAGTATTATGAAGTTGCAGATAAGCTGACAGATAAAAAGAATGAAATTGAGATTGCGGAAAAAGAGGCTGATAAGTGGCGCAAGGTAGCCAGTGTTGCCAAGACGGAAACGGAATACGCACAGTTTGAATTGGCAGAGGCAGAAAGGTTGAAAAATGAACTGCTGGGGGGTGTGGATGGTGATTCTTATCTAAAGGAGCAGGTGATAGAACTGCGCTATCAGAATCATATGTTGCGTGAGGAGAATAAGACACTTAGAGATAAGGTGGAAAAGGCTTATGAGTTTATGAAACAGTTTGTAATTGGTGGGATGACTTTGCTGGAGAAGTTTATGGAATGGATTAGCGAAAACGTTAGAAATGTGGGGAGAGGAAGGTGAAAAAATAATAAAATTCTGTAGAAAATAAGAGGTGTACATGCTATAATATATTCTGTATGTTCGTATGAAATTAAGCAGAATATATTATAGCAAAAACTGCAAAATCAGATTGACAGAACAGAACATATGTTCTAAAATAAAAGAACATAAAGTCCTGGACAATTTGTAGTGCAAATGATAGAATTAAGAAGAAGGAGGAAACGATAATGGCTTATGCAATAGATTTATTTTGTGGTGCTGGCGGTATGAGCGAAGGTCTTATTCAAGCTGGATTTCATATTCTTTTCTCTAGTGACATTAATTCTGATGTTCAGCGAACATATATGAATAGACATGAGCAGTTGGGTTTACATCAAGGTGTAAATACACATTTTCATAGAGGAGATATCAGAGAACTGAATGGAGATATGATTCGTGAGGCTATTCAGAATTTAGAAATATTCAGAGGTCAAGATATTCCGGAAATAGATGCAATTTTTGGTGGACCACCTTGCCAAGGTTTTAGTAGGGCTGGTAGAAGAGACCCGAATGACCCTAGAAATATGTTATTCAGGGAATATTTAAGAGTCATTAGCGAAGTTAGACCTAAATATGTGGTATTGGAGAATGTAACAGGATTTATGGATACAAGATTTTATGGGTTTGTTGGTGTGACCGGTCATCAGTATGAAGATGGTGAATTGGTGCCGGATATACTTCGTAATGAGTTTCGATTGATTGGTTATCAAACACTTGAACCAAGAATTTTAAATGCTGCACACTATGGTGTGCCACAAAGAAGGAATAGAATAATAGTTATGGCGTATAGAAATGATATGGTTGCACCAGTATATCCTGAAGCAATACATAATGATGAAAACGCTTTAACTATTACAGATGCAATAAGTGATTTGATTCGTGATGAAAATGTGCGGAATCAAGTGCATGCAGATAATACAGAATATCAAATTAGTTCAAGAGTTGGGCGCACACCTGACATTAACGGTAATCCCATTAACAGTAATGGTGATATACATAACAATGAGATATCCACACATCAGCAGATTATTTCTGAAAGATTTGCGTTGTTTAGAGAAGGTGAGGATGGTGCTGGATTAAAAAATCGTGTAATGTCTGAAGGCATAGACATTGCTAATTCTCCTGCATTAATTGCCCATTGTGTTGAAAAAATGGGAATTGATGAACAAGCAGTTATTGAACTGTTTAGGGCCGGAAATGTGAGTAAAGAAGATGCAGATATTTTGCTCACGAAGAAGAATATCAGAACAAGATTGGATAGAACCAGACCATCGGCAACGGTCATGACTATAGCAGATGATTATATTTCTCCATTTGAACCGAGAACCTTTACAGTTAGAGAGTTGGCAAGAATGCAGTCATTTGATGATAGTTTTGAATTTTTAGGAAAAAGGACAACTGGCGGATTGAGAAGACGTGTAGAGGTTCCACAGTATTCACAAGTTGGAAATGCTGTACCGCCATTATTAGCTAGGGCGATAGCAACTGAAATAATGAGAGTTTTAGAGGTATAGCAATTACAAGGCAATCCGAATGCTTCGGGTTGCCTTGCGCTATTTTTAGAGAAAGAAGAGTGAATTTATGTTGAAAATGTCGGATACATCAATAAGAGGGTTTTTACCATTCTTTGCTAATGCTGGTTTGCAAGTAGCATTTTTGGTACCAACTCCAACCGGATATCAAAAGTCTATTATGGATGCCACATTGCCTTTAAGAGAAATGTTACGAGAAACTGGTATTCATAATTATGTGGAGCAAAGACAAGGACCTGAACATAAGGAGTTGGTAAAAACATATTTTTTGGCACCGGACAGAATGATTGAAACAGAGGCTTCGCTGTATAGACCTATAACGAAACAGGGAGATCCGAGAATATGGTTTTATAATCTGAAACAGTATTGTGTACCGTGCAATTTGTTAGCTATCTTAGCTAATAAAGGAAAATTATATGTTCTCAATTTGTCAAATGCAGAAATTGTTGAATCAATGAATTCGGGTTTTATCAGTGAAATTATTCAGCAGTTTATTGATGACGATAATGCTATTGCAAAAGAACTATTAGCAAAGATTCAGGAGATACATAATCGTGGCTTTTTGCCGAGTATTACAGTAGGAGATCCCGGTGTAGGAGATACTCTTGAAAATGCTTTAGGCATATCAAGAAATCCTTCGAAATTACCAGATTATAAGGGAATCGAACTGAAGGCAAGTAGAACATCGACATATAATAAGCCAAAGACAAGTAACAGAGTGAATTTATTTACACAAGTTCCTGATTGGGCTAATAGTAGAGGTATGGATCGAGTGAAGCTACTTGATACATATGGTTATTGGGCAGAGCAAAAAGATGGGTCTCAAAGATTTGATTTGAACTGTACATTACGTGCTAATGTGCCTAATCCACAGGGCTTATTTTTGGAAGTTGATTTGGATAATGATTTGCTAATAAATTATTACACCAAGGATGATGTAGTAAGACGGTATGTGGCGCAATGGAGTTTTATGTTGTTAAAGCAGAGACTATTAGAAAAACATAAAGAAACATTTTGGGTAAAAGCTACGAGTAAGATAGAAAATGGACAGGAATATTTTAGATACGACAAAATTGTTCATACTAAAAATCCAAATGCAAGTTTATTTCCGCAGTTAATTGATGAAGGAATAATAACGGTAGATTATATAATGCATAGGAAGGAAAATGGAACAGTGAGAGATCATGGGTTCCCGTTTAAGATTTTCCCTAGAGATTTGGATTTGCTGTTCCCAGAGCCGAAGACTTATGAATTGACATAGTTGCTTTCTTGTTGTGAAAATAATGAATTTTGAAGGTGAGCAAAATTATGATAGGATGATGCTATGGAAAAATATGATATATACTTCTGGGGAAATATAGAAGTAAGAATTATTAAACTTTATTTAGAACTTAATAAAGTTAAGATATGTGAAATTTGTAATGAACGAACACACATTGTAGATATGTGTGCATTACAAAAAAATAAAGAGGGAACGATAAACATTTCGATAAAATGGTTGGAGGGATAGAATGATTGAATTTATTCAACAATATTTGACAGGCGAGGAATGGGAGAAACTTTGCAATTCCTGTTATAGAATGAGATATCAGGAAGATGGGTATCAGGAAATTCCAGCATCTTATAGAGGTGATGGTGGGATAGAGGGTTTTACAAAAAACGGAATTGTTTATCAATGTTACTGTCCGGAAAAGGAATATACAGATGACGATTTGTATAATCACATGCGAAACAAAATGACAAAAGACATTTCAAAGTTTATTAGTTCAGATTATGAAAAAGTGCTAAAAGGTCTTGGTGTAAGAAATGTGCATAGATGGCAATTTGTTGTTCCGGAATATAAAGACAAGAGAATTCTAGAACATGCTGAGAATAAGAGACAAGAAGTTATGGCATATAAGGCTGAACATGAGGAACAATGTGATTATATCGCTGATGATTTTGTCATTGATGTTAAAGTGGCATTAGATTTCAAATTAGAAATTTCCAGAATTGTACGAAATGATTTGGGTGTGAAATTAGATTTGACAGTTTTGAGAAATAAGAAAATAGATTGGTCTGGTTGTGATAGCATAAAAGTAAATAATGTGAAGAGAAAAATAAAGGCAGTTATGAATAATATCGATGAAAATGATGAGGATTATATAGAATTAGTAAATACCTATATGGAGTCATATGCTATCGGATTAGAGTTGATGGAAAAATTGCGTGTGTCACAAATAGAACTTTATGAACAAATTATGGAATTAGAACAAACATATAAAAGAGAAGTGGAAATAAGAACAAAGGCTAACACAGACAGTTCAATAAATCAGCAATTGTTTTTTGATATACTTGATAAATTTCAAGGAGTATTAGAGAAGGAATTTCCGTACTTAACCCGAAGTTCTATTGGAGAACTGAAGGATGATATGGTAAGTAGTTGGCTAGCAGATTGTTCGATGCAATTTAAAAGCAGGTGATAAAGTATGGATAAAAAGATGGATTTGACAAAAGATGGAATAGTGTTTGACGCAAAGCCAGATGCAATACCTTTTAATTATCGAATTAGTTATAAGGTTTCGTTGCTGTGCTTGATTATAAAAATGTGCTGTGGGAGAAGAGGATGTTCTTTGATAAAGATGCATATTGTCGCAACAGCAATAGCAGATTTTGAATATAAGCGAAGATTAGAAAAATATATTAAAACACATATGGAAAATGAATTTGTTGTCCGTTTCGAACCAGCAGTGAATCGGGCGTTGGAGTTTGCATTAGCTGATGATTTTATAACCCAGCAAGTAAATGGTACATACAAATTGACAGATAAAGGAAAAGAACTTGCCGCAAAAATATTAGAAGATAAGACAATTTTTCTTCATGAAAAAAATGTACTAGAAGGAATTGGGGTTGATCTAACAGAAGAAAAAATCAGAGCGATTTCAGAAAGGTGGAGATATCAAGATGTTAAGAATTAACAGACTTAAAATTGAAATCATAGCAACAAACAGAACTTATCAATTTGATGAAAATTTCAGAGCTGGATTGAATATTATTGCGAGCGATGATAATACTCGGGGAAAGAGCTCTGTGCTTATTGCGATTTATTATTGCCTAGGATTTGAAGCGATAATTGGTGGTTTGAATGAGAAGGTATTGACATCAGCATATAAAACGCAGATTGAAGACAAGGAGACTTCATGGCCTGTCTTGGAATCGGGAGTTTACCTTGAAATCGGTAATGGTTCAGATATTGTAACGATATATAGAGCGGCTAAACATGAAAATAGAAATTCTAAGCTGATGACAGTATATTTTTCTGGGCTTGATGATATATATAATGGTGATACGAATTGTGAAGAATATTACGTGCATATGCCAAATTCAGCAACAAATAAAAAAGGATTTCATACATTCTTAGAAAACTTTTTGAATATAGAATTACCATTAGTTCCTGCAACGGATGGTGTTGAAAGAAAATTGTATTTACAATTGGTTTTTGCATCAATGTTTATAGAGCAAAAGAATGGTTGGTCAGGAATTTATTCGGGTATGCCATATTTGGCGATAAAGAATGCCAAAAAAAGAGTAACAGAATTTGTGTTAGGATTGGAAACTTTTGAAAACGAGAGAAAAAGAAACGAATTATTAAATAAAGAAAGATATCAAAAGGAACAATGGAAAAATCTTTATTCCGATATGCTTTCATTGCAAAGTAGAGTTCAATGTTATGTGAAGAATATCCCGCAAGCTCCAGAAATTTTGTCGGATGAATTTGAAGAAAATATAGCTATAGTTAGATCGGTTGGAGAAAATATTGGTGTTGATGAATGGATTGTGCAATTACAAGGAGAACATGAAGCATTAAAAACTATTCGACCAAGAGTGATTGATAATTATGATGAACTTCAGACAGAGTTGCAAGAAGTGGAAAAAGTTATTGACCAAAATAGTTGTGAACAGAATGAAATTCAACAAGAATTGGCTATAACGACAAGGAAAATTGGAGAAATAAATAAAAATATTGAAGTCATTAAGCAGGATATTGTTAATAATAAAGATGCATTAAGATTAAAAAAATTAGGTAGTGAGTTAGAGTCAGGTGTTTTTAGAGAAATATGCCCTACATGTAGTCAAAAGATACAAGATTCATTATTACCTATTCAACATGGCACAAACATAATGAGCATAGAAGAAACAATTAATCACCTATCTGCGCAGAAAGATATGTTTGAATATGCTTTAAAGTATGAGAAAAACAAAAAACAAGAATTAGCAGAAGTATTAGAAAGAATTAGAACTGCACAAATGCAATTATATAGATTGGCAAAATCTTTAAGAAGAGATTTGTATTCTATAGATGAAGATTTGTCTGAAACAATTATATATAAAAGAATGAGTATAGAGCATAATATACAAGAATTAGAAGATTTTAAACAAAAGATAGTTGTAATGGCCGAAAAATTTAGGGAGTTAAGCAATAAGTGGAAGGAATTATTGACTGAAAAAGCGCAACTGCCGGAAAAGGGGGTTAAAGAAGAAGATAAAAATAAAATTGCTAAGTTAAAAAGCCATTTTATATCTAATTTGGAAAAATATGAATATACTAGTATTTCAAATGTTAACGCAATAGATATTTCAGATGATAATTATTTGCCGATTATAGATAAATTTGATATGAAGTTTGATTCATCGGCAAGTGATAACATAAGGGCAATATGGGCATATACAATGGCTTTGTTACAAACGTCAAATGAATGTGCAGGAAATCATTCTGGTGTTTTAATATTTGATGAGCCGGCACAGCATAGTATTGGTGCGCATGATACAAAAGCGTTTTTTGATAGTATTTTGAAATTGAGTGATAGATGTCAAGTGATAATAGGTATAACTATTAATAATGCAGATATTAGGAAAGTTATTTCTGAGATTGAAGATGATAAGTGTAATCTTATAAATATTGGAGAAAAAGCTTTTGTATAGAATTATAATAGGAATTGTAGTGACAACAAAATGACAATACAATCCCCGAAAAATCCATGCAATAGGTAGAATCCAGACAAAACTCCCGGATTTTCACCACCAAAATCAACACATTACACTACAGAACAACTTTGCAAAGAAGAGAGGGAATATTATGGACAGTAATATATTCAAGTCTACGTATAATGAACGTTTGGATTCAGCAAAAACAAGAAATAAAGGAAGAGATAAAATTGGAGAACTGATAAAGGGGTTTTCGGTATTGATTCTTATTATTAATATAATTGGAACAGTGCTACTTGCTATGGGGGAGTCAAACCTGTCGGAAATAATCACTGCTCTGAAAGCACCAGATGAGTTTAGCTTTACAATTCTCTTCTTAGGAGTGATTAGTAGTGCGGTTATATTTGTCATTCTTTATGGAATTGGCGAAATCGTAGATAGAGTCGTTTCCATTGAGAAAAAAATCAAAATGATTAAGAAATAAATTACTGGGCATAAAAAAGGGACATCGCTAGATGTTCCTTTTTGTACAACAACGTAACAGCTTGTAAGGAAAATTATTACAGACCATTTATATTATGGTTGCTGGAAGGAATAAGGAGCCGAGATTCTGGCTTCTTATTTTTTTGCAAAAAGTATTGTTTTAATGGAAAATTGATGGGGAAATTTGTAATGAGGTTTTATCAAAAGTGTGGTAGAATGGTTTTAAATTTGAAAGGGCGAAAAATAACGAAGAAAGGATGGGAAACGGAAAAAATGAAGAAAAAAATGAAAAGGTTACTGTCAGCTGTGATGGCAGTGGTAATGGTTATTACCCTGATTCCAGCCGTGAACTTCACGGTTCAGGCAGAGGAGGAACCGTACAACTTATCTGAGGGGCGAACGGTGTACGCCAGTTCATCCAACGGAGGGGACACCGAAGACAAGGCGGTGGATGGAAAAGAAAACTCAAGATGGCAGGCTGCTACAGATGATACGAATGAGTGGCTCTATGTGGATCTGGGAACGGAAGCAAACCTAGATCACATTTATATGCACTGGGAAGCTGCATATGCTAAGTACTATAAAATCGAAACATCCAACGATGAAATCGAATGGACCACAGCATATGAGAAGAAAAAAGGCGAAGGCCAGCATGTAACCATGGCAGTGAATTATAAGTACACGGGCGTGAGAGGTGACGGAGATTATAGATTCTCAGTGAATTGGTCAAAGGTGGAAGATGCTCATTATAAAGTATACGTGGATGGAGAAGATGATGCGCATATTGCCTATGCCGGCGGAGATAACTATCGATTCACAAATCATGGTGGTACACAGGGTGATGTCAGAATGAGTCCGGGTGAACACACATTAACAGTGGTTGCTTTTAATCCGGATAATAATAAAGAATTAGGGCGTGGCGTGTTGGACGTGGATGCGCAGGAAAATGCGGAAGGAAACAATGAAATCGACGAAAACGCCGCAGATGCTTTGAAGCAGACAATTACGAAAGAGAAGTTAAGTGTTACAAAGGCACGTTATGTAAAAATTACTTGTACCCAAAGAGCTACCGGTTATGGTGCATCTCTATTTGAATTTCAGGTTTGGGGAACCGGTGGTGCCAATAAGCCACCTAAAAACTATGGTGAAAATCTTGCTTTAAACAAAATAGTTAAATGTTCCGGTACAAGAGATGAGTGGTGGATGTATGACAATGCAGGAAATATGAAGCAAGATGCTTATAATCAGGTAAAACCTGAGAATGCAGTGGATGGTGATCTAAATACTTCCTTTACTTCTTATCAGGGAGAAGATAATCAGTGGATTTATGTGGATTTAGGTGCTGCATACAATGTTGGACGTATCATTACAAAGTTCAATGAAGATGCCGGAAAGATTTATGATATTCAGGTGTCTAAGGATGCAAAGCATTGGACTACAGTTCATAGAGAACTTCGAGGCTTTATGAATAAGATTGACAATGTGACCTGCTATCAGCAAGGAGTTCGTTATGTAAGAATTCTTGCTTACTCAAAAGTTGAGAGTGGAAGTGGGGTAAGTGTACGAGAATTAGAAGTGTACGAATATAAAGAGGGTGACAGTAAAGACAATGAAGAAATTAAAGACCTTCCAATCAGCCAAATTGTAAACAATGAAAATGGTAGAGGTTCCTATGTCGTAGGGGAAGTGAAAAAAGAATTAAACAAACTTCCGACATTTGTAAATGATGAGACGGTTAAAACACCAATTGATTCCAACAGCTGGTGGTCTTCCTTTATGATTAAGACCTATGGGAATATGGCTATCATTCATCCTTTGAAGGCGCAGTTCTCTAACCAGGGACTCGGAATTTTATTAGCGTCTCAGGGATATACTGATGAGAGAAAACCTCAGGATTTAGGCGTTGGATATTATTCAGAAAAATTAAAAGATTTCTTTATCAAGCCGGAAAGCTTTGAAGGAAAATCCGGTTATGATCGCGTGGAAGGATACGGAGACTACCATGTAGAAGTAGGATTGTGTGATGCCGACGGCGTTAAGATGAAATCTACATTGGTGAAAGGTTCTCCTTACATATTCTCAGAGTTTCCTGAGGATGATACGGTAGTATTTACCTCTCAATCAATCATCAAGTTTTATGATGGAAATGGTAATATAATTCTCGCAAATCCAGGGGATTCTATTACAACCGACCACATTGGATTTACATCATATGATAATGAAAATGAGAGAGCAGGAAATGCAGGTTCAAACTTTATGCTTGCCGCACCGGAAGGAACGAAGTTTACAGCGAAAAGTATTGGAAAGAATACACTATTAAAAATTCAGTTTGCCAATAAAAATAATGCTTATTTAACAGCAGCGACAATGATGAAGAAAAATGATATCGCTGATTATTATCAGCATGCATATGCAAAAGTAAAAGATACAAAAGTAACTTATGACTATAACAAAGACAATTCCAAAGTTACGACATACTATAAGGCTACGACGGAAACTGTAAGAAGTGGATTTTCAAATCAGACCATGCAGGCGTTCTATCCACATCAGTGGAAGTATTCCACGGATACGAATGCACCATATTGTACCTATCCTTCCATTCGTGGAACCATGAAAGCAGTATTTGAAAATGAACTGACAACTGTTCAGCAGTTTGCTGGATTGCTTCCTACTTTTGCAAAGCCAAATAGCAGTAAGTTAGAAAATGATAAAATCAAAGCTTACATTAAAACGGTTGTGGATGAGATTGGAACAGGACCAAATGCAGATGCATACTGGCAAGGAAAGGCAGTTCATCCACTTGCCATTACAGCATTGATGGCAGATCAGATTGGCGAGACCAAAATGAGAGACCAGCTTTTGAACGACCTTAAGAAGATTATGGTGGATTGGTTTAATTACACCGGAGGAGAGGACAGATGTTATCTGATTTATAACAAAGACTGGGGAACCGTTTATTATCCGGAGAGTGCTTACGGTGCCAATGCTGCAATTTGTGACCATCACTTTACCTATGGTTACTTCCTTTTTGGGGCAGCAGTGCTGTCATGCTATGATCAGGAGTTCTATTATCAATATAAGGATATGGTAGAGTTAATCCTTCGTGATTATGCAAATCCGGAAGAGCCGGAAGACGATGGAAATATGTTCTGTAAGTTCAGATCATTTGACCAGTATTCCGGACATTCCTGGGCTGGAGGATATGCAGATAATGATGACGGAAACAATCAGGAGTCTGCATCAGAATCCTTATTCAGTTGGGTCGGAATGTACCTGTGGGGTGAAGTTTCAAAACAGCAGAAATATATTGACGCAGGTGCGTATGGATTTACTACTGAGATGGAAGCTGTAAAACAGTACTGGTTCGATTACGATGGTGATAACTGGCTAGATACATTCCCATTCCAGGGAACCGGACAGGTTTATGGTGCATCCTATAGTTACGGAACGTTCTTTGGTGGACAGCCACTGTATATTTATGGAATCCAGTGGTTGCCGATTTCAGAGTACTTAACTGCTTATGGAATGGAACAGGAAAAATGTGCTGCAGCGTATCAGGGATTGTTAGATGAAACAGATGATGCCATAGAAAAAGTTATGATTAACGCAAATCTTGTTGCTGAGCAGATGAGACTGCAGGGAAAATCTCAGGACGAAATCAATGCATATCTTGCACAGGAACAACATACAGCAGATACCTATCCTACAGCAGATACAGGATGGCAGCACATCACATGGCCATTCTTATCACAGACAAATCCGGATGCAGCATTTGCGAAATTCAATGCAGGAGTCAATGGAGTTCAGAAGGAAGACCGGGCAAATACACTCTGGTTTATTTCTGCCATGGATTCCATAGGACATAAAACCACAGATTATGTAATCACCGGACAGACCCTGAGTGGTTCTGTCTTTAAGAAAGAAATCAACGGAAAGACTGTATACACCGGAGAAATTTGGAATCCAACGACTACAGTGAAAACGACTTTTGTGGTAAATTCAGCGACAGGAGAAAAGATCGGTAAAGTAAAGGTAAAAGAAGGAAGTTTAGTTCAGTTTGAGATTGACGAAAAAGGTGGATTTGATTTACTTCTTGGAAATGATGAACAGGGTGGTAATGAAGAAGAAACCACGACATCATCTGGAAATGAGAGCGTTCGGCCACCGGCAGATGTGAAGGAATGGATTCCGGATGCAAGATTTAACTTAAGTCTTGGAAAGGAAGCCAGTATTTCATCAATATATGCAGGGGAAGGTTCACAGACAACAGATGTTTTGACGGATGGAAATCTAAATAGCGACTATGTATCAACAGATTGGAACAGGTCAATTACGGAAGATTATATAATCATTGACTTAGGAAAATACTATAAAATGAGTGACATCCATAAGATAGCAATGCAGTTTAAAAATGACGCAGGGGTATTTGCTGAACAGTATGAGATTCAGGTTTCGAAGGATGGTATAACCTTTGATCAATGCCTAAAGGAATATGCTAACTGGGATAAAACCGATCAAGGATTTGTTTCGTTTGATATTTTAACCGCACCGGTGAATAGTATCGCCAGATTCGTAAAGATTAAAATGATTGGGCATAAAAACTGGGGATTCCAAATTAGAGAGGTGGCAGTTCTTACTGCTAACGCAAATGCAAAGCCGGTCTTCGTTGAAGGGTGCGACAACCCTGCCGGATTGGAAGTATCCAGTGTTGAACCACTTAAGATTCGATACAAAATTGTGGCAGGCGAAGGACAAGACGGATATCAATATGCTATTCATTTAGACGGTAAAAGAGTGACAGATTTAAGAGGTGCAGGAGAAGGAACCATTGATACAACTGTTGGCAAGCATACCGTTAAGGTTGTAAGTTACTATCAGGGAAAGATATCCGATGGCTTGTCAGATACCGTGGAAGTGGGTGATGGTTCGTTGAGAAATTATTGTAGTACGTCACTGAACTACGCATTGGGAGCCAAAGCAAGCATTGAGCCACTTGATCCGAAGAATGAAGGAACAAAAGATGCCAAAGTACTTACAGACGGAAATATTAATAGTAATTACAATATGACAGTTTGGGGGGAAGACAACGCCACAGCAATTCTAGAACTTCAGGAGGCGGTTGACATCAACGATATCCATGAAGTCCTGATTAAGTTTGTAAATGATGTCACATACGCTAAGGGATTTAATATCCAGTTCTCAGAAGATGGTACCAACTATGAAAGCGTTTATGAAACAGTAAATCAAGAATATAAGGATCCTGTAGAGGTTCCGATTAACCAGAATGTTTATACACAAGGCGAGGTGAATTATGTAAAAGTTCAATTCACGAAAAAAGGTGGCAATTATGGATATCAGATTCGTGAAATTGCGGTATTAGGGGATCCGGATTCTTACTTGCCTGCAGACCCGACCGGACTTGCTCTTTCAAGTAATATGGGTGGAAGCATTACAGTTCAATTCAATCAGCCGTTGGACGGAACAGCCATGTTTAACATTTATGTGGATGATAAACTTGTAGGTCTTCATTTGACAAATGCCGGACCACACACCCTTAATCATTTAGATGGTGGACGGCATACTGTGAAAGTTACAGCAGTGAAGGATAATGTTGAATCGAAAGGGGTTACAGGAAAAATTACGATTGATAACGAAGCACCATATACCACAGAAGCTGATTGGGATGATGATTTCGATGCTCCAATTGTAACCAGACCGGAGACTACAACATCAATTGTTACGGAGTCTGAATCAGCTACTCAGAATTCGACAGAGACCGAAACGACAACAGCTCAGAGTGTGACAGAGACCGAAACGACAACAGTTCAGAGTGTGACAGAGACTGGCGTGGCAACGACTCAAAAACCAACGAGGTCTGAAATAACAACGACTCGGAAAACAGAACAGACGCCGAAGACTACAAAGATTCCGAAGGTAAAAGTTACGAAAGCTTCTAAGAAGAGGTCCGCTAAGAAGTTTAAGGTTGTGCTAAAGAAAGTGACAAATGTAAACGGATTTCAGGTGAAGATTTATAATAACAAGAAGAAAGCCAAGAAAAATAAAAAGGCAATTGTCACCAAGTTAATTAGGAAGAACACAGCGAAACTTAAGATTCAGTCAAAGAAATTAAAGAACAGAAAGAAACTTTACGTACGAGTCAGAGCATATCGATTGAGTGGAAAATCTTATATCTTTGGTGCGTGGAGCAAAGTTAAAAAAGTAAAGGTTCAATAGGGATGAGATGTCTCTAGAATCTTAGACATAAAAATGGATGTTTTTCTGTATTTTACAGGAGACATCCATTTTTTTTCATAAAACTATTGCAAAATAAGTTTAGAAAATGTATTATTAAATTGCGCACAATATAAAAGTACACAATTTAAAAGGAAGCGTCAACGAATTTTCCGTTGCGACATACATCATTAAAAATGATTGGAGGAATTGAATATGAGTATTTATGATTATGCGGTAAAAGATGCACAGGACAAGGAAGTTTTTCTTTCAGCTTATGAGGGAAAAGTTATTTTAATTGTGAATACTGCAACCGGCTGTGGATTTACTCCGCATTATGAAGATTTAGAAAGAATCTATGAAAGGTTCTATGACAAAGGATTGGAAATTATTGATATTCCGTGTAATCAGTTTGGAGGACAGGCTCCGGGAAGTGACGAGGAAATTCACCAATTTTGTACATTACATTATAATACGAAATTCCCTCAGATGAAAAAATCTGATGTAAATGGTGAAAACGAGCTTCCGCTTTATACATATTTGAAGCAGGAACAGGGATTTAAAGGATTAGGGGAACATCCATATAAAGAAAGCTTGGAGAATATGTTTGCTGCAAATGATCCTGAATGGGATAAGAAGTCCGATATTAAATGGAATTTTACAAAGTTTGTTGTGGACAGAACAGGAAAAGTTGTGGAACGATTTGAACCGACAGTGGATATGAAAGTTATCGAAGAATATATTGAAAAGTTATTGTAGGAGGAAAAGAAAATGAATTATGCAGTAAGATATTACTCCAGATCTGGAAATACAAAAGGAATTGCAGATGCTTTTGCAAAGGAATTAGGCGTCGCGGCAATATCAGTTGACCAACGAGGTGCTGAGATTTGTGAGGAGACAGATGTGCTATTTGTCGGTGGCGCTTTATATGCTTATGGAATCGATGAACATCTGCAAAGTTTTTTGGAAGGACTGTCAGGAGAATCTGTAAAGAAAGCAGTCGTGTTCTCTACTTCATGGATTTCAAAACATGCCATTGAATTGATTAAGGAATGTTTGACCAATCAAGGAATTGAAGTCGAAGATGAAAGCTTTTACTCTAGAGGAAAGCCGGGAGTAAAGGATTTAGCGAAAGCAGCTGAATTTGTAAAACGTTATCAGTAAATTTGCCCCCACCAAAAGTGGGTTAAGGAAAGCCTTGCAATGAATGCAAGGCTTTTTCTATTCTATAGAAAAGTTCCGTCGTGGGATTACACAAAAGCAAAACACTGGTTTTGGGTAGAATTAACAAAAATGATGGAATAATGAAAAAATATTTGACGATTCCCACAATTTTGATTACCATTGATATTGGTGGTAATTTTTGGTTAATGGGAGAAAAGAAATTATCGCTGATTCAATATTTACCGAACTGGGAACTCGGTGGAAAATTGAGAGGGTAAAAAAATGAATAAGAAGAAAGTGGTGTCTATCTTACTGGCAGTAGTGATGGTCTTTTCGCTGATCCCTGCCAGCCACAAAACAGCCGAAGTAAAGGCTGCATCTAACAAGAGGGTGGTAGGTTATTTTCCATCCTATCGTACTTATGCAATCAATTCGATTGACTATTCCGCAATGACACATTGTATTTTGTCTTTCATGACATATGCAAACGGCACATTGACTTCCGGTTTTTCCGGAGGAGATGTTCAGACCATTGTTAACAAATGTCACAGCAATGGAACCAAGGCAATGATTGCCATTGGTGGTTGGAACGGATTTGATTCGTCTGACAATCCTTTTGGTACCGCAGCAAAGCGTACCAGCATTGTAAATCAGATTATGAACTATGTTGATACTTATAATCTGGATGGTGTTGACTTGGATTTAGAAGTGAACGATGCCAATGTATGGAATAATTTCGATGCATTCGTTTCAGAATTATCAAGTCGATTGAAACCAAAAGGAAAGCTGCTCACTATGGCAGTAGCAACCTGGTTTACCGGTCCGATTGCAAATTCCACATACAATTATTTTGATTTCCTGAACTTAATGTCTTATGACTACAATCAGTCAGGAACCGGTGACGTTGCACCAATGTCACAGATTTATGATATGGTTTCTTATTATGGAAGCCGTGGTGTAAGCAATGACAGAATGGTAATTGGTGTACCGTTCTATGGATATAGCACCAGTGGTGCGGTAACTTATGCAGAGATGGTTCAGGCGAATGTTGCCAATGCAAACTTAGACTATGCCAACGGAGTACATTACAATGGTATGCAGACCATCAGACAGAAAGCAGAATACAGCAAGAACTATGGTGGAACCATGATCTGGGAAATTGGCCAGGATAGTTTTGATTCCCGTTATTCCTTATTGCAGGTAATCAAAAGTGTGATGGGAACAAACAATCCGATTGATCAGGGAACACAGCCACCTGCAACCACGAAGAAGCAGGAAGTCACAACCAAAGCGCCGGAGCAGACCAGCGGAACATGGAATTCTTCCACAGTCTATTATGGTGGCGACATCGTAACATATAACGGAAAAACATATAAGGCACAGTGGTGGAGCCAGAATAATATTCCGGGGCAGGCAGAAGTCTGGCTTTTGATTGGAGGAACTGAAGAACCAACGACAAAAGCACCGGAAACCACAAAGCCAAAAGAAACAACGACTGCAGCTCCAAAGGATGGATATACAACAGCTGGAGCAAACTGGACAGAATTAAATTACTGGTCTCCATATTTTGCATCCGGATGGGGTGGAGATCCTACCGGTGCATATAAGGCTGGAAACTCCTACAGTGATTTTGCATTAAAGGTTACTAAAGCCGGCGATGGCGGTGCCTGGGGAATTCAGTTAAAGACGAAGGAAATGTCTGTAACTGCCGGAGCACAGTATCGTTGTAATGTGACTGTTCAGAGTAATGTGGCAGTAAACGGTATTATGTTTAAGGAAGACAAATCCACAGCAGCAGTTTCAAAGAATCTTTCCGCTGGAAATAATACAATTGAATTGAACTTCACAGCAGAAGGAACAGCGCAGTTCGTATTTGATTTGGCAAAAGCACCGACAGGAGCGGAATTAAAGATTACTTCCTTCGCCTTGGAAAAAGTGGTTCCGGAAACAACAACTGAAGCACCAACAGAGGCTCCGACCGAAGCAACCACAGAAGCTCCGACACAGGAACCAACCACAGAAAAGAAAACAAGTGTGGCAATAGAAATCAACGGTTGCCAGGTGAGTGCAACATATGAAGGATTCCGTGTTATCTATTCTGCCAGCGATGAGAAAAATGAAATTGATACGGTAGGTCTGGTATATGGCTTAGAAGGATATGCCAGCGATGCAGATATGGTTGTAAACAGCTCAAACAAGACCGTATATAACTATGACACAACGTTACAGGGAAAATTGTCTACAAGTTTCAGTAAGTTGCCATCAGCACAGAGCTATGCAATGACAATGAAATTCGTGAAATCAGCAAAGTTCTACAACACACCAATTAAGGTTCGTGCTTATGCAAAACTGAAAAACGGTGAATATGTTTACACAGACATTCGCAGTTACGTGATTTATGATGTTGCAGATTATCTCTATCAGAAGCAGTTAATGAGCAACGCTTATGGACATAATTATCTGTATCAGGCAATTCTAAAGATTTGTAATCCGTCTTATCAGCAGATTGATTTCAAGATGGATAATTCCTTAGTGAAATTTTAATTGAGAATAGAGATGGAAAAAGCTTGTAGTAAATTGCTACAAGCTTTTTTCGTTTTGGTGGATTAAAAATATGAAAAATATGGTACAATGACAACGTGTCTGCGGAGGAAAAATTATCAGACAGTATGGCTTGTAAACGTAGCAGTTTAGGAGGAACAAATTAGATGATGAAAATCGAGACCGGAAAACTGAGAAAAATTTTGTTTTTTTTAGCAATTGCATATATTTATATCCCGTTGATGATTTTTGTGATTGGGTATGAGAAATTGTGGATTGCGGGAATTACCATAGGTGTTTGTTTCTTTTGTTTTTGGCGTGCGCAAAGAGACTACAAAACAGAATGGGAAGAAAGCAAAAGTGTAAGGGTTCCTATTGGAGGCGTTGTTGTATGTTTCGCACTTTTAGCGGTTGTATCATATTATGCAGGGTGGGGGGGATTTGCACCACAGTCCTCGGATTGGAATAAACATAACGCTTTGTTAAGGGATTTGGTTCAGAGAGAATGGCCTGTTTATTATCAGAACGGAAATGAAACATCAATGCTTATTTATTACATGGGTAGTTATACACTTCCTGCGTGTGTTGGAAAAATATTCAATTCATTTCGCGTTGCGGAAATAACACAATTTGTTTACAACTATGTGGGACTTGTTTTAGTGGCAGTTCATTTATGGAGTGTGGTAAAAGCCAAAACCTGGAAAAAAATGTTATGTTCAACTTGGGTGTTAGTTTCTTTTTCCGGAGTATTTATCTTAAGAGATTTGGTTTCCGGATTTTATCCGGCTGGAGCAAAGTTTGACACACACTGGTTTATCAGATATGGAACCATGATTTTGCAACTGCGACCAAATTTTATTATGCTCCGTTGGGCGTTTCAACAATTTATTGTTCCGCTTCTGTGCCTGATGCTTTTTTTGCAGTATCGAAAAAAAGTTCAGCACTATGTATTTCTGATGCTACCTACGGTGCTTTATGCGACGTTATCATTTATAGGAATTGCGGTAACTGCATTAGCATATGCAGGTTACTCATTATTCAAAAAGAAAGTAGTGATAAGGGAGATTTTGAGCGTAGAAAATATTTTGATGGGAACGGTATTGGGAGGCAATCTTTTAATCTATTTCTACGGAAGTATATTGGCGGATAAGCCGGAGACTGTGGGATTGCATCTTATTAATTATTCCACAAATATATGGATTTATCTGGCTTTTATTTTCTCGGAATTTGGAATTTATGTGTTGTTGCTTTGGAAGAAAAATCACAGGGAACCATTATTTATTATTATTACAATCATCTTATGTGTTCTGCCGTTTTTCTCACTAGGTTTATATAATGATTTGTTACTTAGTGCAGCTGTTGTTCCATTCAATATGCTTATGATTTATATCTTACGATATTTGTTTGATGAGGAAACCTGGAAGAACAAAAAGTCAAGAATTAAGGGGAAGGCGATCATAATTATCTTGTTCTTATCTTTATGGCAATCTTTTGGCGAAGTCGCAATTATTGCATTTGAAGACAGAGTGACGCTGTTGCAACAGCGAGATGAGTGGAAAACCTTGGAAAAAATGGCGAACAGAAATCTGGATACGGAAATTGACTTTAAGTATAATTATTATGATTACGATTATGAAAACAACATTTTTTATAAATATGTTGCCAGAAAAAAGAATGAGTCACATTAAAAGAGGGTTTTCCACAAGGGAAACTATTCCTCTCAAAAAAACTATGGTATAATGAGTACGATTATAAGCTTATGAAAGGGAAGTCGCTTATGCAGGATAAATATTATGTAGTAGGTCATAAAAATCCGGATACTGATTCCATTTGTTCCGCCATTGCGTTGGCGTACTTAAAGAATCAGACAGAAGAAGGAATCTATTCCCCAAAACGTGCCGGACAGATTAATGAAGAAACTGAATTCGTATTAAATTATTTCGGAGTCAATACTCCGGGATATATGCCTGATGTCGGAAGTCAGGTTAAGGATATGGAAATTCGAAAAAGCAAGGGAATGTCCAAGGATATTTCCGTGCGAAAAGTCTGGGAATACATGAGAGAGAACCAGACCATGACCGTAGCAGTCGTAGATGATGAAAATCATCTGGAAGGTGTTATTTCCATGTCGGATATTTCGAACAGCCTGATGGTTCAGAATGCCACAGCATTGTCGGAAGCAAAGACTCCGTTCAAGCATATCGCAGAAACATTGGATGGAGAGATTATTGTTGGAGATGCTGATGCATGCTTTACCAAAGGAAAGGTATTCATTGGTGCAGGAAACGCCGATGTGGTCAGAAAGTATTTGGTACCAGGAGACCTGGTGATTTTAGGAAATCGTGCTGAGGACCATTTAAATGCCATTGAACAGGGAGCAGGCTGTATCGTCATTGCCTTCGGTGCGGAAATTTCGCCGGCAATTAAAAACTATGCGGAAGAAAAAGGGTGTGTTATTATTCGAACCCCTCATGATTCCTATGCCATTGCTCAGCTCATTGAACAAAGTATTCCAGCAGGGGCAATTATGGTTTCCGAAAATCTGTTGACCTTCCATATGGATGATTTTACCGATAAAATCAAGGTGACCATGGGAAAGAACAGAATTCGAAACTTCCCTATTTTAGATAAAAATGACCAATATGTGGGAACAGTTTCCCGAAGAAACTTATTAAACATTGCAAAAAAGAAAGTGATTCTGGTGGATCACAATGAAATGTCTCAGGCAGTGGATAACATTGAGCAGGCAGAAATCATTGAAATTGTAGATCATCATCGAATCGGAACTTTGGAAACAAATAATCCAATCATTTTCAGAAACCAGCCTTTGGGATGTACAGCCACCATCATTTATCAGATGTTCCATGAAAAGGGTGTACAGATTACGAAGGAGATTGCAGGACTGCTTTGTGCGGCAATCATTTCTGATACCCTGATGTTCCGTTCACCGACCTGTACAGCCAGTGACCAGGCAGCAGCAGAAGACCTGGCGACAATTGCGGAAGTGGAAATTGAACAGTTTGCCACGGAAATGTTTAAGGCTGGAAGTAACCTGGGAAGTAAGACTGCGGAGGAAATCTTTTATCAGGATTTCAAGAAGTTTATTGCAGGAAGGGTTACCTTTGGTGTGGGACAAATCAGTTCCATGGCGGCAGATGAATTACAGCGTCTGAAGGAACGATTAGAACCACATTTGCAATATGAATGTGGAAAGCATGGAATCCAGATGGTATTCTTTATGCTGACGAATATTTTAGAAGAAAACACGGAACTCATCTGTTATGGAGAACATTCCGAGGAATTGATTAAGAGTGCCTTCGGGGTGGATGTGTCAAAGGGTGCCTGTGTATTACAGGGAATTGTTTCTAGAAAGAAACAGCTCATTCCATTGATGATGAATGTCCTTCAGGAGAATGATATTTAAGAAAAAGAAAAACCGTAGCAGTTGATATGTACCCAGAATCCTGGACACATATCAGTTGCTACGGTATTTTTATGCCTGTAAAATATCTACAATGTGAGCGCCGGCACCTAATAATTCCGGACGCTCGCAAATGGAAAGATGATACTGAATGAATAATTCGAATTCTTCCTCGGTCAGACTGTTTAAAGTAGTACGGATATAGTTGGCAGGACCGTCCGGAGACAGAATCTTTACCCGTTTCAAATCCGCTTCCTCATTGAGTCGGTCGATTTCTTCTAATCGCACATAGTCATATAACTCATCTGCTTTCGGAGTACAGTTAAAGTCTCGGTCAAAACGACCGCTTTTCACACACTCTACCACGTGATGTTCTTTAAAACCATAGGTGAGGATGCTGTACTCATTCATACAATAAGCCACGAAAATATATCCTCCCGGTTTGGTTACGCGTTTTGCCTCCAATAATGCTGTCAGTTTATCCTGATGAGAAATCAGATGATACAATGGTCCGAAGAGAATAGTAATATCGTAGGTATCTGATTTAAATTTCTTTAAGTCAGTTGCAGTGCCGTGAAAGGCTTTCACGTTACTCTTTTTCGCCTTCAGTTTTCCGAGGTTTGGCTTCGCCAATTCCACGGCAGTGACATCATGTCCTTCCTCAGAAAGAGGAATGCTGTAGCCACCGGTTCCGGCACCAATGTCAATAATCTTTAATCCCTTTCGGTTTCCAATATACTTATGAATATATTTCATAGATGTGGTAAACTCCACCAGTCCATGTCTTCGGGACAGTCGTTTATCTTCATTGAACTTGTTATAATAGGTATCCAGATTTCCCATAATACGCTCCTATAATCGATGATTTTTACGATATTTTCTGGTAAAGTGTAACATAACTTGTATAGTTAGGCAAATTATTATGAAATACAAACAAAGAAAGAGAAAGAACTTAAAAAATGAAGGAATTTTGTCTAAACTCGTTGATTTATAATTGTATAATTTTTTCTCTATGCTATAATGTAACAGTGATTTTACAAATGAGATTAAGGAAATCAAAATTATCATGGCGAAATTTGCCATGATCAATTTTAGAAAGAGGTAAAAAATGGGTGGTTTTTTTGGCGTAGCATCAAAACAAAACTGTAATTTTGACTTGTTTTTTGGAACAGATTATCATTCACATTTAGGAACCAGACGTGCAGGTATGGCTGTTTATGGAAAAGACGGATTTAAGAAGTCAATCCATAGCATTGAAAATACACAGTTCCGTACACGATTTGATAAAGACATTCATGAATTGAATGGAAACTATGGTATCGGATGTATTTCAGATTTTGAAGCGCAGCCGATTTTAGTTCGTTCTCATCACGGAACATTTGCAATCACAACTGTCAGCAAGATTAATAATGCTGAAAAATTGGCAAAGGAAATCGTTGATAAGGGAACACATTTCTTTGAAATGAGCAATGGGGAAATTAATTCTACAGAATTGGTTGCCGCATTAATTAATCAGAAACCAAACTTAATCGAAGGAATTAACTATGCATTAGAGGTGGTAGATGGTTCCTTGTCCTTGATGTTATTAACACCAAAGGGAATTTATGCAGCAAGAGATAAGATGGGTAGAACCCCGATTATCCTTGGAACAAAAGATGGAGCAAGATGTGCCAGCTTTGAAAGCTATGCATTTATGAATCTGGAATATCAGTATGAAAGAGATTTGGGACCGGGCGAAATTGTTGTCTTTGATGAAAAGAATTGTAAGACATTGATGGCACCTGGTGATAAAATGAAGATTTGTACATTCCTTTGGGTATACTATGGATACCCTGCAGCTTCTTATGAAGGTGTGAATGTGGAAGAAATGCGTTATAACTGTGGTAAGCTGTTAGCGCGCAGAGATGATGCAGATGTGGATGTTGTAGCAGGTGTTCCGGATTCCGGAACAGCACATGCTGTTGGTTACGCCAATGAATCAGGAGTTCCATTCTCCAGACCATTCATTAAATATACACCGACCTGGCCACGTTCATTTATGCCAACAATTCAGACACAGAGAAATCTGATTGCCCATATGAAACTGTTGCCGGTACATGAATTAATTAAAGATAAAAAGTTATTGTTAATCGACGATTCCATCGTTCGAGGAACACAACTTCGTGAAACAACGGAATTCTTATATGAAAGTGGTGCGAAGGAAGTACATATTCGTCCAGCCTGCCCACCATTGTTGTTCGGTTGTAAGTATTTGAACTTCTCACGTTCCACTTCTGAAATGGAACTAATCGGACGTGTTGTAATTGCTGAATTAGAAGGTGGGGAAGTAACACCGGAAATTCTTCAGGAATATGCTGATCCGGATTCAGAGAAGTACGCAAAGATGGTAGAAGGAATTCGCCAGAAGTTAAACTTCACATCCCTTCGTTTCCATCGTTTAGATGATATGTTAGAGTCTGTAGGAATTCCTGCGGATAAGCTTTGTACCTATTGTTGGAATGGGAAAGAATAATAAATTGATTAGTAACAAAGTGGCTACTGTTTTTTGTAGCCACTTTTTCTGTTGGAATTTTTATGCTAAAATGGGTATACGTAGGTGTAAAAATGAAAGAATTGATTAATAAATTAGCAGAAAATCATAAATTATCTTTACAGGAATGGGAAACCCTTATTGGAACGGAGTTCCTTTTGGAGGATTTATTTGAAAAAGCAGATAATGTGCGCAGAGAAATTTATGGAAATCAGGTTTACATCAGAGGACTGATTGAAATCTCCAGTTATTGCAAAAATGATTGTTATTATTGTGGGATCCGTTGTGGCAATAAAAATGCACAGCGGTACAGACTATCGAAAGAGCAGATCCTGGACTGTTGTGAAGCGGGAAATCAGCTGGGCTTTCGGACCTTTGTTTTACAGGGAGGGGAAGATCCGTTCTTTACGAAAGACCGGGTAGCGGATTTAGTTTCAGAAATCAAGAAACGATATCCGGAGAATGCGGTGACCTTGTCTCTGGGAGAACATGATTATGAAACATATCGCACCTGGTTTGAGGCGGGAGCTGACCGATATCTGTTAAGGCATGAGACCGCAGACCGGAAGCATTATGAAAAATTGCATCCGCCACAGATGAGTTTTGAACACCGGATGCAGTGTCTTAAGAACTTGAAAGAGATTGGCTATCAGGTGGGCTGTGGCTTTATGGTGGAATCGCCTGATCAGACGAATCGAAGCCTGGCACAGGATATGCAGTTGATTACAGAGTTTCGACCGGAAATGGTTGGAATCGGACCGTTTATTTCTCATCGAGATACTCCATTTAGAAATGAAAAGTCAGGAAGTTTGGAAAAAACATTGAAACTGTTGGCACTGATTCGCCTGGCACACCCTCATGTGTTGTTACCTGCGACCACGGCATTAGGAACTATTCATCCTCAAGGAAGAGAACTGGGATTGAAAGCAGGAGCCAATGTAGTAATGCCAAATCTTTCGCCAAAGGATGTGCGAAAGAAATATTCCTTGTATGATCATAAAATATGTACCGGTGAAGAAGCAGCAGAATGTATTCGTTGCCTGAAACTTCGAGTAGAGAGTGCAGGATATGAAATTGTGGAAGACCGGGGAGACTATAAATAAATAATAGAAAGCGTGAAGAAAAATGTATGACAAAAAGTCATTGGTAGCAGATGATTTTATTAATCATCAGGAAATATTGGATACTTTAAAATATGCAGAAGAAAACAAAAATAACTTAGAACTGATTCAGCAGATTTTAGAAAAGGCAAAGCCTAAGAAACAGGGAGAGGAAACCGTTTGCGCTGGACTTTCCCATAGAGAAGCCTTAGTACTTTTGGAATGTGAGATTCCGGAGGTATTGGAAGAAATTAAACAATTAGCGGAAGAAATTAAATTAGCATATTACGGAAATCGTATTGTGATTTTCGCACCGCTTTATTTATCCAATTATTGTGTCAACGGATGTGTGTATTGTCCATACCATGCGAAAAACAGACATATTCCGAGAAAGAAACTGACCCAGGAAGAAGTGAAAAATGAAGTCATTGCCTTACAAGATATGGGGCATAAGAGATTGGCCATTGAAGCAGGAGAAGATCCGGTGAACAATCCTATTGAATATATTCTGGATTGTATTAAGACCATCTACTCTATTAAGCACAAAAACGGGGCAATTCGCCGTGTGAATGTAAACATTGCTGCAACGACTGTAGAAGAATATAAAATGCTGGCAGATGCCGGCATTGGAACCTATATTTTGTTCCAGGAAACATATCATAAGGAGAGCTATCTGAAACTTCACCCGACAGGACCGAAGCATGATTACAACTATCATACGGAAGCCATGGATCGTGCCATGGAAGGTGGCATTGATGATGTGGGGCTGGGCGTATTGTTTGGTTTGGAAATGTATAAGTACGAGTTGGCAGGATTGTTGATGCATGCCGAGCATTTGGAAGCTGTGCATGGTGTGGGACCGCATACCATCAGCGTTCCAAGAGTCAAGAAAGCAGATGATATTAATCCGGAAGATTTTGATAATGGTATTAGTGATGAAATTTTTGAAAAGATTTGTGCAATCATTCGAATTGCTGTACCGTATACAGGAATGATTATCTCCACCAGGGAAAGTCAGGAAGTCCGGGAAAAGGTATTGCGCCTGGGAGTTTCTCAGATTTCCGGAGGCTCCAGAACCAGTGTAGGTGGCTATGGAGAAGAAATCCGTCCGACAGACACCGAACAGTTTGACGTTTCAGATCAGAGAACGTTAGACGAAGTAGTAAAATGGTTGATGGAAATGGGAATGATTCCATCCTTCTGTACGGCGTGCTACCGTGCAGGAAGAACCGGAGACCGTTTTATGAGTTTCTGTAAATCAGGCCAGATTTTAAATTATTGTCATCCGAATGCATTGATGACATTGAAGGAATACTTAGAAGATTATGCCAGCGAAGAAACAAGGAAAGTTGGCGAAGAATTAATCAGAAAAGAAATGGAAAAAATTCCGAAGGAAGCAGTTCGAAAAACTGCAAAGGATTACTTGGAAAAAATTGAACAGGGAACGAGAGATTTCAGATTTTAGAAGGAGGATGTGCCTATGAGTCTTAATGCAACACCATCAGGAGAACGAATTCATATTGGATTTTTTGGACGACGAAATGCAGGAAAGTCCAGTCTTGTGAATGCGGTGACAGGTCAGAATTTATCCATTGTCTCCAGTCACAAGGGAACGACGACAGATCCGGTTCAAAAGGCTATGGAATTATTGCCTCTTGGACCAGTCATGATTGTGGATACTCCTGGTTTTGACGACGAAGGTGACTTGGGAAGATTAAGAATCCAGAAGGCCAAGGACATTTTAGGAAAAGTGGACATGGCTGTATTAGTGATGGATGTATTAGAGCCAATCATTGAATCCGAAAAACAATTAATTGAAATGTTTATGGACAGGGATATTCCATTTTTGATTGTATTCAGTAAATGGGATTTGTTAGGTGACGTGGTAGATGAAGGTGTTATGTTAACCGGAAAGACCAGAGAAATGAGCCGACTGGGATTGGAAGTTTCTGAAGAACAGGTGATTTTTGCCACCGTTCATAAGCAGGAAAACATCACTCTGGTGAAGGAACGAATCATTAAACTCATGAAGAACTTCGCGGAAGAAAAGTTTATTGTGAAAGATTTGATTCCGGATGGAGATACCGTCGTTTTAGTGATTCCGATTGACAGTGGTGCTCCGAAAGGTCGAATCATTCTGCCACAGCAGCAGGTTCTTCGGGAATTGTTGGATGCAGGAAAAATGGTTGTTGCAGTAAGAGAATCGGAATTGGAAGAGGCACTAAAGAGGTTGGAGAATAAGGTTTCATTGGTCATTACGGATAGTCAGGCTTTTGAAGTGGTAGATCAGATTGTGCCGGAGGAAATTCCGTTGACATCCTTCTCAATTCTAATGGCAAGATACAAAGGATTTTTTGAGGTGGCAATTGATGGAATTGAAACACTCGACAGCCTAAAGGACGGAGACCGCATTCTCATTTCTGAAGGCTGTACCCATCATAGACAGTGCGATGATATCGGAACGGTAAAAATACCGAAATGGTTAACGGCTTACACCGGGAAAAAACTGGAATTTGAAAATTCCGTGGGAAGGGATTTTCCACAGGACGTATCAGGATATGCTCTGGTAATTCATTGTGGAGGTTGTATGCTCAATGAAAGAGAAGTTTTACGAAGAATGAGTCGTGCCGTGAATCAGGGAATTCCATTTACTAATTACGGAATGACCATTGCAAAGATGAAGGGTATCTTAGAACGAAGTATTGAAATTATTAAAAAATAATATATAATGATGTTTAAAAATTGAAAGGGGAACTGAAGATGAAAAAGAGATTGATTCAGAAATTATTCATGATGTTACTTGTTTGTTCCATGTTATTCGAAAGTGCTTTCGTGGAAACAGCATATGTATATGGAGCAAATCAGAACATGTATGACACACTGGCCTTAAATTTGACAGAAGAAACATTCCATTATCTGGATGAAGTATATGTGAAGAAATATCCACAGCTCGGGTTACGACTGGAATATGGAACAAAAAAGGAAAAGGAAATCCTTACAACATTAGCAAAGAAGATTACAAAAGACTGCAAGTCAAATCAGGAAAAAGTGGATGAGATTGCAGATTGGATCAAAAAGAACATTACATTTAAGGAACAAACTTCTGCCTACTCCATTGATACCTTGATGGACCGGAGGGGTAATTGTATGAGTTACTCAGAGCTGATGAAGGACTTGTTGAGAAGTCTGAATATTCCGGCAGCTGTTGTGTTGGGATTTTACGGAGATATGAAAAATGTCCCGGCTTATGATTATAACAGAGCAGATCTTGGAGGACATGCGTGGTGTTTCGCTTATGTGAACGGGCAGTGGAAGCTGTATGATATGTTAAAAGGCGTCTATGGTGAAACGGACAAAAAAGTGATTTCACAGCATTTCTATAATGGTGCAGTGGATGGCGTAGCAATGACCTTTGATGGAATGGACCTTTTCAAGATACAGTTTCCGCAGTTCATCCGGTATCAGGACGGAAAATTCTGGGGAATGGAAAACGGCGAACCAACGAAGAAATCATTTTTGGAAGATATTTACTTTAATAACATCTGGTTTTGCGGGGCAATCAATCAGGGAGAGTTTTCGGAAGACTACCCATTTTATCCGGGACAGGCATTTTCCGGTTTCCTGATTGATGGGAAAAACTGTATTCACCAAATTTATGAGAATGGAGTTTTAGCAAATAACACATTTTTTGAAAACAATGGACAGGAATATTTTTCATTCGCAGGGCGGACCTTCCGGTGGTATGTTGATGAAGAACATTGTTACACAAGAGATGGATGGCTTTATGTGAAAAAAGGGTATCAGGGACCGGGATTATTGTTTTATGAAATGGAACCATACGTGAATGATGCTACGTACAAGATTGTTTATGAGAGCGGTGACTCAAGTGTGATTGCAATTATCGAAAGTGGAACTATATATGCGAAAAAGAGTGGAAATGCCTTAATTAAGGCATCTCTGTATAAGGATGGATCCGTCATCAGCACCAATCAGATTATGTTGTTTGTGGGAGATGAATCAAGAGTCCCGGATTATACAGATAAGAGAGTAAAAACTCCTGTGAAGACGGTTACAAACCCGTTAAAGAATAAAAAGGTTAAACTCGGCTCTGTAAAAAGTAAGAAAAAGAAAACCTTGACCATTCAGTGGAAAAAACTGAACAAGGTAAAAGGCTATCAGGTCATTTATGCGCAAAATAAAAAGTTTACGAAAGGCAAAAAGAGTGTAAATCTGAAGAAAAATTCAGTGACATTAAAAAAACTGAAAAGCAAGAAAACGTACTATGTGAAGGTACGAGGTTTTGTCAAAAAAGATGGAAAGACATTCTATAGCAAATGGAGTAAGGTGAAAAGCGCAAGAGTCAAATAAAATATTGACAACGTCAAAGAGTGACGTATAATAAAAGTATACCAAAGATAACTATTATGAGAGTTGTCTTTGGTATTTTTTATGCTTATGCTAACATATCTACTCCCGCGAAAAGTGTTACAAGTCACATTTTATTTGAGAAGGAGGAAAGAATCAATGGATGAAACATATGATTTGGAAAAAACAGTGAAGAAGATTGAGGAAGCATTACCGGATTATGTAAAGCAGCCCGGAACATTTACTTACGAGGATTATGAGGCACTTCCTGAAGAGGTTCGATGTGAATTGATTGATGGGTATCTTTACGACATGACAGCTCCTAATATAGATCATCAGAGCGTTGCCGGAGAAGTACATTACCAGATTCTGGATTTCATAAAAAAGAGGAATGGAAGATGTAAAGTGTTTATTGCCCCTACGGATGTTCGCCTGGATGGAGAACGGGATACGATGGTACAGCCGGATGTCTTTATCGTGTGTGACGAAAAGAAATTGACGAAGAAACATGTAATTGGTGCACCGGATTTTATTCTGGAAGTTTTATCGAAGTCTACGAGAACGAAGGATTTATATGTGAAAACAGGAAAATATAAAAGCGTGGGCGTACGGGAATATTGGATGATTGACCTGGAAAAGAAAACATTAATCCGGTATCTTTTTGAAAAGAGTGATGCACCAAGGATTAGCTCGCTGGAAGGTGTGATGGAAGTAGCTATTTATGATGGGGAGTTAAAAATTGATTTGGGGGAAATAAAGGAATTTGTAAAAAGAGATTAAACTATTTTAAGAGGGCAAGGTGCTGTTTTAATACAGAATCCTTGCCCCTTTTTTAAAATTGACAATTTTATTATTTTACTGTCATAAGAATTCCTTCTGCAGCTCCGGTTTGATTCGGTATTGTCAAAAGATCTGCTTGAATACAGGCTTCAATTGCATCGGAGAGAATTCGAACACCGGCAATCAACATTGGGTAGTATTGATATTCTCCAAGGAGATGTGGGGGAATATGCGTCCTCATATATTGTGACAATTCTGCGGCAATTTGGTTAATTATTGGTTCAAGTCCTTCACAAAATTTTTCTGAAAACCCGTTGAAACAATTTTGGTCGTCTTCCTTGAGAATAATAATCTTTGGTTCTATCATATCCCCTTTTTTCTGAAGATAACCCGCTTCAATGGCTTTTGCAGCTACTTCTTTTTCTGCATCGGATAAATCTAAAATATTTATACCGTTCAGTGCTTTTAAAGTCATCAGAATATTGGCATCCTGTGAGATGTTATGTCCACATTCAAAATGCTTTGTGATTCGTTCGCCATACACGTTAGATAAATATATTCTTTCATAGCCACCAACGGCAGTGGCATTGATTCCGTCACAGCCATAAAATGCCATTTCCGGATTTTTATCGGAAGGAAAGGCGATGGCAATGCTGGTAAAATCCCGCTTGGAAGGAATGATTTCTGAAAAATATTTTTGGTCGATTTGTTCAATAATTCTCTGATTATAGTACCAGATTGTTCCGGAAATCAATGTCCATAAGATAAAACGTGTATCGTCCTGTTTACTTAAGTATGGGAAGGAAAGAAGTTCCTCCTTATGTTTTGAGATATTCTTTTTCAATTGATCACAGAATTCGGGAAGATGGCGTTCATAAATGTTGTTGGATTCATCAAATTCCTTATAATCTACAACTAATATATTAGAGATATATTTTCCGTTATCTAATTTTTTTAGTAATCCGTAGGAACCATTCTCACCGTGGCATTGTATTTCTAATTCCTCCTCGATATATGGCATTGGAATGCAAAGTTCATCGGAAAGGTCTTTCGCAGACTTGGCTTTATCTTTGCATAAATAAACGAGATTTTGGGATAACATTCGTTCTGCTTTGATTCGTGGATCATTTCCCAAAGGATTTCCTGTGCCAATAAAATCTAAACGGATTGGTTTTAATGATAAGTTTCGTTCATTCATTTTGTTAACCTCTTTTCTAATAGAATTTCGGGCATAAAACAAACGTTGTTTTACAGTAGTTTCTGAAATGTTCAGTTTTTGAGTAATCTCCTTGATGGATAATTCATCCAGGTAATAGAGAATCATTACATCCCGATAGGCCTTGGAAAGATAGGATATTTCCATAAATATTTTCTGAAGCTTTCGGGATTCTTCTAGAGAATTTACCAGATCATCAATTTCATTCTTCCGAGACATTAGAGTCTGATTCGTATTTTCCAGACTGATACAAATAGAATTTTTACTTCGCTTGGCACAATAATCGGCGTAGACACGATGTGCAATGGTCCAGACAAAAGCGTGAAATTCCAGGATATTTGTTTGTTTCTGAATTGCTGATAATACTGAAAGAATTATTTCAGAACAAAGGTCTTCAGCTTCTGTACCGGTACTACAGCGTTTGTAAGAAAACTGGTAAATCTGATTCAGAAAATCGTTGTTTTCAAATTGTTTTAATGCTTCATTGGTATTCATTTGTTTGCCCTCACTGTTTCATTCATGAATGTTACATTATATTAGTCGGTACTGTTAGAAAAAGGTTAGGTATCATAATGATATTTTAGCATTTTTTTTTTGAGGTGAGAATGATAAGAAAATAATAAGTGCTGTTGTTTTGTGACATGAAAAGAGAAAGAATGTATAATTAAATATAAATAGTTATCAAATACTTAGTGTTTTATGAAAAGAATGGAGAGAAATCTATGAGAACAAGAGAACAGGCACTGACCTATGGACTGTCATTTCCTGACACGTATCAGGAGGCACCCTTTCATGATCCCAATTGGCAATTAGTTCGGGTGAAAGGAAGTAAGAAGGCGTTTTTATGGACCTATGAAAGAGAGGGGTATATTTGTTTGAATGTTAAGGTAAGTCCGGAATGGAGGGATTTCTGGAGACAGGCGTATCCATCAGTTATTCCCGCATATCACCAGAACAAAGAACATTGGAATACAATCATTTTGGATGGCTCGATTCCCAGAAAAGAAGTTGAGCGAATGATTGCGGAAAGTTATGACCTTGTTACGGATACACCGACAAAGAGGATTTATGAAGCAGTGAAAAAAATCCCGAAAGGAAAGGTTGCAACGTATGGATTGATTGCAAAATTGGCAGGCAATGAAAAAATGTCACGGGCAGTTGGAAATGCACTTCATAAGAATCCGGACCCGGAGCATATTCCGTGTTTCAGAGTGGTGAATGCGAAAGGGGAATTGCCGGGAAATTTCGCATTTGGAGAAGGTGTGCAGGAAAGACTCTTGAAGGAAGATGGAATTGAAGTTGTGGACGGGAAAGTAGATTTACAGAAATATTTGTGGAAGAAATAATGTTGAACATATGTTCGAGAGGTGCTATAATGAATTCATTCATTAACATTTAGGAGAACAGAGATGTTTGATCTTTTAGAGAACTTAAATACAGCGCAAAGAGATGCGGTTACTTCCACGGAAGGATTCGTTCGTGTTATTGCGGGAGCGGGCTCCGGAAAGACCAAAGCTTTGTCCCATCGATTTGCATATTTGGTAAATGAGTTGGGAATCCTTCCGGGAAACATTTTATGTGTCACTTTTACGAATAAGGCGGCTAATGAAATGCGTCAGAGGATTCATCGACTGACAGGAGATAATGACACCGGCTATATTAATACCTTTCATGGATTCTGTGTTTCCATTTTGCAGGAGGACAGTTTTGTGGCTCAGTATCCGAAAAGCTTTCTGGTGCTGGATAATTCCGATATTGATGCGATGCTAAAAATTATTTATGAGGAGCGAGGACTGACTTTACGGGATATGACCTTTAGCAAAGCAAGAGATATGATTGAGATGCGGAAATTGTTTAAAGAACCGAAGTATTACGAAGACATGATTACCATGTCCTTAGAAGTGCTGAAGGAAAAATATGAAAATGCAGTGGATGCAGATGATATTATTTTTTATGGATATTTGTATCAGGAAAAGAAGTGCTTTGGACTAGATTATAATGACTTATTAAAATTTGCACTTTATATTTTTCAGGTGAATGAAGAGGTAAAACTGAAATGGCAGAAGCGCTTGGAATATATCATGATTGATGAATTTCAGGACATTGACCAGATTCAGTACCAATTGATGTCGGTACTCTGTGCGTATCATAAGAATCTGTTTATTGTGGGGGACCCGGATCAGACTATTTACAGTTGGAGAGGAGCGGATTCCAGATACCTATTGGAATTTGAACGGAACTTTCCGGGCACGAAGACGATTATGATGATGGAAAACTATCGTTCAACACCGGAGATTCTCGCAGTGGCGAATTCCCTGGTGGAAAAGAACCATACGAGAATTAAGAAGGATTTGATTCCGCTATTAGAAAACGGAGAACGGGTGATTTGTCATCATGGAAAGACTGCGGCAGAAGAAGCGGAATGGATCGCAGATGAAATTACGGAATTGCTCCGTCACGGGAAACGTTACGGGGATATTACCGTGTTATACCGAGCCCATTATGTCACAAGAACACTGGAAGAAGTTTTTCTGAAAAGAGAAATACCGTATACCATTTACAGCGGAGTACAGTTTTTTAATCGAATGGAAATTAAGGATGCGTTATCCTATTTACGGATGATTGCCTATCAGGATGATTTATCCTTTGCGAGAATCGTGAATGTTCCGAAACGTAATATTGGTCAGCGGAGAATGCGATTATTGCAGGAATATGCCCAGGAACATCAGTGTAGTCTGTATCAGGCCTTAAAAGAGAATGTGGAGGACGAGGTTTTGAAAGGAACCGGTGCAAAGAAATTCATTGCGTTAATCGAGCGGTTTTCCGCAGATTACGAGGACAGGCCAATCTCAGAACTGATTTCTGAACTGCTGAATCAGAGTGAATATGAAAAAATGCTTCGGACTGAAGGAAGTCAGGAACGTTTGGACAACCTGGCAGAATTGAAGCAGTCTATTTATGAATATGAAACCACTTGCGGAGAAGAGACGACGTTAGAAAGTTATTTGTCTCACATTGCCTTATTTACGAATACTGATACTGTGGATTCTTCCGATAAGGTCAAACTGATGACAGTGCATGCGGCAAAGGGATTGGAGTTTCCATATGTCTTTTTGTGTGGGATGAATGAAGGAGTTTTTCCGTCCCGAAAAACAAAGACCTTAGAGAGTATGGAGGAAGAACGGCGTTTAGCATTTGTTGCCATTACAAGAGCAAAAGAGCGATTGTATCTTTCAGAGTCAGAAGGAAAGAATTTTGATGGAACCTATCGCTACCCGTCCCGTTTTATTTTTGACATTGATGAAAAACTATTGGAGTTTCACACAAAACCGGATGAAAAGCTCCTTCAGGAGGCGAGAGAATACATTTACTTGCGAGGAAAAGTATTAGAACCTCAAATCAATCAGGATACATTTGAGGAAGGGGATCGTGTTCGTCATGTTGTTTTTGGGGAAGGACAAATCTTAGAAAAAGATACGGAGCAGATGGCATACGTCATAAAATTTGACGGAATTAACACGACGCGAAGGATTGCTTTTCGTGTAAAATTGGAAAATTTAAAGGGAAAGAAAAATTGACCTGATACATAGGTCAATTTTTTTTGAAAAAATTAAAAATAAAAAAATAAATTTGGAGTGTTGAATGGTCTAATATATGTAAGGGTTGAAAAAGCGCTAAAAAACCTCGTAAAATAGAAAAGATTGTAACACAAACACAGGGAGTAAGAAAATGCATATACGTGATGACGATTTTTTTAATCGAATCGATACGATGAGAACAAAAATGATTAAAATTGCTTATTCATATTTTTCCAGCGAAAGTATGGCGATTGATCTTGTGGACGAAGCAATTTATAAGGGCTATCTGAAAAGAAAGAGTCTTCGGGAAATGGAATATATGGAAACATGGATGATTCGAATTCTGATAAATCTGTGCAATAACCATTACAAGAAATTCAGTAAAGTGAATGGGATTGATGAGTTGCCGGAAGAATCCACAGTGGAACAATATGATTCCCTGCCATTGAAAATAGCAATGCAGAAATTACCGGAGAAGTATCGTCAGGTTGTGGTGTTGAAATATTTTGTTGGATACGGAGTAGCAGAAATATCTGAAATTACCGGAACACCACAGGGAACCGTGGCCACGAGACTGAGAAAAGCCTTGAGTCTTTTGAGACTGGAATTGCAGGACGAATAGGAGGGGAAAATATGTACGATAGAAAGAATGAGTTTGAACATTTTTTTGAAGAAGTTCATTTTGAACAGGAAAAAAATGATATTTCAAGAATTGCAAAAACGGTAAAACGAAAAGCACGGGTTCATACAGCTATGATTTCAATCAGAAATTTTGTTTTTGCAATGGTATTTTTAAGCAGTATTACAGTGATTGGGGTGAATACGTCTCCGACCATTGCAAGAACACTTGCAAAAATTCCGATTATCGGAGACTGGATTGAAGGCGCAGCAGAGGATGAAGGAATTCAGGAAGCGTTAAAGAATGATTGTGAAACCGTAGTGAATCAGACCAGAAAAGTTCAGGGAGGAAGCGTAACGCTTTCTTATTGTATCGCTGATGAATCAAATTTTGTTTTCTCGGTTAGCGGTGATTTCGCAGACGATAAAAAAGGAACATTAAATGACATTCAGATTGAAAATCTGGATCTGGGGGAAGTAAATAATAATTATAGTTACACGAGTAGTGCTTTCGGTACAAAAGAAAATCCGAGTTGTCTCTATGTGATTGATGATTGGCTTTTTATGGAGGAAACAGAACAAAAATGGGATTTTCCAAAAAAGATTCGACTGATTGCGACAGCTAATACTTTTGATGAGCAGACCCAGCAATATGTGGAGGAAATTGTTTCTTTTGACATTGCATTAAAGAAACCACAGCCTCCGAAGGAATACAAGGTAAATCAGACTGTGACTTTAAAGGGACAAAAAATCACAATTCATAAAGTGCTGATGTATCCTACTTGTACGAATATCTACTATTCCGTGGATGAGAAAAATACCATGGATGCCCAGGTGGAGTTTCTTTTGAAATCCAAGAAGGGTGTGGAATTGTCAGGAAAGCAGATGACCTATTATCCGGAAGAGGAAAATGGGGAAATCATGGCTGTGATTAAAAGTGGATTCTATCTGATGGGAGATAATTTTGAGTTGATCCTGTCTGATGCAGAATTACTTTCTAAGGATAGAAAAGACATTACATGGGATACTAAAACAAACAAATTTTATGACACTTACGGAGAAATCAATAACTTGTTTATTCCGGATCAAGAAGACCCGGTTTATGGAGAAATCTACGAGGAACTATCAGGGAAGGATTGCATTCCGGTAGTAGTGGATATGGAAAAGACAAAACATAGGAGTGTTTTTCATTTTCAGGAGGAATATCCGGACATCGATGATTTATTTATTTCAACAACGATTACAGAACCGGAGAAAAGTGAGAAGGAAGTATTGTATGCAGAAATACCACGGGCAGTGATACAGTCAGACAAGGATGGCGTCATTCATCTTGAAAGAGAATTTCCAGAATATTTTATTTCCCCAAATCTTTCCATTAAGGTGAAATAAGAGAGGCGTGGGGGAAGGCTGTCAGCAGGTAGTTACCCTGACATTTTAATAATTCCTTTTCACAAGGTACACTTGCGTTACACTATTTTGTTGTACGTACCATATCTTTTGAGTTTTCCTTGTTAGTAAGGTATGCTAACTTTGTAATTATTTTGACGGTGTACCTTGCTTTCTTGATTTTTTCATTGTGAAAGGTACAGTTAAGAAGTTTACCTTCCTACAAGTGTACCCTGACACTAGAGATTTTATGGTTTGCAAGGTATGGCTTCGATTCATCATCTCTTTAAGTGTACCTTAATGCTGACGATTTTCATGTTTGCAAGGTACAATCTCACTTTTTCGTTTTTTCGAGTGTACCTTAACATAACAAAAATCATAAATGTTAAGGTTAATTCATACATTATGTTATGTTTTGGACGTGATCCAATAACCTAAAATCAAAACAACTTTTAGTTTGCGTCAAAAAAGGGGCTGCGAAAAGGCCCCTTTTTTGATGCGTTGTTCATCAGAACAACAATATATTTTATTTTTTATCATTCATTAATGTTTTGATTCCCCGTTTCAGACCATCTACGGTCAGTGGGAACATATCAATTTCCTCACGAATCAAACGCTCTGATTCCATCCAGTACATATTGGATAAATCCCCGTGATAGTTCGGGTTGAGCCAGACGGTATGTGGATATTTTTTCTTAAACAACTGAATCCACTCGTAACCGGAAAGACCGCCGTTAGGTCCGCTGTAATTTCCGTTCTTGTCGTGAAATTCTTCCGGTGCCATGCCGGCATCTCCTACGATAATGACTTTGTAATCCTTGTCGTAGTTCTTAAATGCCCAGGTGGTATCAATCCAGTCTCCGGTATCACATTCCGGATTCTTATATAATTTTGCATAAATACAATTATGAAAATAGTAGGTCTTTACATCCTTGAAATGATTGGCTTTGTGCACGGACTGGAACAGTTCATTACACAATTCACTGTATGGATACATGGAACCGCCACTGTCAAATAAAAGCATCAGCTTTACAGTGTTCTTTCGTGGCTGTTCAAATTCCAACTTCAGATATCCACCCTGATTACAGGTGGAATCAATGGTGCCGTCAATATCCAGTTCCGTTTTTGGTAAATCCAACTTACGGGAATACTGGCGAAGTTCACGAAATGCCACCTGGAACTGACGCATGGTCAGTTTTTTGTCGTGACGGAAATCCTTGTAACGGCGTTCGCCTAAAACGGCAAAGGCAGTTTTCATTCCGGCTTTGTCACCTAACTGAATTCCGCCTGCCACGTGACCGTTCTTACCAAATTCTGAACCACCGCCGGTACCAATCCAGTAATTTCCGCCGTTGTGTTCCGTGTGCTGTTCTCCGATACGTTCCCGGAACATTCGGTGCACTTCCTTAGCTTCTCGTTTCGTACGCATGTCCCGGTACATTTCCGGTTTCGTCAAGGTTCCTTCTTTGGCATCGTTATGAAGCCATCGGTTAATCTGCTCCAAATTCAGTTTCTGTTCCTTCACGTTTTTAAAATACTCCAAAAATGCGGAGTCCAGTTTATCGTAGTCACTTTCACTCTTTACTAAGATCGTCTTGCAAAGATAGTAGAAGTCCGTAAAACTGGAATGAGCGAGATCCTTGTCCAAGGCATCCATTAATGTCAGCCATTCCGTGGTGGAAATGTTAAGACCATTATTTTTTAATATGTAAAAAAATGGTGTAAACATGGCGCCTCCTTATGTATTCATATCTCTGACCATTTCCATGTCTTCGTCTTTCTTCATTAAGACACCGAGGAATGGAAGTTCCTGCTGGATTTTATCCGGGTCCACGCCACCAATCATCAGGGCGCGGAGCCAGTCAATTAATTCAGAGGTGCTAGGCTTCTTACGGACATCTCGAATTCCACGAATCCAATAGAAGGTTTTCATAGCACTTTCCAATAAGTGTTCTTCCAGGTTCTCAAAGTGTGCAGTGACAATTTGCTTCATTAAATCCTGATTCGGGAATTCAATGTAATGGAAGATACAACGACGCAGGAATGCATCCGGCAATTCTTTTTCCGCATTGGATGTGATAATTACAATCGGACGCTGTTTTGCCTTGACGGTTTCCTTGGTTTCGTGAATGTAAAATTCCATCTTATCAAGTTCCCAAAGAAGGTCATTTGGGAATTCCAGATCGGCTTTATCAATTTCGTCAATCAGAAGAACGACCTGTTCCTCTTTCTTGAAGGCCTCGCCTAACTTTCCTAGCTTGATGTAGTGGGAAATATCGTCCACGCCGGATTCGTCAAACTGACTGTCATAAAGACGCTGGATGGTATCATACATATAAAGGCCATCCTGAGCCTTGGTAGTGGACTTGATGTTCCAAATTAAGAGCTCTTTGTCAAGAGCCTTTGCAACAGCATCTGCCAACATGGTTTTTCCCGTTCCCGGTTCTCCTTTAATAAGTAATGGCTTCTCTAAGGTAGAAGCAACCTCTACAGCGGCCATCAAATCTTCTGAAGCCACATAAGTATCTGTTCCTGTAAATTTTGTTTCTGCCATAATCTGAATACTGAAAACAGTATCTCCTTTCTTAAAAAATTATTTGTTTCGTTGTTTTAATTTCAGTGCATGTTTTTTCTCGATTTGATCGAGGATGTAGCACGATAGTTTATAGGTATATCGCAGTAATGGTTCTGTAATGAATGCAAACACAATCAATAACATAGTACATTGTCTGGTAATATCTGTAATCGAGAATAGTTTTCCGATAAACAGCATACAAATCAGCCATCCAATAATCAGGGAAATCAATAAGAACCAATGAACCCTGGTCATCGGTGAGGCTACGCGATATAAAATCATAAATCCTACGATGGCAAGCAGAATCGTACAACAAGTAGAAATACTATGCTCGTCCACGTGGAATTCATTACAGAAGTACACTAATCCTGCGACGACAACAAAGTCGGTCAGTCCTGCAGGCAATGCCCTTAAAAAGACATTGGTTAAGAATTTTCCGCTGATGCGGTTCTTGTTCGGTTCCAAAGCCAGAACGAAGGATGGGATGCCTATCGTAAAGACGCTGATTAAGGAAATCTGCGATGGCTCTAAAGGATAACTAAACATAAAAATCATGGAGAACAGTGCCATGAGTAACGAAAAAATATTCTTTACCAAGAACAGGCTGGCTGATCTCTGAATATTGTTTACGACCCGTCGCCCTTCTAAAACGACAGAAGGCATTCTGGAAAAATCAGAATCCAATAAAACTAACTGGGCCACATTGGCTGCGGCATCACTTCCGGAAGCCATGGCAATGCTACAGTCTGCATCTTTTAATGCTAATACGTCGTTTACACCGTCCCCGGTCATGGCGACAGTATGTCCCTGCTGCTGAAGAGCGTTGACAAATTTCTGCTTCTGATCCGGAGTAACACGTCCGAATACGGTATATTCAGAAACTGCCTTATAAATGTCCTCGTCAGTTTCCAATGTGGATGCATCCACAAAACGATGGGCATTTTCGATTCCCGCCTTCTCAGATATTTCTGAAACAGTGGCAGGATTATCACCGGAGATGACTTTTAGTTCCACACCGCATTCGGCAAAGTAAGAAAAGGTTTCCTTAGCTCCGCTGCGAATGGCATTGGAAAGATATACGAGACAAATCGGCTGAATGCTTTTCTCCAGACGTTTTCCGGTCATTTCGCCTTCATAGGTACCGAATACAATGACACGGTATCCTTTATCACTATATTTTTTGATTTCATTTTCGTATTTGGAATATTCCTTTAACAATAAAAATTCCGGAGCACCTAACACGTAATGAGTACCGTGGAATGTTGCTGCACTGTATTTTCTTTCAGAGGAAAAGGCAATGACCTGATCTGCCTTTTCGGTACCACCCTGATGGAAGGAATCTTTCATGGCTTCCATGGTGGCGTTATCAGCTGTCATCACAGAGGTGAAATCTGAGAGAAGCTTTGTGACATGTTGCACGTTGTGATCGGTTGCGGTTTCAAAAATATGAAGTCCGCTGACTTCCATTTCCGGAACGGTAATGGTACCGGTTTTATCCACGCAGAGTACATCAACACGTGCTAAGGTCTCGATAGATTTCATATCGTGGAGTAATACCTGTTGTTTTGCCAGACGAATAGCGCTGACCACTAAGGCAACACTTGCCAACAGATATAATCCTTCCGGAATCATTCCAATCACGGCAGCAACCATGCCGACAATACTTTCTTTTAAGGAAGCATCCTGTAAAATATATTGCTGAAAAAACATAGTGGCACCAATTGGAATAATGACGATTCCGATAATCTGAACCAAACGGTTCAGAGATCGTATCATTTCAGACTGTTCATGCTTTTGGGAAGCGGTAGCTTCCAAAGTGAGCTGGGAAACATAGGATTCTTTCCCGACCTTATCGAGACGGGCAATACATTTCCCGGAAACAATAAAACTTCCGGATAATAATGGATGCCCCGGTTCTTTCGTTACTTCATCAGATTCTCCGGTAATCAGGGATTCGTTGACATTGACGGAACCACGAATTACTGTGGCATCGGCAGGAATCTGGTTCCCGGCAGAGAAAATCACAATGTCTCCTTGGACCAGTTTCTCGGCGTCAATCCGTGTCTGCTTTCCGTTTCGAAGAACCACACAGGTTGGCGCATTTAAAATCGTCAACTCGTCCAACACCTTTTTGGAACGAAGTTCCTGAATGATACCAATTAAAGTATTGGAAATAATGACAGGAAGGAAAGTCAGATTGTTAAATGCTCCTACCAGAATCAGGAGAGCAGAAAGAACAATAAAGATAAAGTTAAAATAAGTAAATACATTGGAAGTGATAATCTGCTTCACGGTTTGGGTGGAAGAGTCCACTTTCGTATTTACCAGTCCTTTGTTGATTCGCTCCTGAACCTGGGCATCGGTTAACCCGAATGCCGGATTTGTTTTTTCATGTTTGTGATTCGTTGCAGTCATTTTTATTACCCTATTCTTATACATTATTTTTCCGGAATGGACAGCTGCCAATATGCCGGAATTGTACATTATCTACCTATTATAACCCGAAAATGTCAAGAAAGTGTAAAGAAATTATGGAAAGTTCAAAAAACTTACAAAATTATCCACACAATTTCCTAAAATAGTTATCATAATGGGTAAATTGTGATATAATCACAAAGTGTGTAAAAATAAAACAAAAAACGAAAAAACGTTGATTGAGGAGGAAATCATGGAAATTGTATGTTTAGATTTAGAAGGTGTATTAGTTCCGGAAATTTGGATTGCTTTCGCAGAAGAAACAGGAATTGAAGCGTTAAAGAAAACTACCAGAGATGAACCGGATTATGATAAATTAATGAAATATCGTATTGATATTTTAAAAGAACACGGATTAGGACTGAAGGAAATTCAGGATACCATTGCAAAGATTGATCCGATTCCGGGAGCAAAAGAATTCTTGGATAATCTTCGTGAATTAACACAGGTTATTATTATTAGTGATACATTCACACAGTTTGCAAAGCCACTGATGAAGAAACTTGGATGGCCAACTATTTTCTGCAATTCATTGGTAGTGAATGAAAATGGAGAAATTACTGGACATAAGATGCGTTGTGAAAAATCAAAATACACAACAGTAAAGGCTTTGCAGTCTATTGGATATGATACGATTGCCAGTGGAGACAGCCATAATGATATTGGAATGATTCAGGCTAGTAAGGCAGGATTCTTATTCAAGAGTACAGATGCCATTAAGGCAGAATATCCGGAATTCCCAGCTTTTGAAAACTATGATGAATTATTAGAAGCGATTAAGAAAGAATTAGGAAACAACTAATTTAAGACAAGTGGAATTCCGTTTAAGTCATTCTCATAGAATAAACTGACGGAGGTGGAAGATGCATAGCAAGATAGAAGTTGAAATTAAAGACATCGTGAATCATATTTTGGAAGATTACGAAAATGAGAAGACCATTGATGCGATTGAACTATTTGATCAGCCGGATATGGATGTGGTGGCAGATATTACGAAGAAACTTCTCAATATTGTTTATCCGGGATACTATCGTGACCGGTCCTATCGCTTTTACAATGATGACAGCAGGTTGGCAGTAATTATTGAGGATGTTGTTTACAATCTGACGAAGCAAATTAGTATTGTATTACGTCAGTTGCCGGAAAATTCCGAAGTAAGCCCACAGGAAATTGAAGAGCGTGCACAACAGATGTCATTGGAATTTTTCAGAAAGATTCCGAAGGTAAGAGAGTATACAGAAACGGATGTACTGGCGACCTTTGATGGGGACCCGGCTGCATTTAATAAGAATGAAATTATTCTCTGCTATCCGGGATTATATGCGATTACCATTAATCGACTTGCACATGAAATGTTTCTTTTAGGAATCCCGATTATTCCGAGAATGATGACGGAACAGGCCCATAGTAAGACTGGAATTGATATCCACCCAGGGGCAACCCTTGGAAAGTATTTCTTTATTGATCACGGAACGGGAATTGTTGTTGGTGAGACAACCATTATCGGTGATTATGTGAAAGTTTATCAGGGGGTAACCATTGGTGCCTTGTCTACGAGAGGTGGACAGAGACTAAAAGGAGTGAAACGTCATCCGACCATTGAGGATCATGTGACGATTTACGCCGGAGCATCCATTCTTGGTGGTGAAACAGTGATTGGCCGCGGTGCGGTAATTGGAAGTAACGCGTTCATCACGAAGTCAGTGGAACCGGGGGTTACGGTAAGTATTAAGAATCAGCAACTGGATATGAAGAGCAAGTATGACTATATAGAAGCCAGTGAACTGAATCCGGAAGAAAATTGGTTTTATACCATTTAAAATGTTTATATAGAAAACGAGCGAGGTATGAATATGAACAAAGGGAAAAAAGTTGTACTGATTATTGAAGATGATTTGAAGTTAAGAGAGGTTCTTTCAAAATTCCTGACCAGAAATGAGTTTGAGGTACTGGTTTCGGGAACTGGAAAAGAAGGAATTGATTTGTTTTTTGAGTATAGCAGGAAGATTGACATTATCCTGTTAGACGGTATGTTGCCGGACATTGACGGAATCATGGTTTTGAAAGAAATCAGAAACAGTTCTCAGGTGCCGATTATTATGCTGACAGCAAGAGAGTCCGAAGAGGATCAGTTAGAAGGACTGAACGGTGGTGCGGATAACTACATCACAAAGCCGTTCCTGATGAAAGTTCTTCTGGCACATATGGATAAATTAATTGACCGAAATGACCAGAAAGGTCCGAACGCCATTGAACGTGGTGCGTTGAGACTGGAAAAGAATTATCGAAAAGCTTTCTTAAATGACGAATACTTTGAAACAACACCGAAGGAATTCGAATTGTTGGTATATTTTGCAGAAAATGAAAACATCGTAGTGAGTCGTGAAAGAATTCTGAATGCAGTATGGGGCTTTGAATATGATGGAGATATTCGTACCGTTGACACCTTAGTGAAACAGCTTAGAAAGAAAATGACGGACGCACATCCATACATTCAGTCCGTTTATGGAGTTGGATATCGCTTTGAGGTAAAGGAAAAGAATGCGGAGAATTAAGTCAAAATATCTTATTCGAATGACCGTTTTTCTACTGATTTTAATCGGCGGAATTATTTTAGGATATAATTTATGTGCCAGGCAGTATTATATTTTAGAAACCGAAAAGAGCATGGTGGATACCTTTCAGGATTTGTCAAAACTTCCCTTGGGATCAATGGGAGATGGAGAAATCGGAAAGATGGAGGAGTTGGCGTCTTACGGATATACAGTGGATGTGTTCTGTGAGGACCATATTCTGTTTACCAGCAGTCGAAAGAGAAATCTGGAAACCAGACCGGACAGCATAGGGATTTTGGACATAGAAGACTATGAGGAAGAACCGGTACCGATTATTAGTGAAAATGTCATTATGCTAAAGGGAAAGGTTCAAAAGAATGGAACAACGTATTTCATTCTTTTGGCAATGAACATTAAATCCCTTGACAGTAGTATTAACCGAATTTGTAATTTCCTGATTATCGAGATGTTTCTTGCTTTGATTATAGCGGTTCCTTATTCCATTATTCAGGCAAATAGAACATTGAAGCCGATTGAGCAGTTAGAGGAAATAACCAATAAATTAAAAGACGGTCTGATTGATTTCGACAAGGATAAATACAAATTTTCAAATGACGAAGTAGGTGTGGTTGCTGAACGAATTTTTGAAATGTATATGAGTATTTCTGATAAACTGTTGGAAACTCAGAACTATAACTATTTGCTTCGGAGTCAGAATGATGGTTTGGTGGAAATGGATGAGCGAAAGAAAGATTTCATCCGAATGGCCACACATGAGTTGAAAACACCATTGGCAATTGTTTCCAGTCAGTTGGAAATGATGAACTTGGAACATCCTGAAGCAATGGAAGAATACTATGAATCAGTTATGGAAGAAATAAATAAAATGTCCGATATGATTCGGGATTTATTACAGCTATCCATGAATAACGGGGAAAAACAAAAGATAACATTGAAAAAAGTCAATTTTTCAGAGTTACTTTTGTCACGGGAAAAACGATATATCTCGTGGATGAATAAGAAAAATTTAAAAGCAGTTTTTGATATCGAGCCTGATGTTTATGTGATGATGAATCAGGAGCAGATGATGCAGGCATTCAATAACTTATTGATGAATGCCTTTGAACATGCGGAGAGCGAAAGTAGTGTGAAAGTTTCCTTGAAAATGAACGGGGGAAATGCAGCATTATCTGTTTACAATTGTGGTGAACCGATTCCTGAAAAGGATTTCGGGGAAATCTGGAAAAGTTATTTTAGCAAGAAGCAAAGAGATGATAATGTGAATATTGGTGTGGGGCTTTATATCGTAAAGGAAATTGTGAAAGAGCATAACGGAATTTGTTTTGCTGAAAATAGGGATAAAGGCGTAGTTTTTACCATGGTATTTAAAGGGGAGAAAGGGAAATCCTAACGTACCGTGTATATAGAAGAACGTTTAAAAGAACATCTCTATGAAGCATTCGGCAATGGTGCCGGTTCCTTATAGGGATGTTTTTGCATATTGAAGGAAATGGGTTAAGGATAATTATGAGAAGAAAATTTAGTAAGAAGATAATGAGTATGGGAATGGCTGCGGTATTGTCGGTGTCTCTACTTTTCGGATGTCAGTCTGGTCAGAAAAAAGAAACAAAAAAGACTTATGTTTATCAGAATCCGGAGGCATCTACAGAAGAACGTGTAAAAGATTTGATGGGACGAATGACCATCAAGGAAAAAATTGCCCAGATGATTATGGCAGAGAGAAATGTGGCAGATGGAGGTGCAGATTATAAAGCAGTAAAGCAGTATGGACTGGGAGCCGTTTTGAGCGGTGGTGGTTCAGCACCGACCAGTGGGAATACTGCAAAAGACTGGTCTGAGGAAATCAATAATTACAAGAAGGCAGCAGCGGAAAGCAAATATGGAATTCCGATTTTATATGGCGTTGATTCTGTTCACGGAAACAGCAATGTTTATGGAACCACAATCTTCCCGCATCAGATTGGATTAGGAGCAACCGGGGATGCGGACCTGGTGGAAAAAATCGGTCGGACTACCGCTTCGGAAACCAGAGCTGTGGGTTCTAATTATGCTTTTTCTCCCGTATTAGGGGTTGCTTATGATGAACATTGGGGAAGATTCTATGAGTGCTTCGGAGAAAATGCGGATCTGGTTTCAGAACTTGGCACTGCTTACGTGAATGGGTTACAGGGACGTAAGGATGCTGAGGATTTCCTTTCGGAAAGACATGTTCTTTGTTCTGTGAAACATTTTGTGGGAGAAGGACAGGTAGAACAGGGCGAGAATCAGGGAAATGTGGAGATGGATCCAAAGGAATTTGAGACATTGCTTCGAAATGAAATCATTAAACCTTATGTCGCAGCAATTGAGGCAGGTGCCCAGACACTGATGGTGTCTTATAATTCCATTAATGGTGTGAATTGTCATGAAAACAAGGAATTGATAACGAATTATCTGAAAGGGGAACTCGGTTTTCAGGGAATGGTCATTTCTGATTATGATGGTGTGGAACATTGTAAGAGTGATGATTATAAGGTTCAGTTAATGGAATGTGTCAATGCCGGTGTGGACATGCTGATGGAACCATTAGATTGGCAAAAATGTTATTATAATCTGATTGCACTGGTGAATGAAGGAAAAGTGTCAGAAGAACGAATCAATGATGCGGTTTCCAAAATTCTGACAGTGAAATTTAATGCAGGTCTCTTTGAGGAAGAAATCAATGGAAAAGCAGAACAGGAACAACTGGAACAGGTTGGTTGTGAAGAACATAGAACTTTAGCAAGAAACGCGGTCAGCAAATCCTTGACTTTATTAAAAAATGATAAGGTCAAAGGAGGAAAAACTGCTATACAGTCTTTGGCAGATGCGAAGAAAATTGCTGTCATGGGAGAAGCAGCAGATGATATTGGAACTCAGTGCGGTGGCTGGACCATTAGCTGGAATGGAGATAAAGGGGAGACAACCATTGGAACAACGATTCTAAAAGGATTTCGGGAAGTTGCCCCGGATAAGGAATTTGAGTATGTTGATTCGGCAGAAGAAGCAGCAAAGGATGTGGATGCCGTGATTATTGTGGCAGGGGAATCACCGTATTCCGAATCTGTAGGAGATACCGGAGCCAATGGTCTTTTCCTGGATTATGAAGGAAAGACTATGGTGGAGGAAACGAAAGCAAAATATGGTAAGGACATTCCGATTATCTTAATGCTGGTAACAGGAAGGCCGTTGACCGTTTCTGAGGAAATGAATCGTATCGACGCATTGGTTTGCGCATGGCTTCCGGGAACGGAATGTGCAGGAATTGCAGATGTTTTGTTTGGAGATAAGGAATTTGTCGGTAGAACTCCGGTAACTTGGCCGGTGACTGCCTATGATATTTCTGATAAATTTACTGATGAAAGTCTGGTAATGTTTCCTTATGGAACCGGACTCAAGAAGGATGGAAGCTCCATCAAATAATAAAATTAACTGGAATAGGAAGAAAATAAAGATTTCTGATGAATGTACGAAATATATACAGTTATTTGGAAACAATCTTTAAACGTTTTATGAACTCTATGGATTTCTTCCTTGAAAAGTAATATATTTAAGTGGTGTGTAAAGGAGGGAAAAACTCTTATGATTCAAGAAACAGTAGATGCTATTAAAATAGCAGAAGCCTCTGCTGAAAAGAAGATTGAAGGTGCAAAGGAGCAGGCTCTTTCCATGAAAGAGGATGTGAAAAAACAGGCACAGACACTTCGAACAAATGAATTGAAGAAAGCAGAAGAAAACAGTCTCTCGGAAATGGATCAGGTGAAAGTGCAATGCGCACAGGAAGCCGTAGCGGTTCAGGACCAAATCGACAAAGAAATTTCAATGATCCATCATATGGCATCAGAGAAAATGGACGAAGCTGTAGAAGCAGTGATTTATGAGATTGTTGGCTAACAGGAGGAATACATGGCAGTTTTAGAAATGCGCAAAGTAATCATATGCGCAATGAAAGAAAACAGAAAAGGTATTCTGGAATTGATACAAAGAAAAGGTGTTTTAGAAATTCGGGAAGATTTATTGCAAAAGAATGAGGAACTAGAACAGTATTTGTCCAAGATTAATACTGCGACCCAGGTATCCATCTTCGAGAAAAACGCAGCATTGGCTGAAAATGCCTTGGAAATCTTACAGGAATTGTTCCCGGAGGAAACATCTTTGCTATCCTCATTGGAGGGAAAGAAGTTATTGGAAAGCGAGGAGTACTATCAGATTGTTGAAAAACAGCAGGATCTGATGGGACGTGTCAATAACATCATATCCTTAAAGAAACAAATAGATGAGAAGAAAGCAGATATCTTAAAGTTCCAGGATGAAATTAAGACTTTGAAACCATGGGAAGAAATGGATGTGGCGATGAATTATACCGGTACCCGCAATACGTTTCATCAGGTCGGGTGCATTTCGGGATCCTATGACAATGAAGGTCTTATCAGAAAAATGGAAGAAATGGAGGCACCGGAACGACTCAGTGCTCAGGTGGTTCATCAGGATAAATATCAGACGTATATTTCCTGCTTCTATATGAAAGAAGAACAGGATGAAGTGGAACAGTTCTTACGAAAACTGAATTTCACAAAGCCACCGGTGGTGGCGCATCACATTCCGGAAAAGTCCATCTTTAATCGAGAGGACCGCATTAAGAATACTGAGAAAGTCATTGACGAGTTGATGGCGCAGGTGGAAGCAGAAACTGCGCATCGATTTGATTTCAAAAAATTGAGTGACTACTACAGAACTCGAGGAGCCAAGTACAAGGTCTTGGGAGACTTGGAACAGTCGAAGCATACCTTTATCATTACCGGTTACATGCCGGAGAATGAGGTTGAGGAACTGAGAAAAGAATTGGAAGAATCTTACTCCTTATTCTTTGAAACAGAAGAAATACCGGAAAGTGAAACTGCTCCGGTGCTCATTAAAAACAATGGATTTACAGATGCAGTGGAGGGGGTTGTAAAATCTTTTGCCCTACCGACGAAAAAAGAAATTGATCCGACGGCGATTACGGCATTCTTTTACTACTTCCTTTTTGGAATTATGTTATCGGATGCAGCATACGGATTTCTGATGTTTATTGGATGTTTGATTTTGTTAAAGAAGTTCCCAAGAATGGAAGAGGGAATGAGAAAAACCTTTAAGATGTTTATGTACTGTGGAATTTCCACGTTAATCTGGGGTGTTCTCTTTGGCGGTTACTTTGGAAATGCCATTTCCGTTATCAGCGGAACCTTCTTTGGAAAGACAGTGACGATTCCACCATTGTGGTTTGAACCGGTAACGCAGCCGATGAAAATGCTTGTGTACTGTATGGTGTTTGGAATTGTACACCTGTTTACCGGATTGGGAATCAAAGGATATCTGTTATTGAAGGATAAAGATGTTACCGGATTTATCTTTGATGTGTTGATGTGGTACTTCTTCCTGGCAGGCCTCATTCTGATGTTAATTCCAACAAGTATTTTTGCATCCTTTATCGGAGGAATGGTGACATTCCCGGCTTGGTTGAATTTACTGGCAAAGGGATTGACGATTGTGGGTATGCTTGGAATCTTACTAATGGCAGGACGGCGTGCAAAGAACCCTGCAAAGCGAATGATGCTTGGCGCATATAGCTTATATGACACCACAAGCTGGTTAAGTGATTTGTTATCATATTCCAGATTGTTAGCGTTAGGTCTTGCAACCGGGGTTATTGCTCAGGTAATTAACACCATGGCGGCAATGGGAGGACGAACTGTACCGGGAGTTATCCTATTTATCGCAGTGTTCCTGTTTGGACATATCTTTAATATGGCAATTAACCTGTTAGGAGCATATGTTCATACAAACAGATTACAGTTTGTGGAATTCTTTGGAAAGTTCTACGAAGGTGGCGGCGTGGAATTCCAGCCGTTCCAGACCAATACAAAATATACGGACTTCGACGATGTACAGGCGAAAAGAGTTTAAGCCGAAACATTGTTAAAAAAATAAAAAAGGATATTGCCGAAAAAGGCAGAATGGAGGAAACAATGAGTTTAGGACAATTTTTTAGTGATTTAGGATTATTTTATGCGTTACTTGGAGCATCAATTGCTGTATTAATGGCAGGTATGGGATCAGCCATCGGTGTTGGTATTGCCGGTCAGGCAGCATCAGGCGTTATGACAGAAGACCCAACCAAGTTTGCAAAGGTTTTAATTATGCAGTTATTACCTGGTACACAGGGTCTCTACGGATTGTTAATCGGATTTATTGCATTGTCAAAAATCGGAATCATCGGTAGTGGTGCTGTAACTTTAACAGCTGTTCAGGGAATGGAAATTCTTGCAGCATGTCTTCCAATGGGTATCGTTGGTTTGGTTTCAGGAAAGTATCAGGGAAAAACTTCTGCAGCAAGTATCGGAATCATTGCAAAACGTCCGGAACAGTTTGGTAAAGCTATGCTTTTCCCAGCTATGGTAGAAACATATGCCATCCTGGCACTTCTTATTTCATTCCTTACATTAAATGGAATCGCATTATAAGAAGAACAACGAAGTAGGAAAAAAGAAAGATAGGATAGATTTATGAGCGGATTAGATAATATCATCAAAGAAATTGATCATAAAGCAGAACTAGAAGCCGGTCAGATTATTGCAGAAGCAAAAGAGTACTGTGACAAATACCTGGCACAGGAAAATGAAAAAATCAGAAATGAAGTCGCTGATTTTGAAAAGAAAGCGAAGCAGGAACGCGAGTTATATATCAGCAAGGCAAATTCCGGAGCAGAGTTTTCAGAAAGAAATGCAGTCTTAGGGGCAAAGCAGTTAAATATTAATCTTGCCTTGGAAAAAGCTTACGAAAAAATGATATCTCTTCCGGATCAGGAATACTTTGAAATGCTTCTGAAAATATTGAAAGCAAATGTGGTTGGAAAGCAGGGAGAAATCCTTTTGGGAAAGAAGGATTTGGACAGAATCCCTACAGGCTTTGAAGCCGATGCGAATCAGATTGCAACAGAAGTAGGAGGAAAACTTGCTTTGGTGAAGGAAGCAGCTGATATTTCTGACGGATTCATTTTACGATATGGAATGATTGAAGAAAACTGTACCTTACAGTCTTTAATTGACACGAAATTGGAACAGTTAAAGGATGTAGCGTCCGGTAAATTATTCGGCTAGGAGGTGACACCATGGAAAAGGAATACACTTATGGGGTTGCCAGAATCAGAGCCTTGGAAACAGGTCTTTTGACCGATGAGGCAGTGGCACAGCTTCTTGCCAGTAAGAATTATGAAGAGGGCATGACGTTTCTGCAGGATAAAGGCTGGGGAAGTCAGATGACTGAAGTAGAACTGGACCAAATGATGGAAGAAGAGAAACAGAAGACTATGAAAGTCCTTCAGGACATTGTAGATGATGCTTCGGAATATTCCATTCTTACCATCCAGGATGAATATCATAATTTGAAGGCGGCAATCAAGCAGGTTTGTACCGGTGTGGAAGTGGAGCATGCATTTATTGAAGGAACCAACTTAGAACCGGATTCTCTCATGGAAAAAATCAGAGAAGGAAAATATGAAAGCCTGCCGTCGGACATGCAAGATGTGGCAAAAGAAGCAACGGATACTTTGCTTCGTACCGGTGACGGACAATTATGTGATTTAATTGTGGACCGTGCAACACTGGAGGCAATTAAAAAAGAAGGAACTCAAGCTGAAAATGACTTGATTCAAAAATATGCAGATATGCAATTGACACTGGCAAATATCAAAATAGCCATTCGCGGGGTGCAGGCTGGGAAAGATGAACAATTTCTGGATCATGCCTTGGTACCATGTAGTGGAGTCAGTGTTTCAGAACTGAAATCAGCATCCATGGGAGGACTGGAGTCAATCTTTAGTTACCTGGAAGCTATAGGATTTGGGGAAGGTGTAAAAGCTTTTCAGACATCTGCATCGGTGTTTGAATGCTGGTGTGATAATCAGATTGTAGATATCATCCGGGGAGAAAAATATAAATCTTTTGGAATTGGTCCGATTATCGCATATGCAATCGCCAGATTGAATGAAATTAAGACAGCTAAGATGATTCTTCTTGGAAAACAAAATGGATTTGAAGAAGACTTTATTAGAGAAAGGGTAAGGCGGATGTATGCATAAAGCAGTGGTCATAGGAGATTACGATAGTATTTATGGATTTGGCGCGCTGGGGCTGGACATTTTCCCGGTTGAGGAAAAGATGGAGGCAATTCATCAGATTCGCAGACTGGTAAAGGGTGACTACGCCATTATCTATATCACGGAGTCTCTTGCAGAAAAATTAAAAGAAGAAATAGAAAAGTATAAAGAACTGATTACACCGGCAATCATTATGATTCCAGGTGTATGGGGAAATACCGGTGCCGGAATTCAGGGTGTCAAGGACAGCGTGGAGCAGGCAATCGGTTCAGACATTCTTTTTGGAAATGAATAAAAAGAAACAGGAAGGAAAGTAACATGGAAAATAGTAAAGGCACAATCAAAAAAGTTGCAGGACCTTTGGTTATTGCCGAAGGCATGCGAGATGCAAACATGTTTGACGTGGTAAGAGTTAGTAATCAGAATCTTATCGGTGAAATCATTGAAATGCATGGTGATAGAGCTTCCATTCAGGTTTACGAGGAAACGGCAGGATTAGGACCGGGGGAACCGGTAGTTTCCACAGGGGCACCAATGTCTGTTGAATTGGGACCGGGATTAATTGGAAGTATTTATGATGGAATTCAGAGACCTTTGGATGATATTATGAAGGTTTCCGGAAATCTTTTAAAGAGAGGAATTTCCGTACCATCGTTAAAGAGAGAATTACGTTGGGACTTTGAACCGGTTGCAAAGGTGGGAGACCATGTAGTTGCCGGCGATGTTATTGGTACAGTTAAGGAAACCGCAGTCGTAACACAGAAAATCATGGTTCCTTACGGAATTGAAGGTGAAATTGTAAGTATTACAGCTGGGAATTACGACGTTACGGAAACCGTGGCAGTCGTAAAGACAGAAAAGGGAGAAGAAAAACTTACCCTGATGCAGAAATGGCCGGTGCGTAAAGGCCGCCCGTATAAGGAAAAGAAAGCACCGAATAAACCGTTAATCACAGGACAGCGAGTAGTCGATACATTGTTCCCAATCGCCAGAGGTGGTGTGGCTTCTGTTCCGGGACCTTTTGGAAGTGGTAAGACAGTCATTCAGCATCAGTTGGCAAAATGGGCAGAAGCTGATATTGTGGTTTACATTGGATGTGGAGAACGTGGAAACGAAATGACTGACGTTTTAAATGAATTCCCAGAATTAAAGGATCCGAAAACAGGGGAATCCCTGATGGAAAGAACCGTATTGATTGCCAATACTTCAGATATGCCGGTAGCAGCCAGAGAGGCTTCCATTTATACCGGTATTACTATTGCTGAATACTTTAGAGACATGGGATATTCGGTTGCCTTAATGGCGGATTCGACATCCCGATGGGCTGAGGCACTTCGTGAAATGTCCGGACGTCTGGAAGAAATGCCTGGTGAAGAAGGATATCCTGCATACTTAGGAAGCCGTCTTGCACAGTTCTATGAACGTGCCGGTGATGTGGTAACCTTAGGTAGCGAAGGAAGGGACGGAGCACTTTCCGTAATCGGAGCAGTATCTCCTCCGGGTGGAGATATTTCAGAACCGGTATCTCAGGCAACCCTTCGTATTGTTAAGGTATTCTGGGGACTGGATTCTGCATTGGCTTATAAGAGACACTTCCCGGCAATTAACTGGCTGACCAGTTATTCCCTGTACGTGGATAACATTGGATCATGGTTCACGGAAAATGTTGATAGCCAGTGGCTAGCACTTCGTCAGAAGTTAATGAGTCTCTTGCAGGAAGAAGCGGAATTGGAAGAAATCGTAAAGATGGTTGGTATGGATGCCTTGTCTGCACCGGATCGTTTGAAGATGGAAGCCAGCCGATCCATACGTGAGGACTATTTGCATCAGAACTCCTTCCATGAAGTAGATACTTATACGTCCTTGAAGAAGCAGGCGATGATGATGAAGCTTGTTCTTGGATATTATGATGAATCCAGAGCTGCATTGGACGAAGGTGCAAAGATTGAAGAATTAGTAAAATTACCTGTTCGTGAAGCAATCGGACGTTTCAAATACACACATGAAAATGACCTGGATAAAGAATACGAAAGAATCACGGAACAGTTATCCAAAGAAGTAGCAAATACGTTGAGAAAGGAGGAATACTAAAATGCCTAGAGAGTATAGAACGATTCAGGAAGTAGCAGGACCATTGATGATGGTAGAAGGCGTGGAAAATGTCAGCTACGATGAATTAGGAGAAATCGAATTAGCTAATGGCGAAGTTCGTAGATGTAAGGTATTGGAAGTAAACGGAAGCAATGCATTGGTGCAGCTTTTCGAAGATTCCACAGGTATTAACCTTTCCAACAGTAAGGTTCGTTTCCTGGGAAGAAGTATGGAACTGGGAGTTTCCGAGGATATGTTAGGACGTGTTTTTGACGGTCTTGGAAATCCAATTGATGACGGTGTTGAAATTCTTCCGGAAGAACGAAGAGACATTAACGGTGTGGCAATGAATCCGGCAGCAAGAAATTATCCGTCTGAGTTCATTCAGACCGGTGTTTCTGCCATTGATGGATTAAATACCCTGGTTAGAGGACAGAAGTTACCAATCTTCTCTGCATCAGGTCTTCCGCACGCTCAGCTTGCAGCGCAGATTGCAAAGCAGGCAAAGGTTCGTGGTAAAGATGAGCAGTTCGCTGTAGTATTTGCTGCGGTAGGTATTACATTCGAAGAATCAAACTTCTTTATTAATTCCTTTAAGGAAACCGGAGCCATTGATCGTACTGTATTATTCATTAACCTGGCCAATGACCCGGCAGTAGAACGTATTGCAACACCACGTATGGCATTGACAGCAGCAGAATACCTTGCTTTTGAAAAGGGAATGCATGTCCTTGTCATCATCACAGATATTACAAACTATGCGGATGCGCTTCGTGAAGTATCTGCGGCGAGAAAGGAAGTTCCGGGAAGACGAGGATATCCGGGATACATGTACACGGACCTTGCAACATTATACGAGCGTGCAGGACGTCAGCGTGGAAAAGATGGAAGTATTACAATGATTCCAATCTTAACTATGCCGGAAGATGATAAGACCCATCCAATCCCTGACCTTACCGGTTATATTACAGAGGGCCAGATTATCTTAAGCCGTGAACTTTATCGAAAAGGTGTGACACCGCCAATCGACGTATTACCTTCCCTGTCCCGTCTGAAAGACAAAGGTATTGGAGAAGGAAAGACCAGAGCGGATCACAGTAACGTAATGAACCAGTTATTCTCAGCATATGCCCGAGGCAAGGATGCGAAGGAATTAATGACCATCTTGGGAGAAGCGGCATTGTCTGACATTGATCTGATTTATGCGAAGTTTGCAGACGAATTTGAAAAAGAATATGTTTCTCAGGGATACGAGGCAAATCGTTCCATTGAAGAAACAATGGATATTGGATGGAAACTGTTATCAATCCTTCCAAAGTCAGAATTAAAGAGAATTGATGACAAGTTCTTAGCAGAGTACTATAAGGGAGAGTAATTATGGTAAATCCAACCCGAATGGAGCTTACAAAGCAAAAAAAGAAATTGGTTTCTGCCACCAGGGGACATAAGTTATTGAAAGATAAACGAGATGAATTGGTTCGTCAGTTCATGGAACTGGTTGTGGAAAACATGGAACTGCGTAAAAAGGTAGAAAAGGGACTGAAGAAAGCTAATATGGATTTCTCCTTGGCAAGAGCAGGGATGAGCAGGGAAGTGCTGAATACGGCCATGATGGCAAGTAATAAATCCTTGGACATTCGTGTGGATACGAAAAATGTCATGAGTGTGGAAATACCACAGTTTTCCACAAAATCAGAGATTAGTGGCAATGATATTTATTCTTATGGTTATGCTTTTACTACAGGGGAACTAGATGAAGCCGTATACTCCTTGTCTACTGTGTTTGAGGACATGCTGAAATTGGCAGAAATTGAAAAGTCCTGCCAGTTGATGGCTGCGGAAATAGAGAAAACCCGTCGCCGTGTAAATGCCTTGGAGCATGTAATCATTCCAGAGGCGCAGGAAAACATCAAATATATCACTATGAAATTAGATGAAAATGAACGTAGTACACAGATTCGTCTGATGAAGGTGAAAAATATGGTTGCGGAAAAAGCAATTAGAGAAAAGAAAAAAGAGGCGTAGGAACTGGAAGATTTCTATGTGGAAAAACAGACACCCGAATCATGTTGTCATGATAAAAGGGTGTCTTTTTTTATAGAGGTGCATTATTTTTATAAAAGATTGAGGAAAAATTGAAAATATAATAGAATCCACTCAAGGAAGGTTGAAAAAGAGGAGGGTTATCTATGAGAAAAATTATTATGTTAGCAGCAACATTGGTTGCATCGTTTTGTTTTACCGTTCCTGCAATGGCAGATGCACCAAAGAAGTTTGATTTAACGAACTATGAAATCAATTGGGCAGATGAATTTAACGGAACAGAATTGAACAGAAAGAATTGGACGCCACAGATTGGAAATGGAAACAATTATGGTATCTGGGAATGGGGAAATAATGAAAAAGAATACTATAAGGAAGAGAATCTTACTGTTTCCGACGGAAAATTAGTGATCAAAGGAAAATATGAACCAAATGCCGGAAAAGTTGGAGATGTGTCATATAACTTTTCATCCGGTCGTATTACTTCAGCAGGACGTGTAGAAGTAGGATACGGTTACGTGGAAGGTCGTATTAAGATGCCATCTGCTAAGGGTATCTGGCCTGCGTTCTGGATGCTTGGAACCAATGGAAAGACTTGGCCAGCATGTGGCGAAATTGATATTATGGAAGCCTTTAATACGAGAAACACATTGCAGAGTACCATTCATTATCTTGGATCTGACGGAAAGTCAGATATGTACCTGTATGAGCAGAGAAATGACTTAAAGAAAACAGATTGGCATACGTTTGGATGCTACAGAGATGGAAAAATCATTGCATTCTATATTGATAGAGAATTGTTAGTATCTTATACCACAGCAGACAATGCTACTGGAACAAGATCTGTATTAAACGATAAATATTACTTCCTGATTAATATGGCTTGTGGAGGAAATCTGGCAGGTGGAAATCCGGATTCAAGCTTAGATGCAGATATGGAAATTGACTATGTTAGATACTATACCGCAAAGCCGGCACAGCCGACAGTGAATCCGACACCTAAGACAACAGCTCCAGTTGTAAAGGCACCTGGGAAGGTTAAAATTAAAAAAGCAGTAAATGTTAAGAAGAAAAAGATTAAATTATCGATTAAGAAAATCGCTGGCGTTAAGGGCTATAAGATTCGCTGGTGTGATACAAAAGATTTCCAGGGATATGAGGAAAAGACGATTAAGAAGACATCTTATACGATTAAAGGTCTTAGTAAAGGAAAATGGTATATTAAGATTCGCGCATATAAGATGAACGGAACCAAAAAGGTTTGGGGCAAATGGTCTACGGTAAAAACAGTAAAAGTTAGAAAGTAGTAATTAGAAAGACTCACAGAAGAACACTTCTGTGAGTCTTTCTTTTTAAAAAATAAGGTCTCGGTTTTTGAGGGTAATGTGATTTGATGATTGATAAAAAGTGCTATATCAAGTATACTAGTATGTGATGATTTTTATAAAATAACAGATGAAATCGGAGAAAATTATGGAAGAAAAGAAAAGTGAAGAAATCTTAGAAAAGGAAGCGACAGAAGATACTTCTGTTGAACAGTCTGCTAAAGAAGAAACGCTGGAAAATTCTGAAGTAGTACCAAAAGATAACGGACGCTATGAGACACTGTTGGAATTACCTTCGAACCTGTGGACCTACGGAAGTCCGGTATTATTTACTAGCGGTATATTGGAACGTGATACGATTAGTAAGAAAAATCGTCTCACGTTAAAATTTGTTAATATTTATTTGCAGGATATCAGAGAAGTACATATTTCAATTATTTTAGGATTGGATGAAGAAGCCGAAGTGATTCAGCACAGTTATCTGGCATTAGGACAGAAATATCTGGTGGAAAAAGGAAGAACTGCAAAGATTGCAATTGCTGATGAAGAGGCAAGAGATTTTCAAATTCGCATTGATCGTGTCGTTTTTGAGGACGGAAGTGTCTGGAACAAGAAAGATGCAGTTCTCGAAAGTGCCGGAGAAATGGAAGAAATTGAGACTTTTGCTGAGGCGAAGTTAAAGGATTATGAAGATAATTATGTTTCAGCAGTTCAGGCTTATGAAAAAGATGAGTCTGAAAGTATTGGAAACAGTATGGAAATATTCAAACGCATTCGTTGGTATAAGGACAGCGCAGAATTATATCATGACGCAAAGCGGAAATACGGAATCCTGAAACAGAATGAAGAACGAAGAAGAGCTGGTGCTTCAAAACGTGAAAACCGTAAGAAGGCCATGCGTGTTCGTTACATAAAAATTAGTTTGATGGCTGTGGTATTGGTTCTGATGATTGCAGCATTGTATGTAGCTTATATCGTGCCGAACAGAAAACTTAGTCAGGCGAAGAAACAGTTGGAAAAAGAACAGTATGGAAAAGCGGCTACGAACCTTGAAAATCTTCATGGATTTAAAGATAGTGAGACATATCTTGCAGCGTCTTATTATAATATTGCGAAGGAAGCCTATGAAAAGGGAGATACTGCAAAAGCGAAAACTAATTTTGAAAAAAGCTTTGAGGCAGACGAAAAGTCAGACGAAGGTCAGTGGTCTAAGGCATACCTGAATTACTTTGATGGCGTGGAAGCCATGGAAAAAGAAGATTATGAGAATGCACAAAAATTATTGCAGAAAAGCAAGGATAGTATCGGCGATTATAATCTTGTAAATGATATTAATGTCAGATTGTCAGAAATCTATTATCGACAGGGAGATTTGGAATCTGCTTGGAACAGTATTGTAAATTTGTATGCAAAGAATACAGATAATGAAGAAATCGCAAACATGTACTGTACATACGGTGAAGCATATGCCAAGAAACTTCTAACTGACGGAAAGCGTGTGGAAGGAATGGATGTGTATGGTAAGGTTAAGGCTGATAAACATTATGCCGGAGCTGCCCTTACCAAAGATTTTTACACCGAAGCTGTTGCATTGGCACAAAAAGGAAAAGTTGATGAAGCAGTTGCTATTTTGAAGGATATTAAAGGTCAATCCGACGAAGCAGCGAAACTTTACAATGAAATCACAGCCTTCCAGGAGAAAACACAGTATTGGGTTGGAACATGGATTCATAAGGTTAAAGGAAGTGAAGAAAAGAAATATTACACCATTAAGATTTCTACAATCCTTTACCAGGGCGAAATGTGCTTAAAGATTAATGATCAGAATAATAAACGTCTGAGCTTTGATACCATTATCAGTAGCAAGAATCGTGTGACTCAGATTAGCATTGGTCAGTACATGATGAAGTTTAAACTGAAGAAGTTCTATGATCAGAAATTCACCTATACATTAATGGAAGGTGGAAAGATGGAACGAAAACTTCGATATGCTGGTGAAACATACAAGACAAAGTATCGTAGAAAAAAATAATATAATCAGTATTGAAACAGGTTTTTATCATCAAAATTAAAGGTGATAAAAGCCTGATTTTTTATTGAAAACGTGGAAAACAAGGCATTGAATAAAAACGTTTTTTCTCGAAAACAAAGGGAAAAACATGATAAAAGTATGATGAAACAGAAAAAATAAAAACACTTTTAAAAAAATGCGCACCATATACAAAAAAATGACACTACACGCATAAAATGCATTTTAGTAAAATAATAGGTAGATTATGGGTATTTGGCTGAAGAAATTGTGCAGGGAAGATTTTTACTCATAAAATCTAATACACGTTTTATGAAACATAATAAGAAAGGAGATTTTGAAATGAGAAAGAGTTTCAAAAAAGCAGTTGCAGTGGTAAGTGCAATTGCGATGGTAGTTGCCGGAATCTCGTATAGTCCGTCAAATGTTAGTGCAGCAGATGGAACACAGTTGTTGAACACAACGATTTCTACTGCAACTGGTTGGACAGAATTTACTTCAGGTGGTTCAACATTCACAGAAAATACAGATGGTTCTTTAAACGTAGCTGTTCAGGCTTACGCAGGTGGAGATAATTGGGCAACACAGGTTAAGTACGATGGATTAAGTATTACGTCAGGAAAATACTATAAGGCAAGCGTAACAGTTAATTCAGATGTTGCCAGAAAATTTCAGCTGTTAGTACAGCAGAACAATGGAGATTGGGCTGTATTAAATACAACACAGGTATTTGAAGTAGAAGCTGGAGTTGATAAAACATTTACAACGACATTCCAGGCTTCTGGAGATCGTACAGATGTATTATTTGGTATTATGATGGGATACGTTCAGAGTGCCAGTGAAGCAGCAAATGTTAAAATCAGTGCTGTAAGTTTCGAAGAGTTTGATAGTCAGCCAGACGATTATCAAGAAGAAACTACTCCGGAACCTACAACAGCCGGAGCAGATGAAGATGGATTTACTCCAATGGGTGAAGGTGGACAGACACTTGCGCCATTTGGTGTATACGGTGAAATTTATCAGGCAGGTGGCTCTTGGACTCCTGGAAAGATGTCTCTTAAAGGAGCTGGTGCTAACGCAGGAGATTTATCCGTTAAGATTACAGAAACAAATGGAAATGCCGGTTCATGGGGATTACAGGTTAAATACCCATATACATTAGACGCTTCAAAAGAATACACAATGGCTGTAAATTATTCTTCAACAATGGTGGGAACAATGTTTGTTAAGGTTGAAGGAGCAGATGACGGTGTTACATCGACAGCGGTTGTTGGTGACAACTCATATACGAAAGATGTTTCAGGAGTGACTAACGTTGTTGTTGTTCTTGAACTTTCAGGATTCCCAGTTGGAACAGTAATTGATATGGATTCGATTACATTTACTGAAAAGAGTGCAGAAGAATCATCAGACGAACAGACAAGCGAAGAAGTTTCATCAGAAGAACAGTCTAGTGAAGAAGAATCATCAGAAGCATCAGGAGATTATACATGGATTGCTGTTGATAACGGTCAGGGTTATTTCTATAATGAAAATCATTCAGCAACATCAATCATTAATGTTCAGAAACCAGGCTTCGCAGATGAACAGGGAATTTATATGACTGTTCCTGCAGGAATTTCAACAGTGACAATTAACGGTGTTGCTCAGACAACAGGTATTCAGGGCGCTGGAGTTGTTGTTTACTTATCAAACTTGACTCAGACAATTAACGAAGTTGTTATTAATCATGGAATGGGAACATCCGTAGTAATGATTAAGAATGAAAATGCACCATCAGGTGAAGAAACATCAGAAGAGCAGTCATCAGAAGAACAGTCTTCAGGTAGTGAAGAAGAATCTACTGAACCGGAAGTTCAGGTTCCTGCAGCACCAGTCGGTGTTACATATGCTGGAAATGAAAATCTTCCATATTACTTTGCATGGGCACCAAGTGCAGGGGCTACAAGCTACAATGTATATGTAAAAGGTCAGCTTGCAGCAACTGTCTCAGAAACAGCAGCAAACTTAGAAGCGACATTCTTCCCAGCAGCAGGTGATTATGCAATTGAAGTTACAGCAGTTAACGAAGCAGGCGAATCTGCTAAGTCTACACCTTATGTACATACCGTTGAAAGCCAGACTACAACATATGCAGTAACAGTAGATGGAACAAAGGTTGCTGATGTTGAAGCAGGAGATACATATACACTTCCTACAACTGCTCAGTACGGATACTTCTCAGGAAACGATCTTTATAAAGCAGGAGCACAGGTTGTAGTGAATAATGATATTGACTTTACATCATTAACAAGTGTTTCAGTAACAATGGCAAATGGTGCTGTAGTTAAGAATACAGCTCCAGCAGGTATTGCATTCCAGGCTAGTGTCACAGTAAATGGAACAACAGAAGCAGTTAATTCAGCGTTCCTTACAGAAGGTATGTTAATTACAGCAAATGATCTTTACGAAGAACTGGGTGGCGGAGAACTTTCCTTAGACAGTAAGTACACATTTAAGAATGTTACGAATGAAGGTTGGTTTGGTAATGCAGTAGGAACATATCGCGCAGGTATCTCCGGTGTTACATCCGACAACTACATCAGAAAGTTTATTGCAAGAGGATATGCACAGTTAACATATACAGATGGAACTGTTACAACAGTTTACTCTGACATGTCGCCGGTAAGAAGCATTAAGCAGGTAGCTCAGTCAGCAATTGCTGTAGGAGCAGGAAACGCATTCTTAGAAGAAATTGTAGCAGCTGAATAAGGAGGATTTAAGAATGAAAGAATTATACACCAGCCCAAAGGCTGAAGTAGTAGAGTTTGACGCAAAAGATGTAATCACAACAAGCGGTGTTCTTGATAACTTCGATGGAGTTACTGCAAATGAGGGTACTGGTTGGACAGGACTTTACTAAAAGAATAATGAAAAGCCTCGAGTGGAAACACTTGGGGCTTTTTTTATGCCGAAACTCAAATTTGATACTAGATATTGAAAAAAAGAAAGCAAAAAAACAAGACAAAAAAACATTTTTATAAAATAAGGAGAAAGAAAAAGGCGAATAAATGGGGGGGGATAGGTAGAATGTGATATAAATGTGCACTGAAAATAAAAAACTTTTTACTTTTTGAATATATTGAAAAAATAAAATGCCTTTGCTATAGTGAAATTATGAAAAATATAAGGAGGATTTTGCAATGACGAAAGCAATGAAAAAAGTCCTTTCTGTTGTTCTTAGTGTTGCGATGATTGCTACATCAATCACATTTGCACAGAAAACAGTTAAGGCGGATGCACCTGTGGAGCATAATATAGCAAACGTAGATACATCTTCATGGGTTAAGTTACCTGTAACAGGTGGAGATGCAGGAGATGTTACAAATGAGTATTATATTAATGGTGCTCATACATTAGGACAATTCTTCTGGGGAATTTATGCACCAGATGAAGCAATTCCATACCATGATCAGAGAGCAAACTGTGTTATCGAAGGAGCAGTATTTGCCTGCCAGGAGCAGGGGATTACAAGCGTTTGGGTAAATGGTACAGAATATGCAAATCATACAGCGGCATTGAATAATGATGGTGACTGTGCTGAAATTTCACTTGATCTTTTGGAGGTTGGTGAAAATGTTGTAACATTTGTATATGGAGAGAACACATATGAAACATTTGCGATTAAGGTTCAGGGAGAACAGCCTCCAGTTGGACATGACATTAATAGCGTAGATACAACTGCATGGACAAAATTAGATACTAAGGGTGGAAATGCTGATGATTTGGCATATGAATACGCTATTAACAGTGCAGCTGTTCCTAATCTTGGACAATTCTTCTGGGGAATTTATGCACCGGATGAAGATATTCCATATCATAATGAACGTGACAACTGTATTATCACTGATCCTGTATTTGCATGCCAGGAATCAGACGTTGCAGTTGTTTGGGTAAATGGTAATAAATACGGAAATCCATCTACAGCGTTCAACAATCAGGGTGACTGTACAGAACTTTCAACAGGAGTGTTAGAAGTTGGACAGAATGTTATCACTTTTGTTTACAAGGATGAAACTACAGAAACATTTGCGATTAAAGTTACAGAAAAAGCTGGTGAAGTTGCACCGGATCAGACTCTAACAGGATTTGATTGGGTTGCATTCCCAGGTGGTGTATTTGTTGAAGAGTATGGTCCTGAAAGTAATCCTACAACAGATAAGGATGGACATAAGGTATTTATCTCAAGTAACGCTATTAGCGGAGACGGAGCATTCTTCAAAACAGCGGATATTTATGGACTATATACAGATGCAGCATATGTTCCATATGTACCAGCGACTTGTACAGTAACAGGAGCTACATTATCCTTTGCTATCACAAGTGCTAACAATGGCACAATGAAGAGCGTATGGGTTGATGGAGTAAAATATGCTAACAAATCTGCAAGTGTATACTTGGATGGTGACCAGGTTCACTTATCACAGGATTTAATTACACTTGACGAAGGTGAAACTGAAAAAGTTACATACATTACAGTTCGCGGTAATGTTGATAATACATTCGCAATTAAGGTTGAAGAAGCAGCTACATACACCGTTTCAATTGATGGAACAAAGGTTGCAGATGTGACAGAAGGAGATACATACACACTTCCTACAACTGCTCAGTTTGGTTATTTTGTAGGAGATGATCTTTACAAAGCTGGAGCACAGGTTGTTGTAAACGGTGATATTGATTTTACATCATTAAATAGTGTTGCAGTAACAATGGCAAACGGTGCTGTAGTTAAGAATGCAGCTCCAGCTGGTATTGCTTTCCAGGCAACAGTTGCTGTAAACGAAAATGAAGAAGTAGTTGATGCGGCATTCCTTTCAACAGGTATGTTAATTACAGCAAATGACCTTTTCGAAGAACTTGGTGGTGGAGAACTTTCATTAGATAGCAAGTATACATTTAAGAATGTTGCTAACGAAGGTTGGTATGGAAATACAGCTGGAACATATCGTGCAGGTATTTCCGGTGTAACATCTGACAACTACATTAGAAAGTTCATTGCAAGAGGATATGCACAGTTAACATATACAGATGGAACTGTTACAACAGTTTACTCTGACATGTCACCGGTAAGAAGCATTAAGCAGGTAGCTCAGTCAGCAATTGCTGTAGGAGCAGGAAACGCATTCTTAGAAGAAATTGTAGCAGCTGAATAAGGAGGATTTAAGAATGAAAGAATTATACATCAGCCCAAAGGCTGAAGTAGTAGAGTTTGACGCAAAAGATGTAATCACAACAAGCGGTGTTCTTGATAACTTCGATGGAGTTACTGCAAATGAGGGTACTGGTTGGACAGGACTTTACTAAAAGATAGTTATGAATCCCCAAGCGAAAGCTTGGGGATTTTTTTGCGCGAAAAAGCCATACTAATAGTATGAGAGTTTTAAAAAAATATATGGTAATTACAATTGCCACGGTTTTCTATGCTGTGGCATTGGCGTTGGTTTTAAATCCCAGTGATTTGGCACCGGGCGGTGTCTCAGGTTTATCTGTGATTTTGACAAGAGTCATACCGATGCCTGTAAGTTTGGGACAATGGATATTGCTTTTGAATATACCGATTATGATATTGGGATTACGTGCCTTTGGAAAAAGATTTGTTTTTAGTACAGCATATACGTTACTAGTTTCGACATTGCTGGTGGATCGAATGTCTGATTTGGTGAGTGACATAAGAGTCTCTGATGATATGATTTTGAATGCACTCATTGGAGGGGTGTTGATGGGTGGATCAATGGGTGCAATCTTTCGGATGGATGCAACGACAGGTGGGACAGATGTTATTGTGAAACTAATCAGGCAACATCGTCCAAATATGAAAAGTGGTCAAATCTTTTTGATTGCAGATGGATTGGTAGTACTTTTGTCAGCAATTGTTTTTCGAAAAATGGAACTGGCATTGTATGCGGTGGTTACAATATATGTATCGTCTGTTACGATGAATCGAATCCTGTATGGGATGGATGAGGCCCTTTCTTTGTATATTGTTAGTGAAAAGAAGGACAAAATGAAGGAAAAACTGTTGAAGGAAGTCAATGTGGGAATTACAATTCTGAATGGAAGTGGAGGGTATACTGGAGAAAATCGGGAGATTATGATGTGTGTGATTCATAAGCAATCCTGGGTAAAAGTAAGAAAATTGATTAAGGAACTAGACAGCAATGCCTTCGTAATCATATCAAAGGTGGACCAGGTCTTTGGAGAAGGGTTTCAAAACCCAGTCGAGCCGGAACAATAAAGAAATAGGGCGGTTTTATTGAAAAAAAAGTGAATTTGCATTATGATATAAAGAACGACAGATGAAAAAAAGAGGAAAAAAAGATGGCAGTTTTAAAAGATGTAAAGAGAATTGTAATTAAGGTAGGTACATCTACCTTAGCATATCCGACAGGAAAAGCGAATATAAGACAGATGAAAAAGCTGGTAACAGTGATTTCTGATATTGTAAATTCCGGCATTGAAGTGGCGTTGGTTACTTCCGGCGCGATTGGTGTGGGTGTTGGAAAATTAGGGTTGCCGGAAAAACCGACAGATACGGCTGGAAAGCAGGCGGCAGCGACTGTTGGGCAATGTGAATTAATGTTTATGTATGATAAGTTCTTTGGGGAATTTGGGCACGTGGTTGGTCAGTTCCTTCTGACAAAGAGAGATGTAGACAATGATGAATGTCGTAAGAATATTATTAATGCATTTGAAAAGAACTTTGAATTTGGTGCGATTCCGGTAATTAATGAAAATGACTCGATTGCCATTGATGAAATTGTTTATGGAGATAATGATAACTTATCTGCTATCGTTGCAAAACTGATTCATGCAGATGCACTGATTATATTGACAGATATTGATGGATTGTATGACAGCAACCCGAATGAAAATGAATTTGCAAGACTGATTCCTGTAGTGGAAGAAATCACAGAAGATTTATACGAGATTGCCGGTGGAAGAGGTTCCACATTGGGAACCGGAGGGATGGCGACGAAGATTCAGGCGGCTGAGAATGCTACAAAGGCCGGAATTCCAACCATTGTAATGCATGGAGAAAATCCGGAAAACATTTATAGGGCATTAGATGGACATCAGATTGGAACTTTTTTTGTGAGTAAATAGATTGAAAAATTTAATGGTTGAAGGTGAGGGATATAATGAAAAAGTTGCTCTTTGTCATTAACCCGAAAGCGGGACAAAAGAAAAGAAAAAATTATGCTGTTGGCGTGGTGGATATTTTCGAAGCGGCAGGCTATCAAGTAGGGATAAAATATACGAAGAAGCGACACGATGCTACAGGATTGGTTGCCAAGTATGGAAATCGCGTAGACTTGATTGTCTGCATGGGCGGCGATGGAACACTGAATGAAGTGATTGAAGGCATGCTAAAGAGTCATGTAGCGACGCCTTTGGGATACATTCCTGCGGGGTCGACCAATGATTTCGCAAACAGTCTTGGATTAAGTTCTGACCCGATTGAACAGGCGAAGAATATTGTATCCAAGGACGCAAGGTTATTGGATATGGGATGCTTTAACGGAAGATACTTTGTTTATACTGCATCAGCAGGAGCCTTTACGAAAACCTCATATTCCACACCGCAAAAACTGAAAAATAAGTTAGGACATGCAGCTTATATTTTTGCAGGAGCAAAAGAGATTTTTAGGATTAAGCCGTTACACCTGAAAATTGAATTGGAAAATAAAACCATGGAGGGTGAATACGTTTTTGCGGCAATTAATAATGCAACAAAAGTGGGTGGTATCATGAAAATCGATAAGGACTTAGTGAAGTTCAATGATGGCGTGTTTGAATTGTTATTGATTGATTTTCCGAAAAACCCATTGGAATTCATGAAGACGGTTAATAAATTGTTCCGTCAGGATTTTACGGGAAAGATTCAGTTGATGCATATTAGTAAAGCACGGATAACGAATTGCAATGACATTGACTGGTCGCTTGACGGAGAGGAAGAGAAGGGCCGGGAAGTTGTTGAATTCCATGTGGTTCAGGATGCTATCAGGTTTATATATTAAAGATGTAAGTGGGGTACTAGATGACAGTTACAAAAAATGAAGTGATGAATTGCATCAGAAGCTATTCGGAAACCTGTGAAAAGAATGGAACGGTTGAAAAAGAATTGTTTTCGAAGTATGGGGTTAAAAGGGGATTGAGAGATTTGAACGGTAAAGGAGTTCTTACCGGGGTGACAAATATCTCCAGAATCGAATCTTCGAAAATGGTTGATGGTGAAAGCGTTCCTTGTAAAGGGGAATTGTATTATCGAGGATACAAAATAGAAAATCTGGTGGATGGATTCCAGAATAGCGGACGGTTTGGATTTGAGGAAACTGCATACTTGCTTCTCTTTGGAGAATTGCCGAATGAGGAAGAATTAGAAGAGTTTAAACAGATTCTTTCGACTTGCAGAAGGCTGCCGAAAAATTTTGTGAGAGATGTTATCATGAAAGCTCCAAGTACGGACGTTATGAATTCTTTGACAAGAAGTGTACTTACATTGGCATCTTATGACAAGGAGGTTAGCGACACTTCCGTGGAAAATGTAATTCGTCAGTCAGTGGAATTAATTGCGCTGTTTCCGTTGCTTGCTGTATATGGTTATCATGCGTGCAATCATTACATTAAGGGGAATAGTTTTTACATTCATAAACCTAAACAGGAATTGTCTGTCAGTGAAAATTTTCTTCGGATATTGCGACCGGACAAGAGTTATACTGAGCTAGAGGCGAAAGTTCTAGATATTGCTTTTGTGCTTCATATGGAACATGGTGGTGGGAATAATTCTACTTTTACCACCAGAGTGGTAACGTCTTCCGGATCGGATACTTATTCAACCATTGCAGCAGCATTATCGTCTTTAAAGGGACCAAGACATGGTGGGGCTAATATTATGGTTGTGAAGATGTTTAAAGACATCAAGAAGAATGTGAAGGATTTGACAGATGAAAAGGAAGTTAAGGAATATCTAAGAAAGATTTTAAATAAGCAGGCGTTTGATCGTCGTGGTTTGATATATGGAATGGGACATGCGGTTTATTCCATCTCTGACCCACGTGCAGAAATCTTTAAGAGATTTGTGGAAGAATTAGCTGTGGAAAAAGGAAGAGAAAAAGATTTTGCGTTGTATTCCATGATTGAGAGATTGGCACCGGAAGTGATCGGTGAAGAAAGACATATTTATAAAGGTGTTAGTGCCAATGTGGATTTTTACAGTGGTCTGGTGTATAGCATGCTGGATATTCCAGAAGAGTTATATACTCCGATGTTTGCGATTGCAAGAATTGTGGGATGGAGTGCACATCGTCTGGAAGAAATCATTAATGCGGAAAAAATCATGAGACCGGCATATATTAGTGCCTGTGGTTATAATGAATATAAAGATATTACGGAAAGATAAGGGAAAATCCAGTGCAATACGTGCTGGATTTTTCCGTCTTGAGAGAGGGAAATATGAGATTAACAGAGAGTGACATCAAAAAGATTAAAGAAGAAATTGAACATAGAAAGCTGGTATTGCGTCCGAGAATTCTTGAGGATGTAAAGGCAGCAAGAGCTCAGGGTGATTTAAGCGAGAACTTTGAGTATAAAGCTGCAAAGAAAGAGAAGAATCAGAACGACGGACGAATCAGATATTTGGAGCGTGTGTTGAAAACGGCGACAATTCTTCAGGATGATTCGGCGGAAGACGAGGTAGGCCTGAACAAGACCGTGCAGGTGTATTTTGAAGAAGACGATGAAGTGGAAACCTTTAAAGTAGTCAGTACCATGCGAGGGGATACCGTAAGTGGCAGAATCAGCAATGAATCCCCGATGGGAAAAGCACTGATGGGACATAAGGTTGGCGACAGAATAGAAATAAAAGTCAATGATAGTTACAGTTATTACGTGGTGATTCAATCCATTGAAAATACAGGAGAAGAAGATACGGATACGATTCGAACTTATTAGAAAAAACGGAGGGAAAACAATGGCTAAATCAGAAAAGCAAAAAATGAAGTTGTTGGCATTGCTGGAAATCCTGAAGGAATTTACGGATGAGGAACACGGAATCTCCATGAGTGAGATTATTAGCCAATTGGAACAAAGGGAAATCCATGCGGAACGAAAATCCATTTATTCGGATATCACATTGCTAAATGATAACGGATATGAAATCGAGAAAAGCAAAGAAAAGGGAAACGTGAATTATTGTCTGTTAAACAGGGATTTTGAATTGCCGGAATTGAAATTGCTGGTGGATGCGGTTCAGGCTTCGAAATTTATTTCGGAAAAGAAATCCAATGAACTGATTAAAAAGATTGAGGCATTGGCAAGCAAATATCAGGCGAGGGCTTTGCAAAGACAGGTTTATGTGGCTAACCGAGTAAAAACAAACTATGAGAGCGTTTATTATAATATTGATGACATCAATCAGGCCATTAATTCCAATAGCCGGATTTCCTTTGATTATTATGAGTGGACCCTGGAGAAAACAATGGAACTTCGCGAAAACGGAAAGAAGAGCGCTATCAGTCCATGGGCATTGATGTGGGATGATGAAAATTATTATATGGTGGCTTTCGATGGGGAAAGTGAAACCATTAAGCATTACCGTGTGGATAAAATGCGTCGAATTACCTTGGAAAATATCCCTCGTGATGGGAAGGAAAACTTTGAAAAGTTTGATATGGCAGTTTATGCAAAGAAAGTGTTCAACATGTTCACGGGAAATGAACAGGTAGTGAAACTGGAATTTAAAAAGCGTATGATTGGTGTGGTAATGGACCGTTTCGGAAAAGATGTCATAATTATGCCGGGAGAGGGAGATACCTTTGTAGTAAATGTTAAGGTGAGTGTTAGCAATATGTTTTTCGGATGGATTATTGGTCTGGGAGATGGCGTGAAAATCCTGGGGCCGGATCCGGTGCTGGAACAGTTCGGGCAAAAAATGGAGCAAATTCGGAATCAGTATTGTTAGTGATGGAGAATTGTTTATGGAGAAAAAGAGGGGAAAACTATATCTGTTTACCGGATATGCTCCGGGAGCCGGAAAGAGTTATCTGATGGTACAGAGAGCTGTGGAACAAAGCGAGGATCGAAAGGTTGTCATTGGATTCCTAAATTCGGACCATCGTGATGTGGCGCAAATTTTAAAGGATCATCATGTGAAGCGAATGTTTCGTAGAAAATATTCGGTAAAGAAAATTTTAGAGCAGCATCCGGATGTGGTTGTCATGGATGAGCTAGGAATGTATGGTCTTAATAAGGATCAGAAAAGTTTCGTGTATGAGGATGTGGAAGTGATGCTTCAGGCGGGAATTGATGTGTATGCTTCAGCGAATCTCAAACGATTCCAGAGCCTGAATCCGAAGTTTAAAGAAATTACAGGGATAGGAATTAAAACGACAATTCCTGATTCTTTCTTAGAAATGGCAGAAGCAATTATCTTCGTGGACCGGGAACCGGCTTTAATGCGTTTGGACTTCAGAAAAGGAAGACTTTTTGAACGGGAGCGAATGAATTCCAGAATTATGCAGAAGAATTTTAAACTGGATAATTTAAAGGCTTATCGTTCCCTGTGCCTGAAAATTTTAAAGGAATCCTATCGCGAGAAGCTGGAAATCCACCAAAGGAATTCTTAGAGGGAATAAACAGAGGCATTTTTGAATACAATAAAGTAACGAAGTCGGGTGTGGAAATGCTTGAAAGATTATATCGAAAAAAGAGTTGTGGAAAATGCCAGATTTATTATTGAACACAATGCTACCGTAAGGGATTGTGCAAAATGTCGAGGGAATAGTAAGAGCACGGTACATAAAGATGTATCGGAGCGAATCTGGGAAGTTGATCGGAAAATTGCCGGGGAAGTGCGGAAGGTTCTTAATAAGAATAAAGCAGAACGCCATATCCGCGGTGGTTTGGCAACAAAGAAAAAGAAAAGCCTTGCTAAATTAGCAAGGCATTGTAATCGGGGGACCTAGAGGGAATTTCACCCTCTAGGTTGAGTATGAAAAACTTAAAATACGCCAATAGGGTATGACGTATTCAACTATGTTGTACCAACTGAATGGTACTTTCATAGAATATAATAGAAAATTGAAGCAAATATGAATAAAATGTTAACAAATTGTTAAAATAGTCAAAAAATGCCGAAAAATCAGAATTCCATCACTTTTATGAATTTATAATGTACAGATTATCAAAAAATTGTTATACTTTATTATGGTATGGATATGATAATAACATACGAAGTAAGATAAGCGATTGTGCGTAAAGGAGTTATGTGTATGTTTAATACAGATATTGGTATAGATTTAGGAACTGCAAGTATTTTAGTATATATTAAAGGAAAAGGTGTTGTGTTAAAGGAACCGGCAGTAGTGGCCGTTGACAGAGACACGGAAAAAATTAAGGCTGTAGGCGAAGAAGCCCGCTTGATGATTGGGAGAACACCGGGAAATATTCTGGCTGTCAGACCGATGAAACAGGGAGTGATTTCAAACTACTCCATTACGGAGCAGATGATCCGTTACTTTATCCAGAAATCTATTGGAAAGCGTTCTTATAAGAAACCAAGAATCTGTATCTGTATTCCGAGTGAAGCCACAGAAGTGGAAAAGAAAGCAGTAGAAGATGCAGCATATCAGGCAGGTGCCAGACATGTATACACCGTGGAGGAACCTTTGGCAGCAGCGATTGGATCTGGGATTGAAATCCAGAAACCTTGCGGAAACATGATTGTGGACATCGGTGGTGGTACCACGGACATTGCTGTGATTTCGTTGGGAGGCACAGTTGTCAGCACTTCCGTAAAAGTGGCAGGCGATGATTTTGATGAGGCAATCATCAGACACATGAGAAAGAAACATAATCTTTTAATTGGGGAAAGAACTGCTGAGGAAATCAAGATTGGCATCGGAACCTGTTTCAATAAATCGGAAACCCAGCGTATGGAAGTACGTGGAAGAAATCTGGTAACAGGATTGCCAAAAACAGTTGAGGTAACTTCCGATGAAACAGAGGAAGCATTGAGAGATGCTACAAACAGTATTGTGGAAGCTGTACACAGAGTATTGGAAAAAACTCCACCAGAACTGGCAGCAGATATTGCCGTAAGAGGAATTGTTCTTACCGGCGGTGGATGTCTGTTACGTGGACTGGATGAACTCATTGAATCAAAAACAGGAATTAATGTCATGACAGCGGAAGACCCGATGACTGCAGTTGCCATTGGAACTGGACAGTATATTGATGTCATTGACGAACAAAATAAAGAATAAATTGAAATAAGATAGTCGTCCGGCCGGATGGCTTTCTTATTCTTTACGGGTAATGATTGCGTAGGTGCAAAAGAAGATATAGGAAGGTCTTATGAAATCAATCAGTGGATATGTTGAAAGTATAACATTCAGAAATGAAGATAACGGATTTACCGTGTTGACATTGTTGAGTGGGAAAAAGACAATCACTTGTACCGGTGTGTTTGGATATATCGGTCCGGGAGAATATATGGAAATTGAAGGGGACGAAAAGTTTCATGAGATGTATGGAGAGCAGATTCAGGTAAGAGAATATCGAATCGTTCCGGCATCGGATGAACATTCCATTCGAAAGTACTTAGGGTCCGGTGCCATTAAGGGAATCGGTGCTGTCCTGGCAGACCGTATTGTGAATAAGTTTGGTGAGGATACACTAAGAGTTATTGAAGAAGAGCCGGAACTGTTGGCGGATATTCGCGGGATTACCATTCATAAGGCAATGGATATTTGCCAGCAGGTAGAAGAAAAGAAAGATATGAGAGATGCCATGATTTTTCTTCAGGGGTACAATATCACTCCGGCGCTGAGTTCGAAACTGTTTTCACTGTATGGTGGAAAAATCTATGAAATTATTCAGAAAAATCCATACCGCCTGGCGGATGATGTAACCGGAGTCGGATTTAAAACGGCGGATGAAATTGCAAGGCGGGCAGGCGTTGCTGTGGATGCGACGATTCGAATTAAAAGCGGAATGTGTTATGCCTTGACAGATGCGTCTTCTAATGGTCATACATATCTTCCAAAAGCCCAATTGGTAGAGCGGACTGTGAATCTTTTGGGACTTAGAGATCAATATATGAATCCGGATGGAACGTTTAATATGGACCTACTGGATAACTGCTTTACCGAATTGGTGTTGGAAAAGAAATTGATTGTGAAAGAGATTGATGATGCACAGGCTGTGTTCTTATCTTCTTTCTATTATATGGAACTGAATATTGCAAGAATGCTATTGGAACTAAACATTTCAACCCCGGAAGATGAATATATCATTGGTGTGAAGATGGATACCATAGAAAAAATGACCGGGATTCATTTGGACGAACTCCAGAAACAAGCGGTCGTTCAGACGCAAAACTACGGAATTTCTGTAATTACCGGTGGACCTGGAACGGGAAAGACCACAACGATTAATGCCATCATTCAGATGTTTGAATCGGATGGGATGCAGGTGAGCCTTGCAGCACCGACGGGAAGAGCTGCGAAGCGAATGACTGAGGCGACAGGACATGAGGCCAGAACCATTCATCGTATGTTGGAAATATCCGGTGGTGCGGAAAGCGAACAAGCAGACGCCCGATTCGGTAGAAATGAAGAAAATCCATTGGAGACAGATGTACTGATTATTGATGAAATGTCCATGGTAGACACTTTCCTAATGCATGCACTTCTTCGCGCCACTGCGGTTGGAACGAAAATCATCTTTGTGGGTGATGTGAACCAGCTAGCCAGTGTGGGACCGGGAAATGTGTTGCGGGATATGATTGAATCCGATTGCTTCAGCGTGGTGCGACTGACCAAGGTATTTCGTCAGGCAGGGGAAAGCGGCATTGTACTAAATGCTCATAAAATCAATGCCGGAGAAGAAGTGGTGTTAGATAACAGCGCGAAAGACTTCTTATATATAGAAAGAGAAAATGCACAGGCGGCGTTAAATGCCACGGTAGGATTGCTTCTTAGCAAACTACCGGACTATGTGAACGCCCAGCCGATGGATATTCAGGTGTTAACGCCAATGAGAAATGGGATTCTGGGAGTGAATTCCCTAAACCCTTACATTCAGCAATACATGAATCCTCATACGCCGGATAAGAATGAAAAAGAAATCGGCGGTACCACCTTCCGAGAAGGGGATAAGGTGATGCAGATTAAAAACAATTACCAGCTGGATTGGGAACAACGAACAGATACTGGACGTTATGTGGATTCCGGTACAGGGGTTTTTAATGGGGATATGGGCGTAATTACCTTGATAAATAACACGACGAATTATATCGAGGTGCGTTTTGATGATAATCGATATGTAACTTACGATACAAAACAGGCGGAAGAATTGGAACTGGCTTATGCAGTGACGATTCACAAATCTCAGGGTAGTGAATATCCGGCAGTGATTATTCCACTGGTTTCGGGAACACCAATGTTAATGACGAGAAATCTGCTGTATACCGGTGTGACCAGAGCGAAGTCCTGTGTTTGTATTGTGGGACGTAAGGAAATGTTCCAAAGTATGATTCATAATGAAGATCAACATAAGAGATACTCGGGGTTAAAGTGGCAATTGGAAAATTATTAGGCATAGGGGGAATATGAAAGGAATTGTAGAACGAGCGATTGGGCTTTTGTTCCCAAAGGTTTGTCCGGGGTGTGGTAATATTATTCGTGAAAAAGAACTGGTTTGCGAATCCTGCCGGCAGGAAATAGAAATCTTAAAGAAAGATTGTTGTGCAAAATGCGGGAAAAAGATTTTAACAAACACGGCATTGTATTGCCAGACCTGTAAAAAGAGAATTCGCCGGTTCGATGAAGGAGTATCCGTGTTCCGGTATCAAGGGATATTAAAAAAATCCATTCATCAATTTAAATATAATAATCTCAGACAATTTTCCGACTATTACGGAACGGTTGCCTGGGAACAACATAGGGAAAAACTTTGTGCGTGGAATCCGGACTGCATTGTTCCAATCCCAATGTTTCGGGGCAAGGAAATCCGTCGGGGATATAATCAGGCTACGGTTTTTGCGAAAAGTCTTTCGAAGAAATCGGGAATCCCTGTAAAGGAAAACCTTCTTATCAGAAGAAAAAATACAAAGCCACAAAAGGGATTAACTGATGAGCAGAGAATGGATAATCTGAAGGGAGCCTTTGCGGTGGACCGGGAAAGTACGAAAGAAATGTCGTCGGTGTTGTTGGTGGATGACATTTATACTACGGGCAGTACTATGGACGCATGTGCCGGACTTTTAAAGAAAGCCGGGGTAAAGAGAGTGTACTTTCTTTGTATTGCAACCGGAAAAGATAACGAAGCGTAGTTATGCCGTGGAGGAAGCCACGGTATAACGGATTGCTTTGTCAGAAAAAATATTGTTGACGCGTATTGATTTTCGTGTTATATTTAGTGAACAGGCGATAAGTCTTTTTTTTATGCTGTAAAAAAATAGACTTTCATATACAAAAAAATGCGGAGGTGAAACTCATGAGAACAAAGATTACATTAGAATGTACAGAATGTAAGCAGCGTAATTACAATACAACAAAGGATAAGAAGACTCATCCAGACAGAGTTGAAACAAAGAAGTATTGTAAATTCTGCCAGAAACATACATTGCACAAGGAAACAAAGTAGTTTTAGTGAATGGAGGAATAAAGATGGCAGACAAGAAGGAAAAGAAGGGCTTTAAGGCTTGGTGGGCAGGACTTAAAGGTGAATATAGCAGAATCATCTGGCCTGATAAACCGACTGTAGTAAGACAGACTATTACAGTTATTGTTGTAACAATTATCATTGGTATTCTTATTGCTTTAATTGACAGCGTAGTTCAGTTAGGAATTGGTGCTTTAATTAATAAATAAGAAAATGAGGTGATTAGATGTCAGAAGCAAATTGGTACGTTGTTCATACCTATTCAGGTTATGAGAACAAAGTGAAGACTAATATTGAACAGACTATCGAAAATAGAAAACTGCAGGACCAAATCTTAGAGGTTTCAGTTCCGACACAGGAAGTGGTTGAATTAAAGAATGGCGTGAGAAAAGTTTCTGAAAAGAAATTGTTCCCAGGTTATGTTCTTATTAACATGGTAATGAATGATGATACATGGTACGTTGTTCGTAACACCAGAGGTGTAACAGGCTTTGTTGGACCAGGATCTAAACCGGTTCCTTTAACAGATAGAGAAATGCTTACATTAGGTATTAAGAAAGATAAAATCGAAATCGATTTTGTTGTTGGTGATACCGTGGCAGTTGTTGCCGGCGTGTGGGCAGGTACAGCAGGTGTCATTAAACGAATCGATGAAGGTCGTCAGACAGTTACAATTAATGTCGATATGTTTGGTAGAGAAACTCCGGTAGAATTAGGTTTTGCCGAAGTGAAGAAAATGAACTAGGTTCATTGATGAAATTGAATTAAAACCTATGGGTTTTAAGAGAGCAGTATTGCTCATAGAGCTCTGCATTGCAGGGCAGTGGGAGGGATTCCCGATAATACCACAATTTTTAGGAGGTGCACAAAAGTGGCAAAGAAAGTAGAAGGTTACATTAAATTGCAAATCGAAGCTGGAAAAGCAACACCAGCTCCACCAGTTGGTCCTGCTCTTGGACAGTGGGGACTTAACATCGTTCAGTTCACAAAGGACTTTAACGCAAGAACAGCTGATCAGCCAGGAATGATCATTCCAGTTGTTATCACTGTTTACCAGGATAAGAGTTTTAGTTTTATTACAAAGACTCCTCCAGCAGCAGTATTATTAAAGAAAGCTTGTAAGATCCAGAAGGGTGCAGGCAACTCTTTAAAAGAAACAGTTGCTACAATTTCTAAGGCAGATTTACAGCAGATCGCTGAAACAAAGATGAAGGATTTAAATGCTGCATCAATTGAATCAGCTATGAGCATGATCGCTGGAACAGCTAGAAGTATGGGAATTAAGGTAGAAGACTAATCTACATTGTTAAAGAAAAATGAATTGAAAAGCGTGGGAGGTATATCCGTTTGTACCACGAGGAGGTTTAAATGAAGAGAGGAAAGAAATATCTTGATGCAGTAAAGACATTCGATAAGGCTGCACAGTTTGATAAGGAAGAAGCGATTTCTTTAGTAAAGAAAAACGCAGTTGCAAAATTTGATGAAACAATAGAATGTCACATCAGAACAGGATGTGATGGACGTCACGCTGATCAGCAGATCCGTGGTGCTGTTGTATTACCTAACGGAACTGGTAAGACTGTAAGAGTTTTAGTTTTCGCTAAGGGACCAAAGGCTGATGAAGCTTTAGCAGCAGGCGCTGATTATGTTGGTGGTGAAGAATTAATTCCAAAGATCCAGAATGATGGATGGTTTGAATTCGACGTTGTAGTAGCTACACCTGATATGATGGGTGTTGTAGGTAGACTTGGTCGTGTACTCGGACCTAAGGGCTTAATGCCAAACCCTAAGGCTGGTACAGTTACTATGGATGTTACTAAGGCTATCGAAGAAATCAAAGCAGGTAAGATTGAATACAGACTTGATAAGGCAAACATCGTTCATGTTCCTGTAGGAAAAGCTTCCTTCACAGAAGAACAGTTATCACAGAACTTTGATGCTTTATTCGACGCAATCATGAAAGCTAAGCCAGCAGCATTAAAGGGTACTTACCTTAAGAGCATTACTCTTACATCTACAATGGGACCTGGTGTTAAGCTTAACGTAACAAAGCTTACAAATGTTCAGTAATTACCTGAATAAAAAAGAATATATTTGACAAAAATATATTACTGTGCTATGATGCACAGGATGGTTTTAAACCAATTGCCGAAGACAGTAGGTATTTATTGTAAAATAAATGTAAATCCTACCGAGGGAAGAAGTTATAATCAGTATTTATGATGATTAATGCCTTTCTGCTTCGGTGGAAAGGCTTTTCTTTTATAAGTGCATGAGGTTGCGAACCTAAAAATTTATAAGGAGGCACAAATCATGGCAAAAGTTGAGTTAAAACAGCCTATCGTTGATGAGATTTCTGAATTACTCAATGGCGCTGCTACAGCAGTAGTAGTTGATTACCGTGGACTTACCGTTGCTGAAGATACTGATCTTCGTAGACAGCTTCGTGAAGCAAACGTAGTATACAAAGTATACAAGAACACAATGATCAAGAGAGCTATTGAAGGAACAGAATTCGAAGGACTTTCAGTTAATCTTGAAGGACCTACAGCTATCGCTGTATGTAAAGACGATGCTACTGCAGCAGCTAGAGTATTATCTAAGTTCGCTAAAGGTGCAGAAGCATTAGAAATCAAAGGCGGCGTGGTAGAAGGAACATATTATGATGCAGCAGGAATGCAGCAGATCGCATCTATCCCATCAAGAGATGTTCTTATTTCCAAGTTACTTGGTTCTATCCAGTCACCAATTGCAAACTTCGCTCGTGTTATTAAGCAGATTGCTGATAAGAACGAAGAAGCTGCATAAAGTGCGCGAAGCAATGAGCCATGTATGACGAAATGAATAATGCGTCAAACGCTTGCGTTTGTAAGCATTGATTTATTGAGGAATATACGGCGAATGCCGTGACACCGAGATGAAACGAAGTGGAATCGAGGGGCATGGCGAAAAACATAGTATTATTAAAAGAAAAATTAAAAAATGGAGGATTTAACAATGACAACAGCAGAAATCATTGAAGTAATCAAAGGATTATCAGTATTAGAATTAAATGACCTTGTAAAGGCATGTGAAGAAGAATTTGGTGTATCTGCAGCAGCAGGTGTAGTAGTAGCAGCAGC
>JAILRB010000028.1 GCA_024698585.1 Eubacterium sp.
GGTAATTTCATTAGCCTTTTCCATAGTGATTGAGCAAATAAAAAAATGGATTCGCTATGAAAAACTAATAGATAGAATACAGCTTTTTTTGAATAACTTAGTTGATGGTTTTTGTAATGAAGATGTATAGAATTTCATTGAGGAAACGATAATGAAACTATAAAGAAATTGGGAGGTTATAATATGACAGAAAGTAGACCGTTTGTAGAGTGGGATTTAATGAACCGATTCATGGTAGATGCCTTTTCGGGGTATGGTGTTCCAAGAGAGGATGCAGAGATTTGTGCGGATGTATTGTTGGAATCAGACAGAAGAGGTATTGAGAGTCATGGATGTAATCGGTTTAAACCGATTTATATTGACCGAATTAAGAAAGGAACGTTACTCCCGGTTACAAACATTGAAATATTAAAGGAAACTCCAACTACGGTGGTAATGGATGCCCATGATGGAATGGGAATGGTAGCCAGTCATAAAATAATGAAAATGTTAATTGAAAAAGCGAAAACTTATGGTATGGCTGGAGGGGCTATCAGAAATTCAACGCATTACGGAATTGCAGGCTATTGGTCTTCTATGGCAAGCAAAGAAGGGTTGATTGGTATTACTGGAACGAATGCCAGACCGTCGATTGCACCGACTTTTGGTGTGGATAATATGATGGGAACCAATCCTTTAACATTTTCACTTCCGACAGATGAAGAATTTCCGTTCTGTCTGGATTGTGCCACATCCATTGTGCAGCGTGGAAAAATAGAATATTACGCCAGAGAAGGAAAAGAAACTCCAAAAGGAATGGTTATTTCCAGAGACGGAACGGCCATGACGGATAGTGAAGAAATATTAAAGGCGTTAGTCGATGAAACAGCAGCATTGGCACCGCTTGGAGGGATTGGAGAAGAACTGGCGGGATACAAGGGATATGGATATGCTGCAGTGGTTGAGATATTGTCAGCAGCGTTATCCGGTGGACAATTCATGAAAGCCTTAACCGGAGTGGATCCGGAAGGAAATCCGCAGATGTATCATTTAGGACACTTCTTCTTTGTAGTGGATCCGGAAGCTTATATGGGATTGGAAACATTTCGAAAGACTGCCGGAGATATTTGCCGTGCACTTAGAAATTCGACAAAGGCTCCGGGAGAAAGCAGAATTTACACTGCAGGGGAAAAAGAATACGATACCTGGTTATTTAGAAAAGATAAGGGTGTTCCGGTAGGAGAAGCAGTGCAAAAAGATATTTTGGACGTTCGGGATGAATTAGGGCTTTCTTATCATTTTGATTTTGAAAAAGAATAGAGAGTTCGCATTGCGAACTCTCCAATAATGTTTTGTTTGCATAATGAGCTTTGACGCTCCGAATAGGAGCGTTTTCTTTTGCACTTTATTTTTCGATTGTCGTGTGAAACAGCTCATTATAATCCGCATCACTACAGGTTAATTCCATTGAAACCTTCTTTATGGAATTACTGGAAATACCATCGGTAGTTACCGGAAAATAGAAAATGCAATTCGGATAAATTTCCGAGTAAGAAAAATTATTTAGGTCTGAGTCATTGACAAAGATTCCTAAGATTTCTGTTGTAATTAAGGAATCAGAATTGTTTTCAATGATTACGTAACGTTCTGCGTTGTTGTCTGCATTGTCTTTAAAGTCAGTGGCTGAAATGTCGATGCTCTTTTCGGTATACAGTGTTTTGGCAGAATCATCAGGAAGATAGGCATAATTGAAATCACCGAAATCAAAAGTCTGGACGTCTCCGGAGAAAAGGACTTCATCCTGAATATTAGTACAGATAAAATCAAGGGTGATGTTTTTGATGTCTTCTGATTTTTCAATTCCGCAAAATGCACTGTATTCTTCCAAAGAAATGGTGACATCTTTTATTTCGCCGGCGTTTACACTTTCAAGAATCATAAGCTGTGTCATGACTTTATTGATGGCTATGCTGTGACAAGAAGCTGTGACAGACTGTTCAGTCTGATTTTCAATGGAAAATACGATGGAAGAATCTTCCAAGCTTTTTATAGAAAGCTTTAGACCGTTTCCGGAAAAGAGTTCGAGCAAAGTGTTATCTGCTGTTGCAGAAACTGGTTTTGCCTTGGTTTCTTTCACTTGGGTTACAGGGGATGTCTGATATACTTTTTTTGAATGTATTCCAAAGAAAGCAACGCATAAAATGATTGCGCATATCAGAGTGATACATCCGATGATTGAAATAATAATTTTATTATTCATACAAATACTCCTTTTTGTCATTCTATTGTCCGAAAAAGTATACTTGATTTTGGAGTAAGAAACAAACAATATAGGTATTGAATTAGTTGATTTATAAAACAAATTAGTTGAAAGAGGAATTATGAAACAAATAACATTAGGAATCTTAGCGCATGTAGACGGTGGGAAGACCACATTGTCGGAGTCGTTATTATATAATACAGGGAAAATAAAGGCGTTAGGACGAGTTGATCATAAAAATACATATTTAGACAATTTTTCCATGGAGAGAGAACGAGGTATTACCATTTTTTCAAAACAGGCTGTTTTTGAATATGGGGATACAACGTTTACTCTGTTGGATACTCCGGGACATGTGGATTTCTCCACAGAAATGGAACGTACCCTGCAGGTGCTTGATTATGCAATTTTGATTGTCAGTGGCAGCGAAGGGGTTCAGGGGCATACGGAAACTCTTTGGAAACTTTTGAGAAAATATGAGATTCCTACATTTATCTTTGTAAATAAAATGGATATGCCAAGAACCAATAAGGAATTTAGCAGTGAAAACATGCGTGTTTGTCTGGGGGACGGGATCGTGGACTTTAGTCTTGAAAAACCAGACTATGAGCAAATTGCCATGTGCGATGAACAGGCATTGGAATATTATATGGAACATGATACTCTGACAGATGAAATTCTTTGTAGTCTGGTTCAAAACCGTCAATTGTTCCCGTGCTATTATGGTTCTGCGTTAAACAATAAAGGCGTCATGGAATTATTGGAGGGTATTTGTCGGTACAGCTATGAGCCGGTTTATTCGGATGATTTCGGAGCCAAGGTATATAAAATCACGAAAGATTCTGCAGGAAACAGATTGACTCATATGAAAATCACTGGAGGCAGTTTAAATGTTCGAGATGAAGTGAAAGGAATATCTAATGGTGAGGAATGGGCGCAAAAGGTAAATGATATTCGAATTTATTCCGGAGAAAAGTATTCTTTGGTTCAAACAGTGAATGCCGGGGAAATCTGTGCAGTTGCCGGATTGGAGGAAACCTATTCCGGACAAGGACTAGGTTGTGAGTCAGAGACTGAAGAACCGGATTTGAAACCGGTTTTGTCTTATAGTGTCTTGTTGCCGAAAGGTTGCAATGTCAATCAAGTGTATCAGCAGTTAAAGGAATTAGAAGAAGAGGATCCAACTTTAAATTTACGATGGAATGAAGAAACTTCTGAAATACATGTCAGGGTTATGGGACCGATTCAGATTGAGTTGTTAAAAACTCAGATTCAGGAACGATTTGGAATAGAGGTTTCTTTTGGAACAGGGAAGATTTTATATAAGGAAACAATTCTAAATACCGTGGAAGGTGTAGGGCACTTTGAACCTTTGCGCCATTATGCAGAAGTCCATTTATTATTGGAGCCGGGAGAACCGGGAAGCGGAATTACTTTTGAGTCAAAAGCAGACAGTAATAGTCTGTCCAGAAATTGGCAACGTCTAATTATGACTCATTTGGCAGAACGGGAGCATCGTGGTGTGTTAACCGGAGCACCGGTTACGGATATCCATTTTACATTAATTGCCGGAAAAGCGCATTTGAAACACACGGAAGGTGGCGATTTCCGACAGGCGACATACAGAGCTGTTCGTCAAGGACTAAAAAAGGCGGAAAGCGTTTTGTTGGAACCTTATTATGATTTTGTTCTGGATATTTCTTCGGAACAGGTAGGACGAGCTATGACAGATTTGGGAAATATGAACGGGCATATGAATCCACCGCAAATTGTGGGAGAAAAAACCAGACTTACCGGATATGCTCCGGTTTCTGAAATTGGAGACTATCAGATTCAGGTTAATGAATATTCTCACGGGAAGGGGACATTGACCTTGAAATATAAAGGGTATGCACCATGCCATAATCAGGAACAGGTGATTGAGGAAAAAGGATACGACAGTGAAAAGGATATGAGAAATCCTACCGGTTCTGTTTTTTGTACACATGGTGCCGGATTTTATGTTCCTTGGGATGAAGTGGAACAGTATATGCATGTGAAGACGGATTTAAAATCTAATCAATCTTTTGATGTGGTACCGAAAATTTCAGAGGAAATCAGACCGAAAAAAGAAAAGGATACTTATGCTACGGATCAAGAACTTATGGCGATTTTCGAGAAGACATTTGGACCGGTAAGGCGAAAACGATATCAGGAAAAGCGAAGCAGTGTTTATGAAAAACAAAAGAAACCGGTTTATCGGAAAAAGGGACCTAATTTACCGTCTTGTCTTCTGGTAGACGGTTATAATATCATTTTTGCATGGGAGGAACTGAAGACGCTTGCAGCAAAAAATATTGATGCAGCCAGGGACAAATTATTGGATATGCTGTCGAACTATCAGGGATATACCGGTACAACAGTAATCGCAGTGTTTGATGCATATAATGTGAAGCGTCATAAAGAAACTATTTACCGTCACCAAAATGTATACGTTGTTTTCACAAAAGAAGCGGAAAGTGCGGATATCTACATTGCAAAAACAACGCATCAATTGGCAAGTAAATATAAAATCACCGTCGCAACATCGGATGCTTTGGAACAGTTGATTATTATGGGACATGGAGCTCTTCGAATGTCAGCAATGAACTTTTATGAAGAGTACCAAAGGGTGGAAAAAGAAATATCCGGATATCTGAATCAAAAGAATCAATTGGGAAATTATGTTGTTTCCGAGGATGAACTCTTAAACGGATAAATGATATTTTCTCATCCAATAACCAATCTGTAACAAATAGGCCAATAATTGCGGACCAGCCATTAGCTGGCCGAACCATGGTTTACCATAATCTTTCGGGGCAGAAACAAACTGCTCCACCTTAGAAGAATCTAAAATCATTTGCAAGGATGCATTGGAATGTAATTCATCCAAAAGCATTTTGCCTAATAATAGCTCATATCCCGGATCATAAGTTTTGGGATATGGGCTTTTTTTACGATAGAGTATTTCTTTCGGGAGATATTTTTTCCCGCATTCTACAATGAGACTTTTGGTCTGTCCCCGATAGCACTTATATTCCCATGGAATATTGAATACATATTCTAGAATTCGATAATCAGCATAAGGAACTCGTGCCTCCAGTCCGGAATACATGCTGCATCGGTCCATTCGGTTCAACAATGTCATCATGAACCACCGGATGTTTAACCATGACATTTTTCTCCGTTTTGTTTCTGTTGAAGAATCGGATTCCAAAAGAGGACACTGATCCATGGATTGATGATATTGCAAAGAAATGTATTCTTCCAAGGGAAGAGATTTTATGAAATCTTTTTGAAAAAGTGCAGTTCTGGCAGGTAAATCAAAGGACCATGGGAAGGTGTTTTTTTCCAACAAATCCTTTTTGTGAAACCATGGATAACCGCCAAAGATTTCATCCGCACATTCGCCGGTTAAGGTTACCTTACATTCCTTTGCAACAATGCTGCAAAAGTACAGCATGGAAGCCTCCACATCTGCCATACAAGGCATATCTCTGGCATCTACTGTCCGGTACAGACAATCCAATTGGGTTTTGCTATCGCATTCCAAATAGTGATGCTTACTATTTACGTAATCCTTCATCAAATCCACGAAAGGACGATCCATGGAACATTGATATGGGTTGGCTTTGAAATTCTTCTGATTGTCTACGAAATCAAAAGAGAAGGTCGTAAGAGGTGTCTCGCCGAATTCCTTTGCTACAATGGCAGTCACCAGACTGGAATCTAATCCGCCGGAAAGAAACGTACAAATAGGAATATCCGAAACCATCTGGCGTTTGATACTGTCCTCAATGAGAAAACTGCAATGAGAAATGGTTTCCTCGTAGCTTTCCGTGTGCTGTAAACTCTTGAGCCTCCAGTAACAATGGTCTTCAAATCCTTCGGAGGAAATCAACAGATAATGACCTGGAAGAACCTCGTTGATTCCCTGAAAAACTCCGTTGCCCGGAGTGTGTGCCGGACCAAGGCCAATGATTTCGCACCAGGAATTCTGGTCGATTTTCGGAGTAACCCCGTAAGAAAAAATCCCTTTGATTTCCGAAGCGAACACAAATTCCTCTTTTTGATTCCAGTAAAACAATGGCTTTACGCCAATATGATCCCGACAGAGAAGTAGGCGATTATCTTCATAAATGGCAAATGCAAAGATTCCGTTTAATTCTGAGAAAATTTTTGCTCCGAAGACCAGATAGCAGTAGAGAATTACCTCGGTATCACTGTGCCCCTCAAAACGAATCGAAAAAGGAAGCAGGCGATATTTTAATTCCTGTAAATTATAGATTTCTCCATTGTAAACAATCGTAGCTGTCCGGCCGTGAAAAGTTCGGGTCATGGGCTGTCTGCCACCGGATAAATCCCGAATGGATAATCGCGTATGACATAGCCCGCAATTATTTGTGACAAAACTTCCCCAGTCATCCGGCCCACGATGTTTCAGAGAAGTTTTCATGGTTTCTAGTTGCTGTGTAGCGTTGGTGTTTGGAATTCTTTGAAAGTAACCGGCAATTCCGCACATAGAATCTCCTTTCAATCATTATGATAATAGTGTATTCGCCGAATGTCTTAATCATGAATCGGTTTATTCTTTTATATGAGGACTTTTAATGACCGGTTGGATTTGCTTTCCCTTCAAGGCCATTGCAATGGTATCTTCAATCAAGTCCATATGGGCAATCATGGAATTTGGTTTACTGACATAATTGTCCTGCCCGAAGGGAACGAAATAGATGTTTTTTGTGTTTAATAAGATTCCGATATTTTTCAGGTTCATCCCCAAGGCGTCATTAGTGCTTAAGAAAATCACCAGTGGCCGATTATTTCTTAAATGAGCCTTGGCAGCCATAAGAACCGGCGTATCGGATATTCCGTTGGCTAATTTGGAAAGTGTATTTCCGGTACAGGGGGCAATAATCAATAAATCCAATAGCCCTTTAGGGCCAATCGGTTCTGCTCCGGGAATTGTGGTAATTGGATTTTTATGGGTAATTTCTTTGGCACGTTGCAGAAAGGTTTCGCTTTTTCCAAAACGACTGTCTGTGGTTGCGGCCTGATTAGAAAAAATCGCTGTGATATTTGCCTGTGTTTTTGCAAGGTGTTCTAAAGCCTTGAAAATATTGTCATAAGTGCAGAATGATCCGGTAAGACCAATGCCGATATTTATGTTGGAAAAATCATACATGGTTTTTTTACATCCTTTCTAAATATGATACGACTTTTATTGCAATGATTTCCCCTGCCGTCTTCGGATTATACTTACCCGGTAGGCCGGGGCATGTATATAAAGAAAGAGCATTGGCTTCTGCAAAATCCAGGTTTAACCCATAGGGATAAGAGGATATATCATATAGTACACAGCTTTTTTGAAATTGTTCATATTGTTCCGGTGAAAGAATTTCTTGTGGAACCGTGTTAATCAAAAGGTCAGCTTCTAACAGTCTGGCGGATAATTGTTCCGGGGCTAATGCTTGGAATCCGAAGGAGGATGCACGGGAACGATTTGCCTCATGATGGTCATAAACATAGACAGTGCTTTGGAATCCTTTGAACAGCATTGCAAGGTTCATGCCGCATCGGCCAAATCCCAGAAGAATTATTTTAGCATCACGTAAGGAGAAGGCAGTTTGGGTAATGATCTTTCCAAGTAATGCTTCGGCAGTCAGATATGCGTTTTGCCATACGATTTCTGAGTCTTTCAGAAAGTCAACGGCGGTGATTCCTCTCTCCGCGAATTGTCCGGAGATTGATTCCGGAATCGCACCGGCAAACATCAGCTGTCCGTTTTTTAATAACCGGATCAATGTTTCAACCGGAAAGGCGGATTGAAAGTCGCAGTTTACGTATTCGCTAAATTTCAGGAATGGGGTAGAGGCTAAAATAACATCTGCATCCTGAAGATTGAAATTTGAAACAAGTTCCACGTCATAATCCATTTTACGTAAGTAAGCCCAGGCATAGTATTGTCGTTGGTCACCTGAAATGATTTTTATTTTCTTCATATTCACCTCCATAATTTAATATATGAATCGGAAAGTTGATGGTTCAAAGAACAGAAAACATAAGAAATGTTAACGGTAAAATTAAGGGTTTTAAAAATGTTTTTAAATGGTATAATGAAGAAAAATGTGTATCGGAGGTTACAATGAAAAAGAAGATTTTATGGATAATGTTTCTGGCCATGGTTGTGGCATTGGGAACAGGAAAAAATGTCCGTGGAGAAGAAAGTGGATATGCTTCATCGGACATTAACAGAATTTATATCACTTCAGAAACACCGCTGAAGAGTCTTGTGAAGGAATATGCTGTGGCGAAGGTAGAAGTGGTAAAAAAAGATGGAACCATTGAAATCGCAGATGATGCTGCCCAGGTGAAATTAAGAGGTAATTCCACATCCAAGGCGGAAAAGAAACCATTTAATGTGAAGTTTAGTTCGAAACAGAGCGTGTTTGGAATGGACAAGGGAAAGAAGTGGAATTTGCTGGCTAATGCATTTGATAAGACTTTGATTCGTAATAAGCTTGGTCTTGATCTTGCAACAGCTACCGGACTTTCTTATATCAGTCAGAGTACCTTTGCGGATGTGTACTATAATGGTGTTCTGATAGGAAATTATCTGGTTACGGAACCGGTGGAAGCAGGAACCACGAAAGTGGATATTGATGAATCAGAAACATCCAAGGATTTCATGATTGAGGTGGAACGGGAACGTTACGAAAGTGATGTTACATACACAACCACAAAAACAGGAATCCGCTTTGCCATTAATGTTCCGGAAGAACCATCTGCTGCCCAGGTGACAGGAATTGAATCCTTCCTTTCAAAAACAGATGCTGCGATTCGAACAAAGAAAGCATCTGAATACACGAAATACATTGATATGGATTCCTTTGTGAATTATTACATTGTATCGGAATTGTTTAAGGCAGTGGATTTTAATTACAGCTCCACACGATTCTATGTGAAGAATGGAAAAATGTATGCCGGACCAATCTGGGATTTGGATTTATCTTCCGGTAATGCTTCCAAAAGATTTTATAAGGCATATTATAACGGAGATATCAGTTACCAGGGATTATACTGTACGGAACTGAAATGGTATTCATATCTGATTCGCAGTGATGAGTTTGTGAAAAAAGTGAATGACCGAATGAAAGAGTTGTTCCCGACTATTGAGAATCTTTATCAGACCAATGCCAAGGGAAAAAATCGCATTGATACCTTATTAACTGATTTCGGCCCGGCATTTAACCGAAACTATCTCAGTATTGTTGAAGGAGGAGCAGGCTGGAGTCTTACCAAACGTTATTCTACTTGCGACAATGCGACCGGTCTCGAATATGATAACCATCCGGCCACCTATCAGGCGAATGTAGAACTGTTACGAACCTGGTTAAAGAATCGTGCAAATTACCTTCAGAAAGAATGGAAGACCATTAAGAACAATAACGTGGAAGATATGATTGTATCGAAAAAGTCCGCTACCAGTGTGAAACTGGAATGGTACAATAATGGTGTGTCTGATGGAAATGAAATCTATGTGAAGGCAGAAAACGGAACCTTTAAACGGGTGAAAGTGATTACAGACGGAGACAAGCAAAGCTGTGTAATCAAAAAACTATCACCGGGAATTAAATATACCTTCCGGGTCCGTTCCTACGTGAAAAACGGAACCGAAACAGTTTACACCGATTTTGTAGCAAAAACTAAGAAGATTCCGTTCAAATCACCGAAAGCCAAGGTGAAAAATCTTGGAAACAATAAGCGGAAAGTGTCTTGGAAGAAAGTGTCCGGCGCACAGGGATATCAGATTCTTGGTGGCAAGTCAAAGAAAAAAATGAAGGTTCTGAAAACTTTCAAGGGAAACAAAAAATTATCTTACACGAAGACAGTAAAGGAAGGAGCAAAGTATACCTTTAAAGTTCGTGCTTTTGTAAAACTGAACGGAAAGAAATATTATAGCGAATAAAAAGTGCTTGTATAATTTTATAAAAATCATATATAATAATCGTTGCTGTATAAAAAGATGAATGGAGAGAATAGAAATGTCGAATACAAAAGAAACAGTTACAGATGTTGTTGGCAAATGTAAGAAGTTAAAGGTGGCATCCATTGTATTAAACGTAATCTTTCTTATGGCAACGATTATTTTTAATGGCTTTATGTACCGTTGGATTTCTGCAAACGATTATCTCGCAGTACAATATTTAGGTTACAAGAAATTGATTTTTGCTGAATCAGTTCTATTATTGATTTTCTTTATTGCGGTAGCGCTGAAAGGTGGAAAGAAACGATATATCTTTTCCATTGTGATTTCCGTGATTATGATTATTGCTTTAATTGCCGGAAGTATTCTGGAAGTAATTTATCACAATAAGATTGTCAATGTTTTCAATAAGGCCGATAAAACATTAGATACGATTGTAGAACAGTCAAAACTGAGTACCGACGAGTATGGTTTTTATGTTTTAAAGGACAATAAGGCAGAGAGCCTTGCAGATATTAAGGATTATAGCATCGGGATCAGCCAAACGTATCCGAAAGAGGATCTTCAGGTGATTGAGGACGCTTTTGAAAAAGAAGTTTCTCAAAAGATGGAAAAACAGGATTTCAAAGATCCAATGGAAATGGCTAAAAGACTTTTGGAAAATGAAGAAACAAAAGTTCTCGTATTGAATAATGCAATGATTGAATTAATTGAAAATGCCGGGGACGATGACAATGACGATAAGAAAAATGGAGAGTATGCAGATTTTTCATCTAAAATCCGTTGTATTTATACCGTATCTGTAAAAAATGCGGTTAAGACGAGGTCCAATGAGAAAAAAGTAACTTCAGAATGTTTCACTGTCTATGTCAGCGGTATTGATGTAGAAGGAGATATTACAACAAAGAGTCGAAGCGATGTAAATATCATTATGACCATTAACCCGGTAACACATCAGGTGCTTTTGGTTTCCACACCGCGAGATTATTATGTTCCGCTGTCAATTTCCGGAGGCTCCTGCGATAAGTTAACGCATGCAGGAAATTATGGAATTGATGTATCCATAGATACGCTGGAGCAGTTGTATGGAATTGAAATTGACTACTTTGTTCGAATGAACTTTACCGGATTTGTCAATATCATTGATGCATTAGGTGGTATTGATTTAGATTCAGACTATACCTTCTATACCCATGGATGTCAGTTCTATGAAGGATTAAATGAAGATGTTCCGGGAGATAAGGCAATCTGGTTTGCCAGAGAACGTCATTCCTTTGCAGATGGAGACAGACAAAGAGGAAAGAATCAGATGAAAGTGATTGAATCCGTAATTAAGAAGTGTATGTCGCCTACGTTATTGAAACGCTATGACGACATTATGAATTCTGTAGCGGAAAGCTTCCAGACGAACATGGGAAAAGGGGATATTCGTGCACTGGTAAATTTCCAGGTTGATGAATCTCCGAAATGGAAAATTCAGACGTATAGTGTTAGTGGAACCGGAGGAAAAGCGACAACGTATTCCGTTCCAAATGCTTATGCTTATGTAATGTATCCGGATGAGGAATCCGTGAATACAGCAAAAGCATTTATGGATGATATGAATCACAATAAAAAAATTAAAGTTCCGAAAGATGATGATGAAGAGTCAGAAGAAACTTCGGAAGAATAATTGGAAAAAAAGACAGTTTTTGATAGCTGTCTTTTTTTTGCCCTTTATATGGGGGTTGTAACGTTTTAAAGAATAAAAACACTTTTTAGAAAAAAGTGCACCTCAAAAAAAATTGGCGCACTGAAAATGTGATATAGGTATGATAACATAATGCTAACTATGGGAGAAAAATGCAAAAAAATTGATTGGAGGAGATTTATGTTGAAAAAATTCTTTCGGGGAGCAGTGGCTATCACTATGTCTATTTCAATGTTATCAGTGATGACATTGACGAACTTTTCTTTAGGTTCTGAAAACGTTACAGACGTAATGGCGGCTGCTAACTCAACACAGACTATTGGTGGGGGAAGCATCGGAATCGGAACCGATAGTCAGTTAGCTTCTAAGCTTCCTACTTATTCAAATCAGGGAACTTATCGTTTTACCACGGATAATTACAATAACAGCCATCCGGCCATTGATACAACGGATTGGGCTACCAACTACTTGTGGTGTCTTTCAGGAAACCGTATCAACAATGAAATATCAGGTAGTGCTTATGCGTTTCCACTTTGTTATTTGATGAAACAGGATGGTTTGCGTGTGACAAAAGCATCTATGCTTAGTATGTCTACCAGACGTGAAGGCGAGAATGTTTATCCGGCAAACGTTTCTGCATATAACATTTTAGATAATGATACATTGTGTGATTTTAAATTGTCTCCGAATTGGAACAGCACACAGTGTAATATTGATGATTCTACAGATTGGACTTATACATCGATTGTAAAAAATCCTGATAATTCCAGCCAGAGTATGAAGACTATTATGTCTCATGGAAGTCCGTTTACTTATTTTGAATTATCAAACAGCAATGTTTTCTATTTAGAAAAATTACGTGTTACATTCCCAAGTGAAATTGTATATGAACAAAATTATAATGGTGTGAAGATAATTGTTTTCAGAACAAATGATATTACTAGTGCTGTCAATGGTTATCCGGCATCAGCTTATCAGTATTACGCATTATATATGCCAGAGAATTCTTCCGTAGAACATTTGGGAACACAGGACACAACACATAATGATGGAATCGGTCGTTTAAAGATTACTTTACCATCAAACAAGACATATCTTTCATTTGCTTGGTTATGTGAAAGTCAGACAGTGGATAATTCCAAGGGAATTGATGTTGCTAAGGAATACAGACCTTATGCATTTAACTTCATCACAGATACAAGAGCTGATTACTCTTACAATGAAAGCAACAGCACATTGACCACTACATATTCTTATACAGTATCTAAGAAAGCTGAAAGTACAGCGGATGGAACTGTAATGGGTATTTTACCTCATCAGTATAAGAACATGACTGGTTATACTTATATGAATCATACTGCACATACCTTAAGAGGTTATATGAAGTTCTTAACAGGAAGTTCATATCAGACAAAGATGCAGTATACAGGCATTTTGCCTTACATGCCAGCATTACCAAGTTCAGATAATGCCGGAAAGACTACATTACAGAATTATGTAAATCTTTTTGCTGATTCTGAATTGTTAACCCCATCTGATGTAACAAAGGATACCTATTGGAGAGGTAAGGCATTAAACAAGAGTGCACAGGCAATCGCTGCGGCTGCAGCTGTAGGTGATACTACAAATGCCAACGAAATCTTAGAAGGACTAGAATATGAATTAAATAACTGGTTCACATATTCAGGAGCCGGTGATGATAAATACTTTACTTATTACGGAAACGGTGTAGGAAGTTTATTAGGATTCCCAGAATCATTTAATTCCGTAGATCAGTTAAATGACCATCATTTCCATTACGGATACTTTATTGAAAGTGCAGCCTGCGTAGGTATGTGGGATCCGGACTGGTTAAGTAAGTATGAGGGTGTGGTTAAGCAGTTGATTTATGATATTGCTTGCCCTTACAGAGATAACAGCGAATCTAAGTGTGGTCATGCTTATCCATACTTAAGATCCTTTGATCCATATGAAGGACATTCATGGGCATCAGGATACGAAGATGAAAGAACCGGTAATAACCAGGAATCTACATCAGAAGCATTAAATGCCTGGGCTGGTATCATTCTTTTCGGTGAAGTGACCGGAAACACAGAAATCAGAGATTTAGGAATTTATCTTTACACAACAGAAGTAGCAGCAACACAGGATTATTGGTTTGATATGGATGAAGACATCTACCATTCCGAAGGAAGTAATTACAATGAAGTTATGGCTTCCATGGTATGGGGTGGAAAAGCTGATTATTCTACATGGTTTGGTGCTGATAAGACTCAGGGAATTCAGATTTGTCCAATGCAGTCATGGTCTTTCTATTTCTTAAAGGATGCAAAGAACATTACCGGTGCAAATTACATCAGAAAGTATTTTAATGCAGATCGAACTTCTGTCGCAGCCAATGGTGGTAGTACACAGGCTTGGAATGATATGTGGGCAGCATACTATGCATTGGTTGACCCATCTTATGCAATGAATACATTATGGACAAAGAATACAATCAATGATGGTGAGTCTCAGGCTCATACCTATCATTTCATTCAGTCCATGATTGATTATGGTACACCGGATGTATCTTATAAATGTTCTAGTGTATTAGGAAACGTATTTGTAAAGAACGGTACACCGACTTATGTTGTGGCTAACCCATCAACATCAAACAAGACGGTTACCTTTACCGCAGCAAATGGCTCTACAAAGACTGTTACAGCAACAGCCAGAGCAACAACCGTAGTAACAGGAAATAATTCTGTAAATAATGCATCTGTAACACAGACAATTGATCGTAATTCACAGGGTGGTGTAATTACAGCAAAGACTTCTGTACCTAAGCCATTTGGTTTAGTTTCTAGCCCGATTAGCGATAATCAGATCAATGTCGTATGGGGTGCAGGAACAGTAAATAACTACAACGTATATATTGATAATGTTCGTGTATTATCAAATGTACCAGCGGCATCATACAATATCGATGACATTTCTTCCGGAACACATACAGTTATGGTTAAGGCTTACGATGGAACCAATGAGTCCTTAGGTGCTTATGTGACTGTTACTGTTGGCGGTGTTCAAATCGAAACAACTGCACAGCAACAGAATCCAACCACACAGACTCCTACAACTCAGACTCCGACAACACAGAAGCAGGTAGAAGTAATTGATCCTTCGACAATTACAGATTGGAATGATGTAAGATTCAGTGATAAGATTGATTATTATTGTGAAGCAGGTGATAAAGTAAGCGTTACTCCTGAAATTCATGGTGATGTTGTTTATGCAGCTTATTCAATGGCTGCAGCGTTTAGCTCCGTGACATTCGATGGAAATACAATTACTCCAAGACAAGGCGCAGATGTGGAAGTTCCTGTGAGCAGCTTTACTCCAGGTTATCATACATTAACAGTTGTTGATTTCTATGGAAGTAATAGTTGTACTATATACTTTAAGGTTGCTGAAGAACAGGTTACTGAAGCACCAACAACAGCTCAGCCAACAACAGCTCAGCCTACTTCTGCAGAAGAATCTTCTGAACAGAGTGGAGAAGGTACCCCATTAGTTCCATTTGGATTAAGCGTATCTTGTGATGATGATAATACAATTGCTGTTGTATGGGGACAGGATAACGAGAGAATTGCGTTAGGTCAGTTATACAATATCTATGTGGATGATGAATTAAAATTATCCGGTGTAGGATGTAACAGATATGTCTTAAATAACATCGCAGCTGGAACTAGAACCGTTAAGGTTACTGCTGTATTAAACGGAAATGAATCAGCACCTGTAACCGGAACAGTTACTGTAACAGGTTCCGGTGAAGTTGTTACATCTGAGCCAACAACAGCTCAGCCAACAACTGCAGAATCAACAACAGTTGTTGAAGATGATTACATTTCTTTAGGAAATGCAGATAAGACTCAGGTAGTAGGTGACTTTACTTTATATCAGGGTCCTTCATGGGCAGGTGGTTCCTTACTTTCATACAAGGGTACCGGAACAAACCTGGATATGTCATTACGAGTAGATAACAGCGGAGCAGGTCTTTGGGGACTTCAGGTGAAGTATCCGTTAAGTGGAATCGAAAATAATGAGACATATAACTACACAATTAAATACACAGCTTCAAAGGCTGGAAATATGAATATCAAGATTGAAGGATTTGAAAACACAGATCCGACACCGGTAGCAGCAACAGTTGGACAGAATACCTATTCAGGAACTGCTACAAAGAGCTTTGACGCCAATGCATTAGTTGTATTTGCTTTATATGGCTTTGAAGCCGGAACAATCATTGATATTGATGAAATTACATTTACAAAGGTATCTGAAGCCCCTACAGAAGCTACAACAGAAGAACCAACACAGCCGAACGGAGTTGTTGTTTCTGATGATGCAGTCGTAGAAGGATATCAGATGAGCACAACTATTAAGGATAGCAAGAATCGTGTAGGTGGTGTTCGTGTCGTTGCATCTGTTGAACCGACAATCAATAATAAAACAGTAGTATCTTATGGATTGGTTTATTCTTTAGTTCAGTTTAACGGAACAAACTTTGATGTTACAGAAGATGACATGGTCGTTGGAAACGATAATGAATATGTTCGTGACTATGCTTCAACCAGTGATGGTCAGCTGAATGTAGCTTTGGGTAATTCCCAGACTGCAAACTATTTTGCGATGACTATGACATTTGGTGGATCTTCTGCAAAAGTGTTATCAGCTACTTATAAGGTTCGTACCTATGCTGAATTAGAAGACGGAACTTATGTATATAGCGATATTGATACCTATTCTGTGAATAGTGTAGCAGATTACTTATATCAGAATAATAGGATGTCTACAGAAGAAGGACATAACTTCTTATATAACAATATTCTGAGAGTTGTTAATCCGGCTTACAAAGCAATTGAATTCACATGGGGCAATGCTGTCGCAAAACCAAACGAAATCTAAAAAAATGACAAAATGTAATATTTAGGTCGAGGAGAAATCCTCGACCTTTTTTTGCGTATATAGAAAAAGAATGAAAAAAGCGATACATAAAGGAGAAAACTCGTTGCTAAGTGTTACAAAAAGCGACAAAAATTACAAAAACAATTATTAAATGTTACAAATATGTAATATTTCATTGACAAAGCGTAACAAATGTTATATATTACCACTTGGATGCAACAATAAGTGTACAGAAAAGGAGTGTAAATATGAATCATTTAAAATTCATTGCCGGTGGTATGTTATTAGCTACATCTATGATGACAATCGTCTCATTTCATTCTGTAACTCCAGAAGTCAAAGAAACTTCAATGGAAGAAGCAGAAACATTAAAAGTAGTAAAACTGGTCAATGAAGCAAATCTATTACAATCAGCGAATGACACGAATGAAAAATCCACTTTAGTATTTAATACAGAATCTGAAACTTCAACAGTAGAAGTTACAGAAGGAAAGCTGGTCATTGAAGAAAAGACCATTGAGACAGAAGAAACGACTAAGAAAGAGAAGAACGTAAAGAAAACGAAGAAAACTAAGAAAAGCAAAGTGAAAAAAGCCAATAAAACAAAAAAAGTAAAAAAGGCTAAGAAAAGAAAAAAAGCATCTAATAAAAAAAGTAAAAAAGAAGCATACACTTATGTAGGAGAATTTAAGATTACAGGATATTGCGGTTGTGCATCCTGTTGTGGAAAAACAAATTGTATTACAGCATCCGGTACCCGTGCAACAGCAGGAAGAACTATTGCTGCAGATACATCACGTTTCTCTTTTGGAACAAAGCTAAAAATTGGCGATAATGTTTATACGGTTGAGGATCGCGGTGGTGCGATTCATGGAAATCGAATTGACATATTCTTTGCCTCACATTCCGAGGCGTTACAGTGGGGTGTTCGCTACTGTGAAGTCTATGTGAAAAACTAAATAAAAAGTGCAAAAAAAAGCGTTCCCACGGAACGCTTTTTTTTTATAAATCTTCTAATTCATCTTCTAAGATTTCATCGATATTTACATCATCTTCTGTTTCAGTAGCTGCATCTTTTGTATCGTCAACCTTATCAGCAACCTCTGCAACGGTTTCTTTTACAGCATCCTTAGCATCTTCAGCTTTTTCTTCAGCAGCTTCTTTGACTTCTTCAACTTTTTCTTCGGCAGCTTCGACAACTTCCTCGACAACATCTTCTACGTCATCAACAAGATCCTGGGCTGCATCTTCAGCAGAATCAGATTTTTTGATTTTATCAACTGTTTCAGTAACTTTTTCCTTTGCAACGTTTGCAGCGTCTGTCGCTTTATCTTTTGCAGTGTTAGCAAATTCAGTTGCTTTTTCTTTTGCGGTATTTGCAAATTCATTTGCCTTTACCTTGGCATTTTCGATTTTTTCCTCGCCGATCTTTTCAACCGCAAAATCTTTAGCGCTATTTGCTGCGTCTTTAGCCTTTCCGGTAAATTCATTTACCTTTTCCTTTGCTAAATCAACTTTTTCTTCTCCAAGCTTTTCGGTTACGGTTTCAACAGCCATGTCCTTGGCATCCAGGATTCTATCAGCAACCATATCAGCAGATTTCTTAATCTTTCTAGTGTTAATTGTAATGCTGATTTTCTGTGCGTCTTCATCGTTCTTCTGAATATCAATGATCTTATCGTCGGATAAATCATCAAATTCCTCAAACGCACTTTCCGTAACTCGTTCATTCTGGCGTTTCTTTAAATAAGCCGCTCCACCTACAGCAGCACCTGCTACTGCAGCAAATTTGAATAAATTTTTAAACATTCCCATATTGATGTCCTCCATATATGTTTGATAAATCAATTATAATACTATTTTGTGCGAAAATAAAGCAATAATGTATAAAGATTTTGTGAATCATTCATTCAAATAAAAGGAAAAGATGGATGATTTCGAACTGATATCAATTAGCCGGAATGAATGATTGAATTTAGCACTGAAATCTTGCATTTACCCATTGGAAATGGTACGATTATGCGGTATTTGAGAGTGTTAGGAGAAGTAGATGAAACAAAAAATTATTTTTTTTGATATTGATGGAACGATTTATCATTATAAACATGGAATGCCGAAAGATACCTATGAATCAATTTGTCGATTAAAGGAAAAGGGACATATTCCGGTGATTTGTACCGGAAGAACAAAGTGCATGATTTACCCGGGACATATGTCTCCCGGATTTGAATATATTATTGCTGGAGCAGGAACCCACATCGTGGTACAAAACAGAGAAATCTATTTGTCGGAAATGAAGAAGGGACGGGTTAATGAATTACAGGAAATCTGTCGGAACTCCGGAATGATTGAAATCGGAGAAGGAAAAGATTATCTTTACCTGGGAAAGGGCAGTGAGAAACTGGAGGGTGAGTTAAAGATTATTCGGGATTCGTACATCAAAGAAATTGGTGAGCAAATTAAAGTTTTTGACTCATGTGAAAAGAGATTGTCGAAGATGAGCGCTTTTCTTGTACCGGGTTGTGATATGGAGCAGGTAATCAATCAGACGAAGGATGCATATCATTTAGTGAACCATAAAGGGTTATTATTGGAATTTATTCCAAAAGGCGAGGGAAAAGCACAGGGAATTGAACGCATGATTCAAGAATTGGGAATGCGTCGGGAAGATACGATTTCCTTTGGAGATAGTCATAATGATTATGATATGTTAGAGTATACCAATATTTCCGTTGCCATGGGAAACGGAGATGAGGAAATCAAGCAAATGGCAGATTATGTGACCGCGCCATTTGATCAAGGCGGTGTCACAATGGCATTAAAAAAATTAAATCTTATATAATATGAGGAGGAAAAAATATCCTAAAATGAAAAAAGATGGTTGCATTTATTGCGGAACGTGATAAGATATGTATTAGTGGTTAGCACTCAAAAGAAAAGAGTGCTAATAAAATGTTGAATGGAGGTTATATTATGAAGTTAGTACCATTAGCAGACAGAGTGATTTTAAAACAGGACTCAGCAGAAGAAAAAACAAAATCAGGAATTATCCTTACAAGTCAGTCACAGGAAAAACCACAGCAGGCAGAAGTTGTAGCTGTTGGACCTGGAACAGATGATGTTCAGATGACAGTGAAGGTTGGAGATAAGGTTGTATATTCAAAATATGCAGGTAGTGAAGTGAAATTAGAAGACGAAGAATATATCATTGTAAAGCAGAATGATATTTTGGCTATCGTTGAAGAATAATAAGGAGGCATAGTATGGCTAAGGAAATTAAATTTGGAGCAGAAGCTAGAAAAGCTTTAGAAGCCGGTGTAAACCAGCTTGCTGATACCGTAAAGGTTACATTAGGACCAAAAGGAAGAAATGTTGTTTTAGATAAAAGCTTTGGAGCACCATTGATTACCAATGATGGTGTAACAATTGCAAAAGAAATCGAATTAGAAGATTCTTTTGAAAACATGGGTGCACAGTTGGTTAAGGAAGTTGCCACAAAGACCAATGACGTTGCTGGTGATGGAACAACTACAGCGACTGTTTTGGCACAGGCTATGATTAACGCAGGAATGAAGAACCTTGCAGCCGGAGCAAACCCGATTATTTTAAGAAAGGGAATGAAAAAGGCGACTGACCTTGCTGTAGAAACCATTGCTGAAATGAGCAGCGTTGTTACAGGAAAGGAACAGATTGCAAAGGTTGCTGCGATTTCCGCTGGAGATGAAGAAGTTGGAAATATGGTTGCAGATGCCATGGAAAAAGTTTCTAACGATGGTGTGATTACCATTGAAGAATCAAAGACCATGAAGACAGAATTGGATTTAGTAGAAGGTATGCAGTTTGACCGTGGATATATTTCCGCTTATATGGCAACAGACATGGAAAAGATGGAAGCGAATCTGGAAAATCCATATGTATTAATTACAGATAAGAAAATCAGCAACATTCAGGAAATTCTTCCCGTATTGGAACAGATTGTTCAGGCTGGAGCAAAACTTTTGATTATTGCGGAAGATGTGGAAGGCGAAGCGCTTACTACATTAATCGTTAATAAACTTCGTGGAACCTTCAATGTGGTTGCTGTGAAAGCACCGGGTTATGGTGACAGAAGAAAAGAAATGTTAAAGGATATTGCAATTTTAACAGGTGGCCAGGTGATTTCTGAAGAGTTAGGATTATCTCTTGCAGAAACAAAGATGGAAGATCTTGGTAGAGCGAAATCTGTTAAGGTAGCAAAAGAAAATACTATCATTGTGGATGGAGAAGGAAGCAGCGAAGCAATTGCTGCCAGAGTATCTCAGATTAAATCTCAGATTGAAGAAACCACATCTGACTTTGATCGCGAAAAATTACAGGAAAGACTTGCAAAATTGGCAGGTGGTGTTGCAGTAATCCGTGTTGGTGCTGCTACAGAACCGGAAATGCAGGAAAATAAACTTCGTATGGAAGATGCGTTAAATGCGACAAGAGCTGCAGTGGAAGAAGGTATCATCGCAGGTGGTGGATCTGCTTACATTCATGCATCCAAGAAAGTTGCTGAATTAGTGAACACATTAGAAGGTGACGAAAAGACCGGTGCTGCAATCGTATTAAAGGCTTTGGAAGCTCCATTATTTACCATTGCCGGAAATGCAGGTTTGGAAGGATCTGTAATTATCAATAAAGTCCGTGAATCTGAAGTGGGAACAGGTTTTGATGCATTACACAATGAATATGTAAAAATGGTTGATGCGGGAATTCTTGATCCTGTTAAGGTTACAAGAAGTGCATTACAGAATGCTACCAGTGTTGCCAGCACATTACTTACCACAGAATCTGTTGTGGCAAACATCAAGGAAGACATTCCAGCGATGCCAGCCGGAAATCCAGGCATGGGAATGGGCATGTAAGAAGAAATTTATTATAAAGTCACAAAAAAAGCGCCGATTTGGCGCTTTTTTTGTGAAAAACGTTTTTATTGTAGATTGTTAAAAAGAACTATGATAAAATTGTACACATCAGGATTTTTGAGAAAAGAAAGGAAAAGGAAAGATGAAATTATTAAAAAACAAAATTGTTGCTCTTTCATTAACAGCTGCGATGGTGTTTAGCGTTTACTCACCGAATCCGTTAAATACAACAGCTGCTACAGGAACAGTTCCAACAAATCTGAGTTTTTCAGTTGAAAATGATGGTAGTGCCACCATTCGCTGGAACAGTGTTAGTGGTGCAACTTCATATGTTATTTATGAAGCAAAAAGCCGTTTTGCTAATTATGAAGTAGTTGCTACTGTTGATGGCACATCTTATACGGATGATACATACACAGATGGTTATTATAAAGTTGCAGCGGTTGTAAATGGTTCAACAAAAGAAAAGTCTGAAGCAATTTCATATGAAATTCAGACATTTGGTACGGATACATACATCTTTGAAGATACAGATACAACCAGTGAGATTCAGAATGTCATTGATACAACATATAAACTTACCGGAAGTGGTGAAGGACAGTTCTGCAGTCAGAGAACAGCGTTTATGTTTAAACCAAGTTCCAAGACATATGATGTAACTGCAGATGTAGGATTCTATACTCAGGTTTCCGGTCTTGGTATTTCACCGGATGATGTTACCGTTAAGCAGATTCAGTCAAAAGCACGTTGGATGGTTGGAAAGAAGTACGATGGCTCTGTAAACTACAGTGCATTATGTAACTTCTGGCGTGAAGTGGAAAATATGTCTACTCCAGCCAATGATACTGTATGGGCTGTTTCACAGGCTACATCTATGAGAAGAATGGATTTAACCGGTTCTTCAAAGAAGGTGAATGAGTATTCTTATAATGCGAACTCAAAGAAATGGGAAAGAAGCGGTTCACATGTGGACCCTAATAATGGAATTTTATATCTCCATGATGAAGGTGGATACGCCAGCGGTGGATTTTTAGCAGATACAAAGATTGCCACAAAGGTTGAAAGTGGATCTCAGCAACAGTGGTTAAGCAGAAATATTGTATCCGGTGCTAAGGCATACTCGGAAACAGATGATAACTATTCAGCTGCTGTTTGGAACAATGTTTTAGTAGGTTGTAAAACATCCATTAAAGAATCTAATTGGCCACAGGGTTCCAGCACAGTTGTGGATAAGACTCCTGTGATTGCTGAAAAGCCATTTATGATATACAATTCCGATTTAAATGAATATGGAATTGTTGTTCCTAAAATCAAGAAAGATACTCAGGGTGTTTCTTGGGAAAACATGACAGAAGAAGACTATACTTATATTAGCATTAAGGATTGTTATGTTGCAAAACCTACGGATTCTGCAGCAAAAATCAACGAAGGAATGGGTGGAAAGAAAGCCTTGATCTTAACACCTGGTATTTATGAAGTAGATCAGCCAATTGAAGTAGAACAGCAGGATATGGTTGTTCTCGGACTTGGACTTGCAACCATCAAGCCAACCAAGGGAAACCAGTGCATAAAGGTTGGAAATTCAGAAGGTGTTCGCATTGCGGGTGTATTATTTGATGCAGGTCGTGTTCAGTCCGACGTTTTACTGACTGTTGGAGTAAAAGGAATGGATGCTGATCATTCAGCAAATCCTGTTGTATTGTCTGACTGTTTCTTCCGTGTAGGTGGTGCGGATAATGCAAATTGCAGAACTAAAACTTGTGTAATCATTAATACCAATGATGTAATTTGTGATAACTTCTGGGTTTGGAGAGCAGACCATGGTGCAGGTGTAGGCTGGGATAAAAATACTTGTGATAATGGTGTAATCTTTAACGGAAGAAATATTACTGCTTACGGCTTAATGGTTGAACATTTCCAAAAGGTTCAGACACAGTGGAATGCAGACGGTGGAAGATGCTTCATGTACCAGAGCGAACTTCCGTATGATATTAAGAGCCAGAGTGTATGGAATGAACCAGGTTCTTATGGATATACAGATTATAAAGTTGCAAATAATGTTAAGACTCATGAAGGTGTAGGAATTGGTGTTTACTCTTGCTACCAGAAAGCACAGTGCTTCTTGAAATCAGCAGTTACTTGTCCAAATACTCCAGGTGTTAAGTTTACAAATGTTTGTACTTATTCCTTAGTTGGAAATGGTGGAATTGATTACGTAATTAACAATGCAGGTTATTCTGTATTAAAGAGTAGTGAAATGAGTAAGGTAATGTCTTACTGCAATGGTGTTGCAAAGGCTGATCGTGAAGGAAGTAAAGCGAAGAAGCATTTATTCTCAAGTAACATTTCCATTACAGGAAAGAGTCGTTATGAAAGCACCTTTAAAAAGAGCTATACAGGAAAGAATATTTGTCCTACAGTTACAGTTTCTTATAGTGGAATTACATTAAGACCGGGTGTGGATTATACTGTTTCTTATGCAAACAACAAAAATATCGGAACCGGTAAAATCACTATCAAAGGTGCAGGACAGTTTGAATTCTTAAGCGGAGCTGAAGTATATAAGTTTAAGATTGTTCCTGCTAAGGTTGTAATTGCCAAGAAGAAATCCAAAGTTACAAAGAAGGCAATTAAATTGTCTTGGGGTAAAGTCAAGGGCGCTAAGAAGTACGAAGTAAAATATTCTACAAAGAAGAGCTTCCCTAAGAAGAAAACAATTACAAAGATTGTAAAGAAAAATAAAGTTACAATTAAGAGAAAAGAAAAAGGAAAATATTTTGTGAAGGTTCGTGCGTTCAAGAAAGTTGGAAAGAAGAACTTTTACGGAAGCTTTAGTAAAAAATTTATAGCGAAATAATTTGTTTTGAAACCTGTCATTTTTAAATGACAGGTTTCTTAATTTTTGTGGGTGGTTGCTTGTGTGCTTCATTGAAAACTATCACAACATATGGTATTATGAATCGTGGAGAATTATTATGCAATTAAGTGATTTATCAGGGATTGGAAAAAAAACAGAACAGGTTTTTAAGCGTGCCGGAATTGAACGGGTTGAAGATTTAGTATCTTATTATCCACGATATTATGATACTTTTGAAGAACCGGTATTGGTTCCGGATTTAGAATGTGATAAAACACAGGCTGTTTATGCCACCGTGGTGCGAGAACCAGTGATTCGTCGTGTGAAGCGATTGGTGATCGTACAGGGATTTCTGCGAGACCAGCAGGGGAACGGTCTCCTTGCTACTTGGTTTAATGCCCCTTTTTTGAAAGGAAAATTAACAATTGGCAGTAAATTCGTTTTCCGAGGATTCGTGAAGGAAAAAAATGGAAGTTTTGTAATGGACCAGCCTAAGATGTTTGGAATTCAGGAATATGAAAGGAAGATGGGAACCATGCAACCCATTTATCCATTGGTTTCAGGCTTGACAAACAATATGGTTCAAAAAGCGGTAAAACAGGCGTTTTCCCTCGTACCGGTGGAAGAAGTTCTTCCTATGGAATTGATTGCAAAGAATCAGTTCATTGGAAGAAAAGAAGCATTGTATCAGATTCATTATCCGAAAAATACAAAGGAAATGATTGATGCGAGAAACCGACTGGTCTTTGATGAGTTTTTCTTTTTCATTTATTCTCTGAAACAATTAAAAGAAAATAATCAAAGATTGACGAATAAGAATCTTTTGGAAGAACCGAAAGAGGTTCGGGAATTGATTGATTCCCTGCCGTATGAACTGACGAATGCACAGCTTCGAACCTGGAACGAAATCAAAGAGGATTTTCTTTCGAACCGGGCAATGAACCGATTGGTTCAGGGAGATGTAGGTTCAGGAAAAACGATTATTGCAATGCTTGCGTTAATTACCGCAGCGCTGAATGGGAAACAAGGCGCACTGATGGCACCTACGGAAGTTTTAGCCAGACAGCATTTTGAAAACCTGGTGGAACTGTTAGAAGAACACCAGATTCCAATTACACCGGTTGTTTTAGTCGGTTCTATGACTGCAAAAGAAAAAAGAGAAGCGTATGCAATGATTGAGTCAGGACAAGCACAGATTATCATTGGAACCCATGCCCTAATTCAGGAGAAGGTAACCTATGACCGCCTTGCTCTTGTGATCACGGATGAACAGCACAGGTTTGGTGTGAGACAGAGAGAAGCAATTTTTGAAAAAGGTGATGCACCACATGTTCTTGTTATGAGTGCCACGCCAATTCCAAGAACGCTGGCGATTATTATGTATGGGGATCTGGATATTTCTATTATCGACGAACTTCCTGCAAATCGACAGCCGATTGCCAATTGTGTTGTAGGAAAAGATTATCGACCGAATGCATATGATTTTATGAAGAAACAAATTGCTCAAGGGAGACAGGTTTATGTAATCTGCCCGACGGTGGAATACAGTGAAGCGGTTGAGGGAGAAAATGTCATCGAGTATGCGGATAAGCTTACGAAATTGATGCCTCCATCCATTCAGGTTTCTTACCTGCACGGTAGAATGAAGGCAAGCGAAAAAAATGAAATCATGGAGCGGTTTGCGAAGAATGAAATTCAGATTTTAGTTTCCACTACAGTGGTTGAGGTCGGAGTGAATGTTCCGAATGCAACTGTGATGATGGTAGAAAATGCTGAACGATTCGGTCTTGCACAGTTACACCAGTTACGAGGTCGAGTAGGTCGAGGAAAACATCAGTCTTACTGCATTTTTATGAATGGCAGCGGGAAGAAAGATGCCTCGGAGCGATTGAATATTCTATGTAAGTCCAATGATGGATTTTTTATTGCCAATGAAGATTTAAGACTTCGAGGGCCGGGTGATTTCTTTGGTGTCCGCCAAAGCGGAGATTTTGAATTCCGATTAGGAGACATCATGAATGATTCTAACACGTTAAAAAAAGCTTCCGATGCGGTGAATGAAATCTCAGATGGTAAAATCGAACTTTCTGAGCCAGCATTGAAAACTTTGAATCAATATAATCAAAACCAAATTAACATATAAAGGAGAAAAAAGATGAATATAGTTGTACTTTGCGGAGGAATTAGTACGGAAAGAGAAATATCCATTACTTCAGGATATCGTGTATGTGAGGGGTTGCGTTCTTACGGACACAATGCAGTAATGATGGACGTATATTTTGGAAATGAATCTTTGGACATTCTTGAGAATGCCAAGGAGGAATATGATTTAGAAAAAGAAAAAGCAATCATTGAAGGATATACAGAGATTCTGGAAGAAGAAATGAAAAACAGATCCCTTTTCTTTGGTAAGAATGTTATTGCAATTTGTCAGAAGGCAGATATTGTATTTATGGCATTACATGGAAAATGCGGCGAGGATGGATTATGTCAGGCTGCATTTGATTTGAATGGAATCAAATATACCGGTTCTGGTCATTTGGCAAGTGCCATTGGAATGGATAAAGGTGTTACAAAGCAGATGTTTAAAGCTTATGGAGTTCCGACTCCCGAAAGTATGTGGATTAGAAAATCAGATCAGATGAATTATGATGAATTGAATCTGAAATATCCGGTGGTTGTTAAAGCTTGTAATGGTGGCTCCAGCGTAGGTGTAATTATTGCACAGAACAGAGAAGAATTTGATGATGCGATTCAGACCTGTTTTGAATTAGACGATGAAGTACTGATTGAAAAGTACGTGAAAGGAAGAGAATTTTCCGTTGGTGTGGTTTCCGGAAAAGCATTGCCAATCGTGGAAATTATTCCGAAAAACGGATGGTATGACTATAAGAATAAATATCAGGCAGGTGCAACAGAAGATATTTGTCCGGCACCATTATCAAAGGAACTGACAGAAAAAATGCAGAAAATCGCAGAAGATGCATGTGATTCCATTGGTGTAGTAGCATATGCAAGAGCTGACGTTTTAATGGATGACGAGGAAAATATGTATTGTCTGGAAGTAAATACTTTACCGGGAATGACTCCAACCAGCCTTGTGCCAATGGAAGCAAAAGCAATCGGATTCGATTTTCCGGAATTATGTAATATGCTGGTAGAGCTTTCCCTAGAAAAATATCAGTAGAATGGAGAATAACATGAAAGATTTAACACTGGAACAAATAGAAAAATGTACCGGCGGAGTTTACATTGGAGATGAATCATTAAAACAGAAAGAAATCACTGGTGTGGAGAAAGACAGTCGACTGATTGAAGAAGGATTTCTATACCTTCCTTTTGTAGGGGCCAGAGTCGATGGACATGACTTCATTGATCAGGTTTTCGAAAAGGGAGCATTAGCTACTTTATCCGAGAAAGATTTAGAACAGCCGAAAGGTCCATACATTAAGGTGAATTCCGTAGCCCAGGCTTTGAAGGATATTGCGGAATATTATCGAAGTACTTTGGATTGTAAAATTATTGGAATTACCGGAAGCGTTGGAAAGACCAGTACTAAAGAAATCATTGCATCTGTTTTAAGTGAAAAGTTTGATGTGTTAAAGACAGAAGGAAATTATAATAATGAAATTGGAATGCCACTTACGATTCTGAAAATCAGGGAGCATCACCAGATTGCTGTCATTGAAATGGGAATCAGTGGATTTGAAGAAATGCATCGTTTGGCGAAGGTGGCGCGCCCGGATGTATGTGTCATCACAAACATTGGAACTTGTCATTTGGAAAATCTCGGTGACAGAGATGGTGTTTTTCGGGCTAAGACGGAAATGTTTGACTATGCGAAAAATCCATGCTTTGTCGTTTTGAATGGGGATGATGATAAACTGATTCAGGTTCAGGACGTGCATGGAAATGTACCGGTATTCTTTGGCATTGAATCGAATCAGGCAGTGAAAGCCACAGATTATAAGGCTAACGGTATTATGGGAACAGATGTAACCATTCAATACTATGATGAGGTATTTCAGACCAGAATTCCGATTCCGGGATTTCATATGATTTATAATGCCATGGCGGCATTATGCATCGGAGTTCATTTTGGAATGAACTTTGAGGAAATTGATCGTGGAATCAGAAAGCTTCAGGCTATTTCCGGAAGAAATAATATTTTTGAAAACAAGGGAATCGTAGTAATTGATGACTGCTATAACGCGAACCCAATGTCCATGGAAGCTTCCTTAAAGGTTCTGGCTAACGGTTCCGGAAGAACGGTTGCTATTTTAGGAGACATGTTTGAATTGGGAAAAGACGAAGAAGCTCTTCATTATCATGTAGGAAGAGTGGCAGCCAGAGAGCAGATTGATTTGGTAATTTGTATTGGTAAATTGTCCGTTAAAATTGCAGAAGGTGCAAAGACCGGAGATGGAGAAGTTTTGTATTTTGAAACGAAGGATGCTTTTGAAAACTCCATGAATCAAATTCTTAAAGAAGGAGACACGGTTCTGGTTAAGGCATCAAACGGAATGCAGTTTAAGACAATTGTTTCAAAGCTGAAGGAGTAACGAGTGAAAACAAAATTCCTGCTGCTGGTAGTTGGTTTGTTGATTTGTTTTGGAAGCAGTATTACTGTGAATGCAATGTCTGAAAAATACTATCAGCAATTAAATTCAGATCAAAAGAAGATATACAATGAAATGTTAAATCATTTCTACGGTGCAGATTCAACGGAATTTTATAGTGATATTAATCGGACCTTTACAGGAATTCCAATGGATATCGCAATTGAGCCGTATAAGAATAATGCGCTGATTGCTTATTCGGCATTGTTAAATGATTACCCTGATTTCTATTGGGCAACACAAATTTCTTTATCCTTTACCGGTGGAAATTTAATGTCTGAGTCTGAAGTGAAGTCTTCCACAATCTATAAGGTCTTGTATTATTTAAATGTGGATTCCACAGTGACAAAGCAGGAGGTATATGAAAAGAACTTATTAAAGGCGATTCGTGCCATTAATAAGAAGACAAAAAAGAAAAAATCTGATTATCAACGAATTTTGGCAATTCATAAATATATCTGCAAGAACACAAAGTATGACATAAAACATGTCGGAAATACTGCGGCGAAATATCATTATCTACATACAGCCTATGGTGTTTTTGTAAAAAAGAAGGCAGTATGCGATGGTTATTCCATAGCGTTTAAGGAATTATGTGATTATTATAAAATTCCTTGTATGATTGTCTATGGAAGAGTAAAGAATAAATATGGTGTCTATGAAAACCATGCGTGGAATGTTGTGAAGCTGAAGAAGAAATGGTATGCAGTGGATTCCACCTGGGATGATAGTTCCAAGTCCAAAACGTGGTTTTTATGTGGCAGAAAACAATTAAAGAAAACACATATGGAAATTACGGCGAATGCAGATGTTTTGCAAAAAGGTGTATTCTCGTATCCGAAAATCAATAAAAAATCTTACAAATAATAACAGTCCTTCATAAAGTTTCCAGTGTATTTCTAAAAGATATACACATAATACTAGTGTAACAACTTCAATTGAACAGTTGCAAAGTTTAAAAATGGATGAATATATGGAGGATATTATTATGGATAACAATTCAAGAATTAATGTTCCTGAAGCAAAAAGTGCTTTAAACCGTTTTAAGATGGAATGTGCATCTGAAGTCGGAGTACAGTTAAAGGATGGTTACAATGGTCATTTAACATCTGCTGAAGCAGGTTCTGTTGGAGGACAGATGGTTAAAAAGATGATCGAAGCTCAGGAAAGACAGATGAGTGGAAGATAGCTTAAAGAATAACAAAAGGATTCACTGAAATATGTGAATCCTTTTCTATTTCTTTGGCTTTATGGTCAGATGATTAAATATATTCTGTACATAATCAGAGATGTTTTCTTCTGATAACAGGGAATATTCCAGAAAACCTAAGGCATCCGAAGGATTATCCCGAAAAACAGGACCAAGAGAACAATCGCCCCAGACCGGAAGAAAGGAACTGTTTTTCTTTTCATAGCAAGTGGCTTTCGTTGCCTGTTTTCGATATTTGGAATCTACAAAGGACGCAATGCTTTTATGAATTGCCCGGTCTTCTAATGGAAGATAGTAGTAATTCTTATAATCTTCAAAAAAGAATTTCCGTTCTCCGGTAAAAACCTGCACGGTTATTTGAGCTTTATGCTGTGATGCAATCAGATACACTCCATCCAATTGATAAGAAATCCTTGTAGGAATTTCGGAAACCGTCCGTAAGGTAATTCGCAACTCCTGTTCCAAAGAATCCTTGGATAACTGATCCAGAGAGAAATCTTCCACCTGGAACTTCCCGGTAAGTAAATCCGGAAGGGAGAGCAGGGAAAGAAGTTTTCCCATATTCCAAACATCTTCCTTATTATGAAGTAATAAAGGAAAAAGAAGCTTGGCATCCTTGGTTCTTAAAAACTCAAAATAGACTTCCACTAACTCACCACCTGTAAAAGGATCTTTTCGGTTAATTCCCAACAGGGTTTCAAAGGATTTTTGCCTTGTATTTTCAAGTCCGAATAAATGTTGCAGTTTTGATACTGGTTTATAAATATCAAGACTATTCATGGACGCAAAATCAAAATCCAGTCGAATCTTTTCTCCCCGGGCTTTTACAAAAGGAATATCAAAGGTATTTCCATTAAAATGAATGATGGTACGGAAAGGCTGCATAAACTTATGGAAAGCCATAAGAACATTGGCCTCGTCGTTTTTTGTTTCTGCAAGCCACTGTGTATACATTAAGGTATCGCCGATGTAGTACATACATCCAATCAGGTAAATAAAACATTTGTCTCTGGAAAAACCGGTGGTTTCAATATCAAAAAACAGCACTTCGTTTTTCGAAGCCAATGTTTCAATTGGGTATTCAATTTTAAAATCGACCTTTTCTCTAAACACTAACATAGCAATAGTTTAGCATATTTTTCCCAAAATACATCAAAAATGTTAAAAAAATAACAAAAAAACAGAAAAAGGAACGGATATTTGATTGAAGAAACATTCGAAGTGTATTAGAATATAAAATTGAATGCAAAAAATCAACTGTGAAAAACGAAAAAATTTATGATAGAAAGAAAGGTATGAGAAGATGTCGTTATTAACCTTTAAAGGTGGCGTCCATCCATATGATGGAAAGGAACTGACCAAAGATGTTCCTGTTAAGAAAATACTGCCACAGGAACAGGTAGTAATTCCGGTTGCTCAGCATATTGGTGCACCGGCAAAACCGGTTGTGGAAATCGGAGAACGAGTTTTGAAAGGACAACTGATTGCAGAAAGTGCAGGATTTGTATCTGCCAATATTCATTCTTCTGTATCAGGCACTGTGAAAAAGATTGAACCGAGACTTGTAACCAATGGTTCAAAGGTTCTTTCCATAATTATTGAAAATGACGGACAGTATGAAGAAGTTTCTTATGATGCTTCTCCGGCACCATGGAGCAAGGAATATATTCGAGAAGCAGTCAAGGACTGTGGTGTCGTAGGTTTGGGTGGTGCCTGCTTCCCGACTCATGTGAAGTTGACACCAAAGGATGATAGTGCCATTGATTATGTCATTGTGAATGCTGCAGAATGTGAGCCATATATCACAGCGGATTATCGTCGATTAAAGGAACAGCCACAGGAAGTCATTGATGGATTGAAAATCATCTTAAGTCTTTTTGACAATGCACAGGGTGTTATTGCTGTGGAAAACAATAAAGCCGATGTCATTGAAACCTTAAAGGAAATGACAAAGGACGAAGAAAAGATTTCCGTTGCGGCCTTAAAGACCAAATATCCACAGGGTTCCGAAAGACATATTATCTCTGCGGTAACCGGAAGGAAAATTAATTCCAAGATGCTTCCGGCAGATGCAGGATGTATTGTAGATAATGTGGATACGGTATATAACGTGTATCAGGCAGTGAAATTCCATAAACCATTAACAGAACGTATCATGACAGTTTCCGGAGATGGTGTGAACAATCCGGGGAACTTTTTGGTATCCTTCGGTACATCTCATGAGCAGATTATGAATGAAGCTGGTGGAATGGATGAACAGACAGAAAAATTATTGTCCGGTGGACCAATGATGGGGCAGGCTTTGTTTACTCTGGATGTTCCGGTAATCAAAGGATCTTCTGCAATGCTTGCATTGAAAACGGATGATGTGGCTCATGCCAAGCAGACAAATTGTTTGAACTGTGGAAAGTGTGCTCAGGTTTGTCCGGAAGGATTGATCTGTGCGAAACTGGCACAGGCTGCAGATGCAGATGATATGGAACTGTTTGTGAAGTTGCATGGCATGGAATGTATCGAATGTGGTACATGTAATTATAACTGTCCTGCAAATAGAAATATTACTCAGTCTGTACGTACTATGAAACGTAAGGTTCAGGCTGCACGTAGGAAAGGGTAAGGGTGAAATCAATTGTTTAATGTATCTTCAAGCCCTCATGTTAAGGCGAAACTGACAACACAGAGAATTATGATTGATGTTGTTCTTGCCATGATACCGGCAGCCGCTTTTGGTGTTTATAACGCGGCAAATTTATTTGGTACAAAATATGGAATTCGAGCATTGCTTTTAGTTCTGGTTACGGTTGCCAGCTGTATGCTCTCAGAATTCTTATTTAATCAGATTACAAAAAGAGAAAGCACTTTATTTGATTTTAGTGCCGTAGTAACCGGAATGATTCTTGCATTGAATCTCCCGTGCACCTTCCCTTATTGGAAAGCTGTATTAGGTGGTGCTTTTGCAATTATTATCGTAAAACAGTTGTTTGGTGGTCTGGGTCAGAACTTTATGAATCCAGCTTTAGGGGCTAGATGTTTTCTGGCATTATCCTTTGCTGCTGATATGACAGCATTTTTCCCGAAGGATGTTCCGGGAGTAGATGCGGTTTCCAGCGCGACACCACTGACTGCATTAAAGAATGCAGGAGAAACAGCTACCTCCTTAATGGATTTATTCCTTGGAAAATATGCTGGTACCATTGGTGAAACCAGTGTTCTTGCATTACTGATTGGGGTACTGTATCTGGTGGTTCGTAAGATTATTGATTTAAGAATCCCTCTTACATATATTGCGGTATTTGCAGTTTGTATCATGCTGTTTCACGGAAAATATGATGTGGATTTCCTGCTTCGTCAGGTTCTTGGCGGTGGTCTTGTTTTTGGTGCCTTCTTTATGGCGACAGACTATACCACATCTCCGATTACCAAGAGGGGGCGTTATGTGTTTGGAATCTTTCTTGGTTTATTAACTGCGATTTTCAGAACCTTTGGAGCCAATGCAGAAGGTGTTTCCTTTGCAATCATCTTCTGTAACCTGCTTGTTCCATTGATTGAAAAATATACGATTCCAAGAGCTTTTGGTATTGTGAAAGGAGAACAATAGAATGAAAAATATGATAAAAGATACGTTGATATTGTTTGCCATCACATTGATTGCCGGGCTGGGATTAGGTGTAGTCTATAACGTGACGAAAGACGCCAGAGCTTCTCAGGAAGAGAAGGTGAAACTTGCGGCATATAAGGAAGTTATGCCGAACATGAAGGATTACAAGGAACTTTCCGACGTAAACTATAGTGATGTGGATAAAGAGGTTTCAAAGAAGATTTCTGAGAATGAAAAAAACAACAAGATTTCGACCATTAAACCGTTCAACGCGGAAATTAATGAGGCTGTTTCTGCAATGGATCAGAACGGGGAAGAAATTGGTTATATTGTGACTGTAACAGATAAAGAAGCTTATGGTGGAAGCCTCCAGATGACAGTTGGTATTTTAAAGGACGGCACGGTGAAGGGGATCTCATTCCTGTCATTGAATGAAACACCGGGTCTTGGAATGAAAGCAAAAGAAGATTCCTTTAAACAGCAGTTTAAGGATAAAAAGGTAGATTTCTTTGCATACAATAAAGCAGGAGCCATGGCTGAAAATGAAATTGATGCCATCAGTTCCGCAACCATTACCACCAATGCAGTAACCCATGGGGTAAACGCTGCAATTGCCTGTGCAGATTATATTCAGGGAGGTGACCAGAATGAATAAGTATGTAGAACGTTTATTTAACGGAATCATTAAGGAAAATCCTACATTCGTTCTGATTCTTGGAATGTGTCCGACCCTTGCGGTAACATCATCCTTGATGAATGGTGCAGGAATGGGTCTGAGTACCCTGGCCGTTTTGGTTATGTCCAATATGGTAATTTCAATGCTTCGAAAGATTATTCCGAATGGTGTGCGTGTGCCGGCATTTATTGTTGTCGTAGCTAGTTTCGTTACCATTCTTCAGTTCTTATTGCAGGCGTATCTGCCATCTTTAAATGAATCGTTGGGAATTTATATTCCTTTGATTGTAGTAAACTGTATTATTTTAGGTAGAGCAGAAAGCTATGCTTCAAAAAATCCTGTAATCTTATCCATCTTGGATGGTCTCGGAATGGGTCTTGGATTTACCATTGCCTTATCCTTATTGGGAGCGTTCCGTGAAATCTTAGGTGCAGGTACTATTTTGGGACACAACATTCCGTCCTGGGATGGAATTGGTATTTTTGTCATGGCACCGGGGGCCTTCTTTGTATTGGCATTTCTGGTTGCTACACAGAATTATATTCGTATGAGACAGGGCAAGAAGCCTAGAAAACTTCAGTGTGAACAGGGCTGTGCCGGATGTTCCGGATGTGGAAATGATTATACCGCTTGTGAGAAAGCAGAAAAGGAGGAGGCATAAATGGTTCAGTTATTATTAATTGCTGTTGCGGCAGCACTGGTAAACAATGTTGTTCTTAGCCAGTTCTTAGGTTTATGTCCGTTCCTCGGCGTTTCCAAGAAAACTGACACCGCAGCCGGAATGGGTGCTGCAGTTATCTTCGTTATTCTGATTGCATCTGCGGTAACTTATGGTGTTTATTATGGTGTCCTGGTTGCTTTAGGACTGGAGTATCTTCAGACCATTGTATTTATTCTTGTGATTGCAGCTTTGGTTCAGTTAGTGGAAATGATTTTGAAGAAGTTTGTAAAGCCATTGTATCAGGCATTGGGAGTATACCTTCCATTGATTACCACAAACTGTGCAGTATTAGGTGTTGCAATTTCAAATATTGATAATGGGTACAGCTTTTTACAGAGTATGGCTTGTTCCCTTGGAACGTCCGGAGGTTTCCTGATTGCTATCGTAATTCTTGCGGGAATTCGTGAAAAATCAGAAATGAACGATATTCCAAAGCCGTTTCAGGGTACCCCGATGGTATTGCTGGCTTCCGGATTAATGGCAATTGCTTTTACCGGATTTACAGGAGTTATTTAAGAAGATTTAGTGATTGATATAAATGGAGGAGTAAAATGGAAGTATTTTACGCTGTATTGATAGTAGGCGGAGTTGGCCTTCTGATTGGAATTGCGCTGGGTATTGCCGGTAAATTCCTGGCTGTGGAAGTGGATGAAAAAGAGGTTGCAGTACGAGAAGCGTTGCCGGGAAATAACTGTGGCGGTTGTGGATATCCTGGTTGTGATGGTCTTGCTGCAGCAATTGCAAAAGGAGAAAGTGATCCGGCTGCCTGCCCGGTAGGTGGTGCACCGGTTGCCAAAGTGATTGCCGAAATCATGGGAGTGGAAGCAGAAGTTGTTCCGAAAATGGCATATGTAGCCTGTGCGGGAGATTGTGAAGTTTCCAAAAATAAATATAATTACCACGGAAATATGTCCTGTCAGGACGCAGCGAATATTCCGGGAGGCGGAGCGAAAGCCTGCGACTATGGTTGTTTAGGATTAGGTTCCTGTGTCAAGGTTTGTGAATTTGATGCGATTCATATTGAAAACGGAAAAGCTGTCGTTGACAGAGAGAAATGTAAGGCATGTGGAAAATGTGTGGATGCTTGCCCGAAGGGATTAATTTCTATCATTCCACAGGATACTAAGTATATGGTAAAATGTTCTTCCAAGAACAAAGGAAAAGATGTAATGCAGGCATGTAGTGTTGGTTGTATTGGATGCGGTATGTGTGCAAAAATCTGTCCGGTCAATGCGGTTCAGTTTGATTACAACATTGCCTGGATTCAGCAGGACATCTGTGAATGGTGTGGAGCCTGTGCAGAAAAATGTCCAAAGAAAATCATTGAAAAGCTATAATGAAATATTGATTCATGTATATTTTTTAAAACACCTCACACAATAAATACAGTGTGAGGTGTTTTGCATGGAAATAGAAAAATTTATTACCGGAAATTTTGAAAAAGATACAGATAAAATTGATCAGCTGTTACGGATTCAGGACAGTTTTGATTTATTAAAAAAGGAGACGGAAATTGGTGGCAGAAAAGCCGCGTTTTATTTTATTAACGGATTTTGTCAGGAAGATCTGATGCAGCGTCTACAGGATAGTTTTTATCAGGTGAAACCGGAGCAGGTGGGGGAGGATCCCAAAAGGTTTTCGGATTGTTTCATTCCTTATGTGGAAGTGGATCTTTATGGGGATGAGTACAATGTCATAACCTTATTGTTGTCCGGTGTAACCTGTATGGTTATGGATGGCTTTGATCAGGCTTTTCTCATTGATACGAGACAGTACCCGGCCAGAAACGTCATGGAACCGGAAAAGTATAAGGTGCTCCGTGGTTCCAGAGACGGTTTTGTAGAGACTATTGTCTATAACACCGCTTTAATTCGAAGACGAATCCGTAGCCCGAAATATATGTGTGAAATTGTCCGGGTGGGAACCAGTTCCCGAACGGATATTGCAATCTGTTATATGGCAGACCGGGTGGATGTGAATCTTTTGTCACGAATTAAAAAGCAGTTAAGCAGAATTGAAATTGATTCCCTTCCCATGAATCAGGAAAGTCTGGCGGAATGTCTTTATAAGGGACATTGGTTTAACCCTTTTCCGAAGTTTCGTTATACAGAGAGACCGGATACGGCTGCTGCGGAAATTCTGGAAGGGCAGGTAGCCATTCTGGTAGACAATTCTCCGGCGGCAATGCTTTTACCTACAACCATTTTTGATGTGATTGAAGAAGCGGATGACTATTACTTTCCGCCGATAACAGGAACCTATTTGCGTTTGGCCAGAGCCTTTATGGCGGTGATGTCCTTTGTCCTCATCCCCTTATTTCTTCTTTATGCCAATCATCCCGGGATGGTTCCGGATTGGCTGAGTTTTGCCCAATATAATCAAGTGGACCATATTCCGATTTTCTGGCAAATTATTTTGTTGGAACTATCCATTGACGGATTAAAACTGGCGGCAATCAATACGCCCAGCACGTTGAACACGCCTCTCAGTTTAATTGCTGCAATTGTCATCGGAGATTATGCGGTGCAGACCGGTTGGTTTAACCCACATACCATGTTATATATGGCAGTAGTGGCAATCGCCAATTTTACTCACGAAAACTATGAACTTGCCTATTCCATAAAATTCCTGCGAATCATTGCAGTGATTTTAACGCAGTTGTTTGGTCTTTGGGGATTTATTGCAGGATGTATTGTCGGAGTACTTGCTATTGTGATGAATCGGACGATTGCACAGACCAGCTATATTGAACCTTTGGTTCCGTTTCGCTCCAGAGAATTTTTGCAACGATTTTTCCGGGTATCAATTAAAACAAAAAACAAATAAGAAACCGATGGTATTTCTTAGATACCATCGGTTTTTCTTTGTTTAATAGTTTATGATTTGGTATTGAGGATTCAACCTTGATAAAATTCTTTCGTATAAGTACTGATGTGAGGAAAGACTGTTCATTTTCTTATTTTGATAGAGATAATTTGCAATCTGATAAACAGTTATTTCCTGAATGTCTCCATAGAGAATGGTTCCATCTTTTTTCTCTAAGTATCCACGTATATAAATTGGAGCGTTAAAGAAATTCTTATTCAATGAACCATATTTCATAGTCATCATATATCGGTTTGTTCCAACACTCGTAGAAGTTTCCAGTAAAGAATCTGTATAGCTTCCGGAAATTCCGGTGCTGGAATCGCTGTAGGAAAATACAGTTTTGTTGGAACTGTTTAAAACCATATCTGAAGTTGCTGCATGGTCTTTCAACCCGTAAATCAATCCGATTGATTGAACATTCGTCTGGCTACCGGTAATGGTAAAGACTGTTCGGAATCCCTCCACCGAAGGATTAATCTGGAAGCCTGCAATTTTGATTTCCGGAGTTTCCTCTGTAGTCGGTTCCGGTGTGGTAGTTTCCTCCTTAGTTGTAATTTCTTTTGTGGTTGGTTCCGCAGTAGTTGGTGCTACCGTGGTGGTTTCTTCACCTTGAACATCCACGTCAAAAGTAACTTTATCGGATTCAAAACCATTTAGTACACCAGACAAGCTTAAGGTATGATGTCCCGGTGTGATTCCGGTGTAAGTATATTGTGCCAATACCACATTCTCCCGGAAGACTCCGTCCAGATATACATTATAAGTCTGACCATTCAATGGATTTCCCATAACAAAGGTAATACTTCCCGGTGCGTTGCTTGTCACCAAAACCCCGGTTGGTACAACTGGACGTTCCAAAGGTGCGGAAGTGGTTGTTTCCGTAGGCTTCTCAGTCGTTACTTCATTAGGATTAAATTGTTTCCATACGCCGTTCTGGTAAAGCCAGTTTGCACCACCATCCATGGAGAGTCCTTCCTGCTGATCCCCGGGATAGCGGTTGGTAGAACTACTATAGAAAATAACACGAGGAGTTGTGATATTGTCCGGGATTTCGTATTTATAGTAGCCGGTTTTAGAATCGTATGTCATGGCGACCCCAGGCCATCCTGCATTGGTTGTTCCTTCAATTTGGTCATAGACATAGCAGGAAACCGGAGTGCTCCAACCGGAAGGCAAATCGATATATGCCGTATGAGTTGTGGAAGTAATACTATTTTCGTAATCATATACCACAGCAATTCCGGTGCTTCCTACCGTACCGGAAATAGTAGAAGAGGTAACCGTAAAGGTGTTTCCTGTGATTTCGTCTTTGTATGTTCCCGGTTCCACTAAAGAACCGCCATTCGGAATGGAAACAGCACCGCTACCGGAACCCATGGCAATAACAACACCTTTTTCCCTGCAGACTGCTGCCACATTATTGGAAGAAACAAAATATTCGCTTTGTCCCACCATAGCATTATGGAAGTGATTGATTGCGGAAACCTCAGCACTCTTAAAATGTGTACTTCCTTTGGCACCCGCCATAATCTGTGTTTTGACCGCAGAAGAAGGACGGGACAAGTATAAGGCAGTGGCCGATTGTCTGCTGGCAGCCATTGCGTAGGCACGGTCAATAACATTCTGGGTCATTTCGTTGGAATATCCGGATTCTTTATCATTAGACCAGGTGTCGTGACTTTCTCCCCAGTAGACCAATTTGTTTGGATGAATTCCTTTGGTGGTCCAGTTTCCGTAACTGGTTGGCGCCTTTCCTTCGTTAAAGGCATTTCTAAGACTCTGACCGTAGGAACTGTCTGTAACGCTCATATAACTGGTATATTCGCCCATTAATTCATTATTTTTGGAAGCTGTGGAAGCCCCGGGTTCTCCTAAGATTTCTCCGTAGTGGTAAAGTCCGGAATTCTGACATACCGTAGACCAGAATCCACATCCTTCACTTGAAAGACCGATATGTTTTGCAGCATCCCAACGGATTCCATCGACTCCAAGAGATTTTAAATCCAGAATATAGTTTCGAACCAGTTGCTGAACATATTCGTTTTCTGAAGCAATATCCTGCATTCCAAGGTCGCCGTATGTGACAGCGTAACGGTCGGAATAATTATTGATTTGTCCGTAGGTGTGCCAATATTTGCTGTCTTTCAAATCACTCTGGATATTGGTGTGATTTCCTGCAAGATGATTGGCAACAACATCTACAATAACCTTAATTCCGTAACGTTCTGCTTCTGTACATAATTGCTGTAGTTCACTTCGGGTTCCAAGGTCATTGGATGATACAGAAAATCCCAGAGGCTGATAGAGCCAGTACCAGATTCCGGAATTAACACCGGTCTGTGCCGGAGAAGTCTGAATACTGGTAAATCCGGCTTTGGCGATGTTTGGTAATTCGGCCTTGATGTCATTGTAAGTCCAGTCAAAGCAATGAAGAATGACGCCGTCCTGAATATTATCCTGCAAACCATAGTTGTTGATGGTTTCAGCATTTGCCGGAACCACATAAAATTCTTCTGTTACAGAGATACTGCAAAGTAACAGAAGAAGGGACATAATAATACATATTTTTTCTTTCATTTTTTCTCCTTTTCCTACATTTTCGTGCGTTATTTTATTGGTTCTATTCTATCAAAAAAATGACGAAACAGATGGAAAATAGAAAAATGAGTACTAAAAAGAAATATGGAAACCAGCGAAAGATTTCTCAGAGAATGGAGCCCGTGATAAGGGATAGATTTTATTTGTATAAATATAAGAAATGTGTTATGATACGAGGGAAACATTTGTTCTGCTTTGGGCGCTTGTTTTAAAGACAATCATATGAAATGGAGTTAATTATGATTTCCTACATAAAAGGTATTATAGAAGAAATTGAATTGGATCAGGTCATTGTGGATCATGAGGGAATAGGATATAACATTTTTATGCCACAGTCTGATTTGGAAATTTTAGGAATTGGGGAAGAAGTGAAAATTCATACGTATCTCAGCGTCCGTGAGGATGCCATACAATTATTTGGATTTTTATCGAGAGAATCACTGAAACTTTATAAAATGCTGTTGGGAGTCAGCGGGGTAGGACCGAAAGGTGGTTTGGCAATTATTTCTGCCTGCCCGGGTGACAGTTTACAAATGGCAATTATTTCCGGGGATTCTAAAGCCATTGCAAAGGCACAGGGAATTGGAAATAAAACGGCACAGAAAGTGATTCTAGAATTAAAAGATAAGATTTCCATTGAAGAAGTGATTGCTTCTCCTGGAACGGAAACATTTGGAAAAAATACTGCGTCTTCTGCACAGACAGATGCCATCGAGGCATTAACGTCCTTAGGATATTCCCAGACGGCGGCATTCCAGGCGGTGAAAAGTGTTCCGAATTCCGAAACAATGGATGTGGAGGAACTTTTAAAACTTGCATTGAAAAATATTGCTTTATAAAAAATGAAAATCAGAGGTTGATTTATGACAAAGAGAATTATTCAGACAGAAGCTATGACCGAGGATAAAATTATTGAAAATGGGTTGAGACCTAGCCGGTTGAGTCAGTATGTCGGACAGGAAAAAGTGAAGAATAATTTAAAGATATTTATTGAAGCAGCAAAAACCAGAGGAGAGTCTTTGGATCATGTTCTGTTTTACGGTCCGCCCGGATTAGGAAAGACCACATTGGCTACCATAATCGCAGAAGAGATGGGAGTGAATATTAAAACGACATCCGGTCCTGCCATTGAGAAACCAGGGGAAATGGCTGCAATTTTAAACAATCTGGCACCGGGAGACGTGTTGTTCATCGATGAGATTCATCGACTGAACCGACAGGTGGAAGAGGTCTTGTATCCAGCTATGGAAGATTATTCCATTGATATCATGATTGGAAAAGGACAGGCTGCTCGTTCCATTCGTCTCGATATTCCGCAGTTTACCTTGGTTGGTGCCACCACTAGAGCGGGACTTTTGACTGCACCGCTGAGAGACCGATTTGGAGTCATTAATAAACTGGAATTCTATACTGTGGCTGAATTAAAACAGATTATTCTGCGTTCTGCAGAAGTGTTAGGAGTAGAAATACAGGAAAAAGGCGCTGAAGAAATGGCGAGACGTTCCAGGGGGACGCCACGTCTTGCAAATCGTCTTTTAAAAAGAGTAAGAGATTTTGCAGAAGTGCGTTATGATGGTGTGATCACAGAAGAAGTGGCAAAAACCGCATTGGATTTACTGGAAGTGGATAAATTAGGTTTAGATAAGGGCGACCGTAGCATCCTGGAAACGATTATTTTTAAATTTGCGGGGGGACCGGTTGGCCTGGATACTCTGGCGGCTGCGTTAGGGGAAGATTCAGGAACGATTGAAGATGTGTATGAGCCATATCTATTACAGAATGGACTGATTCAAAGAACACCGAAAGGAAGGATTGCCACCTTACGTGCCTTTGAGCATCTAGGTGTTGAAAAAGAAGAATAAAAATGGTAAACTTATTATTATCATAAAATTATAAAGGAGAATGGAAAAATGAGAAAAATTTCAAAGAAATTAGTCGCTGTTGCTGTATCCGCAACTATGATCGTTGGTTCAGCAATGTCTGTTTCTGCGGCTGTAAGTACAGGAACTGATGTGGTTTCCACAGGAAAGGCTTGGTCTGGTTATTCTATTTATACACATGAAGATCATGTGGCAGGTGAATCAAAGGCGAAAAAGAATATCTGCTGGTATCATAGCCTTCTTAATACTGGAAATACTTTAACAGATCAGCATTATGTAGGCGATAAGGTTACAGATGCTCAGTTAAAAGCATTAAATGATGCGATTAAAGAAAATAACAAGAAGAAAGGAACCAGTGATCCTACTGTTTCTAAACATGCAGATACATGGGGAGTTCAGGATTCACATAAATGTTTTGGTGAAAATGCAAGCATCACTGCTAAATCTGCTAATGGATTCACAATGAACGTAGTAAGTACTGGATGGAGTGCTACATGGACTCCAATGGGAACTGTTGCACAGTCTAACCCATGGGGCGTTACAGCTACTAAGATTATTAATGTTGACAGAGGTCGTACATATAATGTATCTTTCAAAATTAAGAGCACATTAAAGAATGAATTGGAAAAAGAAGTAGAACGTAAGGATAAAACATACTACAACGAAGGAACAGGAAAGTTCAATTATATTAAGCATGTTCACTTTAAGATGTATGATGACACAGATGCAGACGGAGCTGCTTTAAAACTTAAAGGCTTAAAGGCTACTCAGGCTGGAAAGAGTGTTGTTGAAACTAATAAGACTGTATTAAAAGATTTCTCTAGCTTCGTTAAGTTAGACAGCAGCAATACAGCTGGTGACGGCTGGGTTAATGTAACATTCAGCGTTAAGATTCCAAGTTCTGTTGCTACATATCAGGCTAAGAGAAAACAGGCGACTGTTGGATTTAAATTTGCATTCGGTGCATTCTTAAAAGAATATATTAATGAAAATAACATGTCCGGAACAATTGAAGTAAAAGACATGAAGGTTGTTGCAGGTGCACAGGGTCCTGTTGCTCCAGCTACAGTTAAGGTTAAGAAAATTAAGAAAACATCTGTAAAGATTTCTTTCAAGAAGGGAATCTCCGCTAAGAAGTATGAAGTTCAGTATGGAACAAAATACGATAAAGAAAAGAACAAAATCAAAGGTGGAAAAGTATTAAAGGCTACAAAGAAGAAATCTGTTACAATTAAGAAATTAAAATCTAACAAGAAATACTTCATCCGTGTTCGTAGTGTAAACGGAAAGCAGAAGAGTGATTGGAGTAAGGTTGTTAAGGCTAAAACTAAGAAATAATTGATTGTACGTTAATATCGAGAAACAAGGAGAAAAAGATGTCATCGAAGAATTATATCGACGTAATTATTGACGGGAAAATTTATAATATCGGAGGCTTTGAAAGCGAAGCATATTTGCAGAAAGTAGCTTCATACATTAATAATATGATTATGGAGTTTAAGCAAAATGACAGCTATCGGATGCAGAAGATGGACATGCAGAGAATTCTTCTTGAAATCAATATAGCGAATGATTACTTTAAAGCAAAAAAACAAGCTGATTTGTTGGAAAGTGATTTGGAAATCAAAGAAAAAGAAGTTTATGATTTAAAGCATGAACTGATTATTTCCGATTCTAAGGCTGAAACAGCAAAGAAAGAATTGGAGGAAGCTTTGGAAAAGATCAAATCACTGGAAAAAGAAGTTGTAAAACTTCAAGCAAAAATCAAGAAATAAATGTAAGCGATCAGGTATTTTTGCCTGGTCGCTTAATCTTTGTTTTAGGATTGAAATTGATAAATTTTGGACTGTTTGATTGAGGATATGAATATGAAAGTTGAGTTATTAGCTCCAGGTGGCAGTTATGAAAGTGTCATTGCTGCACTGAATGCCGGTGCAGATGCTGTATATACTGGCGGAGAATTGTTTGGAGCCCGAGCCAGTGCAAACAATTTATCCATGGAAGAATTGTTGGATGTTATTGCATATGCACACCTACATCACAAAAAAATATATTTAACAATTAATACTTTACTTAAAAATAAAGAAATTAAAGAGCGGTTATTTGACTTTCTAAAACCGTTATATGAGGCAGGATTGGATGCAGTCATCGTTCAGGATTATGGAGTACTTCGATATGTACACCAGTCCTTTCCGGATTTACCGATTCATGCCAGTACTCAGATGACCATTATGGGATATCGAACCGCGGAAGACTTAAAAAAGTATGGCGTTACCAGAATTGTTACTCCGAGAGAATTATCTTTCGGAGAAATAAAAAATATTTATGATAAGACTCATATGGAAATTGAAAGTTTCGTTCATGGGGCATTGTGTTATTGTTACTCAGGTCAATGTATGATGAGTAGCTTTATAGGAGGACGAAGTGGAAATCGAGGTCGTTGTGCACAACCTTGCAGAATGGAGTATGATTTACGAAAAGATTCTAAAACGATAAATCAAAAAAATGAAAAATATATCATCAGTCCAAAAGATATTTGTACAATAGAGATTCTTCCTAAAATTATTGAATCCGGTGTTTATTCGTTGAAAATTGAAGGTCGAATGAAAAAACTGGAATATATTGCCGGTGTTGTTGAGATATACCGAAAATATTTAGATTTATATCTGGAAGATTCGGAACATTATCAGGTGTCAAGGGATGATTATGAAAAATTGCTGAGCCTTTTTCAACGGAATGGATTCAGTGAAAGCTATTATAATCAGCATAATGGCAGAAATATGATTTCCTTGAAAAAGGTCGAGTTTCGAAAAGAAAATGAAAGCTACACGGAATATTTAAAGAAAGAATATTCCGGAAAGAAATTAAAGGAACCATTAAATATTTCTGTTTACTGTAGAAAAGGAGAGCCTTTATCTATTCAGACGAAAATTGGTCTGGAAACGGAACCGTACGAAAAAGAAATCATCGTCTGTGGTGCTCAGCCGGAAACTGCTGAAAAGAAGCCGTTAGATGAAGAGACCTTACGAAAACAAATCGCAAAATTAGGAAATACAGATTTTGTGGCTAAAAAAATCGAAATACAAATGGATGAAGATGTTTTTTTACCGATTGGCGAAATAAAAGAACTTCGTCGAACGTTTATAAAACAGATAGAACAGGAAATTCTTGGTCAGTTTCAAAAACAAAATGCTGTTCCAATGAATTCTGAAAGAAAGCCGGTAAAAACGGTAATATCCAAAGAGACCAGTGTGAGTGCGACTGTTTGGAACAGGGAACAGTTTCAGGCGGTATTGGATTATGATTTTCTAAAGACTATTTATTTGGAAGCAGCACAGTTTTCTTTGGAAAATATGAAAGCATGTATTACTTTGGGAAAGAAGCAGAACCGGAAAATATTTCTGGCTTTGCCGTATGTATTCCGAATGAAGAATGAACAATTCTTTGAGAAGAGATATTTCAATCTTCTTAGTCAGGTAGATGGAGTCTTGATTCGAAATATCGAAGAATATTATTGGATTCAGGAACAATCGTTGAATCTTGAAATTCGTTTTGACTATAATATCTATATGATGAATGATTTTGCTACGGACTTTTATGAACAGTTTCAGGGAACTACAACGTTGCCGGTGGAATTGAATGCAAAGGAATTGAGAAATCTAAACTGTCAGGATAGCGAAATGATCATTTATGGATTTATTCCGTTGATGATTTCCGCAGGATGCGGCTTGAAAACATTAAATCAATGTGATAAAAATAATCAAAGATACGAACTAAAGGATCGGAAAGGAAATTTATTTACGGTACAGTGTGTTTGTGATTATTGCTATAATTTAATGTTGAATTGCAAGGCACTATCCTTATTTAAATTTGCAGAAGAACTAAAAGGAATGTCCGTTTCTTCATTTCGGGTTTCGTTTACAACGGAATCAAAGAATGAGGTTTGCGAAATTATGGAGAAAGCAGAACAGGCTCTGATTCAGAATCAGAAAATTCAGGAAGATGAAAATACAACAAGGGGGCACTATACCAGAGGCGTCCTGTAAATAATGGAGAAGAATATGGAAACTTTTATTAATGTGATTTCAAAATATTTATTTATCGTCCTCATGTTTTTTTATACATGGGAATCTTTTAGTGCTTTGCGGCATAAAAGACCGGAAGATAAAGCTGGCATTTTCCAGCGACAGAATGCGGCAATATTTCTGACGTATCTGTTGGGGATTTTTTTGGTATATATGAATCAGACGGACACCAGTGAGTTAAATGTCATTATTTTAGGCGGTGTACAGTTATGTTATCTGATTATTGTTTTAGGGGTATTTCCGATTATTTATCCGAATATCAATAAAGCTATTTTAAGTAATATGTGTATGTTATTGACCATTGGCTTTATCGTTCTTGCAAGATTGGGAATGGAACGAAGCATTATGCAGTTCATGATTGTATCGGTTATGACCATTTTCTCCTTGATGGTTCCGTTCTTTATGAGCCGGTTCGAATGGTGGAAGAACCTGACATGGGTTTATTGTTTTGTGGGAATCGGTTTGTTAGTAGCGGTTATTATTCTTGGATCTATGATTAACGGTGCAAGACTTTATATCATCATTAGTGGTGTGCGAATTCAGCCATCTGAATTTGTAAAGATTATATTTGTATTTTTTGTTGCAGCGGTATTAGGTGAAACCGCTAATTTGAAACAGGTGTTTGTTTCTGCAATTTTTGCAGGAATCTATGTAATTATTCTTGTATTTTCCACGGATTTGGGAAGTGCCTTGATTTTTTTTACAATGTATCTGTTTATGGTTTATGTTGCTTCCAGAAAATCAATTTATCTGTTTTTGGGAGGCGGCGGAATGGCTGTGGCATCTTATGTAGCGTATCATCTGTTCCCGCATATTCAGGTTCGTGTTCAAGCATGGCAGAATCCGTTGGCAGAAGAAACTGTTAACGGATCCAGTCATCAGGTGGCCCAGTCCTTATTTGCTTTAGGAAGTGGAGGATTATCCGGTACCGGGTTATATCAGGGATTTCCGAAAAAAGTTCCTTTGGTAGAAAATGACTTTATTTTCTCAGCAATCGGTGAGGAGTTTGGTGCCATTTTTGCAGGACTTTTAATTCTTGTATGTTTAAGTTGTTTTATTGAATTTTTGGCGACGGGAATGGAACAGGAAAGCACATTTAATCGTCTTGTGTGTGTAGGATTAGGTGTTGGATATGCAATTCAGGTAATCCTGACCGTTGGTGGTGCAATTAATATGATACCATCTACTGGTGTAACGCTTCCATTAATCAGTAGTGGTAGAAGTTCCATTGTCAGCATCCTTTTAGTCTTTTCGATTATTCAGGGCCTGGCAATTGTCGGAAGTAAGAAAAAAACACCAAAACAACGTAAAAAACCAATGAAAGGAGAACGTTATGTCTCGACAGAATTACAAGAAAGATATTAAGCAAAAACGAAAAGAAGAAAGACGACTGAATAAACAAACTCTTGTAACTACCATTATATTTTCCTTCATTTTTGTTTTTATGCTTGGATATTACGTTCATTTTGTGTTAAAAGATGCACCGACGGTGATTTCCAGCTCTCAGAACGGACGAATTAAAGAGCAGGCAAAGAAGGTTGTTCGTGGAACCATTTATGCGAAGGGCGGGGAAGAATTAGCGTATACAGATACCAATGAGACTCCGGATGATTTTGAAGATGATGTCAGAAGATATCCTTATGGAAAGACATTCGCTCAGGTTGTTGGATATACAACAAAGGGATTCACCGGTTTGGAAGATGTTTGTAATTATGACCTGGTGATGCCAAAGAAGAATCCGCTGAAACAGATTGAAGATGATTTTACAGGCAAGGTTCTTCAGGGATGTAATATCAATACTACATTGGATGTTGATTTGCAAAAAACAGCCTATGATTCCTTAGGAGATTTTAAAGGGGGGATTTTTGTTATGGATCCGGATACGGGAGCTGTTTATGTTTCTGCGTCCAAGCCATCGTACAATCCGGAAAATTTAGAAGAAAACTGGGAAAAATTAAATAAAAAGACCAATGCCCCGTTTATGAATCGCTCCACACAGGGACGATATATGCCGGGTTCTGTATTTAAAATTGTAACCACTCTGGCTTATATGCGACAAAATTCGAATTATAAAGATTTCCAGTTCCAATGTAATGGAACCACTTCGTTTGATCATTTTAAAATGAAATGTTATAACGGCAATGTTCATGGAAGCGAAAGCCTGGAAGAAGCCTTTGCTAATTCTTGTAATGGTGCTTTTGCATCCATGGGATTGGAAATTGATACAGATGTCTTTAATCGTACGGCAGAAGATTTATTGTTTAATAATCCGCTTCCGCTTAGTGATTTAAAGACCGGAACTACTTCCTATGTGAAGAGTGGTAGTTTTGAATTAGATGAAACATCAGAAAAATACAATGATTACTATGTTGCAGAATCCAGTATTGGTCAGCAGGATGTTCTTGTTTCTCCGGCTCAGATGGCAATGATTGCTTCTGCAATTGCAAATCACGGTGTGATGATGAAACCGTACCTTATTTCTGAAGTGGTTACGGATGATGGAGCAGTCGTGAAAGAGGCGCATCAGTCGGAGGCAAAAACGCTGATGACAGAGAAGGAAGCAAAGCAACTGTCAAAATATATGGCTGCGGTATGTCAGTACGGAACTGCAAAGATTTTTGCAAACTGTGACTATAAGGCATACGGAAAGACCGGTACTGCGGATTTACATTCATCCGGAGATGGAAATGTTAACTCCTGGTTTGTAGGATATGCGAAAAAAGGAGATAAAAAGCTGGCAATTGCTGTTGTTCTTGATAATATTGATGATTCTCAAGGTTCGGCAAAGGAATGTGCGAAAAAAGTTTTTGACCGTTATTTCAATTAACATACGTAGTTTACTTGCAATAAGTAACTTATTTTTGTATACTTAAATCAATGAATAGTAACGAAAATCCGTGATGGTGCGGCACACATGAAACAGGAGGAATCGCTATGGAAAAAGCGGTCAGTTGTGGCGGTGTGGTTATATTTCGTGGCAAAATTTTACTGCTATACAAAAATTGTCGTAACAGATATGAAGGATGGGTTTTACCGAAAGGTACTGTGGAAGCAGGAGAAACGCATGAGCAGACAGCGTTAAGAGAGGTACGAGAAGAAACTGGAGTAAAAGCGAAGATTATTGAATATGTAGGAAAAAGTGAATACTCATTTAACATTCCAAGGAATGTGGTAGAAAAAGAGGTACATTGGTATTTGATGTCCGCCGAAAATTATTTCAGTAGACCACAGCGTGAAGAATTTTTTGTTCATTCGGGGTACTATCGATACATTGAAGCAATCCATTTGCTGAAATTCCCGAATGAGAAAATGATCTTAAAAAAGGCATATCAAAAGTATTTGGAATTGAATAAAAAGGATATGCGTAAGTAAGAGCATGAATGGCTGTTGCGTTTGTTTTTTCAAGCGCAACAGTTTTTGTGTCGATTTTCAGTGATTAGAGACAGGAGCATTTTGGAGAAGTAACATGTATAAAATTAATTATCAAAAAGTTTTGGAAATGAAATTAAAACAGATTGAAAAAGAAGAAAAGAAGCCTAAGCTTTTACTTCATGCCTGCTGTGCACCTTGCAGTAGTTATGTTTTGGAGTATCTGTCTCAATACTTTTTGATTGATGTGTATTATTATAATCCGAATATTTCATCTAAGGATGAATATCAGCAGCGGGCATTTGAACTGGTGCGTTTCGTAAAGGAAAAGGAATTTCCGAATCCTGTTAAGGTGATTATTGAAGATTATAATCCGGAGGAGTTTTATGAAATCGCTCATGGATTGGAAGCCTGCGAAGAGGGCGGAAAGCGTTGCTTTGAATGTTATAAACTGCGACTGGAGCGTACTGCGGAAAAAGCTTTGATTGGTGGATACGATTATTTTACAACCACATTGTCCATTAGTCCGTTAAAGAATGCAAAGAAACTGAATGAAATCGGTGCGGACTTGCAGCATGATTATGGCATTCATTATTTGTTCTCTGATTTTAAGAAGAAGGATGGATATAAGCGTTCCATTGAATTGTCTAAAGAATTTAATTTATATCGACAGCGTTATTGTGGCTGTATTTTTTCGAAAAAGAATACTGCTGTTTGTAAAACAGAGTAGAATGTGATATATTTTAGCGTAGAAAAAATGAGTAAGGAAGGTTTAGGAATATGATTTGTCCAAAGTGTGGGAAACCGGTTCGAGAATCCATGAGGACTTGTCCTCATTGTGGAGTAAAGCTTACAGCATATGCCGGTGGAAGAAAGGGACTTTCTAATGAAAAAATCAAATCATCCATAGTGGAAGGAATTGATTTGGATGATGAATTGGTAGATGAGTATAAAGGTAGAAATATCAATAATTATAAAAAGAATTCCGGTGGGAATAAGGCAGGAGCCAAAGTTCCACAGAATAAGGGAAATCAGAAACTAAAAAAGAATATGAATACAGAATCGAAAAAGAAAAATAGCAAGAAAAATACGTTTCTTGTTATTTTAATTGCCTTAGCGGCTGTTTTAGTTTCTGTGGCAGGAACCTATTTGTTCCGTGAGAATGAAATGAAAAATAAGTACCAGAAATACATAAAAGAAGGACGGGCTTACTATAATCAGGAAGATTATTCTAATGCCAGAACCCGATTCATTGAAGCAGCAAGAAATGCTTCGTCCAATGAGCAGCAATTAGAGGTTTATTCCCTGTTATACAATATTGACGTTGTTACTGTTGGGGACTACAAGGAAAAAATCGAATTTTTGGAAAAATTAATTCAATTAGACAACACAGAAGTTCAGTACTATAAGGACTTATATGTTCTGTATCAGAATCATGATATGGAATCTCAGATTGATACCTTGAAGGCATCTGCACCACCTAGTGTACGTACGGAATTAGATAAGTATGTTGGTACGATTCCTAGGGCAAATCCGGAATCTGGAGAATATAATACAAAGATTAATCTGGAATTGCTTGCAGACGATGATGTAACGATTTACTACACAAAAGACGGCAGCGACGTTACGGAAAGCGACAGTAAAATCGAATATAGCGGACCGATTAAATTAAAGAAAGAGGGAAGCTATACGATTCGTGCCTGCTCCATTGATAAGCATGGGGTATCCAGTAAGGAAGTAATCTATACATATACAATTTCTTTTGTTCATGTGGAAGAACCTGAAATCTCAGTGGAAAGTGGTTCTTATCGTGATATGAAGAAGATTGAAGCAACTGCGGAAAAGGGATGCACCATCTATTATACAACAGATGGAAGTACTCCGAATAAAAATTCCAAGAAGTATAAGAAACCGATTGAATTTGAACGTGGAAATAATTTATACCGTTTTGTAGCCATTAACGAAAACGGAATTCCAAGTGAAGTAGTGGATCGAGTTTATGATTATACTCCAAAGTATGATTGCACATATGATTCTGCAGTGAAGACGGTAAAAGCCAAATATGGTGAGTTAGACGAATATAATGAAACCGCAGATGGAAAAACTGCAAGTTTTGATTTTGTGGAAGTTGCAGAAATTGATAAGCAGGACTATTACATTATTGAATATTCCGGAGAAGAAGATGATGATCATCAGAAGTATGCTGTATCAACGAAAGATGGAAGCTGTCATAAAGTTTCCGGAAGCAATGGTGATTATGATTTGAAATAAAAAGAAAAAGAATCGGGAGTTGATTCCCGATTCTTTTTTTGTGCAAAAAAAAGAAATGCGGATGGCGGGACTTGAACCCGCACGCTTTGTGGGCGGCAGATTTTGAGTCTGCTGCGTCTGCCATTCCGCCACATCCGCATAACAGTAGAAATATTATCATTTCTTTGTGAAAATGTCAAGATGAAATTGTGAGTTTTCGGAAAAATATTTTAGGGTTGCAATATACCCCGAGGGGGTATATAATGCATTTAATCCAGGAAAGGGAAATAGATATATGAAATGTGAAAATAATGAATGTTGTTCTAAGATAAAAATCCGTGAGGAAAAAGAATATAAAGATATGATTCACCGATTAAACAGAATTGAAGGACAGGTACGAGGAATCAAGAGAATGGTGGAAGAAAATGCATATTGTACCGACATTCTGATTCAGGTTTCGGCGATTCATTCTGCATTAAACAGTTTTAATAAAAGACTGCTTTCGAATCATATTAATACTTGTGTGGTTGAAAAAATCAAAGAGGGAGATCAGGAAGTAGTGGACGAATTGGTGGACACACTTCAGAAATTGATGAAATAGGAGAGAAGAACATGAAAGAATATCAGGTAAAAGGAATGAGTTGTGCTGTTTGTCAGGCACGGGTAGAAAAAGCTGTAAAAGATCTTCCGGGGGTGGATTCGGTACAGGTAAGTTTACTGACGAATTCCATGCAGGTTCAGGGAGATATTTCTGAAAAAGAAATTGAGAAGGCTGTCAAGAATGCCGGATATCATGCAAAGGCAGTAAAATCGGGAAAAGAAAACGGACAGGATTCTGAAATGGAAGATCAGGAAACAAAACGGATGATATTACGTCTTGTGGCATCCTTAACATTATTACTTCCGTTAATGTATCTTTCCATGGGACATATGATGTGGAACTGGCCTCTTCTGAAGGGATTAGCGGAGAGTCATGTAGCCATGGGAGTGGCAGAACTATTATTGACTCTTGGAGTCCTGATCATTAATAAGAAGTTTTTTATTAACGGATTTTCGGGACTGATTCACCGCTCACCGAATATGGATACGTTAGTGGCAATGGGTTCCTTTGCATCTCTGGTTTATAGTATCTATGTGTTATATGCAATGATTCATGCACAGCAGTTGGGAAATCAGGATAAAGTTATGGAGTATATGCATGATTTTTATTTTGAGTCGGCGGCAATGATTGTTACGCTGATTACAGTTGGAAAAGTTTTAGAGTCTTACTCAAAAGGGAAAACAACCACTGCATTAAAGGGATTGATGCAGTTGAAAGTTCCAACAGCCACAATGATTGAAGTTCAGTCTGATGGAAGCCATGTTGAGAAAATCGTGGATGTAGAAGAAATTAAAGTGGGAACTCTGTTTGCAGTAAAACCAGGAGAAACCATACCGGTTGATGGAGTGGTAATGGAAGGCACTTCTGCAGTAAATGAATCTTCATTAACAGGGGAAAGCGTTCCGGTAGATAAAAAAGTGGGAGATGGGGTATCATCGGGCACCATTAATCAATCAGGATATTTGATTTGTAAAGCATCCCGTGTAGGGGAAGATACTACCATTGCACAGATTATTAAACTGGTTCGGGAAGCATCGACTAGTAAAGCACCAATTGCAAAGGTTGCTGATAAAGTGTCCGGTATTTTTGTTCCGGTCGTTATGGGAATTTCCCTGATTACAATTTTCGGTTGGTTGATTGCCGGTGAAACTGTTGGATTCGCACTTGCAAGGGGAATTTCAGTGTTGGTAATCAGTTGTCCGTGTGCCCTTGGTTTAGCCACACCGGTGGCAATTATGGTAGGGAGCGGTGTCGGTGCAAGAAATGGTATTTTATTTAAAAATGCCACAGCACTGGAAAATGCAGGAAAAATTAAATCTATTGCTTTTGATAAAACCGGTACTATGACTGAAGGAAAAACTGAAGTGACGGATATGTTCTGTGAGAATTTAGCGAATCTGTTAGAAGTTGCTTATTCCTTAGAAGATAAAAGTGAACATCCATTAGCCAAAGCGATTGTGAATTATGCGAAACTTCAGGGAATTAAAAAGAAGCCGATAGAAAATTTTGAGGTTGTTGTGGGAAATGGGTTAAAAGCTACTATGGATGGCTCTGTGATTTATGGAGGAAGCAAGAAGTATATGGACAGCTTATCTTTAAAACCTTGTGATGAATGTATGAAACTGGCGGAAGAGTACTCGAAACAGGGAAAGACCACCTTGTTTTTTGCCAAGGATAATCGAACAATAGGTATGCTTGCAGTGGCTGATCGGTTAAAGGGTGATAGTAAGATAGCAGTTCGTCAATTACAGGATATGGATATTCAGGTAACAATGCTTACAGGAGATAATCAACAGGTGGCAGAATATATCGGAAAGGAAGCCGGTGTAGAAAATGTTGTGGCAGAAGTTCTTCCACAGGAGAAGGAACAACGAATTCGGGAATTCAGCGAAGCAGGAATGGTTGCAATGGTAGGTGATGGAATCAACGATGCACCTGCGTTAACCAGGGCGGATATCGGAATTGCCATAGGTGCAGGAACCGATGTAGCAATGGATGCTGCAGATATAGTTCTGGTGAAAAGCAGTTTAAGGGATGTACCTGCTGCCATTCGTCTAAGTCGTGGAGTTTTAAAAAACATTCATGAAAATCTGTTTTGGGCATTTATATATAACATAATTGGAATTCCACTTGCGGCTGGGGTATGGTATCCTCTGTTCGGTTTGAAATTAAGCCCAATGTTTGCTGCTGCTGCAATGAGTTTATCAAGCGTCTGTGTGGTGACTAATGCTCTACGTCTTAATCTGTTAAAAATCAATAGATAACCTTGTCACTACTCCTTTAAACAGTTATAATAAATTCGATAGGAGATAGTGATATGAGCAAGTTAGTTTTAGTCGATGGACATAGTATTTTAAACAGGGCATTCTATGGAGTTCCTTTGATGACCAATTCAGAAGGAATTCATACCAATGCAGTGTTTGGATTTTTAAATATTTTATTTAAGATTATTGATGAGCAACAGCCTGATTATCTGGCTGTTGCTTTTGATGTACATCAGCCTACATTTCGACATGAAATGTATGATGCGTATAAAGGAACGAGAAAGCCGATGCTTCCGGAATTGAAGGAACAGGTACCTCTCATTAAGGAAGTCCTTCAGAAAATGAATATTTCAACGGTGGAACTTCCGGGGTATGAAGCGGATGATGTGTTGGGAACCTTGTCTTTAGAGGGAGAAAAAGAAGGCTTTGATGTGGCGGTTTATTCCGGAGACCGGGATTTGCTACAGCTGGCATCGGAAAAGGTAACGATTTGTATTCCGAAAACAAAGAAGGGTCAGACGACCATTGAAAAGTATAATACCCAGGATGTTATTGATTTATATAAGGTTTCACCGAAGGAATTCATTGATGTGAAGGCTTTAATGGGAGATTCCTCCGATAACATTCCGGGGGTTCCTGGAATCGGGGAAAAAGGAGCCACGGCCATTATTGCACAGTTTGGCTCCATTGAAAAAGCTTATGAAAATGCCGAGGAAATTACAAATACGAGAAATCGTAATGCGCTGATGGAGCATTTTGATAAGGCGCAAATGAGTAAAGAACTGGCTACCATTAACCGTCAGTCACCGGTGGAAGTAGATGTGAAGGACTGTGTTTTTGGAGAGATTTATACAGCAGATGCGCTGGAAATGATTAAACGATTAGAGTTTAAGAGTATGATTTCGAAATTCTCCGATGTTTCTTTCTCCAATGATTTGGAAGAAGGATTTACACTGATTTCAGACTATTTTGAGGCGGATGAAATTTTCAAGGAAGCATTGGAAAAGAAGGAAATTGGAATTTTTATTAAAAAAGAGAACGGATTTGGTGTTGCTGTGGCCTTCGCTGGTGAAAAAACATATTTTATCACCGAAGAAGGATTTATTACAAAAGAATACTTAGTGGATCAGATTCGAAACCTGATGACAGAAAAGGTGTCTATCAGTATTTGGGGCATTAAGGAAAACAATGATTTTCTCCAGGCTTCTGAGGAGGCGGATTTGTTTGATGTTTCCCTGGCAGCATATCTCATCAATCCATTACAGAAAGTGTATGAATATGATGACATTGCCAGAGATTATCTTGGAATGACAGTGCCGTCTTATTCAGAGATTTTTCCAAAGGTGAAAAAAGGAGAAACTCCTTCCGGGGAAATTCCTGAAAATATCTTAAAATATGCCTGCTATCAGGCTTTGATTGTATACCGGGCAAAGGATGCCTTGCAAAAGAAATTACAGGAAGAAGAAATGTGGTCCGTTTACACAGATATGGAGCTTCCGCTGACCTATGCATTGTATGATATGGAACAGGCGGGAATTCGTGTGGAAGCTGATCAGTTAAAGGAATACGGAGAAAGACTTCAGGTTGGCATTGAAACACTGGAAAAGGAAATTTATGAAGAAGCAGGTCATGAATTCAATATTAATTCTCCGAAGCAGTTAGGAGAAATCCTGTTCGGAGAAATGAATCTTCCGGGTGGAAAGAAAACAAAAACCGGATATTCCACCTCAGCTATAGTTCTGGAAAAATTGGAACCGGAGTATCCTTTTGTTGGGAAAATTTTGGAATATCGTCAATTAACGAAGCTGAAGTCTACTTATGCTGACGGTTTAGCAGGATATATTTCTGAAGATGGAAGAATTCACGGAACATTTCATCAGACCATTACTGCCACAGGACGAATTAGTTCTGCGGATCCGAATTTACAAAACATTCCGGTTCGTATGCCGTTAGGAAGAGAAATTCGAAAAGTTTTTGTCCCTAAGGATGGATGCGTCTTTGTAGATGCAGATTATTCACAAATCGAATTACGTCTGTTGGCACATATGTCCAATGACAAGAATCTGATTGAGGCCTATAAGGGGTCCAAGGATATTCATGCTGCCACAGCATCGTTAGTTTTCAAAACACCAATCGATGAGGTAACCAAGGAACAGCGTAGAAATGCGAAGGCAGTAAACTTTGGAATTGTTTATGGAATCAGTTCCTTTGGACTGAGTCAGGGGTTGTCCATCAGCCGAAAAGAAGCTGAGCAATATATAAACGATTATTTTGAAAGTTATCCGGGAATCAAGAATTATTTGAATCAGTCCGTGGCTGATGCCAAGGAAAAAGGATATTCCGTTACTATGTTTGGTAGAAGACGACCGATTCCGGAACTGAAAGCCGGAAACTTTATGCAGCGGCAATTTGGAGAGCGTGTGGCAATGAATGCACCGATTCAGGGAACTGCTGCAGATATTATGAAAATTGCCATGATTCAGGTGGCAAGAGAATTGAAAGAAAAAAAACTGAAATCCCGTATCGTGTTACAGGTTCACGATGAATTGTTGATTGAAGCATATGAGGATGAAGTGGAAGTGGTAAAAGAACTGCTTGTCCGTAATATGAGTGAAGCGGCTGATTTACATGTTCCATTGGAAGTGGGCGTGGAAGTAGGCGCAAATTGGGATGAAGCACACTAAAAGAAGGGTGAGCGTTTATGATTATTGGAGTAATTGGAGGCGTTGGTAGTGGAAAATCAACGGTTCTTGACTATTTAGAAAAGCAGTATGGTGCTGACATTATTAAGTCTGATGATGTGGCGAAGGAACTGATGCTTCCGGGAAAAGAAATCTTTCAGAAAGTCGCAGAAGAATTTCCTGAGGTCGTAGACGAAAATGGGATTAACAAAGAAAAGATGGCCACACTTATTTTTAGCAATGAGGAGCGAAGAAAGAAAATTAATTCCATTTCTCATCCGGCAACAATTCAGGAAATCAGAAAACGGATGAAGGAGTCTCAGGCAGATATTGTCGTGGTGGAATCTGCATTGTTAATTGGAACCGGACTGGAAGAAGAGTGTAACGAAATCTGGTTTGTATTCTGTGAACGGGATAAGAGGATTAAACGGCTTATGGAAAGTCGTGGGTATTCCAAGGAAAAGTCAGAGAGCATCATTGATAAACAACCTACTGACGAAGAGTATAACCTGGTGGCGGATGAGTTTTTAGATAACTCCTATGCACCGGTGGATACCCAGGAAAAAATCGACATGATTCTTTCTACACTACCTTGTGGATTTTAAAGTTTTGAGGAAAAATTGTTGACAGTAAATTTTAACGGAGTTACAATGTGTAGCGTGCTACATGTTGTAACTCTTTTTATGTTAAAAGTGAAAAAAGGAGAATGTTCAATGGAGTATTTAGGTTATCGATTTAAGATTATTGATAAATTATTTAAAATCAGAATGAATAAACGACTGGAAAAATACAATATCACGGAAGCGCAGATGTGCGTCCTTTTTTATTTGGATCATCATGAAAATGAAAAGATTACCCAGAAAGTTCTGGCTCAGGAATTTTCCATCAAGCATTCTACCATGTCCGGAATCTTACAGCGATTGGAAGAAAAGGGATATATCGAAATCACAGTGGATGAGGAAAATAAGCGTTTTAAAAACATCCGAAAAACAGAGCTGGTTCAGTCGTTTCATGATGAAATGCATCATCACAGGGATGAAACGGAAAAGATTTTATTAAACGGATTTAATGAAGAAGAAAAAGAACGGTTAAGGACTTACCTGGACCGGATTTACCATAATTTGATGGAACATACTGATTTATCAGAAGAAGAAATGAAATGTTTTGAAAGGAGAGAGAAATGATACGTACGTTAGCAAAAGAGATTAAAGAATATGAAGTGGTATCTTTACTGACACCGCTTGGCATGCTGGCTGAAGTTATAGTAGAAAACTTTATTCCTCTTTTAATGGCAAAGATTATTGATTCCATTGGAAAAGGAGACTTAAAAACTGTTTATATTACAGCCGGAATTATGTTACTATTGGCGCTTGCCGGATTATTATCCGGTTTTATGGGAGGTGTCTGGGGAGCAAAAGCTTCTACCGGGTTTGCTAAAAACTTAAGAAAGGCCATGTTTGAAAAGATTCAGACCTATTCCTTTTCCAATATTGATAAATTCAGTTCTGCCGGATTGGTTACCAGATTAACGACTGATGTAACCAATATTCAGAATGCATACCAGATGATTTTACGTATGTGTGTCAGAGCACCTTTTAGTTTAATTACAGCAATGGCTATGGCGTTTTTCGTGTCACCGAAAATGGCTCAGATTTATTTATATGCAGTGTTGATTTTAGCGGTATTTATCGTGATTATTACCATTAATGCCCATAAATATTTCACACAGGTATTTAAGAAATACGATGCAATGAATGAAAGCGTACAGGAAAATGTTACATCCATGCGTGTGGTAAAGGCCTTCGTTCGAGAAGATTACGAAAAAGGAAAATTTGGAAAAGCAAGTTATAACATTTATAAAATGTTCATTCGTGCAGAAGGAATTGTATCCTTAAACGCACCAATGATGATGCTAATGGTTTATTCCTGTATCTTGTTAATTGGATGGACCGGTGCTCATTTGATTGTAAAGAGTGGAAATAATCCGGCTTTGGGATTAACCATTGGTGATATGACTTCTTTATTGGCTTATTGTGTAAATATTCTGATGAGTCTGATGATTCTTTCATTGATTTTTGTTATGGTTACCATGAGTGCAGCCAGCGCAGAAAGAATCGCAGAAGTATTAAATGAAGAGCCGGATATCACAAATCCGGAAAATGCCTTGACAGAAGTACCGGATGGTTCCATTGAATTTAAGGATGTGGTATTTCGTTATAACAAGACCAGTGAAAAACCGGTTCTGGAAAATATCAATTTACAGATTCAATCCGGAGAAACCATTGGAATTATCGGAGGAACCGGTAGTGCAAAATCCAGTCTGGTAAACCTGATTTCCAGATTATATGATGTGGAAGACGGTGAAGTTCTGGTAGGGGGCAATGATGTCCGTTCTTACGATTTAGATACCCTTCGTAAGGAAGTAAGCGTGGTGTTGCAGAAGAATGTATTGTTCTCCGGAACTATCTTAGATAACCTACGTTGGGGTGATGAAAATGCAACGGATGAAGAATGTATTCGTGCCTGTAAATTGGCTTGTGCCGATGAATTCATTGAGAAAATGCCGGATCAATACAATAGCTACATCGAACAGGGCGGAACCAATGTATCCGGTGGACAGAGACAGCGTTTGTGTATTGCAAGAGCTTTAGTTAAGAAACCGAAGGTGCTGATTTTAGATGACAGTACCAGTGCTGTAGATACTGTGACGGACAGTAAAATCCGTCAGGCCTTCCGGGAGGAAATTCCGAATACAACAAAGATTATCATTGCGCAGCGTATTTCCAGCGTTCAGGATTCGGATCGAATCATTGTCATGGATGACGGAAAGATTCATGGAATCGGAACCCATGAAGAATTATTAAAGAATAATGAAATTTATAGTGAAATCTACACACAGCAGACTACTGATAATGCTGACTTTGATAAAAAAGGAGGTGTACAGTAATGGCAGAAAAAGTGAAAGAATTTAAAGGAATGCGTGGAGGCGCAAGAGGACCGAGACCAAAAGTGGAAAACCCGATGAAAACTGTTTCTAGACTTCTTCGGTTTATGGGAAAGCATTATGCAGTTCATTTGGTGATTGTATTACTTTGTATTTTAGTAAGTGTGTTTTCCAATATCCAGGGAACCTGGTTTACAAAATCCCTGGTGGATGTTTATATTAAGGGGATTTTAAATCATGAGAAAACCTTTGCTGATTTGGCACAGGCCATGACCAGAGTCGTTGTTTTCTACGGCATCGGAATTGGTGCTGCGTTGATTCAGGCAGAAATCATGGTATTTGTAACACAGGGGACTTTAAAAGATTTGAGAAACGAAATGTTTAATCATATGCAAAGTCTTCCGGTGAAATATTTTGATACTCACAGTCATGGTGACATCATGTCCATGTTCACCAATGATATTGATACTTTAAGACAGATGATTAGTCAGTCCATGCCACAGATGATTAACAGTTTAATTACCGTTGTCAGTGTTTTGGGTTCCATGTTTGTTTTAAGTATCCCCCTGACATTGATTTCTGTTGGTATGATTGGTGTCGTGTTATTTACCTCGAAAAAACTGACTTCCTTATCCGGAAAATACTTTGTGGCACAGCAGAAGGATTTAGGTGCTGTGAATGGTTATATTCAGGAAATGATTACCGGACAAAAAGTTGTTAAGGTTTTTTGTCACGAAGACGAGTCCATCGAAGAATTTAATCGGTTAAATGACCAGTTATGTGAATCTGCGTATAAGGCAAACAAGTTTGCCAATGTTTTGGGGCCAACCAATGCTCAGCTTGGAAATGTGAGTTATGTACTTTGTGCATGTTTAGGAGCAGTTCTTGCTATTGCTCATCCATTAGGATTTTCCATGACAGCCGGTGCATTAATCAGTTTCCTGACATTTAATAAACAGTTTTCTCAGCCAATTAATCAGATTACCATGCAGATTAACAGTATTGTTATGGCAATCGCCGGTGGAGAACGTATTTTCAAATTATTGGATGAAGAGCCGGAAGTGGACGATGGATACGTTACTTTAGTTCGTGCCAAGAAAGAAGACGGTCGTCTGGTGGAATGCAAGGAACGTACCGGAATTTGGGCGTGGAAGCATTTCCATAAGGATACCGGTGAAACCACTTATGTGGAAATGAAAGGTGAAATTGTCTTTAATGGTGTTGATTTCGGATATGACGATGAAAAGATTGTTCTTCATGATGTGAAGATGTATGCGAATCCTGGAGAAAAGATTGCCTTTGTCGGTTCCACCGGTGCAGGAAAGACGACGATTACCAACCTGATTAACCGATTCTATGATATTCAGGATGGAAAAATCCGATATGATGGAATTAATATCAATAAAATTAAAAAGTCAGATTTAAGAAAATCTTTGGGAATGGTATTACAGGATACCCATTTGTTTACCGCAACAGTTATGGAAAATATCCGCTACGGAAATCTGGAAGCTACGGATGAAGAAGTCATTGCTGCAGCAAAGCTTGCTAATGCTGATAGTTTTATTCGTCGATTACCGGAAGGATATAACACCATGTTGACCGGTGACGGAGGAAACTTAAGTCAAGGACAGAGACAGTTGTTGTCTATTGCCAGAGCAGCTGTTGCAAATCCACCGGCATTGATTCTTGATGAAGCAACATCTTCCATTGATACCAGAACAGAGCGTATGGTTCAGGAAGGAATGGATTCCTTAATGAAAGGACGTACCACTTTTGTTATTGCCCATCGATTATCAACAATTAAAAATAGTGATTGCATTATGGTGTTAGAACAAGGTAGAATAATAGAGCGTGGAAGTCATCAGGAATTGATGGAAGCGAAAGGTACATATTACCGTTTACAGACAGGAAATTAAAATCAGGAGGATGAACGAAATGAAAAAAATCAGTACAGATAAGGCACCTGCTGCCATTGGACCATATTCACAGGGAATTATTACAGGAAACCTTTTATTCTCATCAGGTCAGATTGCGTTAAATCCGGCTACAGGAGAAGTTGTAGGAACTACCATTGAAGAACAGACTGAACAGGTTATGAAAAACCTTGGCGCATTGTTGGAAGAAGCAGGTTCTTCTTATGAAAAGGTAGTGAAGACAGTTTGCTTCCTGGATGATATGGGAGACTTTGCAGCATTTAATGAAATTTACGGAAAGTACTTTACAGAAAAGCCGGCTAGAAGCTGTGTAGCAGTAAAGACACTTCCAAAGAATGTTCTTTGCGAAGTGGAAGTAATTGCTGAGGTGTAGACATGATTGATCAGAAACATTTGGAAGTAACAAGTTATGACGGAGAAGGATATTTACCGTTAATTGATTTTGAAAGCTGGAGAGTCGCAGAACTTCGTTACTGTGAAGAACTGGAAGTGGATTTATTAAAGGATATGCAAAAACATGACGAATCCGATGAAGTTTTCGTTCTTCTTGCCGGAGAATTCACCTTGTTCTTAGGAGGACAGGGAGATACCATCGGTGAAATCGAAGCAGTAAAACTGGAACCGTTGAAGTTATATAATGTAAAAAAGGGTACCTTCCATACCCATACGCCGGAAAAAGGGTCCACGGTATTGATTGTAGAAAACAGAAATACCTGTGATGACAATTCACCGAAGGTAAAACTGACTCCGGAGCAGAAGGCTACCATTAAAAAATTATATGAAGCGTTACAGTAACGTTTGCATAAACAATGGAAAAATCAAAAACACTCTATAGCGATGCTAGGGAGTGTTTTTTTGCTGTAAAATCATATGGGATTATGGTAAAATGACTTGTGAGTTTACGATAGAAGAAAGAAGAGTTGTAGGATGAGATTAGATAAGTATTTGACTACCATGGGCATTGGTTCCCGGAGTCAGGTAAAAGAATACATCAAAAAGGGAAAAGTGAAGATTAATGGTGAAATATTAAAGGAGCCTGAGTACCATGTTGATGAAGAAAATGATATAATAGAGTTTCAGGGGATTAATCTGGAATATAGTAAGTTTTTCTATTATATGCTTCATAAACCGGCAGGTTATTTAAGTGCCGTGAAAGATGACCATTGTGAGACGGTTCTGGATTTATTGGATGTCACGCCAAAAGACGGACTCTTTCCGGTAGGCAGACTGGATAAGGATACCGAGGGATTGCTTTTAATTACCAATGACGGAGCGTTATCCCACGAATTGTTGTCCCCGAGAAAACATGTGGACAAGAAATACTATGTGGAACTGGATGGAACATTGACACAAGCAGATGTGGAGCAGTTTCAACTAGGTTTAGATATTGGAGAAAAAAATCTAACGAAACCGGCTAAACTGGAATTGTTAGATGATTACCAAAAAGCATATATTACGATTACTGAGGGGAAATACCATCAGGTAAAACGGATGTTTCGGTCCATTGGTCTGACTGTAACCTATTTAAAACGAATTTCCATGGGAAGTCTGGTTTTAGACGAATCTCTGGAAAAAGGGGCTTATCGCCCATTGACTGAAGCAGAAATTGAGGATTTAAGATGCAACAAATAGAAATCAATGCCAATGAAGCAGGACAACGATTTGATAAATTTTTAATGAAGTATTTTAAAGAAGCCGGATCCGGGTTTATTTATAAAATGCTTCGAAAAAAGAATATTACATTAAATGGAAAAAAGAGTGACGGGAAAGATAAACTAAGTCAAGGAGATGTAGTAAAGATATTCATGGCGGATGAAACCATTGCGAAATTCCGCGGACTTTCCGCTGTGGAACTGGCAGACGATATTCCTCTCGATGTGGTGTATGAAGATGACAATGTCCTGATTATTAATAAGCCATCCGGAATGTTAAGCCAGAAAGCAAAGGATACCGATGTATCCGCCAACGAATATATTATTTCCTATCTGGTTCGTGAAGGAGTATTGTCCATGGAGGATTTGGCAACCTTTAAGCCTTCCATCTGTAATCGATTGGATCGGAATACCAGTGGTTTACTGGTGGCCGGAAAATCTCTTTTAGGATTACAGGTTCTTTCTGAGATGTTTAAGAACCGAACCATGGATAAGTATTATCTGGCTGTTGTGGCCGGAACCGTGACTGAGTCCATGAAGATTAACGGATACCTAAATAAAGATGAAAAGACCAATAAGGTTACGATTTCACAAACGCCGGAAGATGGGAAATTGATTGAAACCGAATATGAACCATTGAAAATCATGGATTGGATTACTGTATTGAAAGTAAAACTGATTACCGGAAAACCACATCAGATTCGAGCACATCTTGCGTCGGTGGGACATCCGATTATCGGGGATTATAAATATGGAAAACAGAAACTGAATCAGAAATATAAAGAACAGTTCGGAATCACGGATCAAATGCTTCATGCATGGAAACTTTGTTTTGGAACAATGCCTGAAGGATTTTCGAACTTGGAAAAGAAAGAAATCACAGCAGCACTACCGGATACTTTTGTTAAGGTATGTGGCGATGAGATAAAGGATTAGTTATGGGAACATGGAATTCCAGAGGACTGAGAGGTTCCGTTTTAGAAGAAATGATAAATATGACCAATGATCATTACCGGGATAAAGGATTAGCTTTAATCCAGAAGATTCCAACACCGATTACGCCGGTAAAAATTGACCAGTCTACCAGACATATTACCCTGGCTTATTTTGAAAAGCAGAGTACGGTGGATTACATCGGTGCGGTTCAGGGAATCCCGGTTTGTTTTGATGCAAAAGAATGTGCCACCACCACCTTTCCCATAATGAACATTCATGAACATCAGATTCAGTTCATGGAAGATTTTGAAAAACAGGGTGGCATATCATTCATTCTTTTATTTTATTCCAAATTAAATGAAACCTATTATATTCCTTTTTCAGATATCAAACGATTTTATGATCGAAGCATTGAAGGAGGAAGAAAAAGCTTTACCTATGAAGAAATAGATAAATCTTTTCTGATGAAATCAGCTCCGGGAGCATTGATTCATTACCTGAAAGGAGTACAGTTGGACTTAGAAAGAAGAGAATAGGAGAAAGGTTTGACTTTTTATGAATTCTATTGTATACTCTAGTTCAACTTGCTAACAAGGTAGCAAGTTAGCACTTTAATTCGATAAAGCGAAAGAGGTATCAAATGAGCAAAGTATTATTACATACTCCTGAAGGAGTCAGAGACGTATACGGAAAAGAGTGTTCCGTGAAATTAACTTTAGAAAACAAGATCAATCAGGTGTTTAACCGTTTTGGATATCATAACATTCAGACACCGACTTTTGAATTCTTTGATATATTTAGTAAAGAGAGAGGATCTGTAGCATCTAAGGATTTATATAAGTTCTTCGATCGTGAAGGAAATACTCTTGTATTAAGACCGGATATGACACCATCCATTGCAAGAATGGTTGCAAAATATTATATGGATGCCAGCACACCGGTGAAATTGTGTTACAATGCAAACACTTATATCAATAATTCCGAATTGCAGGGAAAATTAAAGGAAATCACGCAGCTTGGTTGTGAACAGATTAATGATGATTCCGTGGAAGCAGATGCTGAAATGATTGCATTGGTTTCTGAATCCTTGCAGGCCGCTGGCTTAAAAGAATATCTTGTGGAAATTGGTCATGCTGATTTTTATAAGGGATTGCTTCAGGATTGTGGCTTAGATGAAGAAACAGAAGAAGAACTTCGCATCCGAATTGAAAATAAGAATGATTTTGGTGTGGAAGAATTATTAGATGAACACGGAGTAAAAGGGGAAGCGAAAGAAGCATTGTTAAAGCTCCCTGCATTATTTGGCTCTGTTGATGTTTTGGAAACAGCTAAGAAACTGACTTCAAATGAAACAGCGTTGAACGCTATCGAGCGTCTGGAAGAATTATATTCTATTTTAGAAGATTACGGTGTTGCAAAATACATTAGTTTTGATTTGGGAATGGTAAGTAATTATAAGTACTATACCGGAATTATTTTTAAAGGATATACCTACGGCTCCGGAAATCATATCGTAACCGGAGGTCGTTACGATAAACTTTTGGGACAGTTTGGAAAGGATGCAGCTGCCATCGGTTTTGCCATTTATATGGATCAGATTATGATTGCGCTAGCTTCTGAAGATATTCGTAAAAATTATGACTATTCCTTCCGTGTTGTTATTTATGAACCGGAATTTAGAAAATATGCTTTACAACTTGCAACGGATTATCGAAACCAGGGGATTAACACTGAATTAATTTCCAAGAAAGCAGACATTTCCATTGAAGACTATGTTAAGGCGAAGAAGGAAGATGGTGCTTCCTGCGTGACATACGTTTCAAAAGATGGAGCAACAGAAATTTAAGCAGTTTATTGTAACGGATTAAAATCCTAAGCATAATAGATGAGGAGAAGAAAATGAGATATTTAACATTTGCTTTAGCAAAAGGAAGACTTGCGAAAACAGCAATGAAAATGTTTGAAGAAATTGGGATTGAATGTGAGGAAATGAAAGATGAAAAAACGAGAAAGTTAATTTTCGTCAATGAAGAACTGAAGTTGAAATTTTTCCTTGCCAAAGCCAGTGATGTTCCTACATATGTGGAATATGGCGCTGCAGACATTGGTATTGTTGGAAAAGATACCATTTTAGAAGAAGATAGAAATTTATATGAAGTATTAGATTTAGGATTTGGAAAGTGCCGGATGTGTGTTTGTGGTCCGGAATCAGCTAGAGAATTATTGAAAAATCATGAAATGATTCGTGTGGCATCCAAGTATCCTAAGATTGCCAAGGATTACTTCTACAATAAAAAGCATCAGACCGTGGAAATGATTAAGTTAAACGGTTCAGTGGAGCTGGCTCCGATTGTTGGCCTTTCTGAAGTGATTGTAGATATTGTGGAAACTGGAACCACTTTGAAAGAAAATGGTTTGGGCGTATTAGAAGAAGTGTGTCCATTATCTGCCAGAATGGTAGTAAATCAGGTCAGCATGAAAATGGAAGATGAACGAATTCGAAAAATCATCACTGATTTAAAAGCGAAAATCGAAGAAAAATAAGAGGTGAAACTATGAGAATTGTAAAATTAGATGAACAGTCAAAAAAGAATCTTTTAGATGATTTATTAAAGAGAAGTCCAAATAACTATACAGAATATGAAAACACTGTTGCGGATATTTTGTCCAATGTTAAGGAAAACGGAAATCAGGCAATTTTCGAATACACAAAGAAGTTTGATCAGGCTGATATCAATGCGGACAATATTCGCGTAACAGAAGATGAAATCAAGGAAGCTTACGAACTGATTGAAGACAAGGATTTAATCGGTGTCATCAAGCGTTCCAAGGAAAACATCCGTGTTTATCACGAAAAACAGAAGCAGTACAGTTGGTTTGATTCGAAACCGGATGGTTCTATGTTAGGACAGAAGGTTACCGCAATCAGTAAAGTCGGTGTTTACGTTCCGGGTGGAAAGGCAGCTCTTTCTTCCTCTGTATTAATGAACGTAATTCCAGCAAAGGTTGCCGGCGTAGAAGAACTGGTTATGTGTACCCCTCCGGGAAAAGACGGAAAGATTAATCCGGCGATTCTTGTAGCTGCAAACGAAGCAGGGGTGGATGTAATTTATAAAGTTGGTGGTGCTCAGGCGATTGCTGCCATGGCTTACGGAACTGAATCCGTACCAAAGGCTGATAAGATTGTAGGACCTGGAAATATCTTTGTGGCATTGGCGAAAAAGGCAGTATTTGGTTATGTAGGAATTGATTCTATTGCAGGACCAAGTGAAATTCTTGTAATTGCCGATGAAACAGCAAATCCTAGATATGTGGCTGCCGATTTACTTTCCCAGGCAGAACATGATGAATTGGCATCAGCCATCTTATTGACTACCAGCGAAAAACTGGCAAAGGAAGTTTCCAATTATGTGGATTTATTCGTTTCCAAACTGAATCGTAAGGAAATCCTAGAAAAATCTTTAGAAAACTATGGATATATTTTAGTAACAGATACCATGGAAGATGTGATTGATGCAGCCAACGAAATTGCATCCGAACACTTGGAAATTGTGACAGCAAATCCGTTTGATGTCATGACAAGAATTAAGAATGCCGGAGCGATTTTCCTTGGAGAACACAGTTCTGAACCATTAGGTGATTATTTTGCCGGACCAAATCACGTACTTCCAACCAACGGAACAGCAAAATTCTTCTCTCCACTGAGTGTGGATGATTTCATTAAGAAGTCCAGCATTATTTCCTTCTCAAGAGAAGCATTAGAACCTTTGAGCGGAGATATTCAGAAGTTTGCAAAGGCAGAAGGGTTAACTGCACATGCAAATTCCATTCGCGTGCGATTTGAAGATAACGATGATAATGTAAATTAATGCAGTCAGAAAGGAGAACTCTATGAGCAGAATCGGAGAGTGTAAAAGAAATACTTCAGAGACACAGATTGAAGTATCCATCAATTTAGATGGAAAAGGTGATTCTGAAGTAAGTACAGGAATTGGCTTTTTAGATCACATGCTGATAAGTTTTGCAAAGCATGGATTATTTGATTTAAAGGTAAAGGTGACCGGAGATTTATATGTGGATTGTCACCATACCATTGAAGACACAGGAATTGCTTTAGGTGTTGCTATTCGCAAGGCTTTAGGCGAGAAAAAATCAATCAAGCGTTATGGCTCTGCAATCTTGCCAATGGATGAGTCTCTTGTAATGTGCGCGTTGGATTTATCCGGTAGACCGTATCTGGTATTTAAGGTTGATTTCACAACGGACCGTGTGGGATATTTTGACACGGAAATGGTGAAGGAATTCTTCCATGCTGTAACCTATGCAGTCGGAATGAACCTCCACATTAAAATGTTGGAACCGGGAAATAATCATCATATGATTGAAGGAATATATAAGGCCTTTGCGAAAGCATTGGATCAGGCAACAATAATTGATGACAGAATCACAGATGTTCTGTCCACGAAAGGAACGTTATAATGGCTAAATTTAGATTAATGCCATCCATCTATTTATTTAATGGAGAGATGGTAGATAAAGATACAAAAGAAAAAATCGGAGATGGTGATGCAGTAGCTCAGGCAATTTTATTAAACAACCTGGGAGCTGATGAATTATTGATTTTCGATTTATCTTCTACAGATGAAGAACACGAAAAAAACATCAGCACTATGATTAAAATCTCAGATGAAGCAGATATTCCTACGATTGTTGGAGGAAATGTTAAACGTCTGGAAGACGTGAAGAAATATTTATATAGTGGTGCAAAAAAAACATTTCTTGATACAGCAAAGGAAAGTAACCGTGACTTAGTAAAAGAAGCGGCAGAACGTTTTGGAGGCGATAAGATTGCTGTATTGATTCATGACGATTTTGACTTTTCCAAAGTGAAACAGTTAAAATATGATGGTGCTTCTTTGGTAATTGCAGAGAACTGTGCCCGTCAATGTTTTGGTCAGGGAATCCGTGTGGTTTCTTACAATGCTGGAATTGAAGCTGCCGAATATGTGGAAATGGGAATTGGAGAAAAAGTTTATGGTATTTCTGATGTTTCTATGGATGAAACCTATGATTATCAGAAAATAAAAAACGAGTTATACAAAAACGGTGTATCCACCAATGTGTTTGTACCGAAATTCCAGTTTTCTGATTTAAAGACCAATGCAGATGGAATGATTCCGGTGATTGTACAGGATTACAAGACAAATCAGGTGTTAATGCTTGCTTACATGAACGAAGAAGCGTTTAACCTTACCATTGCAACCGGAAAGATGACTTATTATAGCAGAAGCCGTGATGAGATTTGGGTAAAAGGAGAAACGTCCAGTCACTATCAGTATGTGAAGGAGTTGTCTGTTGACTGTGACTTAGATACCATGCTTGCGAAAGTTCATCAGATTGGTGTTCCATGTCACACTGGGGCAGAAACTTGTTTCTTCAATGAAGTTGTAAAGAAAGACTATGAAGATACAAACCCAATGAGAGTCTTTGAAGATGTATATAATGTCATTCTCGACAGAAAAGAACATCCGAAGGAAGGTTCTTATACCAATTATCTTTTCGACAAGGGAATTGATAAGATCCTGAAAAAAGTAGGAGAGGAAGCTACAGAAATTGTTATTGCGGCAAAAAATCCGGATCCTCAGGAAATTAAATATGAAATTTCTGACTTCTTATACCATGTCATGGTATTGATGGCAGAAAAAGGCGTAAACTGGAAAGAAATCATTAAAGAATTATCCAGAAGATAAAAATAAAAAGTTAATCCCTGCATTGGAAATCAGTGCAGGGATTTTTAGTTTACAATTTAGTCGTCCGGATAAATGATTTGCTTTTGTTCCCGGTTACGAATTAAACGGATATAGTCCTGAATGGAATTCAGAGGTTTTTCTGTTTCGATTCCGGTAAAAACAATGTCGTGGTGATGGTTATCGGAACCGCCGGTTGTTGGAAGATCATATTCCTTGGCGTACATATATGCCTTACGGTTTTCTGATTCATAATTACCGGCATTAAAGATTTCCACGCCGTGAACAAGTTTCGGGAACAATCGGATTTTTGGAATATATGGTCGATCCCGAAAAGGATGAGCATGAATAACCATGCCTCCGCGTTTGTCTACTTCATGAAACTGCTGCTCTAAAGTCCAATGTTCGATTTCCGGATGTTTCAGCAACCATTCTTTGTCCAATCCATAAATTAAAAAGTCCTGTCCGTCATAGGTTTCTTCCCATCCAAAAAATACTTTTAAACCAATCTCATCACCACATTGTTTTGTTTTTTCATAACCGGAACAAAAGGTGTTAATTCGTTCTTCCCAGGAAAGATTTTTCGGTACTAGACAGGTTTTTCCACGGAAAAAATGATTGGTAATAATAATTCCGTCGTATCCGGCCTCTTTAAATGCTACGGCCTGATAGATACCGGAAGCAGAAGCGCAACCGCTGATATCAGCCGTATGAATATGTGTATCATATTTAAACATCATTCACTCCATATTGATTGTAAAAATCGTCATATTATAGTATTATTATTTTGTATGTCTAAATTATATCACAAATTAAAAATTAAGGAAAATGGATATGAAAAAAGGAATCTTTTTTGACTTGGACGGTACCCTTTGGGATGCTGTAGAAAATATAACAAATTCATGGAACGAGGAACTGAAACGGTTAGGATATGATGTTTGTCTGACACCGCCACAGTTGCAGAAAGAAATGGGAAAGCTGATGGAAGATATTGCAGACAGTGTCTTTCCGATGATTGATGTTTCAAAGCGCTATGATGTTCTTCAGAAATGCATGGATTATGAAATGGAATACCTTGCAAACCATGGTGGAATTTTATACGACGGTGTGGAAGAAACCTTAAAAGAACTGAGCGCGGATTATTGTCTGGCTGTTATTAGTAATGGTCAGGAAACCTATGTAAAAGGATTCCTGGAATATTATCATTTTGAAAAGTATTTTGATGATTATGAGGAAGCCGGAAGAACCGGTAAACCAAAGGATGAGAATATCAAATTGGTTGCAGAACGAAATCAGGTTGACACATTTTATTATGTTGGCGATATTTTAGCTGACATGGTTTCTGCGGAGGCTGCAGGTGCGACGTTTATCCATGCAGCATATGGATTTGGAACTGTTCCGGAGGACCGTTTGAAAATTCAAAGCATTCGGGAATTACCGGAATTGATGAAATCACTATAAAAAACAAGTTGGAGAAAAGAATGAGAAAACTTGCCTTATCGGATGAAATTTTATTGAAAATAGAAAAGCCTGCCAGATATATTGGAAATGAAGTCAACATGGTAGTGAAGAATCCGGAAGATGTGGATGTTCGTTTTGCCATGTGCTTTCCGGATGTTTATGAAATCGGAATGTCCCATCTGGGAATTCAGATTATTTACGATATGTTGAATAAGAGAGAGGACGTTTACTGTGAACGTGTGTATTCCCCATGGGTGGATTTGGATCAAATCATGCGAGAACAGAAGATTCCTCTGTTTGCCATAGAATCCCAGGAACCCATCGATAAATTTGATTTCTTGGGAATTACCTTGCAATATGAAATGTGTTACACCAATATTCTTCAGGTATTAGACCTGGGAAATATTCCATTGAAAGCGATTGATCGCGGAGAAGATGAACCCATTGTTATTGGTGGAGGACCCTGTACCTATAATCCGGAACCAATCGCAGATTTTTTTGACCTCTTTTACATCGGTGAAGGGGAAACAGCTTATGATGATTTGATTGATTTATATAAAGAAAACAAGAAACGTGGTGGAAGCAGAAAAGATTTCCTGGAAATGGCTGCAAAGATTGAATGTATTTATGTACCACAGTTTTATGAAGTGACGTATCAGGAAGATGGAACCATTAAGGAAATGATTAAGACCAATGATGCTGCCAGGGATACTGTGAAGAAGCAGATTGTCATTGATTTTGAAAAAGTTTCCTATCCGGAAAAACCCTTGGTTCCGTTCATTAAGGTAACACAGGATCGTTGTGTATTAGAGATTCAGCGTGGGTGTATCAGAGAATGTCGTTTTTGTCAGGCAGGCTCTGTGTATAAACCATTGCGTGAAAAGAGTCTGGAACGTTTGAAGTATCTTGCAAAAACTATGCTTGCGTCTACCGGACACGAGGAAATCTCCCTGAGTTCTTTAAGTACCAGTGATTATACGGAATTAAACGAATTGATGGATTTTCTTTTAGAAGAATGTAAAAATAAAAAGATTAATATTTCTTTGCCATCGCTTCGAATTGATGCCTTTTCCCTGGATGTCATGAGTAAGGTGCAGGATGTAAAGAAAAGCTCCATTACCTTTGCTCCGGAAGCGGGAACTCAGCGAATGAGAAATGTCATTAACAAAGGTTTAACGGAAGAGGATATTTTATCCGGCTGTGAACAGGCCTTTAAAGGCGGATGGAATAAAGTGAAATTTTACTTTATGCTGGGTCAGCCGAATGAGACGGAAGAAGATGTGGATGGCATCATGGACTTATGCGAGAAAATCGCGGAATTATATTACGAAACAGTTCCAAAGGAAAAAAGAAACGGGAAATGTCAGATTACTGCCAGCACCTCTTTCTTTGTTCCGAAGCCATTTACGCCGTTCCAGTGGGCTCCGATGTGTACAGCCAAGACATTTCTGGAAAAGGCGAAACGTGTTAATGATAAAAGAAAGACCTTACTTAATCAGAAGAGTATTAAGTATAACTGGCATGAATCGGATATCAGTGTGTTAGAAGGGTTACTTGCCAGAGGAGACCGCCGTCTTTGTGACTTGATTTTGTACATTTATGAGCATGGCGGCATTCTTGATGCATGGTCTGAATTCCATAATCAGGAATTATGGGAAGAAGCCATCCGTGAAAATAACGTGGATATTGATTTTTATGTCACAAGAGCACGAGAGGAAGATGAAATTCTTCCTTGGGATTTCATTGATATTGGTGTCACAAAGAATTTCCTTCTTAGGGAATGGCATAATGCCTTGGAAGAAAAGGTTACTCCGAACTGTCGTATGAAATGTTCCGGATGTGGTGCTGCTAGTTTTGGAGGAGGTATTTGCTATGAAAATTAGAGTTCGTTTTTCAAAACAGGGAATGATGAAATTTATCGGTCATTTAGATATGGTTCGATATTTTCAGAAGGTACACCGCCGTGCGAATGTAGATGTGGTTTATTCGGAAGGTTTTTCTCCGCATCAGAAAATGTCCTTTGCATCCCCGTTAAGCGTGGGACTGTTGAGTCGGGGAGAATATTACGATTTAGAAGTGGCATCTTCTGACAGTACGAAAGAAATGCTTCAAAAAATCAATGCACAGAATGTGGAAGGCATTGAAGTGTTGAGTTATAAATTATTGCCGGATACGGCAAAAAACTGTATGTCCATTGTGGCTGCTGCAGATTATCTGGTGCATATTCCGTTTTCGGAGGAACAACTTCAGGAGTATATGAACCAAAAGGAGATTCTTGTTTTGAAAAAAACAAAGAAAAGCGAAAAGATGGTTGATATTCGTCCGATGATTTATGAACTGAAAGCAGAAGCTGATGGGGTATTTATGAAAGTGGCTCAGGGAAGTGCTGCCAACCTGAAACCGGATTTGGTTATGAAGAGTTTCTATGAGTTTTGTGGCAAGGAAATGCCGGGAAACCTTTTATATGAACGATTAGATATGTATTGTTTAGATGGGGAACGTTTGGTTTCTCTAGATAACATCGGACAGGACATTGCATAAGGATTGAAAACGAGGAAAAAACATGGGACAGAAATTCATTATTTCAGATTTTTATAAAAACCATCTGTTAGGGTTTCAACTTTCAGATGGTACGGTTCATAAAATCGTGGATCTGGCAGATGAAAATATTGTCGGCAATATTTATTGCGGCTATATCAGTGATGTGGTGAAAAACATTGACGCAGCCTTTGTCCAAATAGGGAGTCAGAAGGGATTTCTTTCCACAAAGAAATTGAACCGGAATGTTCAATGTGGGGATAAAGTCTTAGTGCAGGTGGAATATGATGCCATTAAAACGAAAGATTATGGTCTGACGGTGAATCTTTCTCTTTCTGGAACCGCATTGGTTCTCACTGTTGGAAGTCCTGCGATTTCTATTTCAAAAAAGATTCAGGATGTGGATAAAAGAACTGAATTAAAAGAATGGATGAAACCTTATCGCAATAATGATTATGGATTTATTTTAAGAACACAGAGTCAGTCCATGACGAGGGAACAAATTTTACAGGAAGCCGATGATCTTATAGAACGATTAGAGAAAATTCGCAGAAAATTTTCTCATTCAAGACCGAAGGAATTGCTATGGGAAGAGAATAAGACGATAATACAGGCGAAAAGCTTTTTGGAACAGCATTCCGGTGAAATCATTACTGACAATTCTTTCGTTGCAGAACAACTAAAGGAACAAGGAATTGCATTTCGTTTTTTTGAAACAGGGAAAATCAGTCTGTACAACTTATATCGATTAGATCAAGTGGTGGAGCAGTGCCTTAGCAAAAAGGTCTGGTTGAAGTCCGGTGCTTATTTGATTTTCGATGATACGGAAGCTTTCACTGTGGTGGATGTAAATTCCGGGAAAGCTGAAATTAAGGGGGATAAGGAAAACGTCATTTTTCAGATTAATCAGGAAGCGGCATGGAAGATTGCGGAACAAATGGAACTTCGAAATTTATCCGGCATTGTCCTTGTTGATTTCATTAATATGAAAAGTGAAGAACATAAAGAAAAGATTTTAGAGTTATTGAATCAGATTTTGAAGTCCCAAAGTGTCTTTTGTAAAGCCTATGGTTTTACAAGACTTGGACTAATGGAAATCTCAAGAAAGAAAAAGGACAAGCCTTTTCATGAAATTATATAAGAAATAAAGGAGGAATAAATCATGTGGAAGAAGAAAAGTTATTTTCTGTTAATTGCGGTGTTGATGATGCTTTCATGTACTGCTTGTGGTGGTAAGGATTCCTCCTCAAAAAAACAAAAAACTGAAAAAAAATCCGTGAAGCAGGTGGATTTATCCTGGTATATTAATTTTTCCTGGTTTAACAGTGGCTGGGGAAAGAACTTGGTGTCGAAAGCCATTACAGAGAAAACCGGTTGTGACATCAACTTTGTAGTTCCTACCGGGGACCCGAATGAAAAATTGGATTCCATGATTTCTTCCGGTACGCTTCCTGATCTGATTACTTTAGGATGGTGGGAACCGGAAATCAGTCAGATGGTCAGCAATGGTGATGTATGTGCTTTGGATGAATTGGCAGACCAATACGATACTTATTTTTATGATGTTGTAAACGAACAGGTGGTACGTTGGCATTCAGCAGAGGATGGTCATTTATATCAATATCCGAATTCTGCATGGTCTCCATCGGATTATGACCAATACGATAATCTGCCGTCCAATCAGACCTTTATGGTTCGAAAGGATATCTATGAAGCGATTGGTTCTCCGGACATGACCACTCCAGAGGGATTCATTGCTGCAGTGGAGAAAGCTCATAAGATGTTTCCGGAAGTGGATGGCAAAGAACTGATTCCGATTGGCTGTACGGAATTTGGAAATATTGGGTGTGATTCCTTTGATAACTATCTGATGAATTTCCTTGCCGTTCCTTATGTGGATGAGAATGGAAATGCAATAGACCGATATTTATCAGAAGACTTGATTGTTTGGCTGAAGGCATTTCGTAAGTTAGGAGAAGAAGGTCTTCTAAAAGATGAAATCTTTATTGATACAAGAACCCAGATGTCTGAAAAAATAGCAAACGGACAGTATTTTTGCATGATTTATCAGTATACTGATATGTCCGACCAGCAAAAAGAGTTATATAACAAAGATCCGAACAGTATTTATATGGCTGTGGATGGACCGAAAAATCTAAAAGGTGATGATTATACATTACCGGGAACAGGAATCAATGGATGGACCGTGACTCTTGTTTCCAAGAATTGTGAACATCCGGATGCTGCCATTAATCTGATGACTTATTTGATCAGTGAGGAAGGACAGCGGATGACCTGGCTCGGTGTAGAAGGAAAAACATGGGATTATGATGCGGAAGGGGTTCCGCGTTTTCATAAAGATATTTTAGAATTGTTAAATTCTGATCGACAGAAATTTGATGAATTATATGGAGCAGATTCCTGTTATTGGATGTTCCAAAATGATGTATTGGCGAAACAGTGGCTGGGGGATGATGAAAATGATCCGACAACCCAGTTGAAACAGTGGACTTATCCATATGTGGTTTATAACGGTCAATATACCATTACGTTTGATCCGGAATCTGAGGTTGGCCAGATTAAGGCAAAAGCGGATGCGCTGTGGGGAGACACGCTTCCGAGATTATTACTGGCTAAAAGTGATAAGGAATTCGACGAAATATTCTGCGAATTTAAAAAGAAACGTTATTCCTTAGGTTACGATAAGGTTTTGGCGGCCTTAACGAAGCAAATGAAGGAGAATATGAATAAATTAGGGTTAGATTAATTATGAATGATGAAAAAAAGAAAAAGAAGTCGCACCTTTCTCTGGGACAAAAGGTCACTTCGTTAATTGTTTCCACAATGGTCTTTTGTGCAATGCTATGGACTGTTGTTATGTTCGTAAATATGGCAAGAAATGCTAAGGACAATGCGTTAATTGAGGAACGTGCCTTTATCAATTCGGTGCAATCAGATATTAACAGCGTGGAAGAAGTCTGTAATCTTGCAAAACAGATGATTTCACAAAATGCTTCCATTGTAGGGTATATGGAAGCAGTAAAATCCGGTAAGGATTTAAGCACTGTGGAAAAGATTGATTTTTACAATACAGAGCTGGCACATATTGATAATATGACCAATCTGAATCCGTACCTTTATCAGTTAAGGTTATTTGTTAATGCGGATGTTACGGAAAAGAAACCATGTTTCTACCGTATTGACCGGTTAGAGAATATGACCTGGTACGGGAAATATCAGGATGATTCCTGGGTGATGAATTATTACGATACTGCTTTTGCTGATGGAACCAATCACAATACGAAATTAGCAGGTTTGATTAAGAATATTTATGATAATCATGACCATCTTTTGGCTGTGTTGGAAGTTTCCACGGATATTGAAAATCTGATTCCGAATTTTTACAAAACAGACAATGGAGAATGGAACTTTTTTGTTAACGAAAAAAATCAGATTGTTTGTTCTGACGAAAATGAAGAATTTTTAAAAGCACATAAAGAGGAAATCCTAACGTATTTGAAATATAAGGATGAATCAAACTATCTTTCGTTTATGGGAGAAGATGCTATTGTCTCAACCATGGATATGGATTCGTTAAAAGGAACATATGTCCATATCGCGTTGACGGAAAAAATGGTACAGTCCTATTATCGGAGTCAGATTCCATATGTATTGGTTGTGATTTTTTCCATGATCGTCTTTTCCGGTCTGGTTATTTTTCTGATTCGTCATATTTTCAAACGATTTAATACCTTAACTTCTTCCGTTAACAGAATTAAAAACGGAGAACATATTCTTCTTCCGGATGAAGGGGACGACGAAATCACGGATATGGCCCGACAGATTAATGATATGGTCCGTTCTCTGGAAAAGTTAAATAAGGAAACCGTGGAAAATGAACTTTTAATGAAAAATACAGAAATCAAGGCGTTGCAGAACCAAATCAATGCCCATTTCATGTATAATGTTTTAGAGACAATCAAAATGCTTGCGGAAATCAAGGAAGATTACGAGATTTCCGATGCAGTAACATCCTTGGGAGAAATGTTCAGATATTCTGTTAAATGGAGCTCAGGTATGGTAGAATTAAAAGAAGAGATTAAATATATTCGAAATTATCTGAATCTTTTAAATCTGCGTTTTGATTATGAAATTTTCTTATCTTTAAATATTCCACAGGAGTACATGAAGTTAAAAATTCCGAAAATGTCTTTACAGCCATTAGTGGAAAACTCTGTGTATCATGGAATCGAGGATATTGCAGAAGATACGTATATTTATATTAAGGTATATGAAGAAGGCGATGTAATTAGCATCGAGGTTTCTGATGCCGGTGTGGGAATGTCAGAGGAAACCTTGCAGATGTTAAGAAATCGATTGAATTCTGTGGATTCTGTCAGTGAAGACAGTGACCATGGACGTGCGCTTTACAATGTAATGCAGCGAATTAAAATGTATTTTGGCCCTGAATATGGCATTGAAATATATTCAAAAGAAGGAATCTATACGAAAGTTGTAATCCAGATTCCGAAGGAGAAGGAGAAAGAGGAATGAGAACACTATTATTAGTAGAAGATGAAAAACTAATAAGAAAAGGAATCCGTTCAATTATTGAACGTTCCGGTGTGGAGATTGAAGAAATAATTGAATGTCCAAACGGGGAAGAGGCGTTGAAAATATTAAAGGAACGTGAAATTGACGCAATGTTTACCGACATTCGTATGCCAAAGATGGATGGGGTTACTTTGGTCAATGAAGTTCAGAAATTAGATCATAAACCATTGATTGCTGCAATCAGTGGATTTGATGAATTTGAATATGCAGTGGAATTACTTCGAAATGGGGTTCGGGATTATATTTTAAAACCGGTAGATCGAAATAAGATTACCAAGACTCTGGAAACATTCCAGAAAGAACTGGCTTTTTCAGAAACAGAATACAATCGAAGAAAACGAATTGCCATTCAGCAGCTTCAGTATATGCTGTTCTATGATAATGTGACGGAAGTAGAAGTTGAGAATATCTGTTGTGCTGTTCACCCATATATGCCGGTAAACAATTTTGTTGTATTTTGTTTTGGAAATATGGATGATACCGATGATTTAACTTCTCAGGGGAAATATTATTATGTTCAAGGCGAAAACTATATGAACATGATTATTGCAGATGACCGCTATAAGTTAGAAGTGGCTGAAAAACTGAAAGGTTCCTACTATGGAATCAGCCGTAAATATTTTAATTTCATGGATGTGAAGCAGGCGTTCTGTGAAGCTGCAAAAATGAGAAAAACAGCCTTTGAAACATGTAATCATGTAATTGATGCTGCAACATATAAGGAACCGGAAGCAGAATTCCAGTACGGAGTTAAGGTTATGATGCAGACAGCGAATCTGATTTGTTCTAATAAGCTGGATGAGGCTTTGGCACAGATGCAGTTGTTTGTGGAAGGCGTGAAGGAAAGAAAATATTCCATTGACGAATTCGAAGAACAGATGGATATTATTATTTCCACAACCATGAAGGTTTACAAGAATACATTGAAAAATAAAGAAAATGAGGTTCGTGAATTATTGGATATGTTCAGTTTCCAGACCATTGATGACTATATGATGGTGGTAAATGATTGGATTAAGAACTTTAATGAATTGATTGGAACCGATGTGGACGAGCATAAGACCGGTCAGAAGATGGAAAAAGCCATCGAGTACATTAAGGAAAATTATGCGACAGACCTGAACATGGCTGTGGTATCCAATTACATTTCCATGAACTATTCCTTGTTCTCGTTTACATTCAAGCAGTATACAGGAACGAACTTTGTAAACTTCCTGAAGAATATTCGTGTAGGTGAGGCAAAGAAACTTTTAACGGAAACAGACATGAAAGTCAATGAAATTTCAAGAGCTGTAGGATACGACCATGAAAAACACTTTATGAAGACATTTAAAAGTATTACCGGTCTGACTCCTTCGCAGTATCGTAATAATTTGGGGTAACAGATAATGAAAAAGATTCACTTGGAAAAGAAGACTATATGGAAAGGGATTAAGAAAACGCTGATTGCAATCATAGGAATTTCATTGATTGTTGGGCTTGGTGTATTGATTATTAATCTCATTATTGTAGGAAGCACATCAGACCAGATTCTTACGGTGGAGGAAGCAGCAAAAAAAGATGCGGATTGCATTATTGTTTTAGGTGCTGGAGTAAAACCGGACGGTACCCCGACATGGATGTTGGAAGATCGAATTCTTGTGGGAGAAGAACTGTATCAGAAGCAGGCGGCAAAGAAGCTTTTGATGTCTGGGGATCATGGACGGGTCACTTATGACGAAGTCAATACCATGAAAGGGTATTGTATTGAAGACGGAATTCCTTCCGAAGATATTTTTATGGATCATGCCGGATTTGAAACCTATGATACCATGTATCGGGCAAAGGAAGTTTTTGGAGCAAAGAAAGTAATTATTGTAACACAGAAATATCATCTGTATCGTAGTCTTTATATTGCTAATAAATTGGGATTGGAAGCTTACGGTGTTTCGGCTGACTTAAGAGGATATGGTTCTATGCAAAGCTACCGGGAAGTCCGGGAATGGTTAGCCAGGGTAAAATCCTTTGGGAAATGTATCCTGAAACCGGAACCAAAGTATTTAGGGGACTTTATTGATATTAAAGCCAGCGGCGATGTGACAAATGATAAGTAAAACGAAATAAACTGCTTGGTACGAATCTGTACCAGGCAGTATCTTATGTAATCATAAAAAGGAGAGTTGAAATGGATAAGAAATCGATTGGCGAATTACGCAGACGAATGAAAAAAGATGCTTGTACCATTACGAAAATGTGTGGATGCTATGTCAACGATCAGAAAGAAAAAGTCGTAATGATTGATGAATCATTCCTGAATCTACAGGATGAGGAATATTATAAATACATGGAAATTGCGAAAAAAGTCATGTCCACAAATCTTGGAAACAATCTTTTGGAATTAAACTTCCCATTGGATGAGGAAAGGCCGGGAGGACATCAGCAGTTTCTTATGGGCTTAAAGAAAAGTGCTTTAAAGGACCAGGGATTATTAGAGCGTTTCTACGATATGATTATTGAAAAGTATGATTCTCTTGGAAACTATCTGATTTTATTATTCCATGATGTTTATGATATCATGACAAAAACTTCAGATAATAATAAATTAGATGAATCCGAAGAAATTTATGAATATGTAATTTGTGCCATTTGTCCGATGATCCTTTCAAAACCGGGACTTGGTTACAATAAATCAGAAGAACGTATTGGTACCCTGAATCGGGAGTGGATGGTTGGTATGCCGGAAACGGGATTTATTTTCCCGGCATTTAACGAGAGAAGCACGGACATTCATTGTGTTCATATGTATTCTGCAGATTCCCAAAATCCACATAAGGAAATGATTGAAGATATTTTAGGCTGTCGTGAAAAACTGACCTTCGCACAGAAACAGGATGTCTTAACGGAAATGGTTCAGGATGTGGTAGCAGAAGAGGACTTAAAGGAAGTTATGCAGTCTGTGAATATCGAATTGGCTCAGATTTCTGATCAGGAACCGGAATTGCAGGTGAGTGACAATCATATTAAGGAAGCATTGTCTTATGCCGGTATTCAGGAAGAAAAGGCTGAGAAAATCGGAAAGGAGTATATTTCTTCCATTTCCAATCCGACAGAAGAAGATTTACCATTCTTAAGCGATTTAATTCCAAATACTGCAGCCAAAGCAGTTAAGGACAATAACGAAAAGATTTTATTGAAAGAAGAAATTAAGGAATTAAACCGTAAGATTTCAGAAATCACAGAAACCGGTGGGGATATTATCATTAAAGTTAACTCCGATAAGAAGGATAAAATCCGTCGGGAAAACATTAACGGAGAAAACTGTCTGGTCATTCCGGTACGGGACGATGAAAATGTTAAGATTAATGTTTGACAAGTAATACACATCGTGTTATTATACTATGGTATGCCGCTCAGTGTGGTTATAAGTAATGCATTGCATTCACCGAAACTGGCGAGTAATGAGTAATAGGAGGTGCCCATATCATGTACGCAATTATCGCAACAGGTGGTAAGCAGTATAAAGTTTCTGAAGGAGACGTAATCAGAGTTGAAAAGCTCGGAGCAGAAGCTGATACTAAGTTTACTTTTGACCAGGTTCTTTTCGTAGGCGGTGATAATGCTAAGGTTGGAAACCCAACAGTTGCAGGTGCTTCAGTAGAAGCTACTGTTGTTGGTGATGGAAAAGCTAAGAAGATCACTGTTTATAAGTATAAGAGAAAAACAGGTTATCATAAAAAGAATGGTCATAGACAGCAGTATACAGAAGTTAAGATTGATAAGATCAATGCTTAATCAGGTGGTGTTTTATGACGAACATAACGATTTATCGCACAGAAGATACTTATCTTGGTGTTGAGGTTTCCGGTCATGCCGGATATGCCGAAGAAGGAGAAGATATTGTTTGTGCAGGGATTTCATTTTTTACCATTAATCTGATTAATTCATTAGAGCAAATTGCGGAAGATTCATTTTCTGTAAATATTGATGACAATACAGGTTATATGAAAGTTACAATGTCCTATGAGGATGATGAGGAACAATCTTATGAATCCCAGATTTTGTTTGACTCCTTTCTTTTAGGAGTTGAAATGCTAGAACGAGAATATAATGAATTTGTGAAATTAGAAATTAAGGAGGTATAGCTATGATGAAGATGAACCTTCAGTTCTTCGCCCACAAAAAGGGAATGGGTTCTACAAAGAACGGTAGAGATTCAGAATCTAAGAGACTTGGTGCTAAGAGAGCAGACGGACAGTTTGTTAAGGCTGGAAACATTCTTTACAGACAGCGTGGAACAAAGATTCACCCAGGCGTAAACGTTGGACGTGGTGGAGATGATACATTATTTGCTACTTCAGACGGAATCGTAAGATTCGAAAGAAAGGGTAGAGACAGAAAGCAGGTTTCTGTATATCCAGTAGCTGAATAATTATTATGCAGATAATTAAGGCTTCAAGTCATTTTATGATTTGGAGCCTATTCTTTTATGCAGTAGATGCAGGAGGTATTTATGTTTGCAGATTATGCAAAGATTTTTATAAAATCAGGAGCCGGCGGGGATGGACATGTATCTTTCCGTCGAGAATTATATGTTGCCAATGGAGGCCCGAACGGTGGTGACGGTGGAAAAGGTGGCGACGTAATCTTTGAAGTGGATAAGGGACTTAATACATTATATGAATTCAGACATAAGCATAACTTCAAGGCAGAACCGGGACAAGAGGGTGGAAAACAGAATAAAACAGGAAAAAATGGTGCAGACCTTATTATAAAGGTACCGGAAGGTACCATCATTCGTGAGGCCGAAACAGGAAAGATTGTTGCTGATATGAGTGGTGATAATCAGCGTATGACAGTTCTGAAAGGTGGAAAAGGTGGAAAGGGCAATCAGCACTTTGCCACAGCCACCATGCAGGTGCCTCAGTATGCGCAGCCAGGACAGAAAGCTATGGAATTAAATGTCACTTTGGAATTAAAGAGTATTGCAGATGTTGGATTGGTTGGATTCCCAAATGTTGGAAAGTCCACGTTATTATCCCGCGTAACCAATGCAGACCCAAAGATTGCAAATTATCATTTTACCACGTTAAATCCGAACCTCGGGGTCGTGGATTTAGACGGTGGAAAAGGATTTGTTATTGCTGATATTCCGGGATTAATCGAAGGGGCATCGGAAGGTGTAGGTTTAGGACATAAATTCTTAAAGCACATTGAACGAACCAAGGTTATCATTCATATGATTGATGCAGCTTCTGTGGAAGGAAGAAATCCGATTGAAGACATTAAATTAATCAATAAAGAATTAGAAGCATATAATCCGGAATTATTGACGCGTCCTCAGGTGATTGCGGCCAATAAGATTGACGCAATTTATGAAGGAAACAATGAAATCATCGAAAAGATTAAGGCAGAATTCGAACCGGAAATTAAAGTATTCCCTATTTCCGCTGTTAGTGGTAAGGGTCTAAAGGAATTGCTTTATTACGTAAAGGAATTATTAGACCAGTTCGATGATGCACCGGTTGTATTCGAGCAGGAATATAATCCGGAAGACTTCCTGGATCGTGCAGAACTTCCATATACTGTTGAAAAATTGGAAGATGGCTTATACAGTGTGGAAGGTCCAAGAATCGAAAGAATGCTTGGATATACGAATCTGGATTCAGAAAAAGGCTTTATGTTCTTCCAGAATTTCATGAAAGACAACGGTATTTTACAGGAATTAGAAGACTTAGGAATTGAAGACGGTGATACCGTAAAAATATACGGCCATCAATTTGATTACTATAAGTAGTCAGAGAACCATTTTTGTTCTAATGTGGCTAAAACACTTGTGTTTGAGCCACTTAGAACGAAAATGGTTTCTCTGTGGTGCTTGCACCACAGCATGAAAATCTTTGATTTTCATGCTGACTACTTATAGTAGTTAGCATGGGAAGTGAAAGTTTTCATGCTGACTACTTGCAGTAGTTAGCATGGGAAGTGAAATATTTCATGCTGACTACTTGTAGTTGAAATGTAACCCTTGAAAGGAGCAATAGAATGAACAGTAAACAGAGAGCTTATTTAAGAAAGATTACTGCCATGGAACAGCCGATTTTCCAGATTGGAAAATCTTCCGTCACACCGGAATTGACAGCAGCAATTGATGAGGCATTGGAAGCAAGAGAAATCTTAAAGATTCATGTGCTGAAGAATTGTATGGATGATGTAAAAAGCATCGCTTATGTTTTGGCAGAACGTACCCATTCTGAAGTGGTTCATGTGATTGGTAGAAAAATTGTATTATACCGTCCTGCCAAAGAGGAAAAGGATCGTAAAATTATTTTGCCATAGAAGGAGGCAATATGAAGATTGGAATTTTGGGTGGAACTTTTGACCCGATTCATAATACTCATATAACAATTGCAGTAGAAGCAAAAAAACAGTTTGATTTGGACAAGGTTTGGATTATGCCCACACCTTACCCACCGCATAAGGATAAAAACGCCATAACAGGAAATTTCCACAGAGTGAATATGATTAAGGCTGCCATTAAGGATTTCGAAGGTCTGGAGTATTCTGATGTGGAAATTACACGAAATGAGGCAACTTATACGGCGGATACCATGTTTTTGCTGAAGGAACTCTATCCGGAGGACGAATTCTACTTCATTATGGGCAGCGACTCCATTGCCTATTTCATGAATTGGTATCGGCCGGATGTTATCGTAAAGTACGCGAACCTTTTGGTTGTTCGAAGAAAAGATGAAAGTTCCGATAAAATGGAAGAGAAGATTCGGGAAATTGAGGATGCTTTTGGCGTACATGTGGGTGTAATTGCCACGGAATCTTCTGAAATATCTTCCAGTTCCATTCGAACAGAAAATTACGAAACTATTAAAAATATGGTTCCGGAAAGCGTTTATGAATATATTGTCCGGAATCAATTGTACAATAATTGTAACGTAAATAAGGCGTGGTCCGTGAATAAAATCATGGATGATTTAAAAGAAATTTTGAAAGAATCCCGTTTTGAACATACCCTCGGTGTGGCAAAAACCGCCAAGGAAATGGCTGAATTGTTCGGAGTGAACCCGAACCAGGCATATATGGCAGGGATTTTACATGATTGTGCAAAGCATTTATCTGACGAGGAACTGATTGCTCTCTGTCAGGAACATAACATTGAAATCACGGAAACAGAGAAAAATGCGCCATATTTATTGCACGCCAAAGTAGGAGCGCTTTTTGCAGCAAAAAAATATTTCATTACGGATCAGGAAATCTTATCGGCAATTACCTGGCATACTACAGGAAAAGCAGGAATGACTCCATTGGAACAGATTATTTTCTGTGCGGATTATATTGAGCCCAACAGAGATAAACAGCCCCATTTGGAAGAACTGCGAGAATTGGCAAAACACGATTTAGATTTACTGACATTTCGAATCCTTGAGGATACGTTAAATTATTTAAAAGAAAAGAATGCATCCACCATTGATTTTTATACCAGGGATGCATATGAATACTATAAAAAAATCATTGATGAGAGGTAGAATATGACTTCAAAGGAATTAACAAAAATCGCATATGAAGCATTAGATGACAAGAAGGGTAATAACATCACAGTCATTGATATTTCCGGAATTTCCATTTTAGCAGATTATTTTATTATCTGTGGCGGGAATAACGAAAATCAGCTTCATGCATTGGCAAATAATGTGGAAGAGGAAATGCATAAGGCAGGCGCTTCCTTAAAGCACACAGAAGGATATCAGAACGCTAACTGGATTTTAATGGATTTCCAGGACGTAATTGTTCATATCTTAAACGAAGAAGATCGTGCATTTTATGCATTGGAAAAAATCTGGAGTGATGGAAAAGTTATTTCACCGGAGGACTTATAATGTGGGCTTATGAAAGTGTCTTTTATCAGATTTATCCATTGGGATTGTGTGGGGCACCTTTCGAAAATGATGGAATAACAGAGCATCGCATCAGGCGACTTCATTCCTGGATTCCGCATATCAAGAAACTGGGTGCCAATGCAATTTATTTTTCACCATTGTTTGAATCGGATACCCATGGATACAATACGAGGGACTATCAAAAGATTGATTGCCGTTTAGGCGATAATGCGGATTTTGTTAAATTATGTAAGGATTTACACAAAAATGGAATCAAAGTGGTTTTAGACGGCGTTTTTAATCATGTGGGACGTGGTTTTCCACAGTTTCAGGATGTCATAAAGAACCGAGAACATTCTCCGTACCTTCATTGGTTCCATATTAGTCTGGAGGGAAATTCCAACTACAATGACGGACTTTGGTACGAAGGCTGGGAAGGCAATTACGATTTGGTAAAACTGAATCTTCAGAACGAAGAAGTTGTTCAGTATTTATTGGACGCTGTTCGCTTCTGGATTGAAACCTTTGATATTGATGGAATTCGCCTGGATGTGGCCTATTGTCTGGATTATGAATTTTTAAAGAGACTTCGCAGGCATTGTGATTCTTTAAAAGAAGACTTTTTCCTTGTTGGCGAAATGCTTCACGGGGATTATAACCAGCGTATGAATGATGAAATGCTTCACTCCAGCACCAATTATGAGTGTTATAAAGGACTTCATTCCAGCTTTAATTCCATGAACATGTTTGAAATCAATCATTCCTTATTGAGACAATTCGGTCCGGAAAACTGGACCCTTTATCGAGGAAAGCATTTATTGAACTTCGTGGATAATCATGATGTGACCAGAGTTGCCACCATTTTACAGAACAAGAATCATTTAAAGCCGATTTACGGATTACTGTTCGGAATGCCTGGAATTCCATGTGTTTATTACGGCAGTGAATGGGGTGTGGAAGCAGATAAATGCCAGGGAGATCCGGCACTGAGACCGGAAATCGAGGAACCGGAGTGGAATGACCTGACAGATTTTATTTCCAAGCTTTCACAAATAAAGAAAACAGAAGCAGCACTCAATTATGGGGATTTCAGTTCCGTGGTTCTCACCAATCATCAGTGCGTGTTCCGTAGAAGTTATAACGGAGAAAATCTTTATGTGGCAATCAATGCATCGGGAGAACCATACACGGCTCATTTTGGATGTGATAAAAATATGGTTACAGATTTCATTTCCGGTGCTATAATAGATATCGGCGCTGGCTTAACAATGGAGCCGTATTCCGTATATTATTTGAAATAAGGCGCTGTTTAGAGATTTTTAAAGAAAGGAATCAATACAATGAGTAATAATAAACCATTAGTTCCTGTAACCTTACTGACCGGTTACTTAGGAGCTGGAAAAACAACATTATTAAATCAGGTTCTTACGAATCAGAAAGGGTATAAAGTTGCCGTTATCGTAAATGATATCGGAGAAGTAAACATTGATGCATCTTTAATTGCGAAAGGTGGACAGGTTACTCAGCAGGATGAAAATCTTGTTCCTTTACAGAACGGATGTATCTGCTGTACTCTGAAGGTGGATTTAATTAACCAGATTATTGATTTGATTCGTACCGGAAGATTTGACTATATCCTGATTGAAGCAAGTGGTATCTGTGAACCAATTCCAATTGCTCAGTCTGTAACCATGTTAGATGGTTCTTATGATAAACGTGCTAAGATTGCCCGCCTTGACAATATTGTTTCTGTCGTGGACGTTGCAAGAATGGCTGATGAATTTGGCTGCGGAGAACATCTTGTAAAAGATGACATTGATGAAGAAGATATCGAAAATCTGATTATTCAGCAGATTGAATTCTGTAATACAATTATCCTGAACAAGGTAGATACCGTTTCCGAAGAAGAACTCGGAAAGGTAAAAGCAATTATTAAGAAGCTTCAGCCGAATGCTGTTATGATTGAAACAACTTATGGACAGGTTGATGTAGATGAAATCTTAAATACCAATCGTTTCGATTTTGAAAAATCAAGCATGTCTGCTGGATGGATTCAGGAATTAGAAGCAACTGAAGAAGAAACAGAAGTTCCGGAAGAACATGACCATGAACATCACGACCATGACCACGAGCATGATCACGAACATTGTGAACATTGCGACCACGAGCATGATCATGACCATGAGCATGATCACGAACATGAAGAAGGACACGGTCATCACCATGGACACCACCATCATCACCATCACCATCATGGAGAAGGAGAAGTGGAAGAATATGGGATCGGTTCTTTCGTATATTACCGTAGAAGACCTTTTGCAAAAGCAAAATTTGAAGATTGGTTAGACGAAATGCCTAAAACAATCATTCGTGCAAAGGGAATTATCTGGGCAAATGAAAACAACAATGATGCTTACATGTTTGAACAGGCTGGTAAGCAGATTAACATAACCAATGCCGGACAGTGGGTTGCAACAGCACCTCGTCGTGTTCGTCAGAAAATGATGAAAGAAGATCCAACTCTGGTAAGAGATTGGGATGAACAGATCGGTGATCGAATGATTAAGGTCGTATTTATCGGTCATGATATGGATAAGGAAGCAATTATTAAATCATTGGATGATTGTTTAGCATACTAAGAAGTAAAGGTCTTTGGATTATTCCAAAGACCTTTTTTACGGAAATAATAAACGCATATATGTTTTAATATACATTTTCATAAACTTTGTATAAAAATAATACAAATAGTTGAATAACAAACAATTAAATGATAAAATCTGAAGATGGGTGTGTAAAAATTTTTTTACACACCTTTTTACATTTAATTATTTTGTTTTAAAGACATAGGAGGTATTTCAAGTGAAACTATTAATAAAAGGAATTGCAATGCTACTGGTTGTTGCAATGGCAGTTGGATTACTTCCCGCACAAACTGGAAAAGTGTGTGCGGATGAAGTGTATGCAAATGAAAAAAAGACAAAAATGATTTATCCCGGTAATAATTATGAAGTGACTTATCATGTGACATCAAATTGGAATACCGGATATAATGTTGACGTGAATATCAAGAATACCGGAACAAAAAACATTGAAGATTGGTATATAGTGTTTGATCATTCTGATGAGATAACAAACATTTGGAATGCAGAAATTTATAATGAATTGTATGGTTACTGCGTAGTTTCTCACAAGGACTATAACTATGCAATCAAACCTGGGGAATCAGCAAATTTTGGATTTACCTGTACAGGTACTTTTAATGAGTTACCTACGAATGTTATACTTTCTGAACCGGTTCTGTTGGAATTTCCAGGAAAATATGAAGTTATTTACGAAGAAACAGCTAATTGGATTAGTGGTTTTACAGGGAATATTCATATAAAAAATAATTCTGAATTTGAAATTAGCGGATGGGAACTCACATTTGATTCCAATGCTTCCATCACAAGCTTTTGGAATGGTGAACTGAAAGAAAAAACAGACAGCGGATATATCATTAAAGGCTTAAGTTATAACAGAAAAATAAAGCCTGGAGAAGAAGTTGTTTTTGGAATTATGGGTACAGCTTTAACATCCATTATTTCCGAAGGAAAAGTCGAAAATCCTGTATTATCTTCCGATGTTTTAGATGCAACTAATCAGGATGAAATTGACGAGGATATCGTCAATAATTATCAGAAAGAATTGGAAAAGCAAGGGCAGATTGACAGCGATGAAGACGGAATATCAAATTTAACAGAAAATTATTTTAATCTTGATATAAATCGAGTTGATACCGATGAAGATGGATTGTCTGATTACCTTGAGTTAAGCAGCACCGGAACCAATGGTGCATTAAAAGATTCAGATGAAAATGGCATCCTAGACGGAGACGAAGACTCAGATGAAGATGGCCTAACAAATCTCGAAGAACTTAAACTTGGAACGGATTGCGGAGTGGCAGGAACAGACGGGGATGCATTGATTGATGGAGATGAAATTTATAAGTATCATACAAATCCTTTGCAAGAAGATACAGACGAAGACGGTGTAGATGATGGAAAAGAAGTAGAGATGGGAACAAATCCTACGAAAGCTGACGAGACCTTCGAAGCATCTGCTTCATCGATGGAAGAGGATACCGTTAAAGTTTCTGTGGATGTTAAATTAAAGGGAGAGCAGGTTTCCAGTCTTTCTGTGGAACGATATGATAATGAAGTGTTTTTCCCTGAAACAATGCCGGGATATTTGGGCGGAGCCTATGAATTTAAATGCGAAGGTGAATTTGAAGAAGCAACATTATCCTTTGAGTTTGATAAAGAGCTTCTGGATGATGAAGATTTTGATCCGGTCATTTATTATTTTAACGAAGAAGAACAAAAGTTAGAAGCCCTTGATACAACCGTTGAAGGGAATGTTGCAAAGGCTAAAACTCCTCATTTTTCAAAATATGTTCTCATTAACAGAACTGTATTTGAAGATTCACTGGAATGGATTGACGAATGGGATGCTGATGGATTCTCAAGTATGGAAGTAGAATTTATATTTGACAATCTTGCTAATAGTTACGAGCGGGATAAAGCCGAAGAATATCGAAATTTGATGTTGGAAAAAGCAGATGAAATCCTTGAATGTCTTCCAGAGGCATCAAGGGTTTGCGCAGTTGATTTCTATTCCAATACTGTAAAACTTTATGGAATGACAGAAGGAATTCAAAAAATTGATACATTATTAGAATCTTCCTATGAAGAAGAAAAAAATACTAGATTTATACAGTCAATAATTAACTCCATTCCTAATTTTAATGTTGAAGATAATAAAGTAAAGAAAATTGTGGTTTTATTTACTACCGGGTATAACAGCGGAGCAATGGCACAGCACTATTATGGCTTGAAAAATGCCATAAACGGTAAAAACATTTCTTTTTGCCCTGTGATTGTAGGTTATGATGAATATGGGCAGGCACAATCTTATAAAAAAATTGCTAATGAAACGGACGGAACTTATGCTGAATCGTATCTCTCAAAATATTATACTGATACAAACGAAGAAATAAGCAATGATGTCTATAATCAGATTATTTTTGTGAATTCAGTGAAGACATTAGATGAGTTAGAGGCTGTGGCAGATGTGGAGAAAAAAATCATGGACGCGCAACCGAAATATACAAAGTTTGGTGCAATTAATGCAAGAGCTAACATAAATGCCACCATGAATCATGAATCTTTATTGGAACCAACATCAAATAAGCAAAGTGTCATTAATTATATAAGTTCCTTGTCAAATATTCGAGAGGGTATAGCACCAATAAAGAACAATATTACGTTAGGACTGCAGGATGCAATTAAGGGCTTTTCTTCCCGTGATAGTAGGGTGAAAAGAAAAATTGTCATTGTGACCACAATAACGAATGATCATTCCATTGATACAGGTTTTCTTTCTAGATTTAATGTTGATAATGTACAAATCAACACAATTATATTAGGTTCCCCAAATGGGAATCCATCATATAAAGGCTCGTTAACTTCTTTAGCAAATGTTACAGGTGGAAGTGTCATTCCAGGTGTTGCATATTTAGCTTTTGGAAAAGATGAAATGTTTCACCTCTCACACTCTGGTACCGGTGGAGTAAAACTTCCTGTAGGTTATCGATGGCTGTGTGATATTTCACCAATTAAGGAATATATCGAAAATATTAATGTTGGTTTTGATATTGAAACAGACACAGATCAAGATGGAATCTCTGATTTTTACGAAAATAACATGACGATTTTTAACGGAATTCATTATCAGACGGATTATTTAAATCCTGACACCGATAATGATGGTGTGTCTGATGGTGAAGAATTTGCAAAGGTTGAATTGGAATATAGCGAAGATGGGAAAAAAGTTCTTGCAAGAGGGAAATTGATTTCTGATCCAAGATTACAAGATTCCGATTTTGATGGTACGATAGATTTGCATGATTTACAACCATTTTCCAATTGTTTCATTGGTAAAATGTACAATACGGAAAGAAAAGAAGATCGGGCAAATCTAACTTTTCAGATGGATTATCGATGGTTCCTTAATGAAAACACGAACTATCAGAGTAAGTTGAGCAAAATGTCCATAATTTTATCATCCGCTGCTTATCATGAAGAAACAGTAGAGATTAACGGAGCAAAATATGATATCAATAAATTGTTAAAACGCTTTGGAATGAAAAACGTGAAAACAATAAAAATAGGTAACGGAAATGACGTGCATAAATCAGAAGTTTCTCTAGGTTATACCACTGTAATCAAAGGAAGAACCATAAAGAATGTGGTGGCTGTTGTTGTAAGAGGTACAGATGCCTCTATAGAAGAATGGTCCAGTAATTTTGAAATTGGAAATATGCGTAGATTTCACGCTGGAGGGGAATGGAAAACATACAATAACCATGAAGGGTTTGATATTACTGCAAACCGAATCATGGAAGTTGTTAACGAGTATGTGGAAGAATGTAAAAAAGAAATTGATAATGAGGAACCATTTACATACTGGATTACAGGACATTCACGTGGTGCAGGTATTGCGAATATAATTGGAGCGTATTATGAAGACCAAAATAAAGAGGCTTTTACATATACATTTGCATCACCAAACACAACATTAAATGATAACGTGGATGACTATAAAACAATCTTTAATGTAGTAAATACAGATGATATGATTCCTCTTCTTCCTCTGGAATCTTGGGGATATTCCCGTTATGGAAGAACTATAAAAGATAGAACCGGAAATTATAGAGGAGAATGGAATGCACATACCGCGCATCAATATGTTTCAGCAAAAAATAAAGTGAATAAAGCATTAAAGGCTATGGAATCTGTTGTTCCAATCGAGAAAAATTCTGTGGATGGTGTAAGAAAAACAGCATATGAGTACTGGTGCGATTGTCATGGAAAGAGAGATGGCATTAAAAAATATGAATATTCAGGTATCTTATATCCGATTGCAGCACTCCAATTAAGCTATATCAATCAAAAAAAGCATAAAACGATAACACAATATAGTAATACAAAACGAACAACAATCTGGCCGTTTTTCCCAACTTATGTAGTGTTGGATATATGTCAGAAACCAGCATATTTTATGCAATATTTAGCAGTGCTTATGTCAAAGGCTGTTGTTGTCAATGATTTCCCTCAAGATATTCTTAATGGTGGAAAGTTATTAATTTTTTTAGCTAATATGCCACTTGCGTTTGATTATAACCTGGCATTAAGCGACTTTTTAAGTGCTGCAATGGCAGGTAATTTGTGCGGAGTAAAACACCCACATGATATGATTTCATATTATGTTTTGGCAAACAATATACCTTCAAAGAATTACTAAAAACAGTCTAATAAAGGCAGTTGCATTCGCAACTGCCTTAAATATTTCCTGCTTAAATTACCATTCTACGATACAAGGAACGAACAACCCCTACAACCGTACAATCATCTACAATAATCGGATCCATATTATCATTCTCCGGCTGAAGTCTGTAATGACCGTCTTCTTTATAAAATCTCTTAACTGTGACGGAATCTTCAATTAACGCCACCACAATATCTCCGTTCTTAGCATTAGACTGCTTTTCCACAATCAAATAATCATTTTCAAAGAATCCAACATTAATCATACTATCTCCGTGAACCTTCAGAATGAAGGACTCTCCACTCGGCATAAATTCAACCGGAAGAGAGAAGTAGTCTTCAATATTTTCTACAGCTAATAATGGTTCTCCGGCTGCAACTCGACCAACAATCGGAATGTTTGCCATTTCTCTTCTGGTTAAACCAAACTCATCATCCATAATTTCAATGGCACGTGGCTTTGTCGGGTCTCGCCGGATATATCCGTTTTCTTCCAAGGTACTCAGATGAGAGTGAACAGAAGAAGTAGATTTTAAACCGACCTTCTCACAAATTTCACGTACTGTAGGCGGATAACCTTTCTTCAGAATTTCTTCTTTAATATAATCTAAAATCTGTTGCTGTTTCGCAGATATCTTACCAGGCATATAAATTTCCTCCATTTCCGTATGTGTACCAATTAATGTACTTTCGATGTGTTAATCTTATCACAGTTAAAGAAAACATTCAATATTTTTTCGAACAAATATTCGAAAAGAGTATTGACAAACGTTTGTTCGAGGTTTATGATAAGGGTACAAAAACGAACAAATGTTCACAACATATTTTTATGGAGGTGTTATTAATGAATAAAAGATTTATTTACACAGGGAGTTTTGTTTTATTATTAATGATTGCAGTTTTTTCCGCAATTAAGTTTACGAATGTAGAAGCGAAAGGTGGAGAAGCAGTTGCTACCAAAAAATCATATGTAAGTTATGAAATTCAGCCTGGAGATACATTAATCTCCATTGCAAAAGAAAACATTAAAAATACAGATTTGACAATCGATGAATATGTAGAGGAAGTAAAAGAAAATAATCAGTTACACGATGATAAAATCATCGCCGGAAATAAAATTATTATTACAACCTACGCATATTAATTTATAAAAAGGTACCCGCAAAAGATAAAAGGAATCACTACGAAATCAGTAGTGGTTCCTTTTCGTTTTTAATCCTCACGAAGTTTAACTGCATTACGAGCTTTTCTTCGACGTTCATCTTCGATGGCTGCATAATGTTTCTTTGTGGTGTTAACATCTTTATGACCTAAGACATCAGCGACAAGGTAGATATCTCCGGTTTCCTTATAAAGAGAAGTACCATAAGTACTACGAAGTTTGTGAGGTGTTATTTTCTTTAAGTTAGTAACAAGTCCTGCATACTTTTTTACTAAATTTTCCACGGCACGTACACCGATTCGTTTCTTTTGCAAAGATAAGAAGAGCGCATTTTCATGTCCTGTAACCGGAACGATGAGTTTACGTTCCTCGATGTAGGCCAATAATGCCTTCTCCACTTCATCGCCGAAATACACGACAGTTTCGTAACCACCTTTTCGACGAATCTTGATTCCGGAATTTTTAAAATCGACATCATTGATATCGATTCCCACACATTCTGAAACACGGATCCCGGTTCCTAGGAGGAGTGTAAGAAGTGCCAAATCTCTTGTTTTGGTCTTACCATGGAATTTCTGCTGGGATTTTGACAATTTATCCCCTAATTCGACTTCATCGAGTAATACGCTTACTTCATCGGCATCTAGTCGAACAATCTCTTTTTGGTGCAATTTTGGCATTTCTACGATAGCTGCCGGATTGCTGGTAATCTTTTCTTTTTTATAAAAGTACCGATAGAGCGTTCGCAAACATGCCAGTTTTCGCATGATTCCACGTTCTCCGTTGGTATGTTGTTTACCATCCTCTGTAACATAATATTTTAAATAATCCAAATATTCCTCGATATCCGTTGCTGTAATCTGGTCGAGGATGGAAATCGGATAGTCACGGATTTCCTGGTTCTTTAAATCTGGATTATTTTCACGCATATAGTTAAAAAATACGGTTAAATCGTACCCATATGCGATTCGGGTACGAGAAGAAGTAGTAGGTTCAATACCACGAAAAAATTCTCCCAAAAATCGTGGAAGACCTTTTTGAAGTTCTCTTAATTTTAACTCGTTATCGATGATTACCTGATCATGATAATTTTTAGGATTTGTAGCCATAGTGCCTCCTAATTATTAAAACCTTTTTCCAAAACAGCTCGGAAAAAGCGTTGTTTACAATCCGGGTTTTCCTGGTTTAACTGACGAACCAGATTTTTAACGTATTCTCGTTTCGTATGTCCATCCACCGGACAAGGATTTTTTGCAATTGGTAATTCATATTTATTGGAAAAACCAATAACATCCATTTCCGGAACATACATTAATGGACGAATCACTGTTAAATCCATACGGTCTAAATAAGTAACCGGTGAGAAGCAGTGGAAGCGCCCTTCATAAATCAATGATAAAAACATGGTTTCAATCATATCGTCTTTATGATGCGCATAAGCGATTTTATTGCATCCTAATTCCTTTGCTAAATCATTTAATGAGCCTTTACGCATTTTTGCACAAAGAGAGCATGGGTTCGTTTCTTTTCTGGATTCAAAAACGATATCAGCGATATCTGTTTTTATGACATGATATTCCACGCCTAGGTTATCACAGAATTCCTGGATTTTTGAAAAATCCTGAATTCCAAAACCTAAATCCACGGTCAATGCCACAATCTCAAAGGATTCCGGATAAAACCTCTTTAAACCGTTTAAGGCATAAAGAAGTGTAAGACTATCTTTTCCGCCGGAAATGCCGACAGCAATTTTATCGCCGGATTGAATCATATCATAGTCTGATATGGCACGGCGTACGAAACTAAATAATTTTTGTGCTTTCATAATTATATTTCCTTATTTTTTTACTATTGCTATTATAAAGCAATCAGTATTTATTGACAACTATTCGTTAAATTAATAGACTTCGAAAGTCTGATATAGTACAATAACATGCGTTGGCATTAAGCAAAAATAAATTAATAACTCGTAGATAGATTTTCGATTCATAAAAAGCTAAATACTATAATGCACTTAATCAGGGGACTGAAGGGGCGGTTGGCTGGCTTCCGGAATACACGAAAGGAGCTGATGCCAATGGTTACATATAATGATTTAATTCAATTTGTAATTATGCTTTGTTACGTTATCACTCTTGTGTTAGCAATCATTAAATTTAACGCAAAAAAGTAACGCCCTCACTCTGGTAAAGATCGGCGTTACTTTTTAACAAACATCACAACCGGAGGCTAGCTTACACCTAGCTTTCAGTTCTCTTGTTAAGTACATTATAGTATTTCATAATTACAAAATCAAGTATAAAAGAGCTGGGATGCATTCCTCGTGTATCAAGAAAGATACCAGCTTCCCGGTTCTTTATATAAATCAATTACGTTCAGAGCCCTTATAAGGGATGCTACAAAATAGTAACTCAGATCAAGGAGGTAGAGACTATGAAAACATTAAAAAAATTAGTAACAGGAGCAGTCGTTGCACTTGGACTTACAATGGCTGTTGGAATCGCTACTGAATATAAAGCACAAGCTAAGATTAAAGTATATGGACCTCAGATTGTAGAAGATGAAGTTGAACTTTATCCGAAAACATCTGCGGATATTAGACTTACTACCGCATATGTTTCAAAAAATAATAAACAATATGTAAATAATAAAAAAGTAAAAGCACAGTGGAGAATATCCAATATCAAAGTATCCAACAAGAGCATTGCAAAAGCAAAAGCCATCAAAAGTTATCGCCCGAAATGGAGTACTAAGTATGATACAGGAATTGGAACTCCGACTGTATGGGGAAAAAGACACTACGGGCTTAAAAATTATGTAAGAATTATCGGAAAAAATGTTAAAACAGAAAAGAAGTGCAAGGTTACAATTACATATAAGACAAGAGTCTTTGGTAAAACATTTAAGAAAAAGAGAACAGTAACGGTTATTGTAAAGCCAAAAGGTACTGTGGAAGAAAAAGCATATAAGCAGAGAAAATACTTATACGACAAAAATAGAGCTGATTATAACCTGAAAATAGGTGACAAGGTTAATGTTACGAGCTATGAAGGATATATTGGCGTAGACAATTTTAGTTCATCTAACGAATGTGTTCAGATTGATAAAAAAGGCAATATGACTGCTATATCCGGAGGAAACTGTACTATTACAGCGATGTGGGATGATGGAACAACAGATAAAAAGAGCGTTCATATTGATAAGGACAATGTTAAAGGAGAAAAAATTAGCGGCCTATTAGTCAAACGGTCTAAAAAATCTGCGTTAATTCAGTTTGATAAAGTTGAAGGAGCAAAAGAATATAAAATCTATTGCAAAACTGAACCAGGGGCATACTATCTGTTAGGAACCGTTTATGAAAAAGATTATTGGAACAACCAGACCAATTTAAGACAGTTTGTATATTGTAAATATACAGAAAAGAACGGAGATATGGTATATGATGGTCCATCTCCAAAAGCCGTAAAGAAAATGACTGCAAACGAAAGAAAAAAATACCTAATGACATATGGATGTAAGACAAAGTATAGTCCTAAGTCAACTTATACGATTAAAGTGGTTGCAACAGATGGAGTAAATACAACTCCGGAAGCATCTGTAACCTCTAAAGGAAAAACTTTTAAGAAAAAAGAATTATACCCACATTACGAATATATGGCAGAACAGAATGAAATTATTAAAAAGCAGGCTGAACTGAAAGGCAAAAAGCCATATGCTATGACTATTTGGGATGTAGACTATGAAAGAGGCATGAAACTCCATACAGGAAGAATATCTAAGATTCAAGCTCATATCCTTGATGAGAAAGAAGAAAATCAAGGGTTATTTGTAGAACATAAGCTATCTGGAGGAGAAGAAAATCTCGGGTTTATTGAAGGGGTGTCAGCAACAACTTTTTTTGTTCATGAAAAGCATGGTTATTCTATGGAAGCATTAAGCGATATTTCAGGAAGAGAATATATTAATCATATGTATGAGGGCATTTGTGCGTATACAGGTGAAGGAATTACCCTTGTTAATTTAGAAGATGCTGTTCGGGGGATAGGATATAGACATGTAGCAATCAATAAAAATCAGTGGAAGTAATCGTATACAGATATTCTCCTCGTTTCCAAAGAAAATGAAACCTTTAAGAAAAATTCAGTGAACTATCACTGAACGAGGAAATAAAAATGAAAAAAATAATAATCTCAAATGATATTTTATGATATAATTTGTATAGGGGAGCTTTTAACAACTACAAAATGAAAGGTTTTTGAAATAAAAATATGTTAGAGAATGATAGAAAAATGATTAGTAAATTATAGATATACACTTAAAGTATATGATTAAAATCTCAAACTAAAGGCAACAATTACGATACTGTTTGCAATTAGTTTGAGATTTTAATCATATACTTTAAGTGTATATCTATAATTTACTAATCATTTTTCTATCATTC
>JAILRB010000031.1 GCA_024698585.1 Eubacterium sp.
GCTTTCGCTACTTCATTATCATTCAATAGCGAAAGCGGCCGCACAATTTTGAATTTCTGTCAACCTTTTTTTGAAAAAAAGACCCCAGTATTATTTCTAATACTGAGATCTTAATTTTGTCATCTTAACTTAATGACATTGGCCCTAAGGCAATCGCTCTTTCGAAATAAGAATTATTTTTTAGTTTTCATTGGGAGCTACAGGATTATATGCTACGACCTGATAGTCCGGATCTACAAAACTTAAAATGGTATTGTACAGATTATTGTGCGCTTCTTCTGTAGGCATCTTACTATTATTATAGATATCTACTGCAACTTCAAAAACGCTCTTCGCAGTCTGTTCTCCGTAGAAATATTCTCCCTTTACCGTTTTTTCGTAAGGTCTTACAACAATTTTTTCCTGAAGGAATGCCACATTATGAAGCAAGTTCATAGACATGACATACAAATTCTCAGTTCCTGACACCTTACCGTTTTCCGTTCCCTTATAAGCATATACGCCAGACTTCGCTTCAGCCTTAGGATCCTGCGGATGGTTAATTAATTTACCTTCTCCCAAGTCACTTTCCAGTCCGTAAACCAATCCATATTCTGCCACAATATTTGCCGGATCATTTAATGTATAAGTTATGGCCAAATGGTTATTTACATTGATGATTGTATCATCATAATTTACGTTCGGTTTAATTGTCAGCGTTGTGTAGAATGCTTTCGGGTTATAATGCTTTGATTCATGATACTGTACTTTCACAATGTAGGTTCCAGGTTTTGACGGTGCTCCCTTTGGATTCTTTGCTCCATCTTCCGGTCCTGTCGGAACATTGTTATTCATGTTCTTATATTCCTTATAATAACCGACGGATAATGTTAAACCATTCGCCTTATCATCTCCAATAACAACCATGGAATTATCCCAAGGATAAATCTGTTTTTCCCCAGTATAGTATACTACTGCAGGCGGCATCACAATCTTTGGTTCATACTTGATTACTAATCTGGATTTTTCTTCATTGGATGGTCCATAGTTATCACCTTCCACACCTTTATATTTCACTAACACATAATAGGAACCAAACTCAGATGGTCTCGTATGAGGATCATCTTCCACCGCAGGGATTGTACACGCTTCATCCTTATAGTAGCGAATGTCCATATTTTCTTCTTTTACAGAAAGCTTATCACCATTCACGCCATACAATGCATAACCGGTAAATTTCTTTGCTGTTCCATCATAAAACGGCTTGCTCTCTTTAGTGATTACAAGAAGCGGGGTAGCCTGTTTAATCGTCAACGTTGTTTCAACCGTTTTGCGATTATAATTTTTTGATTCATAAACTGTTACAGTAACTCCATAAGTTCCTGCATTTATACAACCTGATACCTCCTGTGAATCTTTGTCGACATAACTAACGGCAATGTCCTCTTCAGGAATTGGGTTTCCATCCACTCCAATCACTTTGTAATTAGTATATGGAATTGTTTTTCCTGAATATGTCTCTGTCTGTTCATCATACACAATAATTACGTTTGCCTTTTTAATTGTAAAAGATGTGCTCTTTTCCACTGGCAAAAGATTTTCTGTTCCCGGAACAGAAACCTTAACATAGTATTTGCCGACTTCTACTGGTGCCGGAATCGCATCCGTTAATTCAGAATCCGTATAGTATGTTAATGTAGGCTGAATGTCAACTTTTTCTTTTGTTAACGGATCAAAAATTTCATAGCCCTTGAATTCAATTGACTTTCCAGTATATTCATATTCTTCTTTACCGTCCAACACAAGTTCTGACTTTACCAATATTTTAATTTCGAAAATTTCATTCTTACCGTTATAAATATTTGTAGTGGCGAAGTTAGCTTTGGCATAGTATGTTCCTGCATTTTTCGGGTTTCTACCATTACCGCTCGCACCATCTTCCGCGTTTGTTTTCTGTGTACATTCCGCATCTTTATAAAAGTCTACGTAATGACCTCTTAATTCTTCCTGCTTTACTCCTAAAACAGAATACTTAAAATCAATCGGTTCTCCTGTATACTCGAAGGTAGTTTTTTCCGGAACAATTTGAACCTCTGCCTTTAAAAGCTTAATGTCGCCAAATTCCTTGCTTTCATTTGGCACAAACATTCCGCCTGCAACCGTTGTAATTGTAACTGTATTCACTTTATCTCCGAGCACCTGATTTGTTATGATATAATCTTTTCCTTCTTCAGCAATCACATCGATACCATTTCTTTTATATGTAACAATGATATGTGCCGCCTGATTATCTCCATTATATACAGTATCTGTACTAACAGTTAATTTCTTTGCATTACTTTGATCAATATGTGGTCTAAAGATGTATGTCTCTTTTTCCGCCCCATTTTCCACATAATAATTATGTAATGCTGTAGCAGTTTCAAAAGAAGTCCTTCCATCTTCTGCATACCACAATCCATCCTTCAAAACGTCCACGTATGGAAGCATTTTAGCAGATGCCGCTGCCGGAAGAACTATTTTGTTCAGTTCCTGACCATCAATAAACTTATTAAAATTACATGACTCTGTATATTTTAAGTCTGTAAGATCTGCAATCGGTAATTTTGCACATCCGTTTAGCATCGATTCTATACTTTTTGTTGTAATATCAATTCCATTCCAATTAATGTCAACTAATTCCTTGCAATTATAGAATAGATGATATAAACTTACAGGATTATCAATCTTAACATTTTCCAAATCAGCCTTTTTCAAAGCAGTACAATCTGAAAAAGCACAACTCATTGATGTAGCATTTGGAAGATTCATATCATTCATCTTAACTTCTGTTATGCTCGTACAATGACTAAATGTATCTGACATTTTTTCGATACTTTCTAAGTTATACTGTGCCAAACCAAGGATGCCGTCATCACCTCCGGTAATACTTTTAAGATTCGTACAATTATAAAACATTCTAGTCATATCTGTTACATTTTTTGTGTTTAATAACGGAATACTTTCTAACTCTGAACACTCATTAAACATCTTTCCCATATAATCAACGTTTTTTGTATCTAATCCCGTTACTGTTTTAAGTTTGGAGCAACTACTAAACAGGTGTGCCATGCCTAACTTTTTCTTGTTGCTTTCTTTACCTAAAACCGCGCCGTTAAATTCAGCCTTTTCTAATGAAGAGCAACCGGAAAATGTTGATTCCATCCATTCCAAACTTTCTGCCTGCACATTTTTCATGCTAATTTTCTTAAGTTTACTACAACTAGAAAACATTGAGCTCATAGATGTCAAATTCGTAAGCTTTAATCCATTCAAATTCGCCTTTGTAATCTTTTCACACCCACTAAACATCTGCCACATTGATTTCACTTCGCTTAAATCAAATTTGGTTAAATCAATGATTGCCTCTTCGTTTTCATTTTCAGTAATACTTAAAAGATTACTGCACGCCAAAAATGTTCGTTCCATACTTGTTACATACTCTGTGTTCAGTCCCACTACAGTTTTAAGATTAGAACAACCTTCAAACATTTTTTTGATTGTTCCGGTTCCAGCTTCTGCCTCGCTTCTAAAAACCGCATTGTTTAAATCAACCGTCTCAAGATTCGTAAAGTTTATAAATAAACTATTTCCATCTTTAACTCTCATTCCCTGCTCAAACTTAACTGCTTTAACGTCATCCTTGTATACGTTTTTCCAATCAGCATTGCCATTTGGGACTACCGCATTCTGTTCGTCCTTCGGACTAAATGTCAATACACCCGCTTCATCCAGGGTCCAATGATAAGTTTCCTCATCCTTTTCAATCACATTCCCAATAGTTTCTTCTGTGTCTGCAGCAAATACTGGCTGGTATCCGGCAAAGTCCAATGTGGACGCCATGGTTGTTACAGCCATAATCACTGCAAGAGTTTTCTTACTCCATTTCACCTTTCTCATTTTTCTTTTCCTTTCGTTTTTCATAGTTTAGGTTTTGTCTAAAACCCATACCATTATATGTTTATATTATATTCGCGTCAATGTTACCGATAACTATGTTTTTTATACTTCCAACTGTTTTTGTATGGTTTGTATAAATTTCTCTGAAAGCTAGTCCTTATCCATTTTCCATCACAAAACTTCATTGCTTTAAAGCAATAAGTGGTGTAAAATAGATGTAATCTTGTATTGTGCGGAATCTTAAATACGCGATACAAATTTTAAGACAAAAGAAAGGATTGAAAAAATGGGAAAGTATTTTCAGGAAGACATTGAAACTGCTTCGCGTGAATCTATTGAACAGAATCAGTTAGATGGCTTAAAGGATGTTGTAAAACGTGTATATGAAAATGTACCTTTTTACAGAGAAAAAATGGAGGCACTCGGAGTAACTCCGGACGACATTCAGACGTTAAAGGATATTGCAAAACTTCCATTTTTAACAAAGGATGATTTGAGAGATGCTTATCCGTACGGTTTGTTAGCGGTTCCTCTCAAGGATTGTGTACGTATTCATTCCACTTCAGGTACTACAGGAAAGAGAGTTGTGGACTTTTATACACAGAAAGATTTAGATAATTGGAGCAATGGATGTGCCCGTGCCATTGTTGCTGCAGGCGGTAGCGATGAAGATGTTTGTCACATTGCCTATGGCTATGGATTATTTACCGGTGGTTCCGGACTTCATGACGGCTCTCATAAAGTAGGATGTCTTACTGTGCCAATGTCATCCGGTAATACCGACAGACAGTTACAGTTCATGATGGATATGGAATCCACCATTCTTTGCTGTACCCCATCTTACGCAGCATATCTGGCTGAATCCATTCACGAAAGAGGAATTCAGGATCAGATTAAATTAAAGGCCGGTATCTTCGGTGCTGAAGCCTGGTCTGAAGAAATGAGACAAGATATTCAGAATAAGTTAGGAATTAAAGCATATGATATTTATGGTTTAACAGAAATCGAAGGACCGGGTGTGGCTTTCGAATGTGAAGAGCAGGATGGAATGCATATCTGTGAAGACGTTGTTATTCCTGAAATCGTAGATCCTGACACCTTTGAACCATTACCGGATGGTGAAATTGGCGAATTAGTATTCACAAGTTTTGCCAAGGAAGCATTTCCTTTGATCCGTTACCGTACAAAGGATATTACATATATTACTCATGAACGTTGTAAGTGTGGACGTACTCACGCCAGAATTCACCGTCTCATGGGACGTTCTGATGACATGCTGATTATCAAGGGTGTCAACGTTTACCCATCACAGGTTGAAGAAGTATTAATTAAGCATGGTATGCCATCGAACTATCAGTTAATCGTAGATCGTGTAAATAACAGCGATACTTTGGAAGTTAAGGTTGAAATGACTCCGGAAATGTTCTCCGATCAGGTGGGCGTTATCGAAAAGAAAGAGAAGGAAATCGTATCCGGATTAAAGAGCATGTTAGGTATTTATGCCAAGGTTTCCTTGGTACAGCCGAAATCCATTACCCGTTCCGAAGGAAAAGCTGTTCGTGTAATAGACAATCGAAAGATTTAAGGAGGTGTTCTTATGTACATTCATCAGATCTCTGTCTTTGTTGAGAACAAGGCAGGAAATTTAGCTAAACTTACGAACTTCCTCGCAGATAAGAATGTGAACCTGCGGGCTCTGGAAGTGTCTGATGCCGGAGATTACGGAATCATCCGACTCATTGTTGATCATCCGATTACAACATTGACTGTATTAAAGGATAACAACTGGGTATGTAATCTTACCGAAGTCATCGGTGTAAAGTTCCCGGATGAACCGGGCTCTATGGCAAAAACAGTATCCTTATTGGCGGAAGAAGGAATCAGTGTGGAATATTGTTATGCATTCCTTGCAAAGAAATCCAATGATGCTTTGATGATTTTCAGAGTAAAAGATAACGAAAAGGTTGCTACCATTTTAAAGAAAAACGGTATTAAGATCATTGCACAGGAAGATTTAGAAAATATTTAATGAATTTCTATGGATAAGCTCGTATTTATACGGGCTTATCTTTACGAAAAAATATATTACGAAAGGGATTATTTTATGTTCAAGAAACTAGTAACGGGGGCATTGATTTTATCATTAACTGCCTCTTCTTTTGTTCTGCTTCCGGGAACAAAAGAAACAACAGCTGCGGAAGAAGAATGGAAACTCACATGGAGCGATGAATTCGACGGAAACGCTTTAAACAAAAATGTTTGGAACGTGGAGGTCAATGGATACGGTGGTTGGAACGAAGAACACCAGTATTACAAAGATGGTTCTGATACCATTCAGGTAGGTGACGGAACCTTAAAAATCATCGGTCGCAAGCAGACCGTATGGGGCACCGATGCGGAAGGCGTTTACAAATCTTACGATTACACTTCTGCCCGAATCAATACTGAAAACAAGGTTGCTTTAGGTAACGGACGTATTGAAGCCCGCATTAAGCTTCCGATTTTCACCGGAACCTTCCCTGCTTTCTGGTTAATGGGTAACAACGGAAAGCAATGGCCGGAATGTGGTGAGATCGACATTATGGAAGCAGTTAACACAGAAAATATCGCCTATGGTACAGCTCACTGGCCGAAAAAAGTCGGTACAGGAAGCGATCAGATTAACAGCAACGGTGGCGGAACCTATGGTTGGAACTTAAACCTTGCCCAATGGCATACCTATGGTGTGGAGCGAACCGATACGGAAATCAAATGGTACGTGGACAATCGTGTTTACCATACCTTAGATTTAACAACCGATGCTGCCAATAAGGCACCATTGAAATTAGATTCTTACATTCTCTTAAACCTTGCCATTGGCGGTAGCTGGCCGGGACACACCATTGATGATTCAGCCTTCCCTGCCACCATGGAAGTGGATTATGTAAGATACTATCAGCGAAACAGTAATTATACCCCGGTATATTCCGACGAAGACATTGTAAACACTTCCGAATCCACCTGGACTACACAGGTTGGTAGCTGGGCCAATGCATCCGGTACATTTACTACTTACAATCTTCCATCCGATGGTTTCACAGCAAATCTTTCCGCGGTTGGAAACTCTGAGTGGGGAGTTCAGGCATCTCTTCCTAATTTAAAATATCGTCCGGGATATACTTACACATATCAGTGTACGTTATTGTCCAATATTGATAAAACGGTCTTTTTAAAGTTACAGGGAGAAGATACAACGGAATTAGCGGCAGAGTACATTCAGCTCAAAGCGAACACGCCTTATCAGTACCAAACAACCTATACGGTTCCAGCTGATTATAATAAACCACTCTCCTTATTCTTTGCCTTAGGCGGTGGCGCTAATGGAGAAACAGTGAATCAAAACACTGCTATGAACATCCGCGTATCTGATGTTCATTTCAGTACAAAGGTAGAAGGAGAAACGACTACAGCTGAGCCTACGACAGTTCAGCCTACTACTGCCGAACCTACTACAAAGGAAGTGACCACAGCTGAACCAACCACAGCTGAGCCAACTACAAAAGAGATGACAACGCAGGAACCTACCACAGAGGTATCTGCAAAAGAAGCCGTTAAAATTGAAGGTTATCAGATTAGCACAGCCCACGAAGGCTTTCGTGTTGTTGGTTCTGTGGAACCAACAATCAATCACAAGACCGTAGTTGAGAAAGGTCTTGTATACGGTCTGACAAACTTAAAAGGAACACAAGACACCGGTATTACAGAAGCAGACATGGTTGTAGGAAGCACTAATCCTTATGTCCGCTCTTATGCTGCAACAGCAGAAGGAATTCTTCACACACAGATGGGAACATCTAACACAGCCACTTATTACGCATTAACAATGAGTTTTGGGGCAAAGAATGTAGGCGCCTTTAAAACCCAGTATGCAGTCAGAAGCTACGCAAAGCTTTCTGACGGAAGTTATGTTTACAGCGATGTGTCAACCTTCAACGTATATGATATTGCAACGTTCCTTTACAATAATAAAAAAATGAGCAACGAAGCTTCCCATAATTACTTATACAATACCATTCTTAAAGTCGTAAATCCGAATTTCCAGGAAGTGGAATATCCGGTATGGAGCGTTATTGTTCCAAAGACTTTTTAAAGAAACAAACTGAAAAATCCCTGCACTGGTCATCGCCAATGCAGGGATTTTCTTTATCTTTCATAATTCTGACTATTTCACAGTGATCTTCTTTTTAGCCCATCCACTGTATAACTGCTTTGTTGTCTTTCCAACTTTAATTGTCTTCACAACGCGCACCTTAACCGTATATTTCTTTCCAGGAACTAATTTTTTTACTCTAATAACAGAACTTTTCGACGTAACCTTCTTGGAAAGTCCTCCACTGGAAACCTTCACTTCGAACTTGGTTCCATCATACATCTTCAGGATTGATTCCATGCTTACGGTAAGTGTAACTTTTCTTTTACGAACCTTGCCCTTACTTACTTCACTAATGATCGATTTGAGCGGTTTTGAGTTCGCAGTCACTTCCCATGCCGAGCCTTTTTTATCAACAATATACTTCACCTGTGAAGACATTGGAGAATATACCTTCTTATGTAATAAAAAAAAGAGCATCCCGTTAAATGATACTCTTCTATATCTTATGCTTCCTTCGGAATCATCTTCTCAAAAATCCGATTAAAAATATATGAATTAATCAATGCTGCCACGGAAAACCAGCAGGCAAACATCCCAACCAGAATCACTCCAGTCCCTTTCGGAAAGACCAGAAGCGCCAGTGCCGGTGACAAAGTAACCAATAAAATCACCGCCGTCCACGGAAGTTGTGCCAGCATTAAAATCGTCGCATTCTTTAAGGTATTTTTTACTGTATTTTCATAACCGCTTTGTAATACCAGCGCGTAAATGCAAATCGCCAGTGCTAACAGGAAAGAAACCAGGAAAAATCCTAATGCCATGCTCTGCGCTTTGGAATCATTCATTGTTCCTTTCACAATTATCAGATCCCCGTAAATCAATCCAAATAACACGAGGAAAATCAGCCAAATCACTGTGGATTTTTTGAAATTCTCTTTCATCGCCTTCAGATAATCCCGAACCATATATCCGGTTTCCTTCTTTGCCTGCTTTCTCATCACGGAATAAAGTGCGGACGTCGCCGCTCCTATAGTAATCACCGGAATACAGGATAATAAATATAGGATATTAATCATGATGATATCTCCGATTACACCTACCACGCTCCAAAATTTACTGTCGTATCGAAACACTTTTGTCGCTCCTATCTGTCTACTTTAATTTTTTTACGGAATCCCGCTCTAACAACTCAGCCGGAAGAAATACCTTCTGATGATTTTCTTCCCCGGCGATTTCATTCACCAGTAACTCAATAGATTTACAAACCATATCAAAGCTCGGCTGTTTTACAGTCGTCAGCGATGGATGATAATAATTTCCAACATCCAAACCATCGAATCCCATTACGGAATAATCTTCCGGAATTCTCTTTCCGCTTTCCAGAATCGCTTTATATGCGCCAAATGCCACCACATCAGAAATGATGTACAGCGCTGTAAACTCCAATCCTGATTCCAACAATTCCTTCGTCACTGCATAGCCGTTTTCTATGGTGTACTCCGGAATATCATCCTTCATAAACCGAACAAGTCTCGGATCAAATTCGATTCCATTGGCCTTCAAAGCCCTCATGTAGCCTTCCTGACGAAGACGTCCTACTGCATAATCTGTTTCTCTGCCGGTCAGCATGGCAATCTTCTTATGCCCCATTTTGCAAAGATAATTCACCGCATTGAAACTTTCTTTTTCATCATCAATGGACACCGATGAGCAATGACGCTCCGGTGCATCCTTATTAAGCGCCACCGTACAAAGAATATACGGAATACCAATATATTTCAGCCGTTCATCTGCATGGTCAATCAAGCCCCCTAAGAAAATAATTCCCTTCAGTTTCTTTTCCTTTGCCAGCTCTAACGCCACGCTGATTTCATCCTGCTCCTCCGTAACTGCCTGCACCAAGAACGAGTATTTAATCTTTTCCAGTTCTTGCTGAAAATATCCAAACATTCCCTGAAAGAACTGGTTCTCGATTCCTTTTACCAACAGTGCAATGGTGTTCGAATCTGACAACTTCAGATTTCTGGCACTGTTATTCGGTACGTAGCCACATTCCTTAATAACCTTCAGAATTCTTTCTTTCGTTTTTTCATTGATCCCAGGGTCATCATTAATTGCCCTGGATACTGTTCCGATTCCAACATTACAGATCTTTGCAATGTCCTTAATAGTAATATTTCCCATGTTGTTCCCCTTCAAGTTTAAACCGTTTCCAATCTCTACGGTCTATCTTATCACTCTATGAAAACTGTGGCAAGAACCTCTTGCCACAGCCCATCAAACTCTACCATATATCTCCATATATTTACCAATTTTCTGAGCAAGTTTCTTAGTCAACTGCCCTTCCTTCATTCTCCATTGCCAGTTGTTTCCTAAAGTGGAAGGTGTATTAATTCTTGCTTCATCCCCTAATCCCATATAATCCTGAATCGGGATGATGCAGATATTTGCCGTGGATGAAATCGCTAATCTTAGCATTTCGTCTGCAATCTCATCCTTCTCTAATTCTTTCCCTGTATATTCACTAATTTTTCCCACTCCGCTTTTCTGAATGTTTTCAATCCAGCCCTTCAGTGTTTCATTATCATGAGTTCCTGTGTATACTACACAATTCTTCTCATAATTATATGGAAGATACTCTGCCGGACCATCCGATCCGCGAGAATCAAACGCAAATTCCAACACTTTCATATTCGGAAATCCTGTTTCCCGAATCAGCTCTTTTACCGAATCAGTAATGAATCCTAAGTCTTCCGCAATGATCTCCACATCTCCCAGACAATACCGGATTGCCAGGAACAAATCAATGCCGGGACCTTTCTCCCAATGTCCACCGGCAGCATCTTCTGCCGTCACCGGTATGGAGTAGTATTCATCAAAACCTCTGAAATGGTCGATTCGAACCATATCATACATATCCTTGCATTTTTCGATTCGCTTAATCCACCAATCAAAGTTCGATGCTCTGTGGGCATCCCAATCATATAAAGGGTTTCCCCAAAGCTGTCCCTTACTGGAGAATCCATCCGGTGGACAACCTGCCACCGCTTTCATGTTTCCGCTCTCATCCAGTTGGAACAACTCCGGTCTGGCCCAGACATCTGCACTGTCATATGCCACATAAATCGGAATGTCTCCGATTATCTGAATTCCTTTTTCATTCGCATACTTTTTTAATTGAAACCACTGACGATAAAATTCATACTGTAAATATTCATGAAACTCAATTTCATAATACAGAGTCTTCTGATAGTGATCCATGGAATAGCCATACCGCTTTCTGATATCCTCCGGCCACTCCGTAAAACTGCCACCACCAAACCAATCTTTTAATGCCATAAACAATGCATAATCTCTTAACCAGTATTCATTTTCTTTTTTAAATAAGAAGAATTCGTTTTTCTTATAGATTTTGCTTCTGACATACGCTTTTCTCAATAACTTGATACGGTTCCGGTACAATTTATCATAATCAATCTTCTGATTATTCTCTCCAAAATCTATACTCTCACATTCTTCCTCTCTTAAGAGACCTTGATCAATCAAATCTTCTAAACTTATAAAATAGGGGTTCCCCGCAAAAGTCGAATAAGACTGATAGGGCGAATCGCCAAAACTCGTCGGTCCCATCGGTAAAATCTGCCAATATTTCTGTTTGCTCGCCGCCAAAAAATCAACGAACTGATACGCTTTTTTTGACATACAACCGATTCCATACTTCCCTGACAGGCTGAATATTGGTAATAAAATTCCTCCGGCTCGCATAACTCACCTCCTGTCTCTGACAATATAGAAACTGGTCTGCCCCATCGGGCATTCCGGTTCATATATGTTGATATATCGTAAAAGAAAATTGTCTCGTTCCTGTTTCCTTTCGGAAACGTTTCCTTGATTTGATAGTAACATATTTGAATGGAATTTTCAAGAGAAAATGTTACCGGTCACTTAAAAACCGATTTGCAAAATCCTCTTTGCAAATCGGCTCTTTAACGATTGGTCTATTGCTTAACCCATATAATCATATCAAGGCATCCAGCACTTCCAAACTTATAATATTGTTCCCCTTGAAATACATATTTTTTATATCCCTCAAATCGAATATTTATCTCATTTTTGCCTTGAACAATCACATCACCTTGCATTTTTTTCGCAACTTCTTTTGGAGAACAATTATATAAATCGGAATAATTGTTCTGAGCTGACCATACATAATAACTTTGTTTTTCCTGATGATTTTCAAAAATGTTTTCCCGGAAATATGGCTGAACTGCAGTTGCAAGATAGTCTGTTGCAACAATGGTTGCGCCCTGTTCCCTGTATTTTGCTATCAACTCAGTGGCTTTCTCTGATCCGGAGTAAGAGTTTTTTGCATCCATGAATCCGGCTGCAAAACCACACACACACTGGAGAATGATTAGCAAAAAGACAATTCCTTCCATCACTCTAAAACCATAATCTTCTGATTCTCTTCGGAAATGAATCAAAAAAAAGATTCCCAGATAATACAAATATGTCAAATGCCATACGTTATCTCCCATAAAAAGATAGTAGCTCAAAAGAGGCACAACATACACGATAATTTGACTCCTACCTCTCTTGAAATAAAATGCGGCAAAAGCCATCAACACCAGGGCAACAGCACAATATATTATTGGAGATTGAATCCAAAAAATAAATGTCGTAGTAATGATCCAAAAGATTCCAAAAAATCCATGCTGATCCCCTCCAATAATTGCCTTACAATCAGCCGGTGGAATCACCATTAAGCCAATAAAGAAAATAATCACAGTGCTGGCAAGCAGGAAATACACCTTTTTTTTGTCCGCTTCACTCTTTTTATTCATCCATTCCCGAATCACTCCGATATACTCATACAATAAAAAGGATCCAGAAACTATAATTCCGTATGAACTCGTTAATGCTAAAAGGATTAGAGAAAGATAGTATCCCAATGGTTTCTTTTTCCGTCGTTCATAATTCAAAGAAAGAAGCATCATTATCGGGAACACCATGGAATAAGATCTTGCGACCACTGTATTCTGATATGCTATATAATAGGTAAACGGAAGAAACACTTTCCAATACCACGGTGCTTTTGTGCGAAATAACAGTAAAACTCCAAGTGCCGAAAAAAACAATGGTAATAAAAAAAAGAATTGATAAGTTAGTCCACAAATCTGACTCAATTTTACTACGATATGCCAAAGCGCAGGTGTCCCCTCATACCTCACTGCATTTATCAAATCCGTTAATGTATGATTATCTCTGGCAATCAGCCAGGCCTGTGCTTCATCTGCCCAAGGTTCATGATGTATTCCAACGAAAAAGCCTTGTGCGATAAAGAGTAGAAATGTGATTGCGAATATGATACGCTGTTCTTTTTTTGATGGTTCCTTCATTTTCTGTTTTTCTCCTACAATATCTAAGTTTTTCCTTTGTATTTTAGCATAATATATTTAGGGCATCAATTCGAATCACTTCTCTTATGAAGCTTCCGCTTCATCAATTCGAATCACTTCTCTTATAAAACGCAAACAGAGTTTGCAGTTCATAACTTCACTCGAATCACTCATCTTATAAAACGCAAACTTTGTTTGCGTTTTATAAGCCGTGTTCTGTCGCCAGATGCGACAGAACACGAAGGCATAAAAAAAGAACGAGACTTTCATGCAAGCATGCGTCTCGTTCTTTTTTTATGCCTTCGTGATTCGACGAGTCTGGCTCGTTACCTTCACGACTATTCTACTGTGTATGGCATTAAAGCAATGTTTCTTGCTCTCTTGATTGCTGTAGTAAGAGCTCTCTGATGACGAGCACAGTTTCCTGTGATTCTTCTAGGAAGAATTTTACCTCTTTCAGATACGTATCTCTTTAATGTTGCTACATCCTTATAATCAATTGCCTTATTTTCATTTGCACAGAATGCACAAACTTTTTTTCTTCTACGACCGCCTCTTCTTCTCATTGGAGAGTCAGGTCTTTCACTCTTATTATATGGCATAATGGACCTCCTATTTTTTTAATTAAAAATTGAATGGTAATCCGGAATCATCTACATTATCTGGGATATTCATAAATCCGTCTCCAGCAGGTGCTGTTGGGGCAGCTGCCTGTGGCTGATAATTTGCATTCTGGTCTGCTGAAGCCTTGCTTTCAGCAAATTCCTGATTTTCTACAACTACTTCTGTAGTGTATACTGTCTGACCATCCTTGTTCTGATAACTTCCGGTCTGAATACGACCTTCTACAGCTATCTTAGTTCCCTGATGGAAATACTTTTCAGCGAATTCACCGCTTCTACCAAATGCTACGCATCTGATAAAATCAGCTGTCTGCTGATCTCCATCTCTTCTAAATCTTCTATCTACCGCTAATGTATATCTAGCAATCGCCAACTGGCCTTCTCCTGCAGTGGAATATCTCACCTCAGGATCACGGGTAAGTCTACCCATTAAAATAACCTTATTCATATTATCACTCTCCTAATCCAATGATTAAGCTTCTTCTACAGAAACTGTCATGAATCTGATAACATTTTCACTAATACGAAGCTGGCTTCCGATTTCGCTAGGTAAGTTTGTGTTATCAGTGTCAATAGCGATGAAGTAGTAATAACCTTCAGACATCTTCTGAATTTCGTATGCTAATTTCTTCTTACCAGCATCTTCTACGTTAGTTACTGTTCCGTTGAACTTTTCTACAAGAGCTTTTACCTTCTCTACTGTAGCTGTTCTTTCTTCATCTTCTAACTTAGCACTAACAACAACTGTTAATTCATATTTGTTCATGCTTTCTACCTCCTTTTGGTCTCTGGCTTTTTCCATTATGAAAAAGCAAGGAATTTGATGTCATAAGACACCAATCGCGTAATTAATATATATCACGAAACCCTATAATAACACAAAAAAAGCCCTCATGCAAGGGCTTTCCTTTATTTTTTCTGGATTAATCCAGATTTAATTTCTTATCTAACATATGGTATGTGATAAAAGTGAATACTGCTGATTCAACTACAAGTAATATTAATTCATAATACATTGTCCATCGGAAAATCTCTCCGTCCGTTAATTGATCAATATTGCTTCCCAGCGCAAAGAACGCCGTCAGTGAAACCACTCCAATTACCTGATTAATAATATATACTACAACATAAGTAATAAATGCTCCAATAATCTTATGTCCATTGAATCTTTGACCAACACTGAAACACAGGTATGGTGTGATAATGATATTGTAGATTGATAAAATAACACTCAACACAACGATTGCTGCTGTCAGTTGATTTCCATCCTGAATCACTTCAATCAGTCCAGTCCAAAAACTCTTCGCCTCATCTACAATGCCTTTACCGGACATAAGAATCAAAACTGATGCAATCAACGACAGGATTGTTGTTAATACCCATGTATAACTTACCACAATTTTACTAATTAAGTGCTGACCGGTTGTAACCGGCAAAGTAAATGATAAATATCCCTCATCCTTTAACATATTATCATAAAATCTCTTAATCAGAAAAATAATCGTCAAAGCGCCTACTGCCATCAATGACAAGAAATAGGTTAAAACCAAAATCGCTGCAAATGCGATAAACACTTTATTTTCTGTAATTGCTACTGTGGAAGAATCCTGAATCTCGATTACAATTTTGTTTATTATCGTGACTACAAGCAAAACAATGTATAACGGAAGGATTAATCTGCCTGTCGCTTTAAATTCATTTTTTATTAATTTTCCTAGCATCTGAATACCTCCCTAAATAATTCGTCTACTGATTTTCCATATTCTTCCCGAATTTCATCCACACTCTTGTGAAGAACTAATTCTCCATTTTTAATCATTACTACATCATCCAAAATACTTTCAATATCAGAAATCAAATGCGTAGAAATGATAATGGATGCGCTCGGATTATAATTCGTAATAATGGTATTTAAAATATAATCTCTGGCTGCCGGATCCACACCACCAATCGGTTCATCCAGGAAGTACAAGTCCGCTTCCCTACTCATAACGAGAATCAACTGAACTTTTTCCTTCGTTCCTTTAGACATGGATTTCAACTTATCCTTCGGATTAATCTGTAATCTATCCAACATATCGTAAGCTTTTTCTTCATTAAAGTTTTCATAGAAGTCTTTAAAATAATTTACCATCTGCTGAACAGTCATCCAGTTATTTAGATAAGTTCTCTCCGGTAAATATGCTACAACCTTCTTTGATTCCACCCCTACTGGATTCCCTTTAATAATGATTTCTCCATCATTCGGTGTCAAAAGACCATTAGCTAATTTAATCAGTGTGGTTTTTCCACTTCCATTCGGTCCCAGAAGTCCAATAATCTTTCCACTCTCCACAGACAAGTTCAATCCCTTCAATGCTGCCTTGGAACCATATTTCTTTGTCAAATCTGTACATTGAAATATCGTACTCATACTTATTCTCCCTTCTCAATCAATGCTACAATTTCTTTTTTTTCGAATCCCATTTCTTTCATCTGGGTCACGTAAATGCGGGTACACTCTAAGGCTCTTTCTTCCTTAATATCAGCCAGAATCTGTTGATTCTCTGTTACTATTCGTCCGGCTGTTCGATTTGTCACTACAAGTCCTCTCTGTTCTAGTTCTGCCATGGCTCTTTGCATTGTATTGGGATTTACCGCTGCCTCCATAGCCAATTCTCTTACTGACGGTAATTTCTGACCGACTGAATATTCCCCGGAAATAATCTTTTGCTCTATTTGTTCCAAAAGCTGTGTATAAATAGGTCTTCCATTTTCAAAATGCCAAGCCATCCACTCACCTCCTCTGTATCACTGTATTATTGTATTAGCCGCTTAATACAATAATACAACTTTTTTACTGATTGTCAACACTTTTTTTACATAGAACAAAAAAACAGCAGCCCCCTTATGGAACTGCTGCTCTTACTACTCTTCGATTTTTTTCTTGACGCTTTTTTCAAACGCCTTTCGTGGCATCATAACAATCCTTTCACACCCCCGGCACTTCACCTTAAAATCCGCACCCACACGAATGACTTCCCATTCATTGCATCCACAAGGATGTCCTTTCTTTAATACCACAATATCACCTAACTGATAATCCATTATTTTACAACTCTTCCAATTCCTACAATGTCATTGATACTATTATAGGTAATGGTCTTTCCACCTTTCTCTACGACCTTTCCATTTCCTGCGTACATGGATACATGATAAATGTCCAGTGTTCGTCCCGGTGTGCTGTACTTCACGGCGTTTTCATAATCGCCATAGAAAATCAAATCTCCCGGCTTCATCTGATCAATACCCAAATATCCATAGTAGATAATCTGTCCTTTTTCATTCAGATAATCAAACATGGCTCCTGCTGAAAGCGGCCATCCGATGCTACTCAGTTTCTTCTGATAATTATTATATGCCTTATATCCTTTCCACACTAATGCGGAGCAATCATAGTAACCTTCAAACAATCGTTTTGCTTGACTGTATTTCCAATGATTTACAATATAGTTCGCACGTTTAATGATTGTCTTCATTCCCTTTGCGGCAACTTCCACACGCCTGGAACAACGAACATTGCCCATCTGAATATCCACATAAACGATGCCTGCCTTTTTCGTCTTAACCTGCCCTTTTGAAGTTACCTTCGCAATTTTCTTGTCACGACTAATAAATTTCACCTTGGACGTTCCTGTACCGGAAACCTTAATGGTCTTCTTTGTTTTTGCTTTTAAAACCCCAGTAGCGCCACTGATTTTCGGAACATATGCATTGTACTTCACGTAAAACATCTTTCCGTCGACAAGTGCACGAACAGTTCCTGTACCATTGTTCAATGCTGTAAATGATCTCTTGGTCTGATAATCCTTACAAGAAAGAACCTTTTGGTCATAACTTCCCCAGATAATCGTACTGTAATCATTTAACCCCGTAAATGAAATGTACTGCTGCCACTGAGTACTACTATTTATTGCCTTATAAATTTTTAACTGATTCGCGTTTATCTTCGGGTCAGAAACGCGAACATTGGTTTCAAATTCTTTTACAGTTCCATCTTTCATGGTTACAGTTGCTGTCGCTTTGGTACTTCCTTCTTCCAATGTTTGTGCATTGGCAACAATCTTACTGCCTTCTTCCGCTACAGGTTTTTCTAAAATCTTATCATTTTTGGTTCCCCAAACGACCTTCTTTACCTGCGCCTCATCCAGATTTGCGATTATCAGGCGAAGTGTCTGTCCCTTTGCCCAGGAGATGTAATCGAAAACCGGCTGATTACTATCTGTGTATCTGCGGATGGCAGCCTTCTTTGTGCTGACTTCCTTTTTCGTCACAACCTTATTTAACGGATTTACTGTAACGGTACAGTTTCTGAAACCGGAAGTTGTTTTTGCCGTAACGACAGCCACGCCCGGGTTCACTGCTTTAATCAATCCGTTTGCATCCACTGTGGCAATGTCCGTATTCGAAGACATGAATTTCACAGTCTTATCTGCGGTTGCAATTAACTGGAACGGTTGTCCTTCCACCAATGTCACGGCAACACTGTTCAGCTTCACACTTCTGCTACTGTCTGCAATTGTCACAGAACAAACATAATACTTTGACTTATATTTTGCCTTGACTTTAGACACCCCGTAATGCAACGCTGTAACTTTTCCTTTCTTTGTTACAGATGCTGCAAATTTATTCGAAGTGCTCCATTTCACCTTTGCACCACTTGGTATATTTAATAAGGACAAGGTAATACTGCTTCCTTTGTCTAATGCCACGCTGGTCTGAGACAACTGAATCGGATTTGTGGTTGCAGCCGATACTTCTGTTCCAAAACTTGAAAGTATCAAAGCACAGGCAACCATACTCGCTATGATCTTTTTCAAATGTTTTTTATTCATTTTCTTTCGTTCCTTTTTCCCTCTTAAATCTTTCTACTTCCCAATCTTTACGCTTTTCACTGCGGACCATTTTTCACTTACAACCATTTTCTTATCAACCACCTGGTAAGCACGAATTCTAACAAAAAGTTTTTTCTGCTTTCTCAGGAGTTTATGCGAAACTGCAAATGTCGCCTTATTCTTCTTGTAAATTCGCTTTACGAATGGCTTACCGTTTTTCTTTGCCTCTTTTTTCGTTTTATAGAAGCAGACAATATATCCGTTCGCGTTCTTTAACGGTGCCTTTAATGTAATCTTAACTTTCTTTGCTGATTTTTTCTTTACAGCACTCTTCACCTTAGCCTTGCCTAATGGCTTCATGTTATTCGGCTGCGCCACCGTGCTTTCTTCTGTCTGTCCGGTAGTCGTTTCAACCTCCGGTGCTTCTCTTGTAATTGTCAACGTTTCATCATTTACAATTACATATCGTGTTTTACTGCTAACGGCCATAGACTTGTCATTGGCAATAAAATAACTGCGAATTGAATACGTACCGTTTTTTATAAACTTTACATGGAAATATCGATCCGTGTCATTCTTAAATGAAATCTGTGTGTTGTATCCGGAAATATCTTTCCAGACCCCGCCATCTTTATATTCCACAAGACCAACACCTTCCTGAGCAGACCCAGTGTATGCCTTTACTTCCATGGTTCTTTTTCCCTGAATTCCTTTTGCATTATCGCAATATGTATCGGTATAGAATTCAAAGAAATCGCCTAACTTATAAGACTTCGGGGTACTTTCCTTTTCAATCTGAATAGTAATGTTTGCCCCTAAGTTTCCAATTTCTCCCCAATTAACTCCATCGCCTCCATTTGCAGCGGACACCCCCACCGCCATTGACAAGCTCATTGTCGCAGTGAGAATCACTGCCCAAAATTTCTTTCTCATAAATCAGACTCCCTCCTCATAAAAATCCGGGGAAACAACCCCATTCTGATTACTATATTCTTTCTCTTCGTAAGAAGGTAAAACAACTGTTAGTACCTTCTCATACAAATAGTTATGTGCTTCCAATGTATACATCATTGATTCTTCATAAAGTTTCTTTGCGATATCAAAAACAGAGAATCGGTAAACATCACTGTAAACGTAAGTTCCATCTTCCAGTTCCACATAACTTCTTACTGCATAAATACTGGTAAATGCACTGACGTTGCAAACACCGAACCGCATGGTCATCGCATAATAACTCGCCGACGACGAAGTTCCCTCAAAGGAAATATCCGCCTCCTCTGTGGCTTCTACCGGATAAATATAGTAGCTTTCAGAATCCACAGTCATGTCTTCCTCCTGAACGCCCAAATCCGTTGTCCCTCCAATAGAGGTTAACCCGAAGATGAACCCCTTACTTTTTACCTTTTGGTTTTGAACGGTGTCTTCCACTCCTGCAATTACCTGGAATCCTTCATGAACGGCACTAATCTGATACCCTTCCACAAATAATTCCTGCACCGGCGGTGCATCAAATCCAATACTGTACTTTCCATCTTTAATCGTTATATAACGGGTTCTGCACCCGACAAAAACCGTATGGTCATCGCTTAAAAATGCAATGTTTAGTACATATGTCCCCTCTTTTAAAAAGACGATCTTGAACTCCCGGTCTACGTCATTTCTAAAAGAAACCTGTGTATTATATTCGGAAATATCTTTCCATACATTATCATCTTTATACTGAATAGAGCCAATCCCTGTTTTACTGCTTCCGATATAAGGCTTCACAGATAATTCCCTTTGTCCCACAGTATTTTTCGCACCAGAACAATAGGTGTCGCTAAGAAAAATAAAATCTTCTCCCAAAGCATAATCACCCTGCTTCGCATGGTAAAAAGTAATATTGGCTCCAAAGGTGTCGGTCTCCCAAGTTGCACCTAAGTCATCGCCTAACTCGCCCCGAACCGTAATCTGCATCGATAAAATAAGCGAAAGGATCAGAACGAATGAAATCCATTGTTTTTTCATCCATTTCACCTCAATCATCACATAGTTACTATAATTATAACATAGTTGTATCCATAATCAAAGAAGGAAGTTTAACCTTTCATTTAATTAAATGAAATGAATACAATAATCATCGAAACCGCTACGCTTGTTTCGAGATTGTGTCACGGTCGTCAAATGCATGAAAGCAAGCTTTCTGCATTTTCCTCGTCGTGTATACAAAAAACCTGCATAAGCAAAAGCCTATGCAGGTTTTCAAGAGGCGAGTACCAGATTTGAACTGGTGATAGCGGTGTTGCAGACCGATGCCTTACCACTTGGCTAACTCGCCATAATGACTCCAAGGGGATTTGAACCCCTGTTACCGCCGTGAAAGGGCGGTGTCTTAACCGCTTGACCATGGAGCCATAGTGCTGTAAAACTCTTTACAGCCCCTATAATGTATCAAATCAAATTTATTTTGTCAACAAAAAAAATAAATTATTTTAAAATCCTACCCGATTCCATCCCAAACTACAGAGATAACGGGTTATTGTCATAGATAAAACTAAGCACTGCATTGTCTGCAATGGCTTCGCAAACCTTCTGTCCCCATCCGGTAGTACTAAAGGCCGTTACAATGACACATAATATCCACAATACTGCAACTGCTTCCACCAATCCAACGACGGCACCACCCACGGTATTGAATCCACTGATGACCGGAAGTTTTCCCATAATATTCAGAACTCTGATTAAAATAGTGAACAGAATGGAAAGCAATACAAATAAAATAATAAAAGTCGATGCATCTAAAATTAAATCACATAGATAATTAGTAATATATTCATTCAGGGATTTTACTTTCTTATCCCCGTAATTCTGATTGTTCTTCTTTAAGTCTTCCTTCACACTGTTCGGCATCAGGAGTCCATCGATGATTGCTTCCTGACTCTTCGTACCGGTCATGGTCATATCCACTGTCATCTTCTCAATATGCTTATCCACATAGGTTTCCACTTTTGTTTCCACACTCTTAAATGCAGAAGTTTCCTGAATAATTGCTTTCGCTGGCGGTGTCAGAATATGAATCAGCACCACAATTGCCACAATAGACAAAAGCGAAAAGGTCATTTTAATCATGCCTCGTTTTAAACCAAGCAGAACCATGGCAATGGTAAAAATCCCGGTTCCGATTAATATTGAATTTCCCATTTGTATTTTCCTCCACTATTTAATCAGAATTTTCTGAATTTCTGAATTCGTAATCAGTAAAAATTCCTTCGACTGCTTTAAAGGAATCATGGAGCTGATTTCTCCTTTAAAGGTATAACTAAACTTCTCAACCCCATAGAACGAAATGATCTTACAAGTCAGGTCGTCATAAATAAGGACATTGTCCTCTACGAAGTTAACCGTATGGAAGGATTGCTTCGTTGAGGTCGACATCACTTGCTTTCCGCTCATGTTATAGACCTGGATTTTATTCTGGGCACTTCCCTTTTCCTCTGAATAGGTGATTCCCACGTAATCTTCATTCATAAATACTTTATCAATGGAATGTTTTACTTCCACCTGTTCATTCAAGGACGGTTTATGATTTACATCAAAAATAGAAATGCTGTTTTCCCCAATGGCAACCGCTTTGCTATCTGAAACGAAAGCCACTCGAGGAACCACTTCCTCACCATAATCATCAAACTGTGCTGAAATCCGGTTCTCGTAATCTTTTCCGTCCTCTGAAAAATCATAAAATACAATCTTATTGTCAAACACTCCGTTTTTCACAGCCAGATAGGAAACCATCATCTGTAATCCGTCATCTGACAAGGAAAAGCTTAGCGGGTATCCGTTTTCATCAATGAGGGTTTTATGGGAAATGAGCTGTGTCCCTTCCACATCATAGGCCTCAATATAATTGGCATTCTGCTCTTCCTGAAGTGCTGCAACCACACCCTGAGATGCAATCTCTAACTGAACAATCGGATAATTAACCGAAATGGTTCCACGTTTTCCATCTTCATCGAAAACCATGATTTCGTTCGTATTCTTATCTGCGATGGCAATGTAACCTCCACACACATCTACAATCGGAGCTTTCATTTCATAGGCCACATCCCACTTTACTTCTTCTCCGTCAATATATGAAATTCCATCGTTACTGTATTTCACAACAAATTTTCCAAAAGGAACAAACTTACTGTTTTCCGTACTCTTCATCTTCACTGAAGAAAGGACACTATACTGATTATAGGTCCGATAACGGTTATATAAATACAGCGCAAATAAAATCAGAATTAAAACAATCAATCCGATAATTATTAATGCTTTTCTATCATTCTTCAAAGATTTCAGGCTCCAACCATTGCCAGAAGTTCTTCTGTTTCGATCGATTACCCTTAGTTTCTTATATCTCATTCGTACCAAAACAACTCATCCTCCAATAATCTATAAAGATTATACACTAAGTTATTCATAAAGGCACTCTCTTTTTTCAAAAGGATTCACTGTCGATTAGGGCAATAAAATTTTCTCTCCCTCAATGATGGTGAAGTTTTCGTCAATATGATTTATTTCTTTAATCTTATTCACCATTTCACTGGTTCCGTAGTATTTCATGCTGATATCGTACAGCGTCTGCCCCTTCTTCACGGTATGATAGGTTCCACTAAAAGAACTTTCCACATCCTCCTCTGCCTCGTCCTCAGCCGTCTCAATTGTGGTTTCCACTTCTACTTCCATTTCCGTATTTTCCTCAATCGTCGTTCCAACCACAGTCACCTTTTCATTTTCCGTGGTCTGCTCCTGACTATAGGATTCAATAATTTCATTTACCGCCTTCGCTTCCTGATTTAAAGTATACCCCGATAGCGTTTTTTTAATGTTTTTCAATTCCCCATAATTATTCAGCATCACCACCGTTGAAAGCAATAATGCAATAATCAGCATTCCACTGATTCCATAAGCAAAACGCCCTTGCCTTCCGGACAATTCCACCGGATTTTCCGTAAGTTTTTCTTCCGTTTCCGTTTCTGTCTGTTTTTCTGCTACAATACTTCCCTGCTCTCCCTTTTTCTCTTCCTTCACCTTGTTTTCTTTTTCTTTCATACTCTTCACATATTTTTTCATTTTCTCATTTTTCTCAAAATAGATATAATATCCCTGTTGCTTTACAAAGGATGTTTGTTCATAGAGGTAAAATCCTTCTTCGTTTTCTGACCGGTCTGCCACAAAACATACTTTGTTGTTTCCGGCAAAATTATCCAGATGAAGTTTTCGAATGCCATTCATATCTTCAGAAACCCGATAAGGTACTGATGCATACCAGCCCACAATATCCAAGGCTTCAAAAAATTTCTTTTTCTCCTGATAAAGCTCCGTCCAGATTTCATCATTGAAAATGATGCTGTTTTCAATAATATCCTGAACTTCAATCATTCCCTTGACAAAGATATATGCAGTTCCTCCGCTTACCTGTGTCTGTCCCAGCAATATCCCATACCGAAGATCATTTTCCCGTTCCGGCTTTTTCTTCAACTGCTTCATTACATAATCTTCTATGTAAATCTTCTTATCGGAATGATTCTTCCCAATCTGTCGGATATTTTTCGGTATTTTAATGTTTTCATGGCTTTCCGGTTCTTTACCGCTATAAACTTTTTCTATCATGATGCCTCCTCCTAATCATTACTTCTCCCAAAGACTAACACATGCCCTCTGTTTAAATTTGTCAAAACAGGAAGGTGCGCCCCCTATTTTTGCCGACAAAAAAAGTACCCTTTTCCTAAGGGTACTCTTCTTTTTACATATTTAAATTTAAATCTCCACAACCTGACTCAAAACTTCTCCAATTGCATCGTGAATCACCAAATCCGCTCTTCCATCTTTCGGTGTGGAACTCTTATTAATCAAAACCAGTTGATTTCCTCTGTAATAATCGATTAATCCTGCTGCCGGGTACACCGCCAGGGATGTTCCTCCGATAATCAGCACATCAGCATTTGCAATGGCTCTCACGGAAGCATTGATAGTTCCCTGATCCAGTCCTTCTTCATATAGCACTACATCCGGCTTAATGTAACCACCACATTCACATTTCGGAACGCCATCCATCTTCATGATATCTTCCAGGGAAAAGAATTTTCCACAGCTTTCACAATAATTTCTATGCACGGTTCCATGTAACTCATACACGGTTTTACTTCCGGCTTTCTGATGCAGCCCATCGATATTCTGAGTAATGACCGCCATCAGTTTTCCCTGCTCTTCCAGTTTTGCCAATGCATAATGTGCTTTATTCGGTTTCACATCCGGAAACAACATCTTATTCCGATAAAAGCGATAAAACTCTTCCCGGTTTCTCATATAAAAGGTATGACTTAAAATCGTCTCCGGCGGATAGTCATATTCCTGATTATATAATCCATCCACACTTCGAAAATCAGGCACTCCACTTTCCGTAGAAACACCAGCACCTCCAAAAAAGACAATCCGTTCTCCACCGTCAATAATTTCCTTTAATTTTAAAATTTTATCATCCATATAGCACTCTCCATTCTGTGTGATTATCTTGAAACGCAACTATGGTTTCATAATAGCACAACACATCAGGCACTTCAATTGAGCTATGGCTTTTGGGTTGGACGAGCGATTAATAAATAATCTAAAGGACATTAGCTTGCGAATACGCATTTAACCACTTTTCCTTTTTTGATTTGAAATTCAAAACCGATTCCGTTTGGATGTTTGCTCAAATATTTACATGACTTTATAAAGTTCTTTTTCTTTAAACGCTTTATCGGACCTGTTCCGCCTGTTGAATAGAATTTTACTTTTTTTGATAACTGAAATGTTCTTTTTTTGTTTTTGTAATATTTCCATGTTCCATCAACAACCATTTTATCTAAATCTTCTCCACCTCTTAATGAACCATAAACAATCATTTTGTTATTCTTGAATATTACCTTGGAAATAACCCCCGTCTTATCTTTATCTTTAACATTCCTCTGGCAGCTACCTAAATAGTACCCGTCTGTTCCTTTTGCACTAACCTGATTTGGCGCAAATGTAAAAATCATTCCTACCGCCAATACAATAAACGCTACACCCATTCTTACTTTATTACTTGTTTTCATTTTAATTACCTCCTAATTTTAAACGATTCGGTAACAGTTTTTATAAAAACAGTTCCCGTAAAGTTTTGTTTCTACATTTGTAAAACTTATCTTTGCTCATATTCTACAACTGTAGAGCATGGTTGTCAATACCTTTTTCTACTTTTGTAGAATTTTTTAGTTTTCCCCCTTATTCCACGAGAAACTCGATATTTGCAATGGAAATCACATCCCCTTCCTTTATTTCAGTCATGGTATGAGGAGCTAATTTTATTTCATTCAAATATGTTCCGTTGGTAGAATTTAAATCTTCAATATAAAATCCATTGTCATCGGCTGAAAGTTTCATATGAACCCGGCTGACGACCGGACTGTCGATAATATAGTCACTGCTTTTTCTGCTTTTCCCAAAAATGCAAGGAAAAATATTCGGTTGAATCACAATCGGCTTTTCCAGGTTCCTGCTTTTCAAAGTAATAAAATAAGTACTTCCACTGGATGCCAAAAATACCGTGGCATCTTCAAAGTCCGCCTGAATACTTTCTGCTGCAGTCATTTCCATATCCGTGTGGTGTTCCAATTCTTCCTCATCCTGATATTTGTCCCGGCGAAACCACTTTTTTACCCAGTCCCAAAAGGACTTTTTCGGTTCTTCGATTTCAAAGATATTTTCTTCCTTCACCCCGGATTGTTCATATGCCTCTTTTCTTCGTCTTTCGCCCACCGTTTCTACCAGGTCCAGAATATCTTGAATACTATAACTGTCACTAATTGTAATTTGCTGAATTCCGTAAACAATCTCCACTGCATCCCGGTCATTGTGGTCCACCCATTCCAAAAGGCGGTCAAATAGTTTTCTCATGGTATCCTGTGCCTCCCCCTGGGAGACCGGACAATAACAAAAGTAAATTTTTTCATCCTTACGTCCCCAAAAAACACAGTCCGGATCGAATATAATATGATTAAAATCCAACAGGTATTCCCGCATCAGATCACTGACTTTCTTTAGCTGTTCTATGAAACCAATGACATCCTTCCTTCCCATTTGCTTTCTCCCATATACAGCCGGCAAAGAAATTTTTGAGGTCGTCTCATAACAGAGTTCCTTACTGTTGTTGAGATAGTTGATTTTCATTGGAAGTAATTCCTCAATCTTATTATTTAAAATCATCTGGAGCTGATAGTCGTTTTCATCAAACTCCACAGAAGGAATCACCATATAACTATGGCTTCCATCTTTTTTGTACTCAATTTCCATTCTCGTTTTTCCTTTCCACCTGCTCTGAAATTTCCCTGGCAATATACAGCAGAGATGTAGACATATTCTTTTCAATGTTCATGCTTTTCGGCTCGAATCCTTCCGAAAAAAATTTCTCGAATCCAAATACTTTCAAGTGGCAAGTCCCCTTTACCGTCACCCGGTAACTGTCCAGTTTCTTTTCAATCTTCACAGAAGGCTTCATCACAAAAAGCGGAGCCTGTTCTACCTGTTCCTGAACCTTTTGTCGAAACACTGCTTCCTCCTCTCCGATGGATTCATTAGCCGCACCATAAGCATAAGCTTTTATTACCAAGGCATCATGGGTATATAGCGTGAAGCAAACCAACACAATCATAATGACCATAATCAAGGACATTACGATGGCGGTCTCTAACGTGATTTCCCCTGATAATCCTCTGTTTTTCTCATTCATTCTGTTCCCCCTTTACTGAAACACCCACTGTACCACGGAAGCAATGGCAAGAAAGGGGACAAACGGAATCCGGCTCCTCGCGCTCATCTTAAAGATGCTGATTCCCAGAAGCGCCCACGCCGTACAAAAAAGAAATGCCCACACAACAATCCGGAAGCTTTCAAGTCCTCCCAGACAAGTTCCCATTGCCAGAATCACAAGACCATCTCCCAGTCCTATCTTTTCCTTTGTCATAATTGCAATTCCAAGAAACAGTATTCCAAGAACCACACCCATCCCCCAGTTCATTCCTATACTTTCATTTTTCACGATATGTACGATAATTCCTACAAGGCTCACCATCAAACATAGGGATGTATTTACCGTTCTTTTTCTTAAATCGCTTATACCACAAACGAAAAGAAATAAGATTATACAAAGATAATTCATCTCTTATCCTCCACACACACTACAGGGTTTTCTCTCCCCCACATCCTTTTTCTGAATTGATATGACATACCGGGTAATCCCTGGGCAATTCATATCTGTATGGTACCTTTTCCCGTCAGTTGTAATGTACACTTTCGAATCCCATAACGGATTGTTCTTGGCACAGATTTCACAGGGAGAATACTTCGCACCATAACGATTTCGAAGCAGCGTGACGGAATCCAGTTCCACCGGCTTTTCCTGAATATTTAAATAGCGACAGTTTCGGTTACAGTGGTAGACCATTCCCGTTTTTGTGATGTATACAATATCCTGGTTTTCCTTGATATCAATCCCTCTCCAATCTCTCATGCGCGCCCGTTGGCTAATAGGAATTAGATGGTTCCAATAAAAAGTTTCCAAACAATAATTTAGTTTTATGTCAACCATTCCATCCTGGTAAAATGCATCGGTTAAGGAGATTCCTTTTGCTTCAATATCACTGACTATTTTCCCAAAGTTTTCTTTCTGCCCCTTTAATGCCTGATTCTGATCTGTCAGGCGATCCACAAACTCCAGATAAAAAGCCGCCTTCGAGATTTTCTTCACCGTTGAGTCCAGAAAGATCTGTCGTTCAAATACCTTTCCCATCATGGTCATATAACTGACAAAATATAATGTCAGCAACATAAACAGGGTAATGGATATCGCTGCTTCCAGCGTGACACTACCCTTGGAGGCAGACAGATTGACCCTTTTTCTGTATTGATTATTTGATATTACTTGGCAAGTCATTATACTTGGAGAGAATCACAGCCATTTCCATAATATTATCGCAGGGTGAAAAAGGGCCAATCTCTCTGCCTCCTTTCTAATAAGAATTCTTATAACTACACTCATACCGATATCCCTGATGTTCTTCATCCATAAGTGCCAGGGCGCTGGATGGTGCAAGAAACACCGGCTTGATTCTGTAAACCGCTTTAAAATCCACTGCTCCCAGACACTGATTCATACGAAAGGATGGCTGGTATCGAGTTTGGATATTGAGCTGTATCAAATCCATTGTCCGGTAGACCACATCCTGACTTTTTGAAGCCATGATTAATAACTGACAATATTCCAGATACGTTAATCCTTTTTCTCCGTCGCCTCGGTCGCCTCCCAGACTCCACAAGTCGGTGTACCAGGTTTCCTCTGATTTTGCCAGGGGAACCTGATCCCCTTTCAACAATGCCCGGACATCACTGGCAGCCTCTACCAACGCCCATGCTTCTGTGAGAACCGCTGTAATAAGCGGTTCCAGAAACGGCATTTCCAGCGCCGCTGCTGCTGCCGCAGCCACAGAATGAATTTCCGACATCTTTTCCTTGTCCGTTAGCAAATATGCTCCGTTTGCAATATTTCGAAACGCCAAAAGCCGTTCAATGGTTCCAAGGAGATTCTTTTTATCGCTGCAATCTCCCTGAATCAAATATTCTATTTCATACTTCAAACAGGTATCCTGTTTTTCCTCTATATAATTTCCAAAATGAATTCCCGCATAAACAGCCAGCAATGCTTTGTTTTCCAACTTCTTTAATAGGCCTGTTTTTGCTTTATCCTGATTGTTCGATGGCAGTCCGGAATCAGAAACTGTATTTTTTGAAACTTTCGATACATCATCCACAACAAGAGACAGTACCCCATTCTGCATCAGCGACTTAGCCTTTTGAAACAGAGATGTATTTTCATCCTCTTTCCCCGTTCTAGTGGTTATCGAATCTCGTCCCCTTACAATATCGCCCATACATCCTACCGCCTTTGCCAAAGGCTGTACGGTTTGCTGATTAACCTCTGAAATATTGGAAACTGAAAGCCCCTCTAACTCATCAACCTTGCCCTTTACGTTTTTCACAATATTCAGATTTCGATCAACAAAATCTTCACCCGTTGATACTGCATTGGTCTCTTTCAGAAAGTCCTCTCTCTTTTTTACATACTTCTTCATTGAGAATAATAAATCGGAAATACGTTCTTTCTTTTTATTGATTTCTTCTTCCACGGCGTGAAAATTTTCCAGGAAGTAGTCCTGTGTGACTTTATTGACCCCTTTTTCAGAATCTACTGCTTCCCGAATCCTCCCAAAGGATTTTTCCGCCTTTTCATATTCAGTTTTTATTTTTGAAACATCTCTCAGATCCTTTAGTTCGCCTTCAATTTCATCCGCCAAATCCATAAGTTCTTTACTTTTTTCTTCAACTACATCTATGGAAGCACTTGTATCATATTCTAAAGTGTTCCTTTCTTCTTTATTTGACTCCTGAATCAGCTTCTGTGCAGCTTCTAAAAATCCGCCATATTTCATGTACTGAACAATCTGATGAACAAATGCTTCTCCACCTTTGTCTGTGACATAACGCTTATTGTCAGCAATTACTTCTGTCAATTCCGTCCCTAAAAAATTCGTTCCTGACCCTTTTAAATCTGCCAAATTTATATTAGCCTGTATGTTCTCTTTTATCTGATCTTCCATCGGATAATTTTCCCATACAAGTAATATGCCATAGTCCTCATAAACCTGTTTCGCATAGCCTGCTAAAACAGATTCTCCTGCCATTCCGGTAAAGGTATTACATTCTGCCTGAACCACGCCAACTCTTGCAGACTCTGAAGCAATACTTACTACCAGCAATACGCTTACCAGAACAATGCACAAAAAAATAGTGATGCTCCCTTTTTTTTGCATGTTAAATTCCACTCACTTGCTGTCTTAAATGACTAAACAATCCATTGGCAATAGTCGTAATCTGCGTCTTAAACAGCAGGGCAAGCCCTACTAAAACCACAATGATAATGACTACTTCGATAACTCCCATTCCCTCTTCGTTCCTGATTAATTCTTTCCATCGATATTTCATTTTCCATCCTCCATTTCTAATTGATATTCATTGATAAAAACGATGGCACTACAACAATCACCATGGTTATAATCAACATAATTACCATAGGTCCTAACAGCTTCGTGGAGATTTCACTCCCCGACCGCAGCGCCCGGTTTTTCTTCTCCGTCAAGGCACTTCTTTGTTCGGTCTGCAAGGCAGATAAAAGCTCTTTCGTACCACGTCGCTGATTCTGCTCGATAATTCCTGCTAATTTCATATAATTCTGGATTCCACATCGCTCGCCGTATTCCTGCATGGCCTGTGTTTCCGATACCCCACTCTTTATTTTCGTCCCCACAAGTTCCAATTCCTCATATGCGTATCGGAAATACCCCTTTCGATAACGCTTTTCCTCCTGATAATCCCGCAGTATTTTTTCAATGGTGGAATGAAAAGACAGTCCCGCACGATAATACAGAATTAACTGTCCCACCAGTTCCGGATAATCTGCCTCCATCTGACAATTCCGTTCCTTCCTTTGCTCCTTCAGTTCCTGGTCCTTTAAAAAGAACACTGCGATTGCCAGAATAAGACCTACCGGAAGAATCCACTTTCCTATTGGATTAGTGCTGGGAAAAAACTGAACCATCTCTCCATCCATTTCCTTCGGCAAGGGAATCTTTTTTGCGGACGGATTCGATTCATCCATTAATTCCTGCAGCTGATATTCCAGACTATCCATTCCTTCCTTCGGAAAAACCATGGTGGATATTTTTTTGGAAACGGAAACGTCCTCTAACGTCATGGTCGCTGTAAACTCCACGGGACAACCTTCTTTCGGAATCTCTTTCGACAGTTTCCCTTCATAACTCACTATGGAATCATCACTGATTTCCCAGGTAACCAAAATGTGTTCTTCTCCCAAAACGGAAATAAGGTTTACATTTTTCCGGATTTCCTTGATGGTTTTATTTTCACCCAGAAATTCCTTTTCCAATTCTTTTTGATTCCGCACCAGAATTTCCTTTAATTCTTCTTCTGACGGAACCCGTTCTTCTACTTTAATCTGTATTGATTCTGCTTCTTTTCCTTCCTTTTTTACCAACAGCTCATAGGTTTCTTCCATTCCTTCCTCACGGGATATTTCTTTCATCTGCCTTTTCGCATCCTTTTGCTCAGATACGGATACTCCCAGTCCAATAACTAACGCCAGAAGGAATATGAAAATGCTGGTAGCAATTTTTTCTGTAAAATACAGATAGCGTTCCTTCTGAATTTCCTCCTTTACATGAATTTCCTGAATCATCCGGTTCACGGAGGAATTCTCCTGCTGCTTCTTTTTTGGAATCCGGTCCAGAAGAAACATCGCCATCCCATAAAACATCCAAAGCTGATGTTTCTTACGATCCAGTTTTCTTCGTTGTCTTTTTTTGTAAGGAAGTGTCAGCATAAAAAAAGTAAGGAATCCCATTAACACAATGCCGTAACCAATCATTTCACACCTCCACCCGAACAATTTTCTCACCCCATAAGTAAGCTACACAGTACCCGATAATACATCCGGTCATAATCAGTCTTCCGGCAAGGGTCTCATACATCACATCCAGAAAGCCTTCCGACGCAGTGGATACATAAAACATCATGAAAATCGGAATCACCATCATAATGCGATGCTCCATTCTTTTTCCGTGAATTTCCACATTGATTTCCTCTTTTACCGCTGTCCTTAACACAATGTTGTCCGTGACACTTTTTATAACTTGTCCCATATTTCCACCGGTTCTCTTTGCCACGGAAAAAACATGGTAAAACAATCGCGCCTCTTTTAGCTCCGTTCGCTGCGCAAAATCTTTCAGCACCTGCTCCATGGGCACGTTCAGCTTAATCCGTGAAAGCATCAATCGCATTTCCACACAGATAGCACTGCTGTTTCCATACAGCTTTCGAAGATCCTGATAGCTTTCCTTGAAAGCATTCTCCACGGAATACCCTGTCTTTAATGCATCGGACATGGAAATCAACATATCCTGAAACATTACTTCCATCTTTTGTTTTTTCTTTTCTAATAATTGTTCTTTTCTTTGTTTATATAAGGGAATTATCATAGGTAACAGTATTACTCCGGCAAGAAATGTCCCATAGAACATCTTTGCAAGAAACATGATAAGAAGAAGTAATACCAGTATTTGAATACATTTTTCTTTCGTAGATAGTCTGTTCACCATGAATCAGATTTTTACTCCATGGCTGATTAGTTTTTCTTTATGAATTAGTTCATGTTTCTTTTTTAGTTTTCCAATTACTCTGTTTTGTTTTTCATCTTGCTCCTCATATGAGAATAGGGGGCTTAACCGCACCTCATTGTTTTCCATCCCAACCACTTCATCAATCTCCAGCACCTTTCTGCTTTTATCCCGCACTCTTCCTAAATGGACAATCAGGTCAATGGCAGAAGCAATCTGTGCTCTTACCGCCGGCAACGGCATTTCAATCCCGGTCAAAACCATGGTTTCCAGTCTGGAAAGCATATCTTTCGGAGAATTGGCATGACCGGTACTCATGGAACCGTCATGTCCGGTATTCATCGCCTGTAGCATATCCAGCGTCTCCGCCCCACGAACTTCCCCTACAATAATCCGGTCCGGACGCATTCTAAGAGAAGTCTTAATAAGGTCTCGAATAGTGATTTCATTTTCTCCTTCGATATTTTCCTGTCGGGTCTCCATCCGAATAATATTCGTAATGCTTCTAAGCTGCAATTCTGCAGAGTCCTCAATGGTAATAATCCGTTCCTCTGGCGGAATAAAGTTGGACAATACATTTAGAAATGTGGTTTTCCCTGAACCGGTCCCGCCACTAACGAAAATGTTATATCCCGCCACTACCATTTTCTGAAGAAAATCTGCTGCTTCCGCAGAGATACTTTCCCAGGCAATCAAGTCTCGGACTCCAATATTTCGTTCCGGAAATTTACGAATGGTTACCGCCGCTCCATCCAAGGCAACCGGTGGTAAAACAATGTTCACTCTGGAGCCATCTTCTAATCTGGCATCTGCAATCGGATGACTCTCATTCACACGCCGATTGTTTTTCCCAACAATTTTCTGAATCATGTTATTCAGACCATCTGCAGAATACATGGCACCTTCTAACAGTTGAATCCCTCCATTCTTCTCAACAAAGATGCGGTTCGGTCCGTTAATCATGATTTCTGTAATCTCTGAATCTGCCAGCAGTTCGTCCAGAACTCCCAGCCCTCGAATCTGATCAAATATTTTCTTATGATACTCACAGCGTTTCGCAACACTGATGTGCTGTCCCTGCCGATAATCCATCAATACCTGATCAATGATTTCATGTAATGTCCGGTCATCCACATCCTCAGACATATCAATGCTCTGAATTACCTGATTTCGCATTTCTTCAATTGACAACCCACTCATGCTGCATCTCCCCCTCCTTTTAACATCTGCCGAATCATATCTCCCAACGTCCCCCAAAGCTGTTCTTCCAGGTAAGCTGTTCCTGTCTTCCCTGAGTACAGATCCGGCATTGGAACTTTTTCGATTCGCCGTGCCAATGCCTCCTTGTCATTTTTTCGAAGAAAGGTCTCGAAGGCCTGAATCTTCATGGCTGACATGCCACTATTAGCCACAGGCATATAAATACGGTCACAGTGTTCTAACAGATTAAGCGGATCCTCCAGCATATTGCTAAGATCTAAAATCACCCGATCATAAATCCCGAAGGAAATGATTTGTTCCACAAAGGCAATCCATTCTTTCCCCTTCATCTGTCTCAAATCTTCCGAGAAGGTCAGGGGTGGAATATAATCCAATCCGTTATAGTTTTCCACCACCGCCTTTAATTTGATATGAAGGCTTTCCGGATACTGCTTATAGTAATAGAGTAAGTCCGATAAATCTGACGGAAACTTCTTTTCCATGAATTCTTCAAATGCGGAAAACTCCTCCAGATTAATGTACAGTGTCGTATGCTCCGTGGAAAGAATCTGCCCCAGGGTTAATGCAAACGTGGTTTTTCCTACCCTGCCTACCGGTGAATAAACCCCTATCACTTCTGTCCTGCCTAAATTTACTGGAACACTTCCACTTTTCTGATAGACATCCACATAATAATCCAGAACCTCCCGTATGATATTTTCTGAAGACTGAAATTTGTAAATGGATGAAAAACCAATATATTCCGAAAAAATGTCTCCCGGCGAAAGCAGAATGATTTTTCCAATATCCTTTTCCGTAAAACATTCTTCCATGGCATTACTGGAAATCAGCAGTAAATCAATGTAATTTTCCTCCATATAGTGAAGTAGTGCTTCTTTTTCTGTGAATGCAATCGTTCGAAAGGGCATCCCTTCCTTATCGCAAATATATTTCATTAAGCTATTGGCATAAGACTCATCCAAATCATAAATCGCTAAAACTCCTGAATTCATACATCCCCCTTTCTTCGCATCAAGTTGTTTTTGAATATACACATATTATATATGACTCCTTTCAAAATGTCTATACCCTTTTTGTGATTTTTTAAAAATATTTTGTAACAATGCCCTTTGACTTCTCATAGAAACTATTATAAAATCGACGTAGAGACAGTTTCGATAGGAGAAAAACTTATGATGGTAAAGTGTGAATACTGTGGTAGCATGATTGACGATCAGCAGACCGTTTGTCCTCACTGCGGTGCAACCAATTTAAATATCAAACGAACTGTGGATCATACCCCACAGACCATTGCTGAACTGAAACAGTGGTACCAGGACAGACATCTGCCCCCTTATGAAACCACCCGTTTCTTTATTGGAATTGACTATCAGTTCCCTCGTGCATTTGGAATATATCAGGACGGAAATGAATTTGTTGTTTATAAGAATAAGGCAGATGGAAGCCGTGCCATTAGATATCGCGGTACAGACGAGGCTTATGCTGTCAACGAGTTGCTTTTAAAACTGAAAAGCGAAATCCTGAATCAGAAAGCCCGAAACAGTTCTACAAGGTTTTCCAGACCCTCAGAAAAAGCAGTTCGTACTAACATCATCGCTTCTTACGTCGTGCGTGCAGTGATGGTTTTAATTATGTTAGGCTATATGTTTTCCTCTTTTTTTGGAATATTTGATGCGAAGCCTACTTACTACCGGTATATGGACCATGTTTATTGTGAGTACAAAGATAATTTCTATGAATATAATACGGAATCGAAGGACTACCAATCCGTCAGCGCAGACCTTGTCCCGGATGATTTAAAAGAACGAGGGGATGATTTTGAATTTGACAGTCTCGATGCTAATTGGAATGCGAATTATTCCTTTATGGATTCCGATTATTATGAGAAGAGTGTTCAACCCTATGAACGTTCCAACAGTGACAGTTCCAGCCATAGCGATAGTTATGACTCTGATTCTGATTCCGATTATGATTGGGATTCCGGTAGTAGCTGGGATTCCGGCGGTTCAGACTGGAGTTCTGATTGGTAATCATCGAAACCGCTACGCTTGTTTCGAGATTGTGTCACGGTCGTCAAATGCATGAAAGCAAGCTTTCTGCATCTTCCTCGTCGTGTATACAAAAACAAGGAGTTGCCCTAAGTGGCAGCTCCTTTTCTAATGTTCTTCCTTAAAATAATTATCTTGACACCTTGATTTTCGCCTCGTATAATTATATGTAGTTTTTAATACTACGTGTTGCGTTTTGTCGCATTTTGGAGGTTATATGAAAAAAAGAATTAAGCTAGCAGATAGAGTTCTTCCGGACTATACGAAGGGAGAAGAAATTTTCAATATGGTTTCCCACATTGTGGGTGGGGCCCTGGGCATTGCGGCTTTGGTCCTATGCATTATTGTTGCGGCCAGCCATCATAGTGCCATTAGTGTAATTTCTGCCATCATTTACGGAGTCACCTTGATTTCACTATACACCATGTCCAGTATTTATCATGGATTACGTCCGGGTATGGCGAAAAAAGTCTTTCAGGTATTGGATCATTGCACGATTTACTTTTTAATCGCCGGAAGTTACACACCATTTCTTTTGGTTGCTCTGCTTCCGAAGTATCCGGTCATTTCCTGGTTTATGTTTGGTGTTGTTTGGGGGTGTGCAATCGTTGCCTGTACCCTCACTGCCATTGATTTAGAAAAATATGCCGTCTTCTCTATGATTTGTTACCTAACTATGGGATGGATTATCATCATTTTCGTAAGACAGGTTTATGATGTGATTGGTGCCGGTGGAATCACCTTCCTGGTTACCGGAGGCGTCAGTTATACTGTTGGTTCCATCTTTTACGGTCTTGGAAACACAAAAAAATGGATGCATTCCATTTTCCATCTGTTTATTCTGGCTGGAAGCATCCTTCATTTCTTTGCTATTATTTTTTACGCTTTATAAAGTTACCATGGCGGCAGATAAGGTCTCCTTCCCGGTCTCCTTTTCTGTCGCCTTCTGTACATTTCATTTAATAAAAGAACTGTAATTATATCCATTAACCATTGATTATCCGGATATTTCATACAGTTCTTTTTACATGTTTTCTCTTGTTTTTTTACTTCTTCAAAAATCTGATTTACAATCCTTCTCATACTTAATCGATCCGGATATTCATCAAACATCATGCTTCCTGCAAACTCCTGCCGGTCACACTCTTTTTCAACCTGCTCCTGAATTTTAGAAAATGCCTTCGGATACATTTCTTTCGCATACTCTAAATCCCGGTCTTCTGCCGGCGTCAGGTGCATTCCCACCAATGGATTCCTTTGCCAATAAAAGGGTTCACGACGATAGTCCATCATATACTCCCGATTGTGTTCATATTATCATATTCACTTTGGCTTCCATTGTCACTCATCTATGCTTTCTTTGGCTGTTTCTTTGCCTGTTCCAGTTTCGCTTTTTCTTCTTCCTTCAGACGTTTATCTTCTTCAATGATTTTCTTCATCATCTCATCGAAATCATCATCATCGTCTGTTTCCTCCTGGGTTTTCCGTTCCCAGGTTGCCTGTTTCTTCTTTGCTTCCCTGATGTATAAAAGGTAGAACAAAAGCGCTACCAATGCATCAAACCCTAAAAAAGCAAATATAACAAACTTCATTAAATCTGACATACTCTTTTCTCCTTTACAGTTTTATCTTTATTTCCTTATCCGACTGTTCATACGGAATATAATCCACACCGGCTGCACGCATCATTCTCTTGGATGCCTTTACCGCCGGAGTATCTGAATATTTGTCATCTCCGTATATTACCTGTTTAATTCCACACTGAATGATTGCCTTGGCACATTCGTTACAAGGAAACAGCGTCACATACATTTTCGCACCTTCGAGACTTCCGCCCCTGTAATTCAATATGGCATTTAATTCACTGTGCGTCGTATAAAAATACTTATTATCATAAGGATCATCACTTTCCCGATTCCACGGAAATTCATCATCATTACATCCGATCGGCATTCCATTGTATCCCATGGACAAAATTTTATTGTTTGGGCTTACAATACACGCACCCACCTGTGTATTCGGATCCTTAGAACGCAATGCAGAAAGAGAAGCCACTCCCATAAAATATTCATCCCAGGAAATATAATCTTTTCTCTTTTCGCTCATCATGGTTCCTCCCTTGCTTTCCAGTCGTGCAAGCACGAAGGCGCATCTTCTGTTTCATTTTCCAGTCACTTATTAGATATCGTATATCCGATTCATTTTCAGTTTATGCGCTAACTTGATAATAATTTCATCTAAAGTATCATATAACTTCGCATAATCCGCCAGTTCTCCACCGTCCGGATTATTAATGCTACCTTCTTCGTTGATGTATTCCTTTAACGTATATACGTTCACTGCTTCTGCATAATCATCATAAATGGTCTGCTTTTTAGATTCCTCTAAAACAAGTACTAAGACGTCCTGCCCGAAATCTTCACTTTCCAGCTGTGTGGAAGTGCGATTCATATCCAAGCCCTTGGACGCTGCAATCGCCACGGTCTTCGGATTCATTGGCTCCGGAAAAAGAACTGCCAGTCCTCTGGAATCAATGTTCACCTGTTCCAACGGCATATGATGCTTTAACAGCGCTGCTGCCAATGGTCCCGGTGACGTATCCGTGTCCGTCACAAAAATAATCTTCGAAAATTCTAACATATTACCTCCGCATTGCTACAGGTCGATAATCTGATAACCTGCTGCCTTTGTTAACCTGTTCATTATCGCTTGTCCTATGTGGTCTTCTGAAAATGCCTCTCCATAAATGAACTCAGCACCCTGTTTATCAAATTCCCTAAGTACCTGAAACAAATGATTTGCTATTGTCTCCGGATGTGCTAGGTTTCCAAGAGCAATAACACTAATGTTTTCATCAGTTTTTCCTTCGTATAATTTAAGGTGTTCCTCTGCAGTAATAATCCCGGTTAGAAATCCCTGTTTCGCCTTTTCATTGGCCTGTTTCAGAATTTCTTCTGCAACCTTATTCTTGTTTCCCCTATATATTGTAAAATCTGCCTTCGGTGCATAATGGCGATACTTCATTCCCGGTGCTTTTGGTCGCAACCCCTCTGTCGGTTTTTCCAAAATCGCCGGATCAATCTTTACTTCGCCAATCACACTCTGCAGCATTTCTTTTGTAATGAATCCCGGTCTTAAAATCATCGGAGTCTCTGCCGTCACATCTACAATGGTCGACTCCAATCCCATTCCAACCATTCCGCCATCGATAATCATATCAATGCGTCCATCCATGTCATCAATGACATGTTCACCCAAGGTCGGACTCGGCTTTCCGGATAAATTTGCGCTCGGTGCTGCGATGCTGACTCCTGCTTCACGAATCAATGCCTGAGCAATTTTATGATTCGGATAACGCACTGCCACCGTATCAAGGCCACCTGTGGTCTCTTTCGGTACCAAATCACTTTTTCTGAAAATCAATGTCATCGGCCCCGGCCAGAAAGCATCCATTAATTTCCTTGCTGCTTCCGGTATTTCCTCAACCAACGGTTTCAACATTTCCAAATCTGCAATATGCGCAATCAACGGATTGTCCGAAGGTCTTCCCTTCGCCGCATAGATTTTCGTGGAAGCTACCGGATCCAGTGCATTGGCACCTAGTCCGTAAACCGTTTCCGTTGGAAAAGCAACCAGCCCTCCGCCCCTGATAATCTCAGCAGCCTGACATATCTTTTCCTCATCGATATCTGATTCATTCATTTTAACAATAATCGTATCCATTTCGTCCCTCACGACTTACACTCGCTCTATTTTAACACACCACAAAAAAAAACACAACGTTACGGATTTTCCGAAACGTTGCGCCTTTTACTATCACTTTACCTTATTTCTTTTTATATTTCCCTTAGGACAGACAACTCTGCATCGTCCACAGCAGATACACTCTCCATCCCGATTCTCATTTTCCTGTAACTTTAATGCCACCGGACAATTTCTTTTACAAAGAGTACAGTTTGGAATACACTGCTCCTGATTTCTCTTTAGTTTTGTCAAAGGATTTTCCGGCAATAGGGAAAAGACTGCCCCCAACGGACAAAGGAATTGACAGAAGAAACGTTCTTTCACAATCATTCCAAGCACAATGATTCCCAATAATAACAATGCGATTCCGTAACTTCCCACGGAAAAATTTCCTGCTGCTATCATGGAGAACACTGTCCATGGACTATTTTTTGTAATTATGTCATTATTCCCTGTTACACATAACAATATAATTCCTAAAAGAATCAAATACTTGGTTTTCTGTAAAAAAATCTGTATCTTCTCAGGAATTGCAGGCAACTTCTTTTTCTTTTTTTTCTGAATCCATTGGCCAATCTGATAAAACCAGTCCCCCACTGCACCAAAGGCGCAAATCCAGCCACAAAATATTCTGCCCACCATAATTGTCATTACACATAGCACTAAAAATTTCGTTGTAAAGGCTGTTACATCAATTGCCGTTCCTTTTCCGATGGATGCAAAAGCAGATTTCACTACACCAAACGCCTGGGAAAACAGGGCCGGGTAGAAGATGAAAAAAAGAATCTGCACACCGATTCTTCCCCAATGCATCATCGATGCATTTCGTTTTCTTCTTTTTGCCAGCTTTTTTCTTTCTTCCGGAGTCATTACTGTTTCCCTCCTTCTGCCTTTGCGAGCGCTTCATCTACAGCATCCAAAACACCATTTGAAGATAAGGTCGCTCCACTTATCACATCCACGTCTGTATCCTGAAAAGCCACGATGTCTTCTGTGATTGATGAAACCTCCTTAATATAGTCCGGCGTCTCATTTTTTGCAGAAACAATTTTTACGTTTGCAATTTTTCCGTCTTTTATGGACACTGAAACCTCTATTTCTCCTCCATATCCTTTTCCGGTTCCCATATATTCGCCATCCTGATATAAGGCCACCTCCTGCACCCCGCTAAGTTTTTTAGATTCTATTTCCCATTCCTTTTTACTTTGTTTTGTCTGCTTATTATATGCAGAAACCTCCTGATCCCGCTTTTGCGCAAAACTCTGGTAAGTAAATATAACGATTGCAATGAAAAATACGTTCATTAATTTATATATAAATACCCGCATTATTTTCCTTCCATCTCTTCATATTGTTTGATTGCCTTGTTATATATTTCCTTAAGTGCCTCGGAAGTACAGGTTGCTCCACTGACAATGTCTGCATCTGCACTACCTGCCCGAAGAAATTTACTTAGCATTCCTTCCTTTTTCGCAGTACCATTTACAGCCATATCACAGTAATATCTGTTCTTCGTATCGCCACAATCTAAAATACTGATATTGCATAACTTGTCATTTAAAAATGTAACGCTTGCAAATAATTCATAATCCTCAAAATCATACTCGCCCCACTCGTCTTCCATTGCATAGACCCATGTAGATACCTGTACGTTTTTTGCTTCCGGATTATATGTGGTTACTTCTTCCGGTATGGATTGTGTCATGTTTTCTGTGGAAGTCTCCCTTTTTCCCTGTGCTCTTTCACTCGCTTTTCTATATAACTCCTTCCAGGTAAGGGAGGAACAGGTTGCTCCACTAACTGCTGACAACCCCTTTGTTCCCTGGTTTTTTAACAACTGTTCCAAGACTCCCGGCTGATTTCCTTTCCCATTCAAAGCCCATAAATAGTATTTCTTGTTTTCATCTGCATCGGACTTAACATTGGTAATCCCGGTCAGCGCTCCATTTTTAAATTCAAAAGTAGCAGTTAAATGGTATGGTGCAAATTCTTCCTCTTCATCCGGAGAACATAATGCTGTTACATCATAGGCTCCATCATATATTTTTCCACCGGAAATCTCTACATCATCACCGATTGATTTATCAGCCACTTTCTTTTCCTTCTTTTTTTTCTCCCTGCGTCCTTCATTTTTTGCGATTGCCTTTTCCAGTGCATTTAAGTATGCATCCTTAATTCCATTTGAGGAATAAGTCGCACCACTGACCCCGTCAACATTACCACTTTGTTTTTTCAAAATATTCTTTATGGTCGGTTTCCATGCCCTGTTACAATATGGTACATTTTCCCGGTCATCATTGTTCAATAGCTTTAACGAAGAAATTGCCACTGTTTTTCCGTCCTTGAACTTTACCTTAAGCTGAATGGTATAATCAAATTTCTCACAAATGGCTGAACCTTCAAATACGCCATCTGCCGGAATTCCCTTTATCTTTTTTGTGTCAGTTTCCTTTGTGGCATCATCCTCCTGCGTACTATATGTTTCAGCAGGCTTTCCTGCTGCCTGATTCAATGCATCAATCACTGCATTTTTGATTCCGTTGGAGGAATAAGTTGCTCCACTAATCACATCAACATTTGGTGACTGCTTTTTTAAGATGTCCGGAACAATCTTTTCTGCCATTGCATAATAGGACGGAGTCTCCTTTCCATGCTCCACTACGTCGATGGAATTCATCTTTCCCTCTTTGATTGTTACCAATACCCGAATCATCCCCCCGAAGCCTTGTGCAGAACCGGTGTATTTTCCATCCCGATACTCTCCACCATGAAATTCAAGACTTTCTACTTTTTCCTTGATTGTCCCTGTTTCAATCTCTTTGTTTCTTTCCGGCTTTTCTTCTCTGACAATTTCTTTTCCCTGTATTTCCTTGTTCAATATCGGAAGCTTAAGCTCATCGAATACAGGAATATTGCTCTGAAATCCTACCACTGCTGCAACCATGCAGATTACTGATGGAATTAAAAACAAACTTCCCTTAAATTTTTTCATTGATTTCTCCAATCATTTTATTCCTATCCATTTATTTTTTACGCACAACAAACTGCGACCTACACTTCCATGTAAATCGCAGCCGTTTCTGCTTTTCATATGTATTGGATGTTATTTTGTGATTTTCACTTTCTTAATTGCAGACCAGTCCCCATAAACATTTTTCTTCTTTACAGTTTTATATGCTCTTACTTTTACAAATAATGCCTTTTTATTCTTTAACTTTGCAGAAGTTAATTGATATGAAAGCTTACTTGTTGTCTTTTTCACAAGAACACTCTTATCTGCAGTTGCATTTTTCTTTGAGGCATAAACCCTGATTTCATATCCGTTAACACCGGAAACCTTCTTTAATGTAAGAGAAAGTTTCTTGGCAGATTTTTTCTTCTTTGCAATTTTCTTAATTGAAGCTTTTCCAACCTTCACCGGTGCAGTTGTTTTTTTCACTGCCTTTGTTGTAGCCTCTTTCTTTGTTGTAACTTCCTGAGAAGTATTATTCTCAGTGCTTGTAGCTTCCGGTACTGTAACTTCTTCCGATGTTGTTTCCGGTGTGGTAACTTCTTCTGCTGCCACCACATCAACAGTTACATTCTGATAATTTTCACTGACAATTGTTACTTTATATGTTGTTCCTGCCACAGCCTTATCACTTAATTCAACTTCTGTCGCCGTAAGTGCTCCGGTTCCTAAAACAGTCATTCTTCTTCCCTGCTGTACGGATACCTGGTAGGTTGGATTTACAAGTTCTGTCAGGTTTACTCCCAATGAAATGCTAAGTTTTGCACCTTCTAATGTGGCTGATGCTTCATATTTTCCATATGTGTTTTTCACCTTTTCAATCACTTCACTAATCAAAGTGGCTGCCTCCACGGAAGATGCAGTCTTTTCTTTTACCATATCCTTTGCTTCCTGGACATGTTCTGCCAAATCTGCATTTTCTGTTGTTTCTAATGCTTTTGCTCCCTTTTCAATCCATTTAATTAATTCATCAATCTGACTGTCTGTCATTGGAGTTGCTACCGTTCTGTTAATATTTGAAAAATTAGAGCTGGAAATTGTTACAGTGTAACTTACTGCATCTGATGGTTCCTTTGTCAGTGCTACCTTTCCATTTACAATTTCTGCATCATTTGCAAGTCCTCCGGATACGGATACTCTTACGTTTTCTAAATCTGCCGGAACGCCGTCAATGCTTAACTCCTTGGAGTCATTTGTAATGGCAAAACTTAATGCGCTTGTATCTCCGGTATAATAGTCCGGTAATTTTATTTCACAAGGAACAGTAAGAACACCCTGGTCGGTAATCACATCCACACTGGTAAGTGTTGCTCCGTTCATATCAAACTGATAGTAAGCCTCTCCCCTTCCATGTGCTCTGCGTAATCCCTGTCCACCTACAGTCGACCATGCAATTTCTACTTCCGGAACCTTTGTTCCATACCATAAGTTTTCAAGACATGTCATTCCATAGCTTTTAGAGTCAGCTGTATTTAAAACTGCTCCATAAATGGTAAATGGAACGTATTCCTCATCGCCTACCTGTAATCCTGCCGGATCCTTTACTCTAAAGCCGCCTAAGCTTATCTGATAATCTCCATAACCACCTGTTGTGGTCAATCCCTTAATTGACAAATACTCTTTTGATACTGAAGATTCCTGCATGCTACTAAACTCATAGGAGCCTTGTTCCGTGACTGTTAATGTGCTATAGTATTCCGGTTTCTGTTCTAATACTGTATAAGCGTAATCATTATTTTCTGTCGCCTTGATTTTTTCTACATCTTCGCTCTTTACTGCAACAGGAATGTTAACACCCATAATGTATTTGTCGTTATTATATGTTCCCTTCGCAAGTCCCGTTGTTCCTTTGAACTTACTTGTTGTTGCCGTAGATACCGCATCTACTCCTTCCTCCACAGACCAAACAGCCGCGTCAGTAAGATGATAGCTTTCATAAAAATCATTATATGGCACATTCATGGATACATATACATATTCATCTTCCACTGCCTCTACCGTATTCACTGCACTGGCTGATGTAAGCCCTGCAACAAGAGCCATTGCTAACGCAACAGAAGTTACTTTTTTAGAAAAATTGTATTTCTTCATAATTTCCTGCCTTTCTTAACACAATTTATATTAGCTTAAACTATTTCTTGTTAGTTTTGGCTAACTGTATGGCAAAAAAATAAATAGGTAATTCCCTTATCTGCCACGATTTATGTCCTTTGAATAAACCTATTTATCTTTATTGCCATATGTTAGTCATTACTAACTTCGGTTAGGATACCATTGTTTTTTTATTCTGTCAAGTTTTTTTCCTATTTTATTACTTGGATATCACGCTTTGATGTGAATTTTTCCTCCAACCCCTTGGAAATATAGACAGTTCCGTCATCTTCTACCAAAATAATATCGAATGCCCCTTCTCGTCCATTTTTCTTCCAATATTGTATCGCCTTTTCCTTTCCCATAACAAATAGTGCTGTAGACAACCCATCTGCCATTGTTCCATCTTCATTCACAATGGATACACTTTTTAGTCCTGACTCTGCGGGATATCCGGTTTTTGGATTGATAATGTGATGGTATGTGATTCCATCCTTTTCGAAAAAGCGTTCATATCCACCGGATGTAATTACGGTTTTATTCTTGATCTGCAGTATTCCAACATACTCCGACCCGCCAAAGGGATCCTCAATTCCCACTTTAAATTCCGATTGATCCGGCTTATTTCCATATGTTTGTACATTTCCGCCTAATGAAACAATTCCGCCTGTAAGCTTATACTTTTTAAAAATTTCAATAATTCTCTGAGAAGTAAAACCCTTTGCAATTCCGCCAAAATCTATTTTCACCCCCTCAGGTAATGAAATCAGTCTTTCCTTTTCATCATATTCAATTTTTGAAAGTCCCACATTCTTTAACAGCTTCTGGATTTTTTCCCTTGTTGGAACCTTATAGTTTTGATCCGTAAATCCCCACTCCTGCATCAATGGATATACGGTAATATCAAATGCCCCTTCTGTACTTTGATATATTTCCTTGGATGCTGAAAATAAATAAGCACCTTCCGATGATAAAATCTCCGTTCCATTTTCATTTAAGATTCCCACTTCACTTTCTGCATTGCCGGTACTAAACATCTCATCCAATCGATGAATTTCATGAACGGCTTCGTCTAACGCCTCTGAGCATCTACTCCCATAGGCTTTTAACGTCATGTAGGTATCCATTGCAAATATTTCTCTGGTATCCTCTTTTTCTGTACGATTAGTTTTTTCTTTTTGCGCACATCCTGCCACAGTCAGGCAAACCACCATCAATAAAACCAGTGCACTGTATTTTCTCATCATTCTCTCCTACCTAATCAGATTTTTGGGTAATCTTTCTACAATTTGTGCAGAAACAAGCCCAATGACAACCCCTGCAACAATTCCGGTAATCCACAAAACCAGGAGGTAATACAGTACTGCATGGGTCTGCAAAACAATCATTGCCACAAGAATCTGCCCAACATTATGGGAAATGCCTCCCAATACACTCACAGTCGTCATACTCATCTTTGTCCTACGCTTCATAACAAGCATTACAACTCCGCTAAGCAATCCACCAGCCATACTATATGCCATTGAGAAAAGATTGCCAAACGTAACCCCCACTAAAATAATCCTCACTACATTAATCATAATCGCTTCTTTGTCACTAATCCGATAAAGGGCCACCATGACAACCAGATTCGTCAGCCCCAATTTAATTCCCGGAACAAGACTGACAAACTGAATTTGGCTTTCAATGTAGGAAAGTACCATTGCCAAGGCAATAAGCAGAGCTCTGACTGCGATTTTATTTGTAACTGATATTTCCTTCTCACTCATTACAGCCTCTTTCGTTTACAATTTCTATTTTACAACTGCGTCCACTGCATCGTCTTTCACTGCGTCCCGTATTACTTCCACAACCACTTCATTTGGAAGACAAATCAGACTCTCCCCAACTTTTCGCACGCTTCCCTGCTTCACACACAATTTATCCGGGCAATTTGCCTCCTTAATGTATGCTTCACCGTTTTTTATAACTAACAGGTTTTTTCCCTGTTCTTTTCCTGCAATTTCGTAAGTGCCATCCTTTCCCAAGGTATATTGTCCCTGAATAGTTCCGGCCACCCGAACCTGCACATAAGCTCCGTTTTCAGCTGTGAGTCGATAAGCTAATAGTAAGACGAATAATATGCCTAGAACAATGCCCCAGACTATAATGTCTGCTTTTCTATTTTTTTTCATTCTTCCCTAAACTCCTCGGTTTGTTGTAACTAACTCCGCACATAATATCACAACAACAGTCTAATTTCAAGAAAAAAGTGGCTGTAAAATCAATCTCCTAGACATCATACTGCCACTTTTCCTCTGTCAAACTTCTACTTTTATACTTCTCAATGTCCCATATTATATCTGCTTATGAAACCTTTTTCAACCCGCTTTACTTAGGCTCATCCCCCGTCAGGTCTGACCTTTTACGGAAAAACTCATCAATTCCCTGGACAATGGATTCTGCCAATAAATTCTGATGTTCCTCCTCTCTTAACTGTTTTTCCTCCAAAGGATTACTCAGAAAGCCACACTCAATAATCACCCCCGGGCAGTCACTGTTCATCAATATATAATAATTATCATTTCTTTTCATCTGCTTTTCTCCATCTCCGTTGACATGTTCATTCAATCGTTTTTGAACATACTCCGCTATCTTCTTTCCGTCCTCAGACAAATGATAATAAAAACACTGTGCCCCTTTCACATTTTCCTTTGGGAAACTGTTTTGATGAATACTGATCATAATGGATTTCTTATTTTTTTCACAACAATTTCGAATGATTTCACATCGTTCATTCAAGTCCGTGATTTTCCGGAATTTCACCGAGCCCAGGTGAACATCCTCCGTCCTCGTCAGATAGACTTCATATCCTCGCTCTTCTAATCGACTCTTTAATCTCTTCCCAATCTGAAGGTTCAAATCTTTTTCCAATGTCCCATCGGTGCCCACTTTTCCCGGATCGTCCCCCCCATGTCCCGGATCAATCACCACACAAAAGCCATTTTTTTTGATTGTTTTCCTGTCTGTTGGCTTTGCCTCCTTTCCCATTTTTTTCTGGGAAAAAAGATTGCCCATACTAAGTGCAATAATCGTCACAAATAGAAGTAAAACCATTCCCATTATGCATTCCAATTTTCTTTCATGCCGCTTGAACTCCACACTCATTTCGAATCTCTTTGCTTTTTAACAATATATAAAAAAAAGAAAGCCTTTAGACATAAAGACTTTCTTTTTCCCTCTATTTCTTTAAGAAATTGCTGAGTTTTGCAAATTCCTCTAAAGTCAATGCTTCTCCCCGAATAGTCTCCGGCTTTCCCAGTTTCTGAATCGCCTCTAAAATTTCTTCCTTGGAAAAACTTAATTCCGCAGAATTCTTTAATCCATTTACTAGGGTTTTTCTTCTCTGGTTAAAAGACGCTCGAATAATCCGAAACATCAGCTTTTCGTCTTGTACATCCACTGCCGGTTCCTGGTGACGAGTCAGTTTAATTACTGCCGAGTCCACATTTGGTCTTGGCATAAAACAATTCGCTGAAACAATCATTTGTACTTCTGCCGTGGCATAATACTGAACAGCCAATGACAGGGCACCATAATCCTTGCTTCCCGGTCCCGTCTGCATCCTGTCCGCCACTTCCTTCTGTACCATGATGGTAATGCTCTCAATCGGCACACCGCTCTCAAACAATCCCATGATGATTGGGGTAGTAATGTAATACGGAAGATTTGCTACCACCTTAATGGGCTTTCCGTTATTTCGCTCTTCTGCTAATGATTTTATGTCAACCTTTAACACATCCTGATTAATGACTTCCACATTATCATATTCGGAAAGGGTATGTTCCAGAATCGGAATTAATGCCTTATCGATTTCCACTGCCACCACCTGTCTGGCCGCTTCGCACAAATACTGGGTCATGGTTCCGATTCCCGGTCCGATTTCCAGAACAAAATCGTCCTTTGTGATTTCTGCCGATTCCACAATTCCTTCCAGAATATTGGAATCAATCAAAAAGTTCTGTCCGAATTTCTTCTGAAAAGCAAACTGATACTGATCTATAATAAATTTTGTTGCAGTTGGCGTTCCTAAATATGCCATTCTCTTCCTCTTTCCCTAATCAAATCTTTTCCTACCGATTCGGTATAAGTCCTTTGCGTTTTCACTAGTAATGTGAATGACTTCTGCCGGTGTCAGGTTCTTGATTTCCGCAATCTTATTTACTACATATGGAAGATTGAAGGAATCATTTCGTTTTCCACGGTTTGGTTCCGGTGTCATATACGGACAATCGGTTTCTAACAGCATCTTATCCATTGGCATGTATTCCACTACTTCCTGCAGTTTTCTGGAATTCTTAAAGGTAACAACACCGCCGATTCCCAGATAGAATCCCATGTCCATGAACTTTTCTGCCATTTCCTTTGCATAAGAAAAGCAATGAACCACACCACCAAGTTCTTCCACTTTATGTGCTTTCATAACTTCATACGTATCCTGAGCAGCATCACGACTGTGAATAATAATCGGCATTTCTGCTTCTCTGGCAATTTCGATCTGACGCTCGAAGGCTACAATCTGCTGCTCCTTATTTTCATTCCAGTGATAATCCAATCCAATTTCACCCACAGCTACAATCTTTGGCTTATAAATACTCTTTTCCAGCCAGGCGTAATCTTCCTCTGTCAAATCAGAAATATCATTCGGATGAATTCCCAATGCACCATACACATATGGGAATCGTCTTGTAAGACCAATGGTACTCTTGCAGGATGCAATGTTGGAACCTACATTGACAATATATTCAACACCGCGATTTTGCATACGCTCCAATAATTTTTCTCTGTCTTCATCAAATGCTTCATCATCATAATGTGCATGTGTATCAAAAATCATAGTTTCCTCCAATATTCTTCTGTCGTGAATCTCACGAACACGCTCTGCCCTTCCTAGCAGATTTCGCTTCCAGCTACAATATCCTTATCAACAGTCATGATGGAAAGATTTCCTTCATCGTCTCCTGCTGCAAGAATCATACCCTGTGACTCTACGCCACAAAGCTTACAAGGCTTCAGGTTCGTAATGACTGCAACCTTCTTTCCTACCATTTCTTCCGGCTTATAGTACTTCGCAATACCGGATACAATCTGACGTGTTTCTGCACCGATCTTAATCTGAGAAACCAACAGTTTCTTTGCCTTCGGTACCGGTTCACACTTCACAACTTCACCTACCTGAATCTGAACCTTATCAAATTCATCAATGGTGATTTCCGGTTTCTTTTCTACTTCCGGATACTTTTCTCCCTCTGCTTCTGCTCTCTGAGCTGCCTGGATTTCCGCAACTTTTTCCATGACTTCATTGACATCCAGTCTTGCAAAGAGAATTTCAGGGCTGTCGGTTACTTTGCCGCCATTGTATTTTCCAAATTCCTTCATGTCATCGAAGCTTCTTGCTTCACCGTTAATCTGCGCAAGAATCTTTGCAGATGTTTCCGGCATGAATGGCTCTAACAGGCTCGCACCAATGTTAATTCCTTCAATTAAGTTATAAAGCACGGTAGCCAGTCTGTCCTGCTGTGCTTCATCCTTTGCCAATGCCCACGGCATTGTTTCGTCAATATATTTATTACATCTCTTAAAGATTGTAAATGTTTCTGTAATGGCATCAGCCACACGAAGTTTTTCCATCTTTTCTGCTGCTTTTACCGGTGCTTCTAAAATGGTTGCCTTGAATTCAGCATCAATTTCATCCGTTACACCCTTGTTTTCCACAACACCGCCAAAGTATTTATTAGACATGGAGATGGTTCTGTTTACCAGATTTCCTAAGGTATTTGCCAGGTCAGAGTTAACACGTTCCACCATTAATTCCCAGGTGATGGTTCCGTCTGATTCAAATGGCATTTCGTGAAGTACGAAATAACGTACTGCATCCACACCAAACAGTCCTGCTAAATCATCTGCGTAAATGATGTTTCCTTTGGACTTACTCATCTTTTCTCCACCCTGTAATAACCAAGGATGTCCGAAAATCTGCTTTGGCAATGGAATATCCAACGCCATTAACATACATGGCCAGTAAATGGTATGGAATCTTAAAATATCCTTACCGATTAAGTGAACATCTGCCGGCCAATATTTTTCAAACATTGGATCAGAGTTTCCATCTAAGTCGAATCCTAAACCGGTGATATAGTTTGATAATGCATCAATCCAAACATAAATGACATGCTTTGGATCAAAATCTACAGGAATGCCCCAGCTAAATGTAGATCTGGATACACATAAATCCTGTAATCCCGGTTTTAAGAAATTGTTAATCATTTCATTCTTTCTGGATTCCGGCTGAATGAATTCCGGATGTTCTTCAATATGCTTCATTAAACGATCTGCATATTTACTCATTCTGAAGAAGTATGCTTCTTCCTTCGCCGGTGTAACTTCTCTGCCACAGTCCGGACATTTTCCATCTACCAACTGTGATTCCGTAAAGAAGGATTCACATGGTGTACAGTAAAGCCCTTCGTAAACACTCTTATAGATATCTCCCTGATCATATAATTTACGGAAGATTTTCTGAACCTGTTCCTTATGATCTTCATCGGTTGTTCTGATAAATCTATCGTAGGAAGTTCCTACCAAGTCCCAGATTCTCTTAATTTCTCCGGAAACGTTATCTACGTATTCCTTTGGAGTTACTCCGATTTCGCTGGCTTTTAATTCATTCTTCTGTCCATGCTCATCGGTGCCGGTCTGAAATCTAACATCATACCCCTGCTGTCTTTTATATCGAACAATACTATCACCTAAAATTGCTTCATAAGTATTTCCAATATGTGGCTTTCCTGAAGCATAGGCAATGGCTGTTGTCAAATAATATGGTTTGCTCATGTCTTAATTCCTCCCAAATATATTGTTAAAGATTTTTATCTTCTATTATTACATAGAAACATACTACTTTATAATATACCACACCCCCGATTTTATCAAGCAAAAAAGAACGTCGGATGCCCCTTTCAGGTACACCCGACGCGAATATAATATAAAACACCCTATTTGTATTTTATAGTAATTCCTATGTTCCTCTGACTCCGACTAATCACCAAAATTCTGGCTGGCAATTTCATCCAGCTTCGCCAAAGCCTCTTCTTCCAAATCTCCGTCACATTCGAAGATTACTTCTGTATTTCCCTTAATACGTGCTGAGATAATATTTATTAAACTCTTCGCATTATATCTCTGATTTCCATAAATGATGGAAACCTTACAGGGAAATTGTTCCATCTCTTTAACAATAACACCTGCCGGTCTCATATGCAACCCCTCAGGAGTATTTATCATAATTGCCTTACTTACCATAGTCACTACCTCCCCGATTCTATTTTTATTTCCGATCTTTTGTATACTACCATTCTAAAGGGTTCCCCTGGATTTTTCAATGCCTTATTTTTCCAAAACTATCATATAAAAATCCTATCTTTAATACCTTATAAAAAAGATCCTGGAGTTTCCTATGTCCTTTTGTTCCCTAAAAAAAATCCCCCTTCTCATTCTTCTTTGTCTGATTCTTTGTTGCGGCTGTTCCTCTGATTCGAAGCCTGCTGTTCCCAATGCTTCCTGCAGAAAGTTCGACCGTTTTACCTCGGACTATTTTGACCAACAACTTACCGGCAATGGATTTCAGCTGCACTTTCTTCTGAAGGACACCTCCAAATATCCGGATGCAGTCATGTCCTTCGGGGAATACTCCTATGAGGCCATGAAAGCCTCCCAAAAGGGATTGATTTCTGAAATTTTATCTCTAAAAAGGATTTCCTATGCCTCTTTGGATGTGAAACGTAAACAGACTTACGATATCTTAATGCATTACTTCCAAAGAAAGCTGGACTTTTCCGACTTATGCCTCTGCCTACAGGATTTAAGTCCAACCTTAGGCATTCAGGCCCAGCTTCCGGTATTGCTTTCTGAGTATGAATTTCATTCCAAAAAAGACATTGAACAATATTTCACCCTGCTTCGGTCTCTTCCATCCTACTATGCAGGAATCTGCGATTTTCAAAAGAAAAAGGCGAAGCATCACTGCTTCCTTCACGAAGAAACCTGTAAGAAAATCATTGGGCAATGCAACCACTTTATTGACGAAAAGACTCTTTCGGAAAATATTCTGATGACTTCCTTTCAATCCCGTATCAATGCCTGCGCCTTTCTTACCCAAAAAGAACAGCAGTCATATATGAAAACCAATGAGAAAATCATCCGGCAACAAATTGTTCCTGCATATCAAACCCTGGCCGATACCTTATCTTCCCTGATGACGGCAGGATACTGCAATGGAATCAATGGATTGTGCACGATGAAAGGTGGAAAAGATTACTACGAATATCTGGTTCATGATTACACCGGTTGCTCTCGGTCCGTTCCTGAAATCAAAGCGCAGATTCAATCTGCTCTGCTTACCGATGTGAAGCACCTTCAGTCACTTCTTCGTGAAAATTCCACACGCCTTAACCGGTTAGATTCCACCACCTCCTCATCACCCTCAGATATCCTGAAGGATTTATCACAGAAAATGACTGCTGATTTCTCGGAGTTTCAAAACATTCCTTTCCAGTTAAAGTCCGTGAATCAGACTCTTCAGAATTACCTAAGCCCCGCATTTTACATTACCCCACCCTTAGACGAGCGGAGTAAAAATACGATCTACATTAATCCGGCAAAAACAGAAAACCTTTACCCTGTTCTGGCCCATGAAGGACTTCCCGGACATATGTACCAGAATTCATTTTTCTCTTCTACCAATCCGCCAAAAATCCGCTATCTGTTAGACTGTGGTGGTTATAGCGAAGGATGGGCCGTTTACGCAGAACTTCTTTCCTATTCTTATCAGTTCCCTGAAACCGCGGTGGCAGAGATTCATCGAATTCATTCCTCCTTTTCCCTGGCACTGTACTGTCTCTGTGACATCGGTGTTAATTACGAGGGATGGAATTACTCCCATCTCAAACACTTTCTGTCCGATTATAACATTACCGAGGATGAGGTCTGTAATCAGATGTTTGAAGCAGTCATCGAAGACCCTGCCAATTATCTGAAATATTATGTGGGCTACCTCCAGGTCATAGAACTCCGGGATTACGTCAAGAACAAGGCAGGATCGTCTTTTTCCTTAAAGCAATTTCATAATGCCCTGCTCTCCATTGGTCCGGCAGATTTTGACGTCGTGAAAAAATGGATTCTGTATGAATATTTCAATGAAAAAAAGACCGGCTAACCGGTCTTTTTGTTGCACCTATCCTCTTCGATTATCCCCCAATCGTTTGAGAACATGGATTGTATCTTTATTATATCCCACAAAAACCTAGGGGGACGTTTTTGTCCCCACCCCTGCTTTTTTCGTCACAAACTATGTTTTTACATCCATAAAATACTTTTGGAACATTCCAGAGCCTCCCGAAACTTTCGTTTCATGGCACTTCCGATTTCCACCACTTCCTCAACGCCCCGAAAAGAAATATATCGGTTTACATAATCCACTTCTTGAATATGATCCACATTCACGATAACCTGACGGCTGCATTGTAAAAACCGGGAGTCTCCCAGCTTTTTCATGAAATTCTTTGCTGTTTCATATTTAATCATCCGTTCTCCCTGTGCCGTATGCACCAGCAAATACCGTTGCCTGTTCTCGATATATATGATTTCATCGATATGAATTGCCTGAATCATCCCATCCTGTTTCACATAGATGTTTTTTCTCAACCGAGTTCCTTTGGGAGCATGAATGGCATCGCCAATAACTTTCCTCAACACTCCTGTTTCCACCGGCTGTTCCAAAAAACCAAAACAATGGAAGTCGTTAATCATCCGCCGACCCGGATCCTCCAGATTTGTTAGAACAATCATCGGAGTGTACCGATATTTTTCAATCCACCGAATCCGTTCCACCAGCGTCAGTCCCTTCACGTCACCATACTGTTCCATTCCGGATGCCACGCCCAGAATAAATAAATCAATGTCTCCCTGCATCATTTTGATGTAGGCTTCCTCCTCTGTTTCTGCCACGGAAATTTTCACCCTGCTGCTCACTTGCCCAATCACAGAAAGAATTCGTTCCTGCTCTCTCGGGTTTCTTTCCAATAGTAATATTTCCTTCATTGCCTGTCCCCCCGTTATTAATCTATGGTACAAGCTTTTCACACTCCACTCTGATTTTACCGAAAATGTTTTAGAATCCAATATTGGTGCAGGTATAAAAAAATTACCATCTTTTCCTCATCACTGCACTGATCCACGGCACGGATGATTTCATCCAGTTTTTCCTGCTCGCCAAATAAGATAAAATCTGCGGAAATTCTGAATTCTTCCCAGATTTTCCTAAGCATATTTCTGGAAATTCCGTTTTGTCCCCGTTCCACTTTCTGATAACCGGAAGGCGACATTCCTATGGATTCTGAAAACTCTTCCTGTGATAATTGCCGAATAATCCGGGAATATTTAAGCCGTTCCGCCTGACGTGCTTTTTCATTTTCCTTCTGTTCCTGCATAAGCCACCTCCTCCTTTTTATGATTAAAATGTAACGTTTTTTCATTCTTCAATCTAGTGACTGTTGAGGCGACTCACCTACCTCTTTTTATCCTTTTTTCACATACTATACTCAAAGTCTCGGGATTGTATGAATTTCCTCCACTGATTTCATATTACATCCCTGTCGCCAGAAACATACTGGCCATGGTTCCCGCTATGGTTGCAATCATGGCTCCCATCAAAGTCCATCTGGTTTTCGTGACGTTTGCCACAAGAAAATAGACGGACATGGTATAAAAAACAGTCTCTGTACTACTCATCATAATAGAAGCAACATTGGAAATATAACTATCCACTCCCTGAGATTTATAGAGATCAATCAGCATCCCCGTCGCCGCCGAAGAGGAAAAAATCTTTACAATGGTTAATGGCATTAATTCCCCGGGGAACCCGATTTGTTCCGTCCATTGCCCCAGACAAGTCCCCAGAAACTCCATAAATCCTGACGCCCGAAGCATTCCCACAGAAACCATTAGTCCAATCAGGGTAGGCATGACTTTCAGCACCGTGGGAAGTCCCTCTGCAGCTCCACGAATAAAATCTTCATACACTTTTTCTTTCCGTATCAGTCCCAGGATTACAATCCCCATTATAAGAGCCGGTATGATTAAATCTGAAAGAAGGCGCAAAAAAAACTCCTGATTTGTCTTTCTAAAATATATGACAAATCAGAAGTTTTTATTTCTATGGAATCTTCTCCTTAGGATTTCATCCGATAATACATCCCATATTTTATTTTGATTCGCTGCAGTTTGTGAAACATTGGCCTCGATAAGAACCACAATACTGCCACCGTTGTTATCCCATGAATGCAGTTAATCACAATCCCTGCCAGGTAAGCGTCTATAAAGGCTTCCTTTGTGGGCTGATCCACAGACATAAACACCGTTGCCGTATCCATTAACAGCCCGTAAATAAGCATTGTGGCAAAAAAGCCGTAACCACAAAGCAGGATTCGATTTTCACATAAAGACTCCCTCCCGTAAAAGATTATTGCTGCTCCCAGTCCTACCAGACCGAACCCAATCATTTGCCATGGAGTCCATGGCCCCTGACCAAAAACAAAATCAGAAAAGAAGGCGGTCAGAACCCCTGACAGAAACCCTGCCTGCTTTCCCAACATTGCCCCGGTAATGATAATGATTGCCGCACTGGGCTTCATCTCCGGAATCATAAAAAACATTACCCTGGAAACAATGGCAATGGTGGTCATGACTGCCAATACCACGATTTCCCGTGCCTTTGGTTTTCGCCGTTCAAAGGAAAAAATAAACGTGCATACGGCTAAGGCAATGATTATAAAGGAGATGAAATAGTATTGTCTTCCGTCAAGAAACATAAAACATCCTCCTTCTTCACTGCGCCCTTTAGAACTTTTCCTGCCATCTTATTTACCGTGGTTGTGTAGAAACGATTGCCTGCGAAAAAGGATCTTACCGGTCCTGCTGAAACAATATTCCCTCTGGAAAACAGTCCGCATCGATCAGCATACTCCCCACAAAAATCAATATCATGACTGACAATGATTATGGTCTTGCCCTGCTGCTTTAATTCTACAAGAATCTTTCCCAATTGTTCCTTATAAATTCCATCAATGCCTTTGGTAGGCTCATCTAATAACAAAATGTCCGGGTCGGTTGCCAATACTTTCGCAAGCCCCAGCTTCTGCTGCTGTCCACCGCTTAAATCGTAAGGATGATGTTTCAGGTACTCCTGAAGTTCCATAAACTTCACAAGTTCTTCCGGTACGCCCTCTAACTCCTTTTCCACCGTGTCCCTGCAAAAAAGTGTCTGGACATCCTGTGGTAAATAGGTCACGTTTCCGGTAATCTGAATCTTTCCACGATACGGACGATACAATCCGGACAATACGGATAAGGTTGTGGTTTTTCCGGTTCCATTGCCTCCCAGAATGGCAAAGATTTCTCCCCCATTAATCTGGGTGGTTAAGCCCCGAAGAATGTCCCGTCCCTCTCTTTCATAACGAAACCAGACATTTTTACAAGATACCACGGATTGCTTTGTTTCCTCTAGAGAAGCTTCTTCCACCACACCGGCGCGCTTCCCTGCTTCCATCCATTCTCTTCCCTGCCTGACTGAAATCGGCATTGGTCCCTTTCCATCCTTCGTTGCTTCGTAATAAATCTGGGCCGGATAAGGCATCAGTTTCATAAACTCGTTATCCAGATTTTTCATCAATACCTCTGACACCGCTCCCTGATGAATTACCTGTCCCTGCTCCATAATGATGGCCTGATCTGCCATCGGAAGCACATAATTCAGTCGATGCTCCGACAAAATAATGGTAATCCCAAAATCCTCATTGATCTTTTTTAAGGTATCCAGAAAATGCTCCGCTGCAATAGGATCTAACTGCGCCGTTGGCTCATCCAGAATTAAAATTTCCGGATTTAACACCATGGTAGCTGCCAGATTCAATAACTGCTTCTGTCCACCGGACAACAGGTCCACCTTTTGCTCATACCAATCCGTAATCCCAAAATATTCCGAAATTTCTGCCACTCTCATCTGGATTTCATGCTGCGGATATCCCAGGTTTTCCATTCCAAAAGCCAGCTCATGCCAGACCTTGTCTGTCACCAGCTGGTGCTCCGGTGACTGCATCACAAACCCGATTTTTCTTGCCTGCAGCTTTTCATCTACTGCTTCTATTTTTTCGCCATTCCAAAAAACCTGTCCTTCTTTTTTTCCAAAAGGACAAATGGCCGGTTTTATATTTCTTAATAAGGTACTTTTTCCACAACCGGATTTTCCACAAAGAACCACAAAAGTTCCCTGACCGATTTTCAGGGACACTTTACTAATTGCCGCATTCTTTGCTTTCGGATAGGAAAAACTTAAATTTTCGATTGTAATCTGTGCCATCGAAAGGCCTCCTCTATATTGATAAAAATCGGGGTCAGGCATAACAGACAATACGCCCCATATGTGAATAACTCTCCCTTTACCACGTAAAAAGGATAATAAATGGTTTCAACCCGTCCCGAAACTTTCTCGATGAATACAATGGTTGTCCACATCAGAATCCATAGCAATACCACATAATCCCGACACTGAAAATGGTAATTATGGAAGGTACTTCGTTTTCCCATTCCGTAACCTCTGGCTCTCATGGAATCTGCCGTATCCACAGAATTTTCCAATGCCCATGTAGTCGTAATGGAAAATACCCGAAATCCGGTTTTTATCTTATCCCGAAATCGTTGGTCCTTCCCATATAGTGCCTTCTGTGCAAAATGATTTTTTTTGATTTGCCGGGTATATTTCGGAACAAATCGAAAAATCATGGATAATAACAGGGCAAAATGTGGAAAGATTCTTCCCACAATTTCAATCAGCTTATCCTCTGTGATAATGGCATTCAGGGAAGAAAACCACAACAGGGTTCCGCAAACCATGACTGCCAGGGATCCTCCATAAATCAATGACTCCATGGTTACCGGATTTCCACTGGACAAATAAAACAATAACGTTGCGCCCTTATGGGAAAATAGCGGATTAATCAATGCCGTTACCAGAAACACGCCCACAATCATGCCTAAATATTTCAGTCCTGCACGCCCCTTCAGATAAAAATGATAAATCAATGCAGAAAGAAAGGACACAATTATCAGGCCTGCCTGCATTTGAAACATGGTAAGCCCCAGTACTGCAATATAAAAAATTATATTAATGACTGGATGAAATTCGGAAAATTCATCCACACGTCTTTCTTCCATTAGTTCTCCTTATATTCCTGACCTAAATCTTTTCCTAAATCACAGGTATAGTGCCAATCAATCCGGTCTCCGTCTTTCACCTGATAACCGCTGCACCCCACATTAGGATATTTTTCATTCACGCAATACATCCATCCGGATAAATCACCACATTCAAATTCATAAAGGTTGTCAATCCCTTCAATATATGCCAGGTCTCCCGTAAAAGAGGCTTCCATCAGGATTCCTTCCTCTTTCATGGTTCTTTCTAAAACATCATAAACCGAGTCTCCTTCCTGGAAGGTGACTTCCTTTGCTTCTAAGATAATTCCATTTTCCGGTAAAAACTCCTGCAATTCCTGACTTAGCTGTTTACTCTTTATGGCATTGGTACATTCCACATAAATCGTACACTGATGACCGCTTTTCTTCGTTTCGCCCTTATTTCCACATCCGGTAATAGACAGACATAAAATCAGAACGATTGCAATCCATATTTTTTTCATTTTATTATTCCTTTAATTTGATGTTCTTTTCTTCATCAGAACAAAAGCCACTCCTCCCAAAGCCACCCCAAGCACAATCAGGACAATCACCGGAACATTGCTCTTTTCTTCTGCTTCGTTCTTACGTTCCTTTTCTGTCAAGTGTGTGGTCTCCTGCTGCGTGGTCTCTGTTTCCGTATAGGCCTTTGTTTCCACGACTTCAGAACTTGTCCCCTTCTCGTTCTTAGAGGTTGCTTCCTTCTTCGGACGTTCTGTTTTTGTGATCTCCTCAGTAATTGTTACGGTTGTAACTATTTCTTCAGAACGACTCTTCGTTTTTTTCTGTGTCTTTCCCGATTTCTTTTCCGTTGTTTTCCCTGCCGACTCCTTTTTCGGATTCACCGGTTTGTTGGAAGAATCCATCTGCTCTTCTAATCTTATGGCATCGGACATTTCATAGAAACGGTTCTTCCCGGAAAGTTTTCTTTCATACGCTACCATTGCATAAAAAGCCTGTTCCGTTGCCATTTCATTGGGATCCCCACCCGGAAGATGTGCAAAACTTCCATTTCGATAGTAGGTCAATAACCCATCGAAGACCGTTTTCCCATTTTTCACAAACCGTTTGTCATTGATAGAAATTCCAATTTCCGAAAGTGCTGTTAAAACCTGTGCCGTACTCTCACAGGTCTTTGTAGGACCGGTCTGAAAACTACCGTCGGAAAGCTGAATTTCCGATAAACACTCCAGTCCCTTATTGACTGCTTTCTTTACCCCATCATTCTTCTTATAATAAGGTGCCAATGCCTGAATGGTCATGGCTGTCATATCTGCATCTGCTTTTTTCCCGCTAAATGCCCATCCACCGTCCTGCAATTCTGCCGCCTGAATCAGTTCCAACAGTTTTTCTCTCGTTGTAACTTCTCCATGATAATTATCATCCGGTTCCGGGATTTCATAGTTTCCACAATCCAGGGCAATCAATGCATACACAATTCCATTGGCTCCCTGCCGTTTAACACCATCCAGTTCTGCCAATGGCTTCAATAAATTATATCCTCGAAAATTCTTCGGATTTCTATTTATGGATGTTAATGCAATGACAACTCTGGAATATTCCGTATATTTTCGTTCTGAAAGATTCCCCTTACAGTCTTCTACCACTTGCGCTAAATTCTTTTCATAGGTAAGGCCATAGGCATTTCGTAATTTTCCCGATCTTGCCAATCCCATAATCAGCCAGTCCCCTCCAACGCTTCCCATGGATGGATTTGGATTGTGAGACATCAAATAAGAAGCCGTCTTTTCCAGATATCCGGAAACCTGTCTGACACTTTCTCCCTGCACTGTAGTTCCGGAAATCATCAGGGTAATCACAATCAGTAATACTCTGATTCCTTTTTTCATAAAAGTTCTCCAATATCATAAAAGGCAAGAGCCATGCCCTTGCCTTCCAAGCTTTTCTTATTTTTTGATCTTTACAGATTTTGCTGCACTCCACTTTCCAAAGTAGTATGCACCATTCTTAGTTACATATGCACGAACCTTAACATATACAGTTTTCTTCTTTTTAACTTTTGCAGTCTTAATGCTTGTTTTCTTTGTAGAAACAACTACTGCATTCTTCAATTTGCTGTTTGTTGCATATTTAAATTCATATCCGCTGGCACCTTTTACAGTCTTTACGGTTGCTTTTGCCTTGCATCCCTTTACATTGCTAACACGCTTTACAGTAGCCTTTGCTACGGTTGGTGCAGCTTGGTTCTTGGCATCTTCTGCTTTCTGAGCCTTCTTTCCATCTTCAAAAATTGCCTCTAATGCCTTTAATGCAGCTGCTGTTCCATCCAATTGACTCTGAGATCCATTATAGTTTCCTGCAACTGCTACGGCATTGTTACCAAGCTGCTCTAAAGACTTACTCTGCTTCCAGGTTCCGTTTGCCTTGAAGTCTGCAATTGCCTTATATAAATTATCTTTATTTGCTAAATTAATTTTCTTCTCTCCGGTAGTCCAGTCTGCAGAACCTAAATCAAGTCCCCAGCCATAAATAGAAAACTGAATACGAATCACGTCACCATCTTTTACCTTTGCAGCTAAACCTTCCATACTGGATTCATTATTCAGATAAACCATCCAGCCTGCCATATCGGTATATGTCATTTCAGATAATAATCCATTTTCATTGGTGTTTGGTCTCACATTCGTATTTGTTGGAGCCGGATACTTGGTTCCATAAGATTCAAATTCACCCATTGCTGAAATTTCTGAAGGGATGTTTACCTTTCCACTATCAGCATTCTTAATTCCTGATAAGTATGTGCCATACTCTGTTGTCGTATAAACAAGGTCAATTTTTTCTTCCTTTGCCACCTTGTCCAAAACAGTCTTAATAGTATCACCCTCTGTGATTTCTACCTTTGTAGGGTATACAAGAAATCCCTGTCCAAGAGTGAACTTTTCAATTGTTAAATATGCTGCTTTTGCAACCTTTGTTTCTGCCTTTGTCGGTACTACGGAAATTACTGAAACGGTCAGTATCATTGCCAGTAATACAGATAAAATTCTGCTTGTAATTTTCTTCATTTTTGCCTCCTTTTCGTCTTGCTTACGAATTTTTGTGAAATTGTGTTGACATATCCTGACTTAAGTTCAACCTACTAAAAGCGCCTTCCAAATTTCTCCGTGGCATAATGCTTCGTTCGTCCCTCATACAGTAGAGAAAGACTGTGCCGGATTCTCACCGGACTTCCCTTAAACCATAACGCTGGTTATGGACCACAATTTGTTTAAATAAACAGACGGATTTATTTTATACTATCTGTTTTTTAATGTCAATGAAACCTCTTTCTACATTTCCATTTACAATAAAGAATTCCCGTCATCGTGCTGGCGAATGTCGCCAAAATTGCAGGTACCACAATCGCCGAAGGATTTTCTGCACCGAACTGATTTCGATATGCAACGATGGTAACCGGAATTAATTGTAAGGAAGAAATATTCAACACCAAAAAAGTACACATTTCATCAGTCGCCACATGCTTTTCCCAATTTTTATGAACCGGATATTTTGCGAGTTTCTCCATGGCCTGCAATCCTGCCGGTGTTGCAGCCCAGCCTAGCCCCAAAATATTTGCCACAATATTCGTTACCATATATTGCCTTGCCGGATGTGTTTTGGGAATTTCCGGAAACATCCAGCCAATAAAAGGTAGGAGCAATCGTTCCATTTTCTTCAGCACGCCGTTGTTTTTTGCCATCTCCATCAATCCCATCCATAAACTCATGACCCCCAGCATGGTAATGCATAATTCCACCGCCTCCTTAGAAGATTCAATAGCTGCATTCCCAACCGTTCCCGTTCTCCCTGTTATAAAACTAAACATAACAGATATGATAATCATTCCTCCCCAAATATAATTCAGCATTTTTTCATCTTCCTTTTTTCTTATTTTATGAAAGTCCCCTCTTTTCCATTACTTTTTTAAGGATTTCCCCTTAAAACCGCTATTTTTTCATATTTTTTCGTTTTTTGTCCCCTTTCCATTTTCCCCAATTTTATTAACATTTCTATATGTTTTCTCCATAAAACAAGCCTTCGTTGTTCAATTTTTCCTCAAATTTTCATAACATTTCACAAGTTCACCGTTTTATTCCTAAAAAATTACTATAAAATCGGGATTTTTCCCGTTATCTTTAGGTATTTTACCACCTTGACGAAAGATTTTTCCGGCATTAAGATGTATGCGAATGAAGGATGAAGAATCCCATTCAAGTAGTAACAATTTTCAGACAGGAGGTAATGATTATGAAAACAGTTACAGTAAGCTTGAATTCTATTGACAAAATTAAGTCCTTCGTGAAGGACATTAATAAGTATGACAACGATTTTGATTTAGTGTCAGGACGCTATCTCATTGATGCAAAATCCATTATGGGTATCTTTGCATTGGACTTATCCAAACCAATTAAATTGAACATTCATAAGGGACGTTCTGAAGTAGATCAGATTGCTGAATCCCTTAGCGACTATACCTGCTAAGGTATCTACGAAAAATAACATCCTTTGGGCCAGATCCGAAGGGTGATTAATATACAATAGAATTCATTCTAATGAATTACAAAAAGGAGACCGATGTGTTTTTTGCACACCGGTCTCTCTTTTATATCAGTTCCTTATAAATATCCCTTTTTGAAATTCCGCGATCCTTCGCCGCCAGTTTCATTGCTTCCTTTTTGTCTTTTCCTTGGCTGATGTAATAATCCACATGCTCCGGAACACTCATCTTCTCCCATTCCGAGATTTTTTCCTGCTTCAATTCCTCTAAGCTTTTCCCCTCAATCACTAAAACATATTCCCCACGAGGTTCATTCTCCTCATAATAAGAAATTGCTTCCTGCAACGTGGTCTTCCGTCCTTCTTCATACCGCTTCGTTAATTCGCGACATAAGGTAATGGAACGATCCCCCAAAACTTTTTCCAGTTCCTGTAAGGTCTTCTTTAATCGATGCGGTGCTTCATAAAGAATGATGGTTCTGGTCTCATTTTTCAGTTCCTCTAAAATCTGACTCTTTTCCTTTTTATCATGCGGAAGAAAAGCCTCAAAACAAAACCTTCTAGTCTTTTGTCCTGACATGGTAAGAGCCGTAATACAGGCTGCTGCTCCCGGAAGGGAGGTTACTTCTACCCCTGCCTCATAGCACTGACGCACCAACTCTTCTCCCGGGTCAGAAATCCCCGGTGTTCCTGCATCCGTAATCAATGCGATGTTTTTTCCCTGCAACATCATCTCAACCAGAGTCTTTGCCTTATCGTATTTATTAAACTCATGATAACTGGTCATGGGCGTCTTAATTTCAAAATGATTTAGCAGCTTGATGCTGTTTCGCGTGTCCTCCGCGCCAATCAAATCCACTTCTTTTAATATTCTCACAACCCGGTAGGTCATATCCTCTAAATTCCCAATCGGCGTTGCACACAAATATAACTTTCCTGCCATATGAACCTCATTCTGTTAAAAACCATAAATCCGATGAATTTCCTCAGTGAAAACCCCCGGCTCCTCATAAACCACCAGTGGTGCTTCCACCTTCATCATCGTTCCGCCGTTTTTCACGCCTTCAATCAAAACCATATTGGCTTCCTTATCCACAAAAGGGTGAACCATCCGAATTCTCTTCGGCTCTAACTGATATTTTCTCATCAATGAAATAATATCCGCCAGTCGCCGTGGGCGATGTACCATATAAAACCGTCCTCTGGTCGTTAATACTTTCGCACCTTCCCGAACCACATCCTCCAGGTTACACAGAATTTCGTGCCGTGCAATGGTCTTTGCATCTGCCTCATTCTGTACTCCATGATGCTCGGTCATATAAGGAGGATTCGTGGTCACAACGTGAAAAGCGGCTCCGCCAAAAATCTTCGAAGCCTCTTTAATATCACCCTGTACAATCTCTATTTTTTCTGTTAATCCATTGAGTTTGACACTCCGTCCGGCCATATCCACACTTTCTTCCTGGATTTCCAATCCTGTAAAGTGTTCACCCTTCGTCTTTGCTTCCAGTAAAATCGGAATAATCCCGGTTCCGGTACCTAAGTCCAGAACCTGTTCTCCCGCTTTCACCTGAGCAAATCCGGACAGCAATACCGCATCGATTCCGAAACAAAATCCTTTTTGATTCTGAATAATCCGATATCCATTTCGTTCCAGATCCACCAGACGCTCATTTTCTTTTAATCCAATTTCCATTTTACTAATCTAACTTTGACGATTCCTTATCTTCCAGATTCTTTAACGCCTTTAATTCTTCAGAAGCCAAATCAAATTTCTTTTTCTTCGGCTTAAATTTCAGTTCCTTAATGGAATATTCCTTGATTTCTCTTTCATCATTCTGTTCCACAACAATTTTAACCTTCTGGCGTAAAACATTGACACTGATAACATCGCCCTTAAATCCGTCAAAGGTCTTCACTGTTTCGCCAATATCCGGCAAGTTGGAATTCAGGTGTTCATAAGCAGCCTGTTCATTTTTCAGACAACACATCAATCTTCCACAGATTCCGGAAATCTTTGTTGGATTCAGAGATAAATTCTGTTCCTTTGCCATCTTAATGGACACCGGAATAAATTCAGAAAGATATGAATGACAGCATAACGGTCTTCCGCAGACACCAATACCACCAATCATCTTTGTCTCATCTCTAACGCCTACCTGTCTCAACTCGATTCTTGTACGGAACACAGATGCCAGATCCTTAACCAGCTCTCTGAAGTCAATTCTTCCGTCCGCTGTAAAATAAAACAATACTTTATTATTATCAAAGGTATACTCTGTATCAATCAGTTTCATTTCCAGGCCATGTTTAATGATTTTTTCTTTACAAATCTTGAAAGCCTTCTTTTCCTTCTCCTTATTTTCCAAGGCCTTTTTGTCATCATCCTTCGTAGAAATACGAATAACCGGTTTCAGTGGCATCACCACCTGATCATCAGGAACCTTTACAATTCCTGAAACAACCTTTCCGTATTCTGTACCACGGGCTGTCTCAACAATGACATGATCCCCCATTTTTACCGGAAGACCTGCCGGATCAAAATTATAAAGCTTTCCAGCCTGTCTGAATCTAACCTTTATTACCTCTATCATTTTTGAATTCTCTCCTTAACTGCTAACAAAAATACTTCTATCGTCAAGTCAAAATTAACATTTGTTCTGACCCTGTTTTCTGCCTGTGTAATGGATTTCAGAATGATATCCAAATCAAAGAAGCTGCAATCCTCTGCCATTTCTTCAATTCCGCGAATATCCTCCTGAAAAATCAGCGAATCTTCTCTTTTTGTTGCTTTATACATTAACACATCCCGAAACCAGCTTCGCATCAGGGAAAAATATTCCTCAATATTTTTCTTGAACTCAGACGCTTCTTTAATCTTTACATTAACCAGATCCATCCCACCGGTTTTCAAGGAAAACAAAGTGCCCACTACACATTGTTTTAAATCCTGAAAATCCTCTGACGTTGCTAATCGAACTGCCTTTCCCGGATTTCCACCGGAAAAAATCGCCGCAACTTTTGCGTCGTAAGAACCTACGCCATACTCGGACATCAAACGATTCTGAATGATTTCTTCCTTCACCGGCTTCATATTCAATAACACACATCGGGATAAAATCGTCTGCAAAAAGGAATCTGCATTAGATGTAATCAAAATGATTACTGCATATTCCGGTGGTTCCTCAATGGTTTTCAACAACGCATTCTGCGCAGCCACCGTCATTTTTTCGCTTTCCGGAACGATATATACTTTATATCTGCTGCTATAAGGCTTAATGTCAATGTCATTATTAATCTGAGTACGAATCTCATCTACACCGATTCCAGTCTTCTCATAAGTTACATAAATAATATCCGGCTGATTCTTTGATTCTGTCTGCTTACAGGACTTACACTCATTGCAAAAAGTTCCCAGAGGCGGTTCCTTGTCCACACCATTTTCCACGCACTGCAATGCCTTTGCAAAATCCATGGCCAATCGCATTCTTCCGGAACCTGCTTCCCCATTGATAATATAAGCGTGCGAAATCTTTCCCATCTTAATGGCATTCTCAAAATGTCTGACGATATGCTGTTGTCCAAGAACTTTTTTCTCTTCCATGACATTTTCCTTATATTCCACAGATTCGTTTTCATCACCAATGGTTATCATACCATAAAACAACGATTTTTCCTACTGTTTCCCCTGAATCATTTCCGTGATTTCCTGAATGCAATCCTCCAGAACCTGATTCTCAAAACGTCGATGAATTCCGGCTTTTTCGATTTTTTCCTCACTAAAATCTTCCTCATCCGCCAGAAATCTTCTGCACAGTTCCGCATATTTTGGCTCACTCTGTTGACGCTCCCGATGAATGGCTCGCTCCAATCGCTCTCCGGTTTCCACTTCAATGAAAATCGGTACCACAACCTCTTTTCCATAATAGCGAACCATATCATTAAAGGACTCCAGGGTTCCAATATACAAATAGTCCCCTTCCTTCAAGTCAATCTGTCCGTCATCCACTGTAAAGTAACTCCATACTCCATGAACCGTATGATAGTGTCTGCATTCAATGACCTTGCCCTCTTCCTGCAATTCTTCCAAACGCTTCGGTGACACAAAAAAATATTCCACGCCTTCTTCTTCCCCTTGGCGCATTGGTCTCGTGGTATATCCCACCACAGTCTTTAATCCTAACTCCTGATTTTCTTTCAATCTCGAAAAGATCGTATCTTTTCCGCTACTGCTCTTTCCCAATACAAAATAAATCTTTCCCATGAATCTAATCCTTTATCACTTGAATTTCGTTTTGATCATAATCCGCCAATCCATTTACAGCAATCCCGTGCTTCTTTCCTTCTTCAATAGTAGAAAGTGCCTGCTTAGAAATCACTTCCCCCGGAACCAGCACCGGAATCCCCGGCGGGTAGAAGTAAACAAACTCTCCGGCGATTCTACCCTCAGCATCCCTCAATGAAACAACTTCCTTTTCCCGCTCCTCAACTTCATACATAGAACATGCTCTCTCATTTTCGCCGTAAGTGCACTGCATCATCCACTGATGCTCTTCTTCTAAACCAAAATCGATTTCAGTCATTGCCTGTGCCAGATTTTTCAAATCTTCTTTCGAATCACAAATGGAACATAATGCCAGCCCATAAGACGGCGTTTCCATCTCTAATTCCATCTGATACTTTTTTCTCAATACTTCTGCCAAATCTCTTCCGGACTTCTTCGTTTCCGCCATGCTAAACACCAGCTTCGTCTCATCATAGTCAAAAACACCATGACTTCCAACCAGTTCTCTTCCCGGAATCCGTATGTGTTCCCATTTTTTAGCACTTTCACGAAACAACGCAATGTTTTTCAGTAACCGGCTCATCTGCTCTTTTCCGTCATATTGCATTTCCCTTAGGCAATCATCCATGGATGCCATCAAAAGATAAGATGGACTGCTGGTTTCAAAAATCTCCAATTGTTTCTGAACTTTCCAGTCTTCCACCCGATTTCCCTGCAAATGTAACACTGCACTTTGAGTCAGCGCCGGCAAGGTTTTATGTAAACTTTCAATCACTAAATCCGCCCCACATAAATGTGCTGGTTTCGGTCCCTTTTCCATTAGACAAAAATGCGCACCATGGGCTTCATCCACAATTAAAATCCCCTCATGCTGATGCACAATTTCCGCAATTTTTTCAATGTCAGAAACCACTCCATCATAGGTCGGAGACGTCAATACCACCGTCTTGATTTTTGGATTTTCACTGAGTATTTTTTCAATTTCCTCCGGCGCATATCCACCTTGGATTCCATACTCCGGTATTAACTCAGGATAGATATATTTCACTTCCAAATTTCTCACCAATGCCCCATGATAAACGGCTTTGTGGCAATTTCTTCCAATCAGGATCTGATCCCCGATTTTCGTTGTAGCCCCAATTGCAGCAAGAATTCCACAGCTGCTTCCATTCACCAGAAACCAGGTCTTTTTAGTCCCATAAAACTTTGCAGCTTCCTCCATGGCATCCCGAAGAATTCCCTCTGGATGATGTAAATTATCCAGCCCATCAATCTCCGTAAAATCCACATCAAAAGGATCCATTTCATGAAGCAATTTTCTAGCTCTCTTATGCCCCGGCATATGAAATGGAACCCTTCCATGTTGACTGTATTCTATTAATAAATTCTTTAACTTTCCATTCATTTATGTAAACCACATTTGTTTACAGATCAAAGAAACTGACCTGCTTATTTGTATAATCCCCTTTATGAAATCCCTCTAAAAAAACTTCCAATGAAACAAATTCTTTTCGTCCTTTTTCTGTCAGATATGGAATCTCAATATTGAAAATGACATGTTCCTTTGTATCATTGTCACTTCGCTCCATCAGCTTTTCCACCACTGAAACCGGAATGGAAAATTCCGCACTGCACTCCATAAAACTCAACTGGAAGTTAGCCTCAAACTGATTTTCATTACGATATACATTATCAATATATGCACGACCAATTTCCGAAGCTTTCGCCTCTTCAAACACAGGAGTCGTCCAACCGGCTTTTCCTAAAATCATCACCGGATAAACGCCATTGACAATCCCAATCACCGATTCCGGCATTTCTTCCTGATTCCCGATTTCACTTCGATACCCTTCAATCAATTCCTCTTTCGTGATATTGTTAATAATACTTTCACTGAGTCCGGAAACAAAGGAATCAATACTTTTCAAAATTGGCTGCATCACTTCAATTCGTTCCAGGGAAATCATAAAAATATTATGAGCCCACGCATACTCCTGTGCTTCTCTGGTAAAGGACGTAGCACTGAAGAAACAACCGGCATACTGATATCTGTCCGCAATATTCCCTACATCTCCCGTCACAGAATAGTTTCGTTCCGAAATATCAGCCATAATACCGCCGAAATCCCTGATATGCATTAACTCGACCCTGTTCTTCGCATAATACTTGTACTGACAAATAATCCTAACCGGATAAGTAAATGCAGACGGAATATTGATTCTTCCATAGGCATGGATATCATGATATCCACTTCGCCCCGGAACTTCTTCCTCTACAATGGTGATATAATTATTATTCTGTAATAACTCTTTTACTTTTTCTTCAAAGATATATTCTCTCGCCTGATGCTCTTTCATTCTTCTTCCTTCTCAAATGTTCTTTCGCTAATGATGTATCTCGGTCTATGCTTTACTTCCAGATAAATCTTTCCGATATATTCCCCGATAATTCCCAATGCCAGTAATTGGAGACCTCCAAAAAGACAAATAATACTTACCGTACTTGCCCATCCGGAAACAGTATTTCCTATGATCCATTCAATTACAGACCATAAAATACCAATAAAACTAATAATGGATACCAAAAATCCAATCCCAGCAATCATTCGGATCGGTTTAATGGATAAACTGGTAATTCCATCAAGTGCCAGCTTAATCATTGCCTTCAACGGGTAATGACTTTCTCCGGCTATTCGTTCTTCTCTTTTATAATAAACACTATTACTCTGGAACCCAACTAACGGAATCATTCCACGAAGAAACAGATTCACTTCCTTAAAATCTTTCAGTTCTTCCAACACCCTAGCGGAAACCAATCGATAATCCGCATGATTATATACCGTTTCCACACCCATTTTTGTCATGAATTTATAAAATCCCTGAGCAGTAATTCTTTTAAAAATGCTATCCGTATCCCGATTATTCCTTACACCGTAAACAATTTCATTTCCTTGATAATAAAGGTCAATCATTTCGTCCATGGCGTTAATATCATCCTGTCCATCACAATCAATGGAAATCGTAATATCACAGAGATCTTTCGCATCCATAAGTCCTGCTAGAACCGCGTTCTGATGTCCACGATTTCTACTTTGGCAGATTCCCACATAATGTTCGTCTGCTTTCGATAAGTCTTGAATGATCTTCCAAGTCCGATCCTTACTTCCATCGTTTACAAACATAATTCTGCTATCATCAGAAATCTTCTTTTCCGATACCAACTGATGTATTTTATTCAAAAAAATCGGTGCCGTAATCGGTAAAACCTCTTCCTCATTATAACAAGGTATAATCATATATAATGTCGCTAATTGACTCATATTCTGTCCACCTATTCCAAATTCCTAATTTTCCACTGACTCTATCTTACTATTTTTTGCATTGATTCGCAATTATAAAGAATAGATATTAACAATTCCATTCCTGAAAAAACAAACCATGCACCTTTTGTATTCTTTAGAAAAGAAAAAGAGTTCGAAATCGAACTCTTTTAGACAAAGTAAGTGCCCAGTTCCGGAATCGAACCAGAGACACGAGGATTTTCAGTCCTCTGCTCTACCAACTGAGCTAACTGGGCATGTGTAAAATTGCGGGAGTAGGATTTGAACCTACGACCTCCGGGTTATGAGCCCGGCGAGCTTCCAGACTGCTCCATCCCGCGACGGTATTTAATTTTAAAAAATAGTGGGCAGAGGTGGATTCGAACCACCGAAGCAAGTTGCAGCAGATTTACAGTCTGTCCCCTTTGGCCACTCGGGAATCTGCCCACGAAGCCGATGAACGGACTCGAACCGTTAACCTGCTGATTACA
>JAILRB010000061.1 GCA_024698585.1 Eubacterium sp.
AGAAATATTGTTAGAAGAAGGTATCTTAAAGCCATTGACTGCTAAACAGAAAAAGGCTGTTTTCTCGGTAGTTATGATTAGAGAATGAGCAACCTGGGAAATAAATATGTAGCAATTTTCTCGCACTTGTTCTATACTAAAAGTGTCGTCAAAGTGTCGTCAAATATTTCGGAAACTAAGAATTGTGACGATATAAGATATAGAAAAAGCCTATAAACAGGCGGTTTGATAAGTAGAAAATTAAGAAAAAAAGTCAATAAGCTCCGTGAAGGTGGTAGAACAGTAGGTTCTGGTAAGGTTGCTACAATTATTGAATAATCCTAGATTGTTTAATATCATATAGTAATTATTCATCCGCATCGGTATCCGGTGCGGATGTTTTTTACACATTTTAAATGCAACGTAGTGTATGAATGTGTATTTGTGACATTGGAAATTTTAGAAATTCATCTCAAGGCGTTGAATTGTTGAAATAGGTGGATTTGTTTCCGAAATGTGGTATGTATTTTCCACCTGAAAGAGAGGTCTTGGGCTGATAGGTGGAGTGATTTGTATGGTATGGGAGTGTTTTTCCACCTAAAATAACAGTATTGGTTTGATAGGTGGATAAAATTAGGCAGAATATCTCCGCGATTCCACCTAATAAGCGAGAAATGTCTATATAGGTGGGGGTTGTTGCCATAAATTTTCGGATGAATCCACCTAAGAGAGTAAAAATAGATATATAGGTGGAATATTCATGAGAAGGGTAACGAAAAAATCCACCTGCAAAGACAGAAGTGCTGATTTAGGTGGGATGTTAACGTTATTATGTTTAAAAGCTTTCAGACCACGGGGATTTATTGGCATTTTAGGTGGATATAGGAAGAACATTAGGGAAAAAGCACCATACAAAAATGGATTAGTAACATATTAGGTGGAAATGAAATAAACAGGGGGATTCAATGAATCAGTTAGAAAGAGATTTTATGGAAGAGAAGCTTAAAGCGGAAGAATTGTTACATAAGATAAATAGGGAATTGAATCAAGTGAAACCAGATGATGCAAAAGTTAAAGTGTCATCGAAGGGAAAATCGCTTCAGTTATATATAAGAGAAACAAAGGAAGATGGGGCTAATGGACGATATATGTCGCTGGCAGAAAAGGATAGGGCTGTTAATATTGTAAGAGGGGAGTATTATGGAAATTTAAAAGAAACGCTGGAGAACAAACTTAAATTTTATGAAAAAGGAATGAAGTTTTTACATAAAACAAAACTGTCAGAAGTATACAGAAAACTAGGTAAGGGGAAGCAAAAACTTGTGGATCCGATTGAACTTTCCGATGAACAGTATCGAGCCTTGTGGGAACAGTGTGAATATGAAGGAAAAGTCTTTGATGAATATGCTGCGGAAATTTATACGGAGCGAGGAGAACGTGTTCGGTCAAAGTCTGAAAAGATTCTTGCAGATAAGTTATATAGAGAAAATATTGCGTATCGGTATGAGTATCCTTTGAAAATTTCCAACAGTGTGGTGGTGTATCCGGATTTTACGATTTTGGATGAAATAAAAAGAAGAAACATTATCTTTGAACATTTTGGAATGATGGATAATGCGGAGTATGCAAATAATGCAATTTCAAAAATGCAGATGTATGCGAGAGAAGGTTATGTGCTGGGAGATAATTTGTTTGTGACAATGGAAACGTCCGCAAGACCTTTGGATAGTAGAATGCTGGAGGGAATTGTGGAGTTGATAAAGGGGGAGTGGAATGTGGAATAGATAGTGTAAGTTTGATATAATGGAAAGCGTAGGAATGTTCGGGAAATGGGAGGATGAGAACTTGAAAAAAAGATTAATGGATGCTGCAGGATTTATTGGATTTATGATAGTTGGCGCACTTGCCGGAATTTCTGCCAGCGGAATCGAAAAAGAACTGTATGGGGGAAAAGCGACGGGGGTACAGTCATTGGTGCCATTGGTTATTGCAGTATTTATAATGGTGGTGATGTTCTTCGTACATATAATTATTCATGAAGGGGGACATTTACTTTTTGGATGGCTTAGTGGGTATCGGTTTTCATCATTTAGAATTTCAAATATCATATTAGCGAATAATAATGGGAAACTTCAATTAAAAAAGTATTCCATTCCGGGGACCGGAGGCCAATGTCTTATGATTCCACCGAAGGAAAAGGGAGAAGAAGTACCTTTCGTTTTGTATAATCTTGGTGGCGTTCTAATGAACTTGATTACAGCAATGATTGCTTTAATTGCACTGCTTTTATGGGATGGAAACGCAATTGTTCGCACGATATTAAGTATCTTTTCAGCAATAGGATTTGTACAAGCATTACAAAATGGAATTCCAATGACAACAAAGCAGGTATCTAATGATGGAATGAATATATTGAAATTGAAGAAGAATCCTAAAGCATTGAAGGCTTTTGTGAATACTTTTTATATTCATGAGCAGACGACAATGGGAAAAAGACTTCGGGATATGCCGGAAGAATATTTCGAAATCTGCGAAGGTGACAGTATAATGGATTCTATTTCTGTGACGGTATTGATTTATCGGTTGATGAGATTAATAGATTTAGGAAAAATCGATGAGGCGATGGAGTTAGGAGAGGAATTGTTGGATCACGTGAATGCAATGGCAGGAATTCATGCGAATATGGTGAAACTGGAGTTGATGTATTGCAGAATCTTATCCGATTATCCAAAAGAAAAAATCGATGAGCTTTATGAAGATAAAGAAGTCAAAGCATTTCTGAAAGTGGCAGGAAGAATGATTTCAACGCCTAGGTACCAGTATGCATATGCGTTGTTGGTGGAAAGGGATGAAAGAAAGGCAGAGAAGTATTACAATGATTTTTATAAGATGTTGAAGAATTATCCTTATAAAGCTGATGCTGAAACAGAGGAGGAATTGTTGTTGATGGCAAAGGGGAAACAATGTTAGCAAAAAATAAGAGTGGTTGGAAATTACTTGAATTTATTTCCATAGAAGAAAGTGATATCTGTAGGTATGAGAATGTTACCGGTGCTTATGCGATTATAGTTGTTTCAGACAAGTTCCTTGTTGGATATAATAGTTGGCGAAATCAATGGGAATTTCCAGCAGGAGGAATAGACAAAGGGGAAACAGCGAGAGAGGCAGCTGTCCGAGAACTATATGAAGAAACACATCAAAGAAATAATGAATTGGAATTTCGGGGATTGTTCAAAGTTGAAGATTCTCTAGGAACAGTGAAATATCAGGCAGTTTTCGTCGGATATCAAAGTGAATTATTTCCATTTGAGAGAAAAGAAGATGATGAGTTTGATGAAATAAATTTGTGGGACTTGAAGGAAGATATTGGGTATGTTGATGAAGTTGATGTCAAAATAGCTAAAATGGTTTGTGCTATAAGTTCATGAGAAAGATGAAGTATTTCGAGCTTATGAACGCATAAAATGCAAACTTCTTATATGCGAATAAAAAAATAGTGGAAAGGAGCCTAAGGGTGAGAAAACGAATATTATAAGATCGTATTATAAGAAGTATGATAGAATCAGAACGCAAATAGACAGTACGAGAATTAAAGGAGTACAATATGACAAACAAGGTTGAGGAATCCATAAACCGCATCAAAAAAATGGAAGAAATCTTTGATGAGGTACAAAGGAAAATAAGAAAAATGGATGACGAAATAGAGGATTGTTCACTTATTCAGTCGGAAATACGAATGCTGGAAGAGTACTATTAGAGCGAAGAGTGGAAGCAGGACTTTATTCTGGATGAAAACGGGTTGCTTCCAACAGACTTAAAGAGAGGTGTTCTCTCAGAAGATGGGATATACAATCTTATTTGTAAATATTGCTTTAAGCAGATGAATTTATGATATAATGTTCTTATATTAGTGAGCGGATAAAACTGAATATTGTGAAGGGGATGATTGGGCATATGGACATTAAAAACAAAACTAGAGAGAAGAAATTGAATAACGGGTTTTGTGAAAAAAAATTCAGGTCAATGTTTTTGTCAGGTACATTTACAAAAGCAGTTATGTATATTATGCTCCTTTGCGATAGTATCATTGCGGGATATTTCATTGGAGAATCGGGAGTTGCAGCGATTAATGCCATCACACCGGTGACCGGAATCGTGACTTTTTTTGGAGACCTCGTTTCTACAGGTGTTGGAATTGTCTTTACAAGAGAAATTGGAGCAATGAGAAAAAAGCGAGCGGATGAAATCTATGGTCAGGGGCTGATTATTAGTATTTCCATCGGATTGATGTCTGCTTTAATTATTTTATTGATGCAAGACATTTATTTTAGTGCAAATGGTATCACGGGAGATATTCTTGGATATGCACTGGAGTATTACCGCCTTGTTCCAATCAATGCATTTTTGACTATCGTTATCTTTTATCTGGAACAGATGGTATATAGCGACGGAGATGAATTATGTAATAATATCTGCTATGTTTTTCAGATTGGTGGAAACATTGTCCTATCAATTATATTAACATATTTCTTGGGTATGACTGGCATTATACTTGGATCTGTAATCGGAAATACACTTGGAATCCTTGTATGTTGCTGGCATTACTTTCGAAAAGGAAACACACTTCATTTTGTATGGCATCTATCATTTAGAGATTTTCTGCTGACATCACGTTACAGTATCGTGGATTCATCAGTATATTTATGTTGGGCACTGATGGATTATGTGATGATAGGTTTTGTATCGAGAAACTACGGTGTTTCCGGGCTGGTAACTCTTGCAGTAGTAGTCAGTCTTATTGAGTTTAGTGTTGTCATGGATGGCGTGGGCATGGCGATGCAACCTCTGATAGGAACTTACTTTGGAGAAAAGAACCATCAGCTTATAAAAAGAGTGATGAAGGCGGGCATAAAAGCTGCCCTTATCGAGGGTGTTGTTGCAACAGGATTGATTTGCATTTTTGCAAAACAGTTTTGTGGGCTTTTTGGAATTACAGGAGGTGCGGCACTTACTCCATCAATTTTGGCTATTAGAATTGTATCACTGGGATTTGTCTTCTGTAGCACGGTATCCCTTACCACTTCTTACTATATGCTGATTGATCGGATTGGAATGTCCGTGTGCATTTCGTGTCTTCAGAATGGTTTGTTGTATATATTACTTCCAATTACAGGTTCAATACTTTTTGGAATCAATGGAATGTGGATTGGTTTTGTGGGAGCACCGATGCTTACACTTGCTTGTGCGTTGCTAGTTGTATATTTGAGGTTTGGGAAGGATAATTTTCCGTTTCTACTGAAAGGTATTGATCCAGACTTTAAGATTGGAGGGCTGAGTGGATTTGTACTGAGTGGACTGATGGAGGCTCATAAGGAAGAAAAAGCTTATCTTGTAACTACAGGTTATAATCGAAACATCATACGGTTTTCACGAGGCTAACCTATACAATAATAAAGAAAACTCCGAGGCACACACCTCGGAGTTTTCTTTATGCGCCTAACACAATCAGTGGAATCAACATTTCCTCCGGTGTCAGACTTCCGTGCATGGACAGCCACACTTCCTCGTCATTGAAGATAGACAGGTTTCCGGTGGCAATGGCAATGTAGTTTCCAAGCATGGAACGGAATTCTTTATGATGGGTTCCGGTTCCCCAGAGGTTCAGTTCCAGAGCTTCCTCTGTGGTAAGAAGAACAAACTTCTCGCCAAACTCCCGTTGAAATTCCGATTCGAAAAATTCTTTCCGGTCCTCTTTAACAAACAGGTTGAGAACACGTGGCTCCAGAGAAGGCATTCTTTCCAGACAATCCATGATTTTCGGGTAATCGGTAATGATAGTAGCCTCTGTGTCCAGATGTCCGTGGTCTGCAGTAATAAGCAATAACGTGTCATCCAAAGACTCGAACAGATCTTTTACTGTAGCTTCCATTTCAATCATTGCATTGTGGACAATGTCAGAATCACATCCGTGTCTATGAAGAAGTCCGTCCGGTGCATTCCAATAAGCGTAAATGTATTTTTCTTCTGGTTGGTCGCACAGTGTTTTCACTTTGGAGCAAATTTCCTCCAGACTTTGCGGGTACGGTTCGATAAACGGTGCAACCATATAGCCGGTTTTTCCCAGACGGTTCATCCGCGCGGCAACATCTTCGTATGGCGTTACGGTCCACGGAACATTGTAATCAGCCACCTGAGTCTCGGTTCCCTGGATGGTGTTAAAAAATACAGTTACGTTCTCGTCAACTTGTGGGTAGTAACAATCCCAGCCCAGCCAACTGTGCTCGCAGGGCTGCAAGCCGGAAAGGGCAGAAGTTGTTGCGGAAACCGTAGTAGAAAGAAATGTAGATTTATAAGTTCCTTTCAGATGGCTCCGAAAGAATCCGTCCTCTTTCAAGTGCTTTCCCAGGATGTGCGTTCCCATCCCGTCCAAAAGCAGAACAACAACATTCTTATAATGGTTCTTCATATATTGGTCAGCCAATGGAAGCGAACTTCCTACCGTTTCCAATCCGAATTTTTTCAAAACGGAGTTTGGAAGGTTGGCAATGCAATTTTCGTAATCAGGCAATACCAATTTGCCTTGCTGTACAAGCTCTTTTAATTGTTTCAAACTCATAGGTAAATCC
>JAILRB010000008.1 GCA_024698585.1 Eubacterium sp.
AAAAGTATAAGTGTTTTAGGCAGATGTTAATCTGTCTTATTTGCATGTCATCAAATATAGAAAAAGCAGGAAAGCAAACACTTTCCTGCTATATATCTTTTTAGCTACCTTAATTGCAACGTTAACTTAATGACATTGGCCGAAAGGTGAGACCTTTTATTTATTTGAACTAGTCTTCTTCAATGACGTAAAAATCCAAATAATCAAAATCAATGGATTCCACAAAACTGTCTGCAGTAAATCGGGTTCTGGCAATCCGTTTAAATTCCTTGATGTTAGTTTCTAACCAGATGGGATTACTTAAATCAAATTCCTCGCAGATCATTTCCAAAGCTTTAAATACTTTATGGGTTCTGGTGTCGTCCATCTCTAGCTCGATGGTAGTACTCTGTAACATATTATTGTTTTTAAAGGTTCTTCCCCATACACGAAACATAGTAAACTCCTGAAAAAAGATTTTTTAGATACTAAACTAGTTTATGACAAATAGAGAATGCTGTAAAGGTTAAAATGAACTTATTTCGTTAAGTACATTCTCCATCTTTTGCGGTTGTCTAATAGGGGGAAATGATGATATACTAGGGACAGTGGGTTAGTAGGCGAACTCACTGTTCCGAATGAACTGACCCTGTGTCAGTGGGTATTTGAAAAAAGGAATGGATTATGAAAAATAAGAAAAAAGTTAAAGGTCGAATAAGTCAATATTTGCGAACCCCAATCTACTGGGATTTCTTCTGGTTGATTGTTTCGGCAATCATTTTGTTATGTGATTGCAGAATCGGTTTGTTCGTGCTGGGGTGTTCTCTGGTGTATTTGGTGGTTTCAGCAATTCTTTATGTTCGGTTTAAACCGGGAATCTTAAAGAGTCTTGTGAACTTTGGAACGCAGTACGGTTTGATGCAGCGAAGAATGCTGTATGAGCTGGACATTCCATACGGTTTAATGGATGAGAGTGGAAAGATTCTCTGGTGTAACCAGTTAGTGCAGGACATGTTGGAAGAAGAGTCTATCAAGCATAAGAACATCATGGATCTTTTCCCGGATATTAAACCGGAATTCTTCCATATGGAAGAGGAACCAAATGAATTTCAGATTGAACATCAGGATAAGATATACAAGATCGTTTTAAAAGAGATTTCCTTTAAGGAATCCCTGGAAAGCGCTGAATTTCCGGTTTTGGATGAGGGAGAAGGCGGAATCATATCATTCTACTTTATTGATGAGACCCAGATCCAGCAGTTAGAAAAAGAGACGAAAGATGAGAAGACGGTCATTGCCAATATTTATATTGATAATTATGATGAGGTTCTTCAGGATGTGGAATCAACCAAGAGAACTTTACTCGTTGCATTGATTGATCGTCGAATCAATATTTATTTTTCCCAGTATGACGGTATTGTGCGTAAGCTGGAAAATGATAAATATTTTGTTATGTTTAAAACGAAATACATCAGTAAAATGCAGACAAACAAGTTTGCTATTTTAGATGATGTAAAAAATGTAAATATGGGAAATGGCATTCCGGTAACTATCAGTATTGGTGTGGGAATGGGCGGAGAGACGCTTCAGGATAGTTATGAACTCTCCACGACTGCGATCGATATGGCTTTGGCTCGAGGTGGTGACCAGGCAGTGCTGAAGGATGGAAACCGTGTTTATTATTACGGTGGGAAGACCAAGTCCGTGGAGAAGAATACCCGAGTGAAATCCCGTGTGAAGGCTACGATTTTCCGTGATCTGATTGAGACCAAATCCGATATTTATATTATGGGACATCATATTGGAGACAATGATTCCTTTGGTGCTTCCATTGGTATGTATCGAATCTGTAAAACCATTGGAAAAAATGCCCATATTGTTGTTGGGGAAATGGGAAGCAGCGTGAAGGAATTGGTGGATACATTCAAGGAAGCAGAGGGCTATGAAGAGGATTTATTCCTTACGGGACCGGAAGCTGAAGAGCGTATGGGAAAAAATGACGCATTGATTGTGGTAGATGTTAGTCGAGCCGGTTATACGGAGCATCCACAACTGGTGGAACAGGCCCAGTGCATTATTGTGTTTGACCATCACAGACAGACTTCTGACGTGATAGAAAATGCCCAGTTATCATATATTGAGTTATCTGCATCTTCTGCCAGTGAAATGGTGGTGGAAATCATGCAGTACATTAAGGAAACTGTGAAACTGACAAAGATGGAAGCGGAGGCTCTGTATAGTGGTATTATGATTGATACCAATAACTTTACAGACCGAACCGGTGTAAGAACTTTTGAAGCAGCAGCGTACCTTCGAAAGAAAGGCGCGGATATTACCCGAGTACGACGAATGTTCCGGGAAGATATGGCGGATTATAAGGCGAAGGCGAAAGCCATTGAAAATGCAGAAATTTTCCAGGGTGAATTTGCATTTTCCACTTACATTCCGAATGGACATGAGGAATCGCCGACGGTTGTGGGAGCACAGGCTGCCAATGAATTATTAAATGTCAGAAATATTAAGGCGTCATTTGTTTTAACGCCGTACAATGATCAGATTTATATCAGTGCCCGTTCTCTGGGTAAAATCAACGTGCAGACGTTGATGGAGGATTTTGGTGGCGGTGGTCACATGAATCTGGCAGGTGCCCAGGTGAAGGGCAATGATTTGCTGGCTGTAATGAATCAGCTGAAAGAAGATATTAACAGAAGAATTGAGGAAGGAGACCTATAATGAAGGTTATTTTATTACAGGATGTTAAGACTCTCGGAAAAAAGGGAGACATTGTAGAAATTAATAATGGTTATGCGAGAAACTATGTTTTACCACAGAAGCTTGGAATTGAAGCAACCGGTAAAAACTTAAATGATTTGAAACTTCAGAAGAAGAATCAGGATAAGATTGCACAGGAAAAGTTAGAAGCTGCACAGCAGTTAGCAGAAGACTTAAAGGAAAAATCCATTACCGTAAAGATTCAGGCCGGTGTGGAAGGAAGAGTTTTCGGCTCTATTTCCAGCAAGGAAATTGCATTGGAAGCAAAGAAACAGTTAGGACTGGAATTGGATAAGAAGAAAATTATCATTCCGGATGCAATTAAATCCCTGGGGACTTACAATGTGAACATTAAGTTACATAAGGATGTTACCGGAACACTTGCAGTGAAAGTTGAAGCGAAATAGTGGAGGATACCAATGGAGGAAGCAGTAGTAAAACGAATTATGCCTCATAGCAATGAAGCGGAGCAGGCAGTAATTGGTTCTATGCTCATGGATGTAGATGCCATTCCCGTTGCCATGGAAAAACTGTCGGATGAGGATTTTTATAATCGTCAGTATGGTTCTTTGTTCAAGGCAATGGTGGATTTATACAATGAAGGAAAAACCTGTGATTTGATTACGGTTAAGGATAAACTGGTGGAAATGGAAGTTCCGTCAGAGGTAATCAGTATCGACTTCATTAAGAATATTTTAGAAATGGTTCCTACTTCTGCGAACATTAAGCAGTATTCTGAAATTGTTTACGAAAAGGCAGTTCTTCGAAATCTGATTAAGGCAAATGATGAAATCGCCAATGAATGTTACGCAGGAAAGGAAAAACTGGAAGCAGTTTTAGAGCATACAGAAAAGAAAATATTTGATTTGATTCAGACCGGAAATACCGGAGATTATGTTCCGGTGCGTCAGGTCGTGTTAAATGTATTTGAGAAAATCGAGCAGGCTTCTCACACGAGAGGCAGTATCACCGGATTACCAACCGGTTTTACCAGACTGGATCATCAGTTGTCCGGTCTTCAGCCATCGGATATGATTCTGATTGCGGCAAGACCTTCTGTTGGTAAGACGGCCTTCGTATTGAACATTACTGAAAATGTTGCCATTAAGCATAATCATGCGGTGGCGATTTTCAGCTTGGAAATGTCAAGTGAGCAGCTGATCAACCGTGTGCTCGCTCAGAATTCCATGGTTAGTTCCCAGAAAATCAGAGTTGGTGATTTGACGGATAATGAATGGGCAAACATTGTTGAGTCGGCGAACATTATCGGAAATTCCAACATTATCATTGATGATACGCCGGGTATCAGTATCGGTGAGATGCGTTCTAAGTGTAGAAAGTTTAAACTGGAGAAGGACATTAAACTGGTTATCGTGGATTACCTGCAGTTGATGACGACTAATGGACGTTCCAGTAGCCGAGAACAGGAAATTGCGGAAATTTCCCGTACTTTAAAGGGAATTGCCAGAGAGTTAAATGTGCCGGTAATTGCCTTATCACAGTTGAACCGTGCGTCCGAAACCAGAGAAGATAAAAAGCCAATCATGGCGGATTTACGTGAATCTGGTTCCATCGAGCAGGATGCCGATGTTGTAATGTTGTTGTCCCGTTATTATGATAAAGAGACAAAAACAGAAGACCGAAATAGAATTATCGTCAATGTGGCAAAACAGCGTAACGGCCCGGTTGGTGAAGTTGAGTTAGTATGGTTGCCGCAGTACACCAAGTTCGAAAATAAAGAAGTGGTGGAAGGCGAAGAATAATTGAAAAGTCGATTGTTTTTGACAATGCTACAAAAGGTTACATTTTTTGTAGTACTAAAAGAATTGAAGCATACATATATTGCCGTTTATAATTGAGATGTTCCATGGGGGCATCTCAATTTTTTTGTAGGAGGAGAGTATGGAAGAGAAAAGATATATGATTTCGGATACATCAAGGATGTTGGGGATTGAATCTCATGTGTTGAGATATTGGGAAGAGGAGCTGGACATTGTAATTCCAAGAAATGAAATGGGGCATCGATATTACACGGAGTTTCACATTAATCTGTTAAGAAATGTGAAAAAACTAAAGCAGCAGGGATACGGTCTTCGTGCTATTAAAATGATGATTTCAGACCCGAATAAGGAAATACATATTGAGGAGGGGCGAAGCCGCGAATTGCAGGATCTTGGAATGGCAATGGGAAAGGAACGACTGGAAGTGGTGGATGTTACCATGAATGCGAAATTAGAGCAGTTTCAAAAGATTATGGATTGTATTGTAGAAAAGGCAATGAGGGAATCTACGAAAAATTTAGGAAAAGAATTAAGTGACCACGTTAGTCAGAATGTAATGAAGGGAATGAATTACATTGCAAGAGTTCAGGATGAGAAGGAAGAGGAACGGTATAAGCGGCTGGATCAGTTGTTACGAAGCAGACAGGTGGAAAGCCGAAAAGAACGAAGAAGTCGTCTAAAAGCTGAAAAACAACTGGCAAAGGAAATTAAAAAAAGTAAGGAAAAGAATGGAAAGGAACTGTTAAAGAAACCGGTAAAAACTCAGGCCGCAACATAATAATAAAGCAGCAATCCGGGATTGGACTGCTGCTTTATTCATCATTAATTAATCATCAAGTTTGATAGAATCTGTTGGGCAAGCTCCTGTACAAGCTCCACATTCGATACAAGCATCAGCGTCGATTACGAATACTCCGTCTCCTTCGCTAATAGCTCCAACTGGGCAAGCTCCTGCACAAGCACCACAACCGATACATCCGTCGTTAATTTTGTAAGCCATTATGTATGCCTCCTTTTTTTAGAGTATGTGTCGGAGTTCCTCTCGAGAAAAAGCGACACATTAGTACATATATAATAATACAATTACATGAAATATGCAATTAAAAATTTATGGTTTATTTTGCCTTCTGAATGGAGAAGACGAACTCGGTTCCTACGCCTTCAGTACTGATGACATCAATGGTTTCGTTGTGTGCCATAATGATTTCCTTGACAATAGAAAGTCCAAGACCGGAGCCGGTTTTATCACGTCCACGGGAAGTATCTGTCTTATAAAAACGCTGCCAGATTTTTTCCAGGGAACTTTTCGGGATTCCCAGCCCAAAATCTTTTACGGAACAATACATTTTCTCGCCGCGGCTACTCAGCTTAATAATGATTCTGGAATTCTGCGGGCTGAATTTAATGGCATTATCCAACAGATTATATAGAACCTGCTGAATTTTTCCCATATCTGCATAAACCATATAATGCTTGGAAGGAAATTGAAGAACCAGTTCGATCTGTTTCTTTTCACAGATCACCTGAAATGTACTGACAGAAGAAGAGATAATCGTTTCCATGTCAAACTCTTCATAAATCAGTTCCGGACCGGATTTATCCCATTTACTTAAATCACGAAGCCCTTCCGTTAACTTTTCCAGACGCTCTGATTCCGATAATACAATCTGTAAATATTTCGTATGATCTTCCGGTGGAATGGTTCCATCAATCATTGCTTCCAGATAACCTTTGATGGATGTTAAAGGAGAACGGAAATCGTGAGAGATGTTGGAAATAAACTTTTTCTGATAATCTCTGGAGTTCCCTAACTGTATGGCCATATAATTCAATGAATTGGCCACATCCCCTAACTCATCACTGGTTTCAACTTTTAATTCATCGTAAGCAAAATTTCCCTTGGCATACTCCATGGCAGCCACTCGAATTTGCTTTAATGGCAAATAAATGAACCATGCAAAATTCAAGAAGATAATCAGGGAAAGCGCCAGAATGACCGTATATGCGAATTGGAGATTATCAACGATGTTTTGCTCCACATCTGCAAACCAAAGGTCAATAAAGATATATCCACAAATTGCAAAGAGAATATATCCAATAAAAAATTTCGTTAAAATAGAATTACGCATTACTTCTCATGTACCTCAAATCTATAACCAACACTCCAAACGGTACCGATAGACCACTGATCCGTGTCGGAAATTTTTTCACGAATTCGTTTGATATGAACATCTACAGTTCTGGTATCCCCCACATATTCGTATCCCCAAATCTGATCCAGGAGCTGTTCTCTGGTAAATACCTGATTCGGAGAGGATGCGAGGAAATAGAGTAATTCGATTTCTCTCGGGGTCATATCCACCTGCTTTCCTTTATAAATGACTTCGTAGTTTGAAAGATTAATTTTTAAATCTTTATATTCCACAAACTTTTCTGCCGGAGCAGCTACCACCTTAATCGGTGTAGTTTCCTGATATCTTCGAAGTACTGCCTTAACACGGGCTACTAATTCCTTGGAATCGAATGGTTTAATCATATAATCATCGGCACCCAGTTCCAAACCGAGTACTTTATCAAATACTTCTGCCTTGGCAGAAAGCATAATAATTGGAACATTTGATATTTTTCGGATTTCTCTGCAAACCTCATAACCATCAATGCCCGGAAGCATTAAATCCAGCAAAATCAGGTTTGGTGCAAACTCAGAAAAAGCAGTCAGGGCAGATTGTCCATCATGCTCGATTCGTGTCTCAAAGCATTCTTTTGTAAGGTACAGAGAAATTAGATTTGCAATATTTTCATCATCATCTACAATTAGAATTTTCTGTTTATTATTCATTGAAAAACCTCCTGTTAGTCTATATCGTCATGTAACGTCACTCATAAATCTATTATACCAAAGACGGTGCAAAAAGCACGAAAAACTTTACTTGAATTCTACCACGGTTGCACCGGCACCACCTTCACAGTGCTCTCCGTTTCGGAAGGATTTTACATAACTACACCGCTTCAAATAATTCTGTACGGCACTTCGTAATGCTCCGGTTCCTTTTCCGTGAATGACATAAACCTGAGGAAGCTTTGCAATGTAGGCATCATCCAGATATTTTTCCAGTTCTGCAATCGCCTCATCCACAGTCATCCCAATCAGATTTACTTCCATCTTCACACTAAGGGATTTTTGCATCTTCATTTTTCCGGCGCTGCCTTTGACATAGCCCGGAGCCTTAATATCAGGTTCATCAATAATTTCCAGGTCCTTAATGTTCACCTTGGAATTCAAGATTCCCATTTTTACCGTAACCACGCCGTCCTTGTTTGGCAGGGATGCAACAGTACCGTTTAAGTTCATGCTAAGTACCTTCACTCCGGTTCCAAGCTTAAAGTCGGATGGCTTATAAGTCTTATTTGGCGTGGCGGTTTTCAGCCCGGAAACGCTCTGGTTTTTCTTCAGGGTAGAACCAACCTTGGTTCGCGCCTTTTCCATTTCTCTGGTGTTTCCGGATTTTCCGTATTTATTGATTGTTTTAATTGCCTCATCAGCGGTTTCCTTCGCTTCTTTCAAAATGTCAGAAGCTTCTTCTTTCGCCTTGGCAAGAATTTTTTCTTTCTGTTCCTCAATTCGTTTCGTCTTCAGTTCGTAATCCTTTTTCAGAGACTGAATCTGAGACTTATAAACAGAAATTGTCTCCTGATCCTTTTCAATCTGAATTCTCTGACGCTCGATTTCTGCCAGAACATCTTCAAACTGTTTATCATCCCGGTCAATGCGGCTTTCCGCATCGTCAATAATAAACTGTGGCAATCCCAGTTTGCTGGAAATTGCAAAGGCATTACTTTTTCCCGGAATTCCAATCAGCAGTCGATAAGTCGGCTGCAAGGTTTCCACATTGAATTCACAGCTGGCATTCTGTACACCTTCCGTGGAAAGAGCAAACAGCTTCAGTTCGCTGTAATGGGTCGTTGCCATAGTGCGAACCCCCATATTCTTTAAAAAGGATAAGATGGAAATACCGAGAGCAGCACCTTCCACAGGATCTGTTCCGGCTCCCAATTCATCGAAAAGTACCAGACTGTCCTGATCTGCCTGCTCTAAAATGCTGACGGTATTCACCATATGAGCGGAGAAGGTACTAAGACTCTGTTCAATGCTCTGTTCATCACCAATGTCGGCAAAGACCTCTTTAAAGACAGCCAGTTTACTTCCGTCAAATGCCGGAATATGAAGTCCGGCCTGACCCATCAATGTGAGAAGCCCCACGGTCTTTAAGGAAACCGTCTTACCACCGGTATTCGGTCCGGTCACAATGAGTAAGACATAATCCTTTCCTAATTCCACATCAATTGGGACTACTTTCTTTGGATCTAACAGTGGATGACGTCCCTGTTTAATCTTGATTTGACGCTGGTCATTGAATACCGGCATGGAAGCTTTCATATCCTTGGCCAGGGACGCTCTGGCGAAAATAAAATCCAGTTTGGTCAATAAGTCCATATTGCTACGAAGTTCTGCCACATGCTCACCGCAGGCAACACTTAAGTTTGCCAGAATCACCTGGATTTCATCTGCTTCCTTCGCATAGAGTTGTTTCATTTTATTGTTCAGTTCCACAACAGCGGTCGGTTCCACAAAAATCGTTGAACCGGAAGAAGACTGGTCGTGGACAATTCCGGAAACCTGTCCCCGGTGTTCTGCCTTAACCGGAACGCAATATCTTCCATCACGCATGGTAATGAGGGAATCCTGCAAGTAGGTTTTCCCTGCTTGAGAATTTACCAAAGAAGAGAGCTGAGAATGAATTCGGTCATTGGTCAGCTTCATCTGGCGTCGAATATTCTTTAAAGTCGATGAGGCTTCATCAGAAATCTCATCTTCAGAAATAATACAACGGTCAATGTCGTTTTTCAGATTCGTCAAAGGTTCCAAAGCATCAAACAGTTCATCCAGACAATCTGTGCTGTCATCTTCTTTTCTGGAAAAGGTCTTAACTCGCAGCGCGGCCTTTAAAAGAGAATTGATGCGGAGCAATTCTCCAGCCCCCAGATAACTTCCGATTTCCAGACGAACAATCGACTCGGTAATGTCATTGACTCCGTCGAAAGAAATGCTTCCTTTCTGCCAGATACGCTGAAGTGCGTCGGCAGTCTGCTGCTGAGTCTGTTTGATTCGATGTAAATCTGTGTCCGGTTTCAACTCCTGGCACAGTTTCTTTCCCGGTGCAGAATAGGCCTTCTCCACCAATAAATCTATGATTTTATTAAATTCCAGTGTTTGTAACACTTTCTCGTTCATAAGTCGTCTCCATTTCGTTTATTATCCGTGGCACCTAAGAATTTCTGTAGGACGCCACTATAATTCATTATAAAGGAGATTCGAATGGAGGTAAAGGAAAAGAAAGCGACAGATGAAATCGCGAAGAGGCGTTTCTTCGTTCTTGTTTTTGAGAAGGGAATCAACTATAATAAAAAACGTGATTTTTATGATTGAGTTAGAAATAGAAAGAGGATTATATGAAATTTATTGAAGCATTAAGAGAAGGTGAAAGAGTTCAGGAAGTATATTTATGTAAACAGAAAACCACGGCGATGACAAAGACCGGAAAAGAATATGAAAATGTAATTCTGCAGGATAAGACCGGTTCATTAGATGCGAAAATCTGGGATCCGGGTTCTATGGGAATCGACGATTTTGAAGCACTGGATTATGTGGAAGTCGGTGGCGATATTTCCATGTATAACGGGCAGCTTCAGATGAGCATTAAGCGTGCAAGAAAAGTGTCAGAGTCTGATGTGAATCCGGCAGATTATTTGCCTTGTACAGATCAGAATATGGATGATATGATGGCAGAACTTTTGAAGTTTGTGGTTTCTGTAGAAAATCCATATTACAAACAGTTACTGACCAGCCTTTTTATTGATAATAAAGAATTTTCCCAGGCCTTTAAGAAACATTCTGCGGCAAAGAGTGTTCACCATGGATTCATTGGAGGATTATTGGAGCATACCTTATCGGTAACAAAATTGTGTGATTTCTATACGAAGCAGTATCCGTTATTAAATCGTGATCTGTTAATCACCGCAGCAATCTGTCACGACATTGGAAAGGTTTATGAATTGTCCGACTTCCCAATGAATGACTATACGGATGCCGGTCAGTTATTAGGACATATTGTGATGGGATCGGAAATGATTAGTGACATTATTAAGACGATACCGGAATTCCCAAAGAAAATGGCGAATGAATTGAAGCATTGTATTTTGGCTCATCATGGGGAACTGGAATATGGTTCACCGAAAAAGCCGGCATTGATTGAGGCGTTGGCATTAAACTTTGCAGATAATACAGATGCAAAGCTACAGACCATGAAAGAGTTTTTAAACAGCAATGTTACAGCCACAGAAGATCAGTGGTTAGGATACAATCGTTTGTTTGAGTCCAATATTAGAAAAACAAGTAAATAAAGATAGAACTTAGGAGAAAATCGTGTTCAATAAAAATGATGAATTAGAACTTACAATTTCAGATTTAGGAACAACAGGAGAGGGCATAGGACGTGTTGACGGCTATGTCCTTTTCGTCAAAGATACAGTGATTGGAGACAGGGTTCGTGTGAAGGTCATGAAGGCGAAAAAGAATTATGGTTACGCACGACTTGTGGAATTATTGGAACCATCCCCGAATCGTGTGGAAGCACCTTGTCCGGTTGCCAGAAGCTGTGGAGGCTGTCAGATTCAGTCCGTGAGTTATGAGGAACAGCTTCGATTTAAGGCAGATAAGGTCTTTAATAACATTCGACGAATTGGTGGCATCGAGGAGTTTGAAAGGGAACCAATCATCGGGATGAAAGAGCCATTTCATTACCGTAACAAGGCACAGTTTCCGGTAGGACTAGACAGGGACGGAAATATTGTCAGCGGATTCTATGCGGGAAGAACCCACTCCATCATTGATGTGGATCATTGTATGCTGGGAATTTGCCCGGAGGGACGGGATGTAAACGGAGAAATCATGAAGCTCATCAAGGTCTTTATGAAGGAGATGGGAATTAAGCCTTATGATGAAAAAACAGGAAAAGGTCTGGTTCGTCATGTGCTGATTCGAATTGGCAAAACGACAGGTCAGTTGATGGTTTGCATTGTCATTAATGGACGAAAAATGCCCCATGCCAATATTCTGGTTGATGCACTAAGAGAAATTCCAGGTATGACGGATATTTCTTTCAGTGTGAATACCCAGAGAAACAACGTCATCATGGGAAATGAGATTATCAACCTCTATGGTCCGGGATATATTGAGGATTACATCGGAGATGTGAAGTTTCGGATTTCACCCTTATCCTTCTTTCAGGTGAATCCGGAGCAGACCGAGAAGCTTTATAATAAAGCTTTAGAATATGCAGGACTTACAGGGAAGGAAACGGTTTGGGATTTGTACTGTGGTATCGGCAGTATTTCCCTGTTTCTGGCGCAGAAAGCGAAGAAAGTATTGGGCGTGGAAATTGTTCCGGAAGCTATTGAAGATGCGAAGGTGAATGCGGAGATTAATGGGATTGAGAATGCAGAATTCCTTGTAGGAGCAGCAGAAGATGTGGTTCCGACATATTTTGAAAATCATCCGGATGCACCGGAATGTCAGCCGGATGTCATTGTGGTAGATCCACCACGAAAAGGCTGTGATGAGAAACTCCTGGAGACGATGGTGTTGATGAAGCCGGAAAGAATTGTTTATGTGAGTTGCGATAGTGCAAGTCTTGCCAGAGATTTGAAGTGGCTAACGGAAAATGGCTATCACTTGAAGAAGGTGACACCATGTGATCAGTTCGGACAGACTGTGCATGTGGAGACGGTCGCACTTTTGTCCAAACTCTCTGAAGCAAAGCATCATATCGAAGTAAAAGTGGATATGGACGAGTTGGAGCTGACCAGTGCTGAGGCTAAGGCAACTGAAGGTTAAGGCAATAGAAGATGCCATGAGGCATTTTCAGATGATATAGTAGCTAATTTATCTTTCAGGATAACTGACTAATAAATATACCAAAAGGATTGAGAAAGGATCGTTTATGAAAAAAATAGGATTAGTGGGTGGTACCGGGCCTGAATCCACGCTTATGTATTATAAGGAATTAAACTCAAGAATTGATAAGATTACAGACGGAAAACAAATGCCGGAGATTGTTATTGAGAGTTTAGATTTCAGAAGAGCATGGAATTATGTTTCGTCGGGAAGATATGACCTCCTAAAAGAATATCTTTCCGAGAAAGTGCTTTGCCTGAAAAATGCAGGTGCAGAAGTAGTATCTTTGACAGCAGTGACAATGCATATTGTGTTCGGGGATTTAGTTAATGATACCGGCGTTTCGTTAATCAGCATTCCTAAAGCGGTCTGCACAGAGGTAAAGAACAAAGGATATAAAAAGATTCTTCTTCTTGGAACTATTTTTACAATGGAGCAGGATTATATGAAAAATGATTTCAGGGATGCGGGTATAGAAGTATATATTCCTGATGAAAATGATCGTTGCCTTGTGGCAAAACGAATTTTTGAGGAGTTGGAATTAGGAATTGTTAAGGAAAGCACTTTAAAAGAGTTCCAAAGCATAATAGATAAAATACGAGACAAAAATGGTATTGAAGCAGTTGTACTGGGATGCACGGAACTTCCTCTTTTGTTGAACTCAGAGAATTGTTCTGTTCCGTGTTTGGATAGCGTTGAAATACATATAAATGATTTGATTCATGAGGTTTTATAAGTAATGCTTTTCGGTTTAGCGATAGCAAGTTATTTGGTAAAAGCAGTTACTCACGGTAAAATGTGAAATTTGAAATGGAGCAATAATGAATACAGATAGAATAAGTGAATTAAGAAAAGAGTGGGAAGCAGAGGAGAAGGTTGCACACATACATGGGTGGGACTTTTCTCATATTCATGATAGATATGAAGAAGAGGATGACCTCCCATGGGACTACAAAAAGATAATCGAAGAGTTTCT
>JAILRB010000046.1 GCA_024698585.1 Eubacterium sp.
TCCAGCAAAATGGCGGATTATCTTTAATGCTTTGCTTGGATAAGTCCATATGCTGGTGCGCTTTCCGTCGAATTTGTGATCATCGAGGTAGAACACGATGAAGCTATCAATAAAGAAATCTTTGTTATGCTTTATCATCTCTTTTTTATAAATCTTTTTTGCGTCTTCATATAAAATGAATGACTTTGGAATAATGTCTGTTGAAATGCAAATCGGCATATCACTTCCGACGTCGAAAGAAGCTTTTTTTACCATAAATGCATTCCACATGTCTTTGCAGCCTGTACGTGGCTGCGATGTGTTTGTCACTTTCATGAGCTTCGCCTTTCTTTAAATAACAGAAAATTTGAAGCACATGGGCCCAGTGCTTTGACTACGAATTGAGAATAGAACAATTTAGAGAAATGGAACATGTTTGAAAGTTGTAGAAAAGTTGTAAAGACCTTGTCATTATTGAATCCTTGTAGGAAAATAATAAAAGAGGTATTTCTATTATGAGTAAATTATGTATGGGCACCTATCTAATGATTCTGTATAAGATGAGAGCAAGTGGGTGCAAACAAAAAGATTTGGTGGGAACAATTATGCATTCCCGGTACCCTCAGTTTAACGAGGAGGATAATAGTCAGATGTCTCATATTATTCATGGTGATTTTAATCCTCCGAACGAGGTGAGACAGAATGCGAATTGGTTAACCGATGAGGATTATGCAGAACTAGAAGACTTCTTCAAAACCGATGTGGTCAGTTTTCTGAATCCAAATAAATTTAAAATCATTAGGATGGCACTAACAAAGGTGATTCTTGAAGATGAAAGCATAGAAGATGATACCGTTGTTAATATAATTAACAAAACGACAAAAGAAAATCTTCCAGAAGATAATAGTTCGCTTGAACAATTTCTGGCAGGGATTTTTTTGTATGTTCTGCAGTTTACAGATAATATTGAAACCAGAGCATATGTCGATGAGATTAATAAAGAGTTCTTTGATAATTTGAATACTGTTAGGGAGAAAAAAGAACGTTCTATTCCGCCAAGTAATCTTGTAAAAGGCGATATGCAAAAAGCAAAAGAGTTTTGTATTAAGTATGAAAGTGAGATAGAGCTATTACCTTTGTGTCAAATTGCAGTAAGTATTGATCCGTTACATTTGTTTGTAAGAGATATGTATAATGCGTTTAATATGTGCGATGAAGAAACACAGAGCTTGATCTTATCTCTTAAGAAACAAAGGAAACTTGAATTTGAAGATCCCGATTGGAAGTATCATGCACTTGGCAAATATTGTGAAAAACTCAAGGAATATAAGTTTTCAGAAGGAGAATACTTCTATGATGGTGGAAAATATTTCCATCGTGCCTATGATCGATATTCGGATTATCATATAGATAATAATGATCCATATATTTTTAAGCGGTTATGTGAGTCGAAAATTGTGAAGACGATTGCACCGAATTCCAAATCATCAATAGGATTTTATATTAATGATTATGTGTGGATGAAGGAACATCAGCCAAGAAAACGTCCTAAACCGCCGTTGGATTACATGTGGGATACTTTGGGCTTAAGAGGTGCGCCTGAATCGGATGTTACATTTTGGATGTGCAGGTTTATCGTTGATTCATGTGGATACTTTGTTCCGATGAAAGATTACTCTGCTGAAGGATATGAATATGATGAAATGGATTTGCAAAGTGTAGGCCTAGGGGATTCGGAGTACCTCTTAAATACACAGGAGGATATGTATTTGTATGCATTGCTTGAACTCTATAAGTTTTATTATGCAGACAGTAAATGATTATAAAAGCGCAGAATTACAATTGTGACTCTGCGTTTTTTTAATTATGTCAACAATGACTTCAATTTAGTCAAGACAATTTAAAATGACTAAATTAAAACTATTGACTACCAAATTGAATCGTGGTAGAATAACAATATCTTAATTATGTCATTTGTGAACAAAAAGACCAAATTAAACAAGCGATGAGGTAATTGAATGAGAGATTATAATTATAAAGGAAAATGGGAAAAACTTCTGACTCCAGAAATAGTCAAGAAGCTGACTCTTATCAATGAATTCAAAGGCGAGCAGAGATTATTTATTGAAGCGCACAAGGATGAATTAAAAGAGTTGGTGGAACTTGCAAAGATTCAGAGTACAGAGGCTTCTAATAAAATTGAAGGTATATTTACTTCTGATGATCGATTTAAAAGTTTGGCGCAGGCAAAAACTACTCCGAGAAATAGAAACGAATCGGAGATCGCTGGATATCGTGATGTGCTGAATACCATTCATGAGAGTTATGAATATATACCGATTAGTGCCAGCTACTTTCTGCAATTGCATCGAGATATGTATAAATATGTGGGAAATACTGATGGTGGTAAGTTCAAAACCAACGACAATATCATTCAGGAAACGGATGAAGAAGGAAATGAGCGTGTAAGATTTCGTCCGGTTCCGGCGTGGGAGACGCCACCGGCTATTGATGAATTATGCAAAGCTTATGCGGATGCAAAAGACGAGATTGATCCATTAATTCTAAATTCGATGTTTATTCTGGATTTCTTGTGCATCCATCCATTTAATGATGGTAATGGAAGAATGAGCCGATTGCTGACGTTGCTTCTTCTGTATCAGTCAGGATTTATTGTTGGGAAATATATCAGTATTGAAAAGATAATAGAAGAATCAAAAGAGACTTATTATGAAGTGCTTGAGGATAGTTCCATAAACTGGCACGAGAATGAGAACGACTATAAGCCGTTTGTAGATTATATGCTAGGAGTCATCGTTAGTGCATATAAAGATTTTGAATCCAGAGTAAAACTGGTGACGAATCCGAACTTCTCAAAACCGGATCGAATTCGTGAGATGATAAAGAATCATATCGGTACGATTACAAAATCAGAACTGGTAGAGATGAATCCGGATATTAGCGATACAACGGTGCAGAGAGCTCTTGCAGACTTACTAAAGAGTGGTGAGATTAAGAAAATCGGCGGTGGCCGTTATACAAAGTACACATGGAATACGGAGGAACAGTAAATGATTACAGGTGAATTAAAAAATAAAATTGATGGACTTTGGGATGTGTTTGCTGCAGGCGGACTTGTAAATCCTTTGGAAGTAATCGAGCAGATTACATATCTTATGTTTATCAGAGATTTGGATGATGTAGATACTAAAAGAGAAAAAGAAAGTGCTATGCTTGGTCTTCCATATAAGAGTATCTTCGCTGAGGAAGTAAAAATCGGAGATCGTTCTATTGATGGAAAACAGCTTAAGTGGTCTGTGTTTCATGATTTTCCAGCAGGACGAATGTATACTGTAATGCAAGAGTGGGTATTCCCATTTATTAAAGGGTTACATGGCGATAAGAATAGTGCATATTCTAAGTATATGGATGATGCTATTTTCAAATTTCCAACACCGCTTCTCTTATCAAAGGTAGTAGATTCTTTGGATGAGATTTATGAAATTATGAACTCGACACAGTCATCAGATGTACGTGGTGATGTGTATGAGTATTTGTTGAATAAAATCGCATCTGCCGGAAGAAACGGTCAATTCCGAACACCTCGTCACATTATCCGCATGATGGTAGAAATGGTAGATCCAAAGGCAGATGATGTAATCTGTGATCCGGCTTGTGGTACTTCCGGATTTCTCGTCTCCGCAGCAGAATACTTAAAGGAAACAAAGAAGGAAGAAATCTTCTTTGATAAGGATAAAAAAGAACATTATATGAATTCTATGTTCAATGGTTTTGATATGGACAGAACGATGCTTCGTATCGGTGCCATGAATATGATGACACATGGAATTGATAATCCGTTTATCGAGTACCGTGATAGTTTATCTGATCAGAATACAGACCATGATAAGTATTCTCTTATCCTGGCGAATCCTCCGTTTAAAGGTAGTTTAGATGCGGACGCTGTATCAGGTGATTTGCTTAAAGTATGTAAAACAAAGAAAACAGAATTATTGTTTTTGGCATTGTTCTTACGAATGATGAAGGTTGGCGGAAGATGTGCCTGTATTGTTCCTGATGGAGTGTTATTTGGTTCATCAAAGGCTCATAAGGATATTCGAAAACAAATCGTGGAAGAAAATAGATTGGAAGCAGTAATCTCGATGCCGTCCGGTGTGTTTAAACCATATGCAGGAGTGTCGACAGCAATTCTAGTTTTCACAAGAACCGATCATGGTGGAACAGATAATGTATGGTTTTACGATATGACGGCAGATGGATTTAGCCTGGATGATAAGCGTACACCGGTAAATGAAAGTGATATTCCAGACATTATTAAAAGATATAAAAATCTTGAAGCAGAAGTTGACCGGAAAAGAACTGATAAATCGTTTATGGTACCAAAGAAAGACATAGAAGGCAATGATTATGATTTATCGATTAATAAGTATAAAGAGATTGAATATATTCCAGTAGAGTATCCACCAACATCTGAGATTATGGCGAATATTCGCGAACTAGAAAAAGAAATTGGAAAAGAAATGGATGAGTTGGAGAGATTGTTAAATCAGTAAATGATAGGAGAAGAAATATGTCAGATTTCAAACTGTATACACTTAATGGAAAAGTTGAGGAAATAATACCGAGTACTGTAATGTTGGAAAAACAGTTACAATCATTGATAGAACAAAATATGGAAACGATGTTTGGAGTCAAATTTTTGAAAAGCGAGTATGTAATTACAGACGGTCGAATGGACAGCATTGGTATTGATGAAAATAATTGCCCTGTTATATTTGAATATAAGAAGAGTTCAAATGCAAATGTTATAAATCAAGGCTTGTTCTATTTGGATTGGCTGTTGGATCACAAAGCAGATTTTAAATTATTAGTAATGGAACAGTTTGGAACAGATTTAGCAGATAAAATTGATTGGTCATATCCATGTGTGATTTGCGTTGCGAATGATTTTACAAAGTATGATTTGCATGCGGTTAATCAAATGCAAAAAAATATTAAACTTGTGAAATATAGAAAATATGAACAGAACCTTATTGGATTTGAATTCCTAAATTCGCCAAAAACGAAAGCAATTATACAAAATGATGATGAAATGAAAAAAGATGGAAATAGTAGTACACATATTGCAAAATTGAAAAATGTACCAAAGTCAATAAAGGATTTATATGAACAGGTTTGTGAATTTATCGAGGAATTTGATGATGAAATAATATCTAATCAGCTCAAGTATTATATTGCATATAAGAAAATTCAAAATGTTGCATGCATTGAAATTAACAAGAAATTTGTGATTATTAATTTAAAACTGGATCCTAATACTGTAGCTTTTGAAGAAGGATTTTCGAGGGATATGAGGAATATAGGACATTATGGAACTGGTGATGTCCAATTGAATATTAGAAATGAGCAAGATTTAGAAAAAGCAAAACCGTTAATAGAACGGGCATGTAGGGAAGCATAAGAAAGGAAAAACAAATTGAGATTTGTAGGGATGATAGATGGAATACATTTTTGAAGATATACTTGAAATAAAAAATGGCAAGAATCAAAAAGCTGTAGAAAACCCTGATGGTAAATATCCGATTTATGGTAGCGGTGGGGTTATGGGATATGCAGACGATTATATTTGTGAACCTGACACTGTAATTATTGGTAGAAAAGGTAATATCAATAATCCAATATATGTTGATGAAGCTTTCTGGAATGTGGATACGGCATTTGGATTACAAGCAAAAAGAGAAGTGCTAAATCCGCGCTATTTGTTTTATTTTTGTAAGAGATTCGATTTTGAAAAGCTAAATAAAACGGTTACAATTCCTAGCTTAACGAAGTCTGATTTGCTAAAAATAAAAATTGATCTTCCAGGCACTGATGAACAGCTTGATATAGTTGAAAAGCTAACCAAGTTGGAAGGTGTAATTGATTTAAGAAAACAGGAATTAAATAAACTAGATGAACTCATCAAAGCCCGATTTGTCGAGCTCTTTGGTGATCCAGTCTCAAATCCAATGAAGTGGCCTGTTAAGATGTTGAAAGATTTATCAGTTCAGATAAATAGTGGCAATACACCTAAAGGCGGATCGGAGAATTATGTTGAAGAAGGTATTACCTTCTTTAGAAGTCAGAACGTATGGAAAGACCGCTTGGAAATGGATGATATTGCATATATAGATGCCAAAACTCATGCAAGTATGAAGAGAAGTAGCTTAAAGCATGGCGATATTCTTATGACAAAGACAGGTCGTATAAATACGGAAAATAGTTCTCTTGGAAGGGCTGCTTTGTATGATGGTGAAGATGATATGGCGAATGTAAATGGTCATGTGTATTTTATAAGGCTTAAGGATGGAGTGAACAATAAGTTTATACTTAGAATTCTTGTGTCACCAGAATATCGTGATTTGATCAGAAGTGTTTGTGTCGGTGGGATTGATAAGCGTCAGCTTAATAAGGAACATATTGAAGACTTCCCTATTATATGTCCGCCGACAGACATGGTTGATGACTATGTTGCGTTTGTAGAACAAGTCGACAAATCAAAAGTTGTAGTTCAGAAAGCTTTGGATAAAGTTCAACTTCTTTTTGATAGTTTGATGCAAGAGTACTTTGGATAAGGATACATATTTTAGAGGGAGAAAAGGATGACAGAATCAGAAATTATTGTAAAAATATCAAATATATTACTCGAAAAGGGATACCCAGTACAAAGTATTGTTAGAGATTTGAGAGTTGATCATATTATTGTTGATTTGGCGATTGTACCGCCAAATATAGGAAAACCAATTGCCGTTTTTGAAATAAAGACTGGCCCTAATTTAGTGACAGAACAGGTGAAGAAGTTTTATGAAACAGTTAATCGTAAATTTGATAATTGTGCTGTTTTCTTTATTGCAAATGCTAATATTTCGGAAGAATGGAAAATAGGAGAATATGATTCAAGCGGAAAAAATGTTTATCCCATAATACTAAAGAATGAATTTCCAAATTATAGTGAGTTACTATCTAAATTTGCAATAAATACAAATGCAGAAAATCAAATAGTGCGAAAGAAAAAGGTAACAACATTAAAAAAAATATGCTGGATAGTGATACCTACAGTTGCATTATTTATGATGATATTGGATTGGCATGGCATTTATAAAATTACCAATCAAAGGCTTTTCTTTTTGGCGGGGGTATGTGTGATACTTTTGATTCCATGTATGGAAAAAATAACAGTTAAAGATATTGATATTTCATTAAAAGATAAATAATGCAATTACAATTCTAAAGTTATAGTACTGAAATTGTTGGATTAGTTATAAGTAGTCTTTGATACAGGAATACTTTGGTTATTAAGAAGGTGTTTGTTATACTTCTTAAAAAAAGGAGTATAACAGAATGGAAGAAAAAATTGTTAGTATTATTAACGAGATGGCTCACTACTTAGAGGCTTCGCAGCTTAGAGTACTTCAGGAAGTTTTATTGAAAACATTGAGCAATAATGAGATTAAAAAGAGTGATATATCCAATGTTGAATATGTCAAAATGTTTTTGGAAGCCAAAGAGATAGAAGGGTGTTCTGAGCGGACCATAAAATACTATAGACAAACGTTAGAACATTTTTTAAAACATATGGAGACGTCTGTTAGAAGAGTCACGACAGAGGAATTAAGAGAATATCTAGTTTCTTATCAAAAAATCAATAATTGCAGCAAGGTTACGGTAGATAATATCAGGCGAAATATTATGAGTTTTTTTTCGTGGCTTGAGGAAGAAAATTATATCTTGAAGAGCCCGATGAGGAGAATTCACAAAATAAAAACAACGAAGACTGTAAAAAACATTATAACAGATGAGGAAATTGAGAATATACGAGATAGTTGTGAAAGTTTGCGTGACCTTGCTATTGTTGATTTGCTTTATTCTACCGGCATGAGGGTTGGTGAGATTGTCAATTTAAATATTGATGATATTAATTTTGAAGAACGTGAATGTGTAGTGTTTGGTAAAGGAGGAAAAGAACGGAGAGTATATTTTGATGCAAAGTCAAAAATACACCTTTATAATTACATAAAAAGTAGAAATGATAACAATAAAGCACTGTTTGTTACATTAAATGCCCCGCATAGCAGACTAAAAATAAGTGGTGTAGAAATAAGAATTAGAGAAATTGGAAGAAAACTTAAAATAGATAAAATTCATCCGCACAAATTTCGGCGGACGATGGCAACTAGAGCTATAGATAAGGGAATGCCAATCGAACAAGTTCAAAAAATTTTGGGACATTCCCAAATAGATACAACGATGAATTATGCAATTGTTAATCAAAACAATGTTAAGGCATCGCATAGGAGATATATAGCGTAAAGGGGGATAAATGAATACGAGATTTGTTTACTGTGATGAAACAGGTGATGATGGAAGAAACACAAAGTCTAGTGATATTTTTGTGCTGACAAGTTTATATATGACGTCAGAATCATGGAATGAAAATTACTTGAAAATAAAAGAATTTCGAAAAAACTGGAGAGAACAGTATGGAATTCCTGTGAAAGAGGAAATGCATACAAAGCAGTTTTTAACAGATAAGGATCCATATAGAAACTACCATTGGACAAATGAACAAAAACTAAAGATGTTAGAAGAATTTACCCTATTAATTGCATCTTTAGATGTGAAAATAATAAATACAGTTATCGATAAAACAAAGATTAAAACGGATGATTATAATGTTCTGGAAAATGCTCTAACATATAGTGTTCAAAGAATTGAAAATGATAGCGCAGGGAATTGGAATTATATAATAATATCTGATCAGGGAAGAATAAGTCCAATGAGAAAAACTGCACGAGCTATAAGAGCATATAATCCGATTCAGTCGAGATTTGGTGGGATAGTGAATAAACCAATTAAGTATCTTCTTGAGGATGTACTAGAAAAAGATTCAAAGGAATCTTATTTTATTCAACTTTGTGATTTTGTTTCGTATTTCGTTCATTTATATTACACAGTAAATAATCTTAAGAAAAGAAAGCCTATACGGGTAAGCAGATTAATCAATGATGTTTTTGTTGAAAGAGTATTGGTTACATTAAAGAAGTCAGATGTTCTTAATTTAAAAGCTAACAGTGCTAATAAATATGGATTAGTTATCTATCCAAAATAAAAAACACCACCTACGACACATTCGTGCTTTCAGTGGTTCAATACTATTATCTACTATTACAACCTAATCGTCAAGAGTTTAATAGGGTAAATTGAGATTTGTAGGGATGATAGATGGCTGTAAAAACATTTGATGAAGTAGTGTTGTTCGCAAGGACAGGACTAAATCCACGAACCAATTTTAAGTTGGGGAATGGGGAGAATAAGTATATAACTATCAAAAATATACATAATAACGAACTGGTTATTGATGAAAATACTGACGTTATTGATGATGATGCAATTGAGCTCATTCATAAAAGATCGAAGATAAAAAAAGGAGATATCTTGTTTTGTTCTATTGGAAGAATGGGCGATATGTATATTATTCCGGAAGAACCAGTGGGTTGGGATATTAACGAGTCTGTATTCGCTTTTACAGTAAACACAGATATTGTTCGACAGAAATATTTTTACTATATTTTTAAGAATCAAGGCACAATTAAATATCTTAGTAAAAATAGTTCTGGAAGTACATTTAAGAGTATAAAAATGAATCAACTTAAAAAGATGGTGTTTGATTTACCGTCACTTAGTAAACAAGATAAGATAGTTGAGGTTCTTGATAGATTGAGCCTGATTATAAAAAAACGTGAAGAAGAATTGTGTAAACTTGATGAACTCATCAAAGCCCGATTTGTCGAGATGTTTGGAGATACTGTTATTAATCCAATGGGGTGGAAAGAACAAAAGTTAGATGAGTATATAACTTTTTTGACTTCTGGATCACGTGGTTGGGCTCAGTACTTCACAAATGAGGAAAATGAATTATTTATTACAATAAAAAATGTAAAAAATAATCATATAACCATAGATGACATACAGTATGTTGATGCTCCTGAAAACAAAGAAGCAGAGAGAACGAAGGTAAAAGCGGGAGATTTGCTTATTAGCATTACTGCAGATTTGGGTAGAACGGGAGTTGTAGATGATATTATTGTAGATAGAGGCGCATACATTAATCAGCATCTATCACTTGTTCGATTGAATCAGGATAAAATTAATCCATTATATGTTTCATATTTTTTGGAAACATCTGGAGGGAAAAGACAGTTCGAAAGCAAGAACCAGAATGGTGTAAAGGCTGGTTTGAACTTTGAAGCAATCAAATCGTTGAAGATACTTGTTCCACCATTAGAGATGCAAGAGCAGTATCTAGATTTTGTGAAACAAGTCGACAAATCAAAAGTTGTCGATATGAAAATATTATAAAATGGAGAGATTATGGGATTTGTAGAAAAGGCTCCAAAGAAGATTGTATGGAGAGCGATAGAGTATTATAAAAAGAATAAAGTTCTTGATTTTCAAGAAGATGGGGAAAACTGTTATACGGCTAAGGTGGCTGGTAGTGGTAAGGTCGAGTATGCTGTGTATATAGATGTAAAACATCCAAAGAAATGTACATGTACATGCCCATTCGCAAAGAAAAATGATGTAATATGTAAGCATATGGTTGCAACATACTTTTCTATCAATCCGAATTATATAAAAGACTTTGAGGAAGATGAAAGACGATATTCAGAAGATAAGGATTATCGGTGGCAGAAGGATAAAGAAAAGCTGAAAGTATTGGCTAGGAAGATGTCGAAAGAAGAATTAGTAGATGAATTGGCAGAATGTTGGTTGGAACTTGAAACATATAGAAAGCGTGATGTTCGATGATTTGAAGGAGTGAGAATACATGAAGACAAACTTTGATTATTTAAAATTAGAAACGCGGTTTGAACGTTTTTCAGGGGTTGCTATATCTGCGGAAAAAATAATTTTATTGGATCCGGAGGCTAGTATCATTAACTGTCGTCGGGCAATGGAATTTGCGGTGAAGTGGATGTATTCTGTGGATAAGGAATTAGAAATTCCATATCAGGATAATTTGCAAAGCCTAATGAATGCAGAAGATTTCCGTGAAATAGTCGGACCGGATTTATGGAAACGAATGGATTATATTCGTAAATGTGGGAATAACGTTGCTCATAGCAATAAAAAGCTTGGACGTGATGAGGCAATGTTATGTCTGGAAAACTTACATATCTTTTTGGATTATGTTGCATACTGTTATTCGGATTCTTATGAAGAACATCCATTCAATGGTGATTTCATCAAGGAAAGATTACAAAAAAGTAAAGAAAATCGAGAGAAGGCTGAAGCAACAAAGATACAATTACAGAAAGAAATAGAGAATGTTGCACAAAAAGATCTGGATTTACAGAAACTCCATGAAGAGAATGAGGCTCTGAAAGAAGAATTATCATCTCGTAGAGCAGAAAAACAGCCAACCTATGTGCCAAAACCCCTTGATTTGTCAGAGTATAAGACGAGAAAACTATATATTGACGCTATGCTCATTGATGCTGGATGGACAGAAGGTAAGGATTGGATTAATGAAGTAGAACTGCAGGGGATGCCAAATAAATCCGAAGTGGGATTTGCGGATTATGTTCTTTATGATAACGCTCATAAGCCACTCGCAGTCGTGGAAGCAAAAAGAACTTGTGTCGATGTGGCAAAAGGACGTCAGCAGGCGAAACTTTATGCGGATATTATTGAGCAAGAATGTGGAAGAAGACCAGTTGTTTTTCTAACAAATGGATTTGAAACAAGGATTGTGGACAATCAGTATCCGGAAAGAAAAGTTGCTTCAATTTATTCAAAACGTGATTTGGAAAAGCTCTTTAATCTTCAATCAATGAAAACTTCCTTGAATCATATTTCGGTAGATAAGAATATTGCGGGAAGATACTATCAGGAAGCTGCTATTAAAGCCGTTTGTGATAGCTTTGATAAAAAGAATCGTCGAAAAGCACTTCTTGTGATGGCTACCGGTTCCGGAAAGACTCGAACGGTAATTGCACTTTGTAAAGTTCTCTTGGATGCAGGATGGGTTAAAAATATCCTGTTTTTAGCGGATCGTAATTCCCTTGTTACCCAGGCAAAAAGAAGTTTTGTGAATCTTCTTCCAGATTTATCATGTACAAATTTATGTGAAGAAAAGGATAATTATAATTCCCATTGTGTTTTTTCAACATATCAGACGATGATAGGATGTATTGACAATGTTAAAGATGAAGATGGAAAATTATTTACCAGTGGTCATTTTGACCTTGTGATATGTGATGAAGCACATAGATCAATTTATAATAAGTACAAAGATATTTTTACATATTTTGATGCTCCGTTAGTTGGTCTGACAGCGACACCAAAGGACGAAATTGACAAGAATACATATTCTATCTTTGAGTTGGAAAACGGTGTCCCAACCTATGGTTATGATTTGGCGCAAGCTGTAAAAGACGGCTATTTAGTAGATTATATGTCTGTTGAGACGAAACTAAAATTCATTGAACAGGGAATTTGTTATACGGAATTATCAGATGAAGAGAAAGCGATTTATGAAGATACTTTTGAGAATGAAAATGGAGAAATTCCGGAAAAAATAAATTCATCAGCATTGAATACATGGCTGTTTAATGAAGATACGATACGTCAGGTCCTTCATATTGTGATGCGGGATGGCTTGAAAATCGAGTATGGCGAAAAGATTGGAAAAACGATTATTTTTGCAAAAAATCATGACCATGCGGAAAAGATATTAGAAGTATTTAATAAGGAATATCCAAACCTTGCAAAAGGGGCCAATGGACAAGCTTTTGCCAAGGTGATTGATAACTATATGACATATGCTCAAAGTGCGATTGATGAATTTTCTGATTCGAAAAAACTTCCACAGATTGCTATCTCTGTAGATATGCTTGATACAGGAATTGATGTACCGGAAGTGCTGAACCTTGTATTTTTTAAAAAGGTAATGAGCAAGGCAAAATTCTGGCAAATGATTGGACGAGGTACAAGGTTATGCCCGGGATTGGTAGATGGAGAAGATAAGTCGAAATTCTATATATTTGATTTTTGTGGAAACTTTGAATTCTTCCGAATGGGAGAAGGTCGACCGACTGCAAATATGATTGCCCTTCAAGGCGCAGTGTTCAATTTGGAATTCCAGATTGCATATAAACTTCAGGATATTAATTATCAGGTAGACCATTTGATTGATTATCGGAATAGCCTTGTTGAGATGATGGCAGGAAAAGTTCGAGAATTAAACCGAGAAAATTTTGCCGTTCGTCAACACATCAAATATGTGGATTTGTATTCATCAGAGAAAAACTATACCACACTTTCGTATGAGGATACGTTGATGGTTCGAGAGGAAGTTGCACCTTTAATTCTGCCGGACAGTGATGAAGCCTCAGCGGTTCGATTTGATGCATTGATGTATGGATTAGAACTGGCGCAACTGGTAGGACGTAAATATGGACGATTGAAATCCGATTTGTTTTCGAAAGTAAGTGGGATTGCATCCGTTGCAAATATTCCAGAAATACAGGTAAAAAAAGAATTAATTGATAAGATTTTGCAAACAGACTATGTCGAATCTGCCGGGATAGAGGATTTTGAGCATATTCGGGTTAATCTCAGAAATCTGATGAAATATTTACCACGGAGAAAACTTCGTTATGATACGGATTTTACTGATAATATACTTGATTCTGCTTGGAATGAATCTGAACTTGAAAATGATGAATTAAAGAATTATAAAGCAAAAGCTGAATTCTACATTCGTCAGCACCAGGACAATCTTGTTATTGCAAAGCTAAGAACAAATAAGCCGCTGACTCGTCTGGATGTAGAGACCCTTGAAACCATTTTGTGGAAAGAGGTAGGAACGAAAGAGGATTATGAAAAGGAATATGGTGAAAAGCCTCTGGGAGAATTTGTTCGAGGGATTGTTGGACTTGATATGAATGCTGCAAAAGAAGCGTTTTCCGAGTTCCTTGAAAATACTAATCTGGATAGCAGACAGATTTACTTTGTCAATCAGATTGTAGAATATATTATTCATAATGGAATGATGAAAGATTTATCTGTACTTCAGGAGTCACCGTTTACCGACCGGGGAAGTGTGGTAGATGTGTTTACTGATTTAACTGTATGGGCGTCAATTAGGAAGGTCATCGAGGAAATTAATGCGAATGCAGTGGCGTAGGGAAGATGAAAGGGGATAAAATGGGAGTAAAAATGTATGAAGCACGTTATGGTGCAAGAATTATTAATTTAAAACAGTATGAATGTGAAATGAAAGGAAAAATATTCTGCAAAAATTGCGGTACTCCGATTACACATGTTAGTTCACATCTAAGAGAAATTGGAGAATGTAATGTACATGTTTCAGCGTATTTTAGGCTTACAAATAGCAAAGTTAATCCTCATGCAGTAGGGTGCGGTTATATAACGGAAAATGAAATAAAGAATATATACGCACAATGTTGTAATGAAAAGGATTTGATGACGAAAGAAGGAACATCATATATTGTACGATTACATATATTAGTCGATACTCTAGAAACAACGTTTATAGAAGAAGGCAACATATGCAAAGAAAAGAAAGTAAAACGATCAACTTTAAAATACATCAAAAGTGGGGACAAACCGGCTTATATTACGACGTTGAGGAAAATATTAAAACTACGATGTCAACTTGATAAAGATGGTATTGAAGAAATAAAGGAAAAACTCAAATTAAAATTTTATAATGGTAAAAATAGAACGTATGATGAGATATCATGGAGTTCTTTCTTTTTCGAATATGATAAAAAAAGCTATTTAAGAGCTTTTAATTATATTTCAAAGAAAGTATATCATCCAGTGGTTTTTTGTGGAAGCGTGAAGTCTGTTGAACTACCGAAAGAAAATTTTCCCTTTTACAATATGCGAATTTATTCAGTAAAAGTAGAAACAGGTAAATATGTTTCACTAGGGATAATATTTACTGACGACAAAATGTATGGGAAAATGAAAGAATATGAGGGGACTAATGTTGTTGTGTATGGTTCTGAATCATATGCGAAATCATCAGGACTCAGAAAAACGAAAGAGGGGAAAGAAATAGAGTATTTAAATATTACTACAAGAATTTATGGAGAAAATCAGGTATTAAAAGTTGAGAACTTTTAAATTAAGACATTTCAGGGGATATGATTAGGAGCAAGGAAAGTTGCTCCTGTTTCTTTGGAATGGATAATTGAGATTATGTTCATATTAGTATTGAGTATTTTACTAAATTAATATATTTTTGATTTAATTGGAAGCGTATATTGTAAGATATAAAATGTCGGTTTGAATGTTGGTTTGAATGTCGGTTTGAATAAAACAGAAAAAGATGTTTTAGGATTGTTAATAGAAGATTCAGAGAAAAATGCTGATATGATTGCAAAACATATAGGAGTTACTAAGCGTACTATTGAGCGAACTTTTGTTAGTTTACAAAAAAAGGGGAAGATAGAGCGTATAGGCTCTAAGCGTGATGGTAGATGGGTTGTAATTCGATAAGGCTTCATTTGCAAGATACTCTTTTGTAATACAAAAGATTCTTGTTGGGAAAAGCCTAATACCCGAATAAAATGGGTTTATGTGTTGACATGGCAGATAGAAGTTAGTGACATGATGTCACTGAAAATTAGGAGTAGCAGGAATAATAAAATGAAAATTATAGATATTGTTGGCGAAAATTATTTTGGAAAATCGGATAAAATCAGAACAGCTTGCAGAGCTATTATAATCAAAGATAATAAAATACTTCTTTCATACGAAACTAAGACAAATCAGTGGATGTTACCGGGCGGAGGTTTGGAAGTGAATGAAACTGAAGCGGATTGTGTGATTCGTGAGGTGGCAGAGGAAACAGGAATCGTGGTTAAACCCTCTGAATGTGTACTGGAAATCGACGAATATTATGAAGATTGGAAATGGGTGAACCGTTACTATTGGGGCGAAGTGGTTGGAGAAACGAATGTTCAATTGACGGACAGAGAACAGGAAGTTGGGATGGAACCAAGATGGTTGCCTGTTGATGAAATTTTATCTATATTCTCAGAGCATCAGATGTATGCAGAGACTGACGAAATGAGAAGAGGAATGTATTTGAGGGAATATACGGCGTTAAAAAATGTTGGATTGAGGTAAGAAATGGGATACATATACCGATTGACTTATGGGAAAGGGACAGAATAATTATTGAGAATATTTGGAAAGAAAGAGGACTATTATGAAATACGATTGTGGAATTACAAAAGATAAAAAATGGTTCAGATATCGCGCTGCAGCGATAATTGTTGAAGAAGGTTGTGTGCTTTTTGCTGGAAATGAGATAGATGATTATTACTATTCCATAGGTGGAGGCGTTCATATGGGGGAGACTGCTGAGGATGCAGTGAAAAGAGAAGTCTATGAGGAGACGGGAGTGCACTATGAAGTTGATCGTCTTGCAGTAATACATGAGAATTTCTTTAATGAAAATATGAGCACATTGAAAGGCATGGATTGTCACGAAGTATCATTCTATTTTTTTATGAAACCAAGAGGAACAAAACAGCTTAATAGTGACAGTTACTCTCAGGGAGTAAGAGAAACTATGCACTGGATTCCAATTGAAGATTTAGATAAACATAAAGCATTTCCTACGTTTATGAAGGATTATTTGCAGTCTGAACACAGTGGTATAGAACATATTGTGACAGATGAGAGAGTTTAAGATTGGGAGATTGAAACAAATGAATCAAGAAATTAAATGGCTATTTTTCGACTTGGGTTCCACATTAATTGATGAAAGTGATTGTGCGGAATATAGAACGCAGGAATTATTGAAACAACCAAACGCTCCTACAAGAGATATTTTGGAAAAGAGAATGATAGAACTTTCAAAAGAGAATCGTCTGCCTTATAAAGATGCAGCAAAGGAGTTCGGGCTAGAGACAATGAAATGGCCGAGCAACCTGGAAAAATTATATGTTGATACTCCAAAGGTTTTGGAAACTTTGAAAAAGAAATATCATTTGGGAATTATTGCAAACCAGAAAATTGGTACAGAACAGAGATTGACAGAATATGGAATAAGAGATTACTTTGACGTAATTATTTCTTCGGCTGAAGCGGGCGTTAGTAAACCGGACTTACAGATTTTTAAATTGGCGCTTACTGAAGCTGACTGTATGCCGGAAGAGTCCTATATGATTGGGGACAGACTTGATAATGATATAGAACCGGCGGCAATGTTTGGAATGAACACTATATGGGTGAGACAAGGTAGCTTTTCGCATGGAAATCCGAAGTTGATTAAATATAAGCCGGAAGTTATCGTTGATAGACTAGAAGTGATTTTGAAATATTTATAGTAAAAAACTTTCTAGATTATAAGGGATGCATAGAAAGTACCCAAACTGCGCAGATATATGCAGTCGAACTGAACGAACAGGGGCGGATATACATAGAAAAAAAAGAAATTATGCTAGTCTATGCAGGCAAGATAGAAGGCTAAGAGAAAAAATGCATAGAAAAAGCCGAAATTGAGCTAGTTTATGCAGCCAAGTTAGAAAATCAAAAAATAACATGCATAGAATATATCAGAATCCTACAAATCTATGCAGGAAAGTTAGAATGCCAAGAGAAAACGTGCATAGAAAAGTAAAAAACCGCACTGGTTTATGCATGCAAGTATGAAAACCAAAATAGAACATGCATAGAATATACCAAAATTTTACAAATCTATGCAGGTGATGTGAAAAATCAAAATGAAACTTGATATTAAGGGAGAGAAAAATGATAAAAGTACTATTCGTCTGCCACGGCAACTGATTCCACGAAGTTTCTGAATGCAGTAATAGCAAGGTTCGTGGGTAATTTAAGGTGGCTGTATAACCCACTTTTAACCCAGGCAGTTTTTGGGCAAATGTGACAAAGCAGCAAAATAACAGTGATTTTGGAGATGTGACATACAATTACATATGGCGAAGCGCACTTAATCTTAAGTGTGCTTGGCTACCAATAAACGAACCCATCGGGACGTGTCAAAAGCAGTAAAGATATGCTGGAGTTTGACGCGGCCTGGTGGGGTTGTTAGTTGTTTGAGCTTATAAAAATATATCGTAGATTACGCCGACAGTGTCGGCACAATTATAAAGAGCAAATCATGAAAATGGTAAGGTATTACATTGAAAGTGTTTGCATCATAGAATATAATAAAACAGATGAGTTTTGATTGGATTATGGAGGTTTGATATGAAGGATATAAAAAAAGATCCATTTGAGGAATATATAAAAAATCTTCCTCCTACAAGAAAAGAACTTGGACAAGCTTGGCAGGCTGCGATTGGGTTGCAGGATGTT
>JAILRB010000003.1 GCA_024698585.1 Eubacterium sp.
AAGATATGCTATCAAAGTCGTGTAAAATCAAATATCCTATCCTCGTAAAAAAGGTGTAAAATTTATTCTGTTTCCAGCACTCTCTTATTCTAATAAAAAAGTAACATACACCGGCATTTTCTTTTTGCCAATATATGTTACTCACATAGGTCTGGACTCATATATTTTTCTTCTATTCTTTCTAAAAGGTGCACACGGGGTGCAAACCATCGTCTCCCCATCCCACAAATCAAGTATTCATGCGGTTTTATGATAACAGCTTTCTATCCTGCCGTGGCATATGAATAAAACTTTAATCATTGTTCTAAACTCCTGTATTTATGGGCTTTTCAGCCATTTTCATCATTTCTTCAATTCACTCAAAATCCGCAAATATTGGCATATTGGGGCATGTTTTTTTCGGCCGGTAAAAGCCTTATGCGCACCTCCCTGGTCAATGGATAAACCATCCAGCAGCCAGAATGATTATTGTTCTGTAACCGCCATGGACGAGGTGCTTTTCTTATCCGGCCAGAGGAAATGTCCGCTTTCCAGTCGTCTGTAGTAAAGCCAGAAACCATTGTTATCCCAAAATAGGATTTTTAGCTTGTCCCTTTTTCTGTTACAGAATATAAAAAGGCAGGAATCGAAAGGATTGAGCTTTAATTCTTTTTCGATCAGGATCAAAAGTCCGTCAATGTTGTTCCTTAGATCTGTAGCACCTGCAGCTCCCATTTCAATCATTTTTTATTATTCCGGGAACTCAGTATTATTTTGATTATTCTTTCCACATCTATCGGCAATTTGGTTTTTGAGTAAAAAGGTGACTTTTCATATTTTTGTATCCAATCCTTTTCTCCCGTCAGCACATCTTCACATTTATTGACCCATCCATTAGCTATTACAATTAATTCGTTCTTAACTGCGTCTCCCGCTTTTGTTTCCTGAAGCAAATTTTGTCTGTCCACATCATCAAATCTCATACACAGATAATTACTGCATTCATACCCCAAAATTTCTCCTTCTTCTTCGAAAACATATATAAAGTCAACACCAAAACGATCTATATTTATAATCAGATAACAGTAATCATTATATAAAATAGAACTCAACTTGTTTAATTTAACACAATTCATATTATATTTTTTGATTACCTTTTCCATATATTTGCCCATTTCATCATTTATCATAGTCCAAATACTATCCATTGTTTCTTTATATAATTATTACACAAATAATAATCATACACTCCTTTCTATCTCCTCATTATTTTAGAAACACTATCATATGTAAATCCATTTCTTCTCAAGTACGTGTATTCTCTTCCAAATCATACCAAACTTGATTTAGTTTATATTTATTCCCCAAATCTCTGTCACTGATTTTTTCGTAATCAAAAATTATGTCATTTACAATCGACTGATATTTGGGAGGGATAATCTGCTGCAGACTTTTATTTAAAACTATACCCTCTTTATATTCTTCATTTGTATTCTCTGTAAGTCGTTGTTCCTCATTAATCAATGCGTCATTCAATTCTGATTCATTTTTTAATGTACTTTATTTATCAATATCTGCATATGTTCTTTGGATGTTTCAAGCAAAATCCCCAATGATACAAACCACACCATACCCACATAACCTATTTTTTTCATACCAATCGAATCAATATATTTTATGCCTTTTGTAAATAAAACTTCCAATTCTTCGCAAGGCATTCCCAAAGAGTATTTAATTCTCACCATTTCTTGAATCAACTGATATATTCCTGTATTTGTATTAAATATTACTTGTTCTGTCGGAATAGGATACTTATTTACTCCATTCTTCAAATCATCATATAATTTTTTCAACTTTATTCTCTTTTTTAATTAGTTGCTCTATGTCAAATTCCAAACTTTCCCGTATTTTTTTATCACATAAATAATCTCTCATTAATGTTCCTCCCTTACGGCCATGTTCCAATAATCTTCCCTTCGAAATCCAGTCTGTACGTTACAACAATACCATTGACATCAACTTTAGATAATACTCTTTCTACACAGCCGTTTTCCAGTGCTTCCCCTATATCCATTGCTAATGACCTATTGCCATTAACAGCCTTTCTAGGCAGCTTCTTAGCGCCTTTCAAATACTGCCATGTCTGTCTCTTTTCCTTCAGAAGTTTTCCTAATGTTTCATCGCTATGCGTAACATCTGGATACGTGTAATAAAGCTTTTCTTCTGGTATAAAGTACTTTTCATCTACAGATGGACATATCCTAAATCTTTTTCAATCATCATCATATTCCTTCACACATAATCTTTTTTCTTTTGACGAGCCAAGTACTTATCTAAAGCTTTTAGCTTATCTATATATGATTCTTGTATCCATGTTACAAGCAATATTAAATAACACACATCTCCTCTACTAAGTTTTTGTGAAATCAAATGATTATAATCCTGAGTACTATAATTAATCTTTTGAAGATAATCACAAACAAGCTCGTAATCAACTTTATTAGAATAAATCCATCTTTTATGCACTCCTGAATTAACGTCATCAATATTTTCTAGCATAGTATCTTTATTCTTCCTTACATTTAGCTTATTAAAATAATATAGCAGCTTCCATAACACCAACTTGGATTGTGGACTCACTGAGTCCACAATCATTTCCTATCCTGCCCAATTTTACGGACTCTTCTCGGATTTTCCGGTTTCTTCGTATCTTTTGGAATCAACTACATTCTTCCCATAAAAAACGCGCCTTCGATTCGTCCTTCTTTACAATATATTGCTACTCTTCTTTGAGACACATTCCATTTCTTTGCACATTCCGCTGAGGTTAGATAATCCATGCTTTATCCTCCGTAATTCGGTAAAAATACATTTGTTTATATTACTTCTTTTCTAATATAATCCATTCACCTTTTTTATTTGAGCCAATTCGTTTCAGTACGCCCTTTTCAACCATAGACTGCAGGCACCGCTTAATTGTTGAATCCGAGCAATCTAAACGAGCTGCCATC